>NZ_LN679998.1:395910-1014362 GCF_000953675.1 Paraclostridium sordellii | reverse complement strand
CTTTAAACAATTTCATATTTTCATCTTCTCTGCCTTCATATAGTTTAGTTAGCATCATAGCCCCTAATATGGCAAATAAAATTCCATTAGCTCCATAACCTAATAAATACCATAGATTTTTATGCTTATGATCTGGACCTACAAATCCTAAATTATCAGGAGTTGATGCAAAAGTTCCACAGTATTTAAAGTCTATTTCTATATTATCAATATCTTTAAACCATTACCCAGAGCTACTTCTAATAGTTGATTTGTATATTTGTATGGGTCTAATTCTGCTCCCCCATTTTTTGCTATTATACCTGCTTTTAAATCAAAACTAAATTCGTTGGTAGTCTCATCTATATACTCAACATCAAATCCATTTTCTTTTCTAAGGTCATACTCTATTTTTATACTATTTGCTTCACTGTTTTTAGCTGTATATAACAAAGCGTCCTTTTTTTTATAGTCACATTTATTCCCATATGTATTTACAAACTCTTCAATTTCATCAAGTGCCCTAAGCCCAAGATTATAAGCTTTTAATGAATTTTCTAATCTTGTATATTCTTGAAGATCTGATAAATTATCATCTAGTTCATATTGTAAAAGAGATGTAGTTACACTTGTGCTTAAATGTGCTATTCTTTTTTTCTCTAATATAACCGTTTTAATATTTTGTTTACTAAAATAATAAGATGCTATGGCTCCTGTAACTCCACCACCTATTATACATATATCAGTTTCTATATCGTCTGTTAAATATGGATATTGTTTTTTATTCTTATTTATAGTTGTAAATAATGGTTTACCTTGTACATATTGAATTTTCATTATGTTCCTCCTAGGTTTTCTTATTATATATCAACTATTATTCCGTATATTTTTATATATTATTTCTTATTTTGTTATTTTTATAGTATTTTATATATATATATTAATCTTTTCAACCTTACCTAAATTTTTGCTATTCTTTTAACTTTTTTAAGAGAAAACTTATATATTATAAACATAAATAATATCACTAATAAAATAATTAATAATCCTACCCCAAGAACTAAAAATTCTCCTTGTGATATATTACCTCTACTATTTCCAATGAATATAGTAATATATATCATATAAGTAAAAATACTACCTATAACTGTTGGATATATAAATATTTTAGCTAACTGCTTCTTAATATTTTTTTCAACATATTTTTTATTCGCTCCAAGCTTTTTAATATCTGAAAATAACTGCTTATTATCTATTCCAATAGTTATTGCTCTAGTATAAGCTATTATTGCTGTTGATGCTAAACATATTATTGCTATATAAGTGAACAACATAAAAAATACAGCCATATTCTTAAATAAATCTTGCTTATCTAAAGGCTTAAATATTGGATAATACTTCCACTCATCAAAGAGTTGATTATTATCTGGAGAAAGTTCTACCTTAATATCATAAGAATAATCTTCTCCATTTTTTTGTGCTAACATTTTTTCATACTCATCGAAATGATTTAATACTGCCACATCTTTTGAACTTCTATTTATAATTTCTTCTTTTAAAGCTTTGGCAAATTTATAAGTTTCATCAGGATTTATAACATTAAATAAAACAAACTTATCATATTGTTCTTTTGGTAATCCTTTTGATAGTCTTAAATAATCTTCATCTGATATTATATATCTTCCTTGATGTTCTTTTACAAAAGGTCTAAAAGAAACTGTTCCCTTGAATTTTATTTTCTCAGATTTTTCTGTTACTGTATTAGTTATTGTATCTAAATCATTAAATTTATACAACATACTTTCAGACTCTCCATTAGATATAACTTTATAATACTCACCTTTATTAACATCAATATTTTGTCCTGACACTTTATTAAAATCACTTTCTTTAAAAAACTCATCATACTGCATTTTTTTTACATACTCATTTATAAGCATATTATTTTCATCATAATCTCTATAGTACCCATTTGTAATAAGCGAAATAGAATCTACTTCATAGTAATCTGTTATATCAACATTATTATCCTTAGCAAGAGAGTATATTTCTTCTTTATTTATTTGATTTTCATTTCCTTTATAATAAAAAGCATAATCTATAGGATTTGTTTTTATATCTACTAAGACAGCAGACATAATTGTAGGCCCATAAAATGATGCAAATAATCCTCCTGCAATTAAAAAGGTTATTACACACATGTTTTTAACTGTCTGTTTTCCTGAAAATCTCATCATATTTGTTGATATAATATTTTTATAATACTTTTTAGGATTTTTTCCTTTTTTACTATAGATTATTGCATGAGTTAATACCATATAAAGACCTACAAATGATAATAAATACACAACATTCCATATAGACGGCATATTATATCCTGTTAACTCTATTACTAGAGTAGGGATACCATATCCTAAAAGCAACCCACCTATAACTAATATCCACCCAACTACACCAGTCCAAGGTTTAATATCTTTTACAACCTCAGACTTTCTTTGTTCGTAAATAACATCCATAATATTGCTTCTTTTTATAAACTTAGCACCATTTATGAATATACATATTGTTACAAAAATACAAAACCCAATTCCAAATATAAGTCCTGTAGCTCCAAATTGATATGCCATTTCTTTTGTATCTATAATAAATATCTGAAAAACTTTCCATATTATATAAGAAACGGGAATACTAAGAACCAATCCAACTATTAAACATATAGGTATAATAAATAAAAGTTCTTTTAATAAAACTTTCTTAAGCTTTGACTTTCTTTCTCCTAGTGCCATTAAAATTCCAAACTCACGACTTTTATATTTAAAAAATAAAGAAGATGCATAAGTTGTAAATACTGCACATCCAATAATTGCTATAGAAAATATCATATAACCTTGCTTTCTACTATCTCCTCCTGATGGTAGAATATTCATAACTGTTGGACTAAAAAACATTAATGCATATGAAGTAACTAATAAAACTGATAAGGTTATACAAAAGGCTAGCATATAATAATTTTTTATACTGTTTTTTCTAAGCTTTGATATAACACTATTCATTGTCATAATCATCACCTCCTAGTTTTTTCAATGTATCTAGGAGTTTATCCATAAACTCAATACGGCTTGTAGTTTTAGTAAGTTCTGTATATACTTCTCCATCTTTAAGAACTATAACTCTATCACAAAATGATGCTGCAAAACTATCGTGAGTTACCATAAACACAGTTGCGCCTAATTCTTTTTTTGCTTGAACAAATGAATCTATAACGGCTCTACATGATTTACTATCTAAATTTCCAGTTGGTTCATCTGCTAAAATAATATATGGTTTATTAATAAGAGCTCTTGCAACAGCGCTACGTTGTTTTTCTCCTCCTGATATTTCTGCTGGATATTTATCCTTTATATGTGAAATCCCAAAAGTGTTACAAAGTTTGTTTGCTAATACCTCCATCTTAGTAACATCTTTATCTGCTATAATCTGTGGTAAGCAAATATTTTCTACTACACTTAACCCATCTAATAACATAAAATCTTGAAAAACAAATCCTAACTTTTGATTTCTTATATCTGCTAAACTTTCTTCATTTAATCCTGATATATTTTCTCCACTAAGTAGTATTTCTCCCTTTTCAAAAGGTACAAAGCAAGATATACAGTTTAAAAGTGTAGTCTTTCCACTTCCTGATGGCCCCATAACGGCTACAAACTCTCCCTTTTTCACGTAAAAAGATATATTTTTCAATACATCATAATTCATATTCCCTGTTTTATAACTTTTATATAAATTGTTAACTTTAAGCATAATGTTCCCTCCTAATATTTTATAAGTTAATTGTATATTTTTAAGGTGCAATTAAAAACTGTACCAAATGTAATCTTTTGCAGTGATATTGTAATTTTTGGTATGCTATAATGAAAAAATAGGGGGGATAATTTTTATGCTTAAAATTGCAATATGTGATGATGAAAAATCTCAAATTAATTTACTAAAAAACATATTATCAATACATTTAGATTTAAAGGGGTTAGATTATAGAATCTATGAGTTTGATTGTGGGGAAAGTCTTATTGATTCAATTACTAAAGAAAGTTATGATATTATATTTTCAGATATAGAAATGAAAGCTCTAAATGGAATAGATACTGCTAAAAACATTAGATTACATAACAAAAAATCTGTAATTATATTTGTTACATCCTATCCTGATTTTGTTTTCCAAGGATATGAAGTTAAAGCCTTTAACTATATATTAAAGCCTTATACATCAGAAAAAATTGGTAAAGTTTTAGACTCAGCACTTGAAGAATTAAATGAAATTCAAGATAAGTTCTATATAGTGGAATCAAAATCAAAAACTGTAAAAATAAATTTAAGTAATACCTATTATTTTACTAGCGATAAACGTAAAGTAAATGCAGTTACTTTTACAGAAACTATAGATTTTTATGATAAACTAGATAACCTTGAAAAAAATCTACCTTCGTTTTTCGTAAGAATTCATCAACGTTATCTTGTTAATATAAATCATGTATCTTCAGTAGAATCTAGTAGTTTAGTTATAAATAAAGAAATCTTACCTATAAGCCGTGGTAGGTATAATTCATTTATGATTGAGTTTGCAAAGACAATGTTAAGGTAGGTACTTTTATGTATAATATAATTTACAAGCTTACAACTTTAATACTTTATATAGTAACAAGCTACTATTTTTATAAGGTTATAGTAACTTTTTCATCAGTTAAAGATAATAAATATGCTAAATTTGCTTCTATATTTGGAGCTTTTATTGTTCCAAATGTAATTATATATACTTCAGATATGGTTAATATTTTCTATACTATGATTGGTTTTATTTTGATAATGGTTGTTTTTTATAAATCTAGCTATATTAAAAATATTTCTGCTGTAATGATTTTTTATCCTATTGTAGTATCTATAAATTTAATGGCCAATGACTTTTGTGCTAAGGTTTATTTGTATTTAGGTAAAACTTTATGGATGGATTATTTTGCTCATACATTAGAAATGTGTATTATTTCATTTTCTTGGTTTTTAATTTACCATTTTTCTAAAGACAAGCTAAGTAATATAGGTAGATATATTGATATAAAAACATGGATTATGATAGATATTATATGCTTAGCACCTTTTATCTCTATAATATCAACAAATATAAATACACCAATAGGAAAAGAACATCAGGCATATCCCATAGCAATTGCATGTATAGTTACTAGCTTGAGTATGATATTTCTTATTGAATACATAGTTAAAAGTGTTAAAAATAGACTTGAAAATCAAAACCTAAAGCTTGAATATAGCTATTATAGGGAGCTTGAAGAAAATCAAAAAAATGTAAGAAAACTAAATCACGATATGAATAACCATTTATCTGTAATATATTCTTTTTTAGAGTATGATAATTTAGAAGGTGCAAAAGAATATTTTAATGAACTTTCAGATAAATTTAATGTAAGTAATAGGGTGTTTTGCAAAAATAGTATAGTAAATGCAGTTATAAATTCAAAGTATAATTTAGCAATTAAAAATCAAATTGATTGTTTCTTTAATATTGATATAGATGAGATTCTTCCTTTAGAAGATATTGACCTTTGTTCTATTTTTTCAAATACACTTGATAATGCAATTGAGGCTTCTTTGAAGTTAGATGATATTTCTAAAAGAAAAATATCTTTAAAAGCTCGCTGTGATAAAGGTTATTTTAGCTTCTCTATTTGTAATAATTACAATGGTATTATTAAATTTAAAAAAGGAAAATATAGTTCTACTAAGCCAGATTCAAGTATGCATGGCTTTGGTCTTGAAAACGTATCTGAAATTGTAAATAAATATAGTGGAACTCTTGATATCAATTATTCTGAGTTTGAATTTAATATTTTGGTAATTATAAAAATTAATTAGTGAAAAATAGCTAGACTTTTGATAATTTCAATAGTTCTAGCTATTTTTATTTATTATTTTTTTAATAATTTTAATTTATGAAGAATGTATTAATACTCTACTCCACCTTCTAATTTGTTCATTCTAATTTACTTTTAAATGTCACAAAATTGATACCCGTTTTCCCTTTTGTTTCCTATAAATTTATACTACCATATATGTAAGACTACTAGTTTATATCATAATTTTAATAATTTTTTCATGGGAGATGTTTTTATGGATACAGTAGAGATTATAAGACTTGTTGTTGGTATAGGCTTTATATTGTATGGCTTAGGATTTAATGCTTATGAAAAATTTCATGAAATGAAATTTATTGACCAAAGAAATGGAGTTATTAACGGTAAAGTTTGTATTCTTGTTGGAGTTTTTCTATGTGCCTTTAACTTAAAGTTTGGAGTTATTTCAGGGGTAATAGCTTTATTGTTATGGATAATTGAAGAAATTATATTAAAGAAAAAAATAAAAAAATCTGCTAAATAGAAACATATATACCCTACCTCGTAAAACACGATGTAGGGTATTTTATATTTATTTTTAATTGCTTAGTTATTTAACATCTATTTCCATACCGTCATAGGCAAACTGTATTTCATTATATTGACATTCTAATTTTAAGTAATCATTATATGATTTTCCCCAATCTTCTTCAAGATGAGTAATTATAACTTTTGATATATTATATTTTCTTTTTATGTATTCAATTTCATCCATAGTAAAGAAATCATTTCTAAGTGAATTATCATCTTTTAATACAAAACCATCTTTAAGAACATCGCCTACAATAGTACTTCCAATTATCAATACATCAGCATTATTAAATATATCATCATTAGGAAGTGGTTTTACATCACAAGGAGCATATATTACTTTTTTATTATTTTCTTCAAAAACAAATATAGTTGCATGATTCACTTTTATACAACTTATCTTTATCCTATCTATAAATATAGATTTATCAATAGTTTCTCTCTTAATTAAATTTCTTGTATTTTCATAGTAATCCAAATATGCTCCAAATTTGAACTTAATAGAGTTCATGTCAAACATTACAGACTCCATTGCATATACATTTATAGGGTTATTGCATTCTTTCCCCTCTGAGACCTCAAGCCAATTTAACCTAAGTTGCTCAAAAACTCTCATTCCAAGCGTATGGTCTGGGTCAACGTGACTAAACAATACATTATCAATGTTTTTAATATTTGAATGGTTAATTGCATGTACAATATCTTCAGGTGTATCAACTAATAGGCTTATATCTTCTAAAAATATGCTACATCCATACCTTGAAAAAGGTGCCCCTTTAATTCTTGCTTCTTCACAAATACTACACGAGCACAAGGGCTTGGGTAATGCAACACATCCTCCACTCCCTATTATCTTAAACCTCATTTATATCCCCCCTCATATTCTCAAATTATATACCACTTTTATATTTAAAACTTATAGTTTTTATTATACTTTAATTTATATACTATTAATATTTTTAATGACTAATTATTTTCACTTCTAGATTTATTAA
This sequence comes from Paraclostridium sordellii, assembly GCF_000953675.1. Taxonomy (NCBI): domain Bacteria; kingdom Bacillati; phylum Bacillota; class Clostridia; order Peptostreptococcales; family Peptostreptococcaceae; genus Paraclostridium; species Paraclostridium sordellii. The sequence goes on along the minus strand of NZ_LN679998.1, from coordinate 1,006,897 downwards.
ATTTACGTAAATGAATTTCAGTTAAAATTATAGGTCCAACTAAAATTAATACTTCTACTATATAATAAACTACTTTTGAAATTTTCAAATCCAATAAATTAGTTAATCCAATAAAGCTAATAGAAAATATTAAAGATATTATACAAGCCTTATAAATATAACTATTTGCCTCTTCCCATGTTTCTTTATCCTTCATAGCAGACCCAATTTTATAGCCTGCGTGTATATTAGGATATTGCTTATAATCATCATGTAAACATTTACAAATTAGACCAATAAAGTACATGATTATCCCCAGTAAAATTATTACCATTTCCAATTTTCCTCCCTAAAATAAGGTGATGTATAATAATTGTAAACTTTCATCACACTAACTACCTAATACTTCATTAAATAACTTTTCCTGCTCAGATAAATCATCCACTTTATTAATAATTCTAATCTCTAATTTTCCATCTTTAATATAAGCACTCTCAGAAGACAATGATTCATTATTGCTATAATTTAAATTTTTGATTTTATTTTCTACTTTTGAATATGCAAGTGTTAAATATTCCTTGTCTTTATTAAATTTATAAACTACAATATCGTCATTCATTTCCTTTTTCTCATAATCTTTAAATTTTTCTTCTATTTCTTTTAACTTCTTGTCTATATCGCTATTTTTCACTAATTCTTTTAAAACACTCTCATAAATTGCATGTATTTTTAATTCCTTAATATTATTTTTACATACCTTATTTTGTAGCTGAAAATCATCAGTTGTAACTATTATATTGTTATTTCTTACATCATTTTCACCTTTTGCATAGTAGTTTAGCCCAATAGTATTTTTATGATTAGTTGCCTCATAAAACATATGGTCATTATTTACAATCAAAAGCTTTTCCATAAGTCCAAAATCTTCTAATGTCTCAAGTATTGGTTTATCCTTAGCTTGGCTATAATCATAAGGATAATTTTCTACTATATATGATTGAAGGTCACTTAGTAAATTTGTAGCTTCATCTTTATTTTTAATATTTTCAAGCTTATTAAGTACTGCAAAATAGGCTATGCTTTGTGGATATGTCTCTTCAACATTTTTAACTTCTTTAGAAACTTCTTCATTGTTATTTATAACCTCTTTAAAATCATTTTTAGAATCTTTTTTATCCTTATTTATAACTTGTTTAGATTCTTCTTTAGAGTCTTTTTCATTACTTGAAGAACAACCCGATAAAGTTATAATCATAAGAAATGCTAATACTATATATATTTTTTTCAATTTAAATCCCCCTCATTTTAACATTTACTAAATATTATAATATTTTTTAATATTATGAAATTTCCAGTACTATATTATTATAATTTGACAATATTTATGTTTATCCTTTTTAGAAATATTTTGTTGTTTATTGTTATAAAAACTTTAATTTATAAAACTTAATTTTTTCACTAAAATTTATATTTTAAGCATTAAAAAAGAGCATTTAATAATTAATGCTCTAATACTTATACAAATTAAGGTCTCCAATATACTCCATTTGGTAATCTACGTATATATCCATCAAATTTATCTTTTATATTTCCTGTGTTTAAATCTCGAACTATGACCATCTCATGATAATCTGGGTCTTCATACCACTTAGAAAAATATAAATCTTCTCCATCACGAAATAGTAACCCCTCTGTACTTCCTATCTCTATCTTTTTATTTTCTGGCCAAACAATCTCACATATCCCATCATTCGCCTCCCTACAAAGCATGATTGGTGATATTTTTAACATAAGATTATAACAATCTTTAACTATATCTAATGGTAGTTCTTTAATAAGTTCAATTTTTTTATTATCTGGAATGTATCGATTTATCTCAATTGTTTTCTTAGAAAAATCAACACTTAAAAAGAATAACTTATCATTATCCCAAACAGGACTTTCTATATATAAATTTTCCCTAGCTTCAAATGGACTGTGAACAGTTCCCTCTGGAAAATGAATCAAATGACAATTCACACCATCGAAGTTTTTTCCAGATTTAATTGTTTCCTCTGCATCATATAAATCAAAACAGCTATCTTTACTTTCTTTGCAGTAATACCACTCTATCGTACCTTCTATTTGTTCAGGATAACAGTCTTTTAGTTTATCTATCTTTATTATATTCATTAAGTTTCTCCCATTTATACATTTTAATTTCTTAAGTATTTTAACTTACATATAAATTCTTATTTAATAAAAATTTTATTGTGAATATTGAACATTATTATAGCATTCTCTTTCTTTATCATCAAAAAATCTATAGTCTTTCACAATTTTATCTATTACCTCAATATTTAAACTTTTAGCCTTACAATTTGTATCTCCTGATTTTTGAGCAACTATGTCGTGTAATTTTAAAATATCCTTATCAATAACACCATATTTTATTTTGTCTATTAGATACCCTATATCCCTGTAAGTTTTAATATCCCCTTTACCATAAATTTCTTTTTCAGATAGTTCACTGCCTAAAGTTCTAGCTTCATTAGTTGGAGCTATTATTTTCACAGAATTTTTATTCGTTTTAACAAATGCATGAGTAAGTTCATGAGTAAATTCATAAACATTTAAATCAGTACTTTTATTTTTTATAAATTTAGCATTTTTTAATTCTGATATTGGTTCTTTGTTTGCTTCAGTTATAAAGTTTGCACCTATCAAACATAATATTAAATTAGCCCCTAATAAACATAGTATTAAACATATTCCTATGATCTTTTTCATTTTGCCTCCAAAATAGATTTATCTTATTAATATAATACGGTGAGTATAAAGCTTAACTATAATATTCTAGTAAAATAATAAAATCTAAATCTTAGTCCTAAATAACTCTATTTTAGTCCAATATTTAAAATTTTCTAAAAATATATTATATAATTAATTATATAATATTAAAGGAAATTACAACAACGGAGGTTATCATGCATAAAAAATTAATAAGTTCATTGTTATTAGGTTCTATTTTAATTACACCTATCTATACCTATGCTAATCCTAAGCTAAGTGACATTTCTGGACATTGGGCTAAAAAGGAAATAAATCAATTTATATCTAGTGGATATGTAAATGGATATGAGGACAATACTTTTAGACCGGATAATTCAATAACAAGAGCAGAGTTTGTAAAATTAGTAAACAAATATTTTGGATTTAATAATAAAGAAGATATAAATTTTTCTGATATAAATACAAATGATTGGTACTATAACGATATCTGCATAGCCAGTAAATCTGGTTATATAAATGGATATGAGGATAAAACATTTAAGCCAAATAAAACGATAACTAGAGAAGAAGTTTCTAAAATACTTATATCTATAAAAAATAAACAAGATAATGTATATGATAAATTAAATAAATATCCTGATAAAAATAAAGTTTCCAATTGGGCTAAGCCATATGTTGAAGGAGCTATAGAACAAGGATATTTAAAAGGTAATGATTTAGGATTTCTTAATCCTACAAATAATATAACTAGAGCAGAATCAATAACAATATTATCAAGAGTGTCAAAAGAAAAACCTGAAATTAAGGATGAAACTAAAAACGAACCTCCAGTTATAACTGCAAAGGAAGATTTAATACTTGAAGTTGGTCAAAAATTTGATACTTCTATGTTAAATGTTAAAGTTTCTGATAAAGAAGATAAAAACTTAGATGTCAAATATGAAGGAAATGTTAATTCTGATTTACCTGGAGATTATACTATAACTATCACTGCCACAGACAGTAAAGGATTAACAACTACTAAAAAAGTAACTGTCTTAGTAAAAGCAAAACCTGAAATTAAAAATGAACCTCCAGTTATAACTGCAAAGGAAAATTTAATACTTGAATTTGGTCAAAAATTTGATACTTCTATGTTAAATGTTAAAGTTTCTGATAAAGAAGATAAAAATTTAGATGTCAAATATGAAGGAAATGTTAATTCTGATTTACCTGGAGATTATACTATAACTATCACTGCCACAGACAGTAAAGGGTTAACAACTACTAAAAAAGTAACTGTCTTAGTAAAAGCAAAAGCTGAAATTAAAAATGAACTTCCTGTTATAACTGCAAAGGATTTAACAATAAAACAAGGTGATAAATTTGAATATAGTATGCTAAGTGCTCAAGCTAAAGATATGGAAGGAAAAAATATATCTAATTCTATAGTTTATTCAGGAAAGGTAAACACTTCTAAACCAGGTGAATACCCTATAGTTTTAACTGTTAAAGATGAAAAAGGAACAACTAACAGTTTAAAAGTTAAAGTAATTGTTAAATCAATAAATAAATTACCTATAGATAATAAGAATAAACTTATACTACAAAATATATTAGATGATAAAACAAGTAATATTAAAGTACATAAAGACATCCATGGAACAATAGAAAGTTATGATGTTTTTTCAAAAGGAGTTACTCCACCAAGTGATGATGATTATACTATCTTAAATTTAGCTGGGTACACAATCCCTGTTACTCCATATAAACCAGGAATGGGTTGGTATGATGCTAACAAAGTTTTCCATATGGCTGGAGATGATTACCTTTGTTCTGGAGCTGCAGCAGCAAACATGTTAAATTGGTGGATGGATCAAAATACTGATTACATAAATAGATATTTAGATTTACATGGAGAAAATTCAACTTGTATTAACCAAAAATGGGGAATTTCTCAAAATGCAACTATTTCTAACTTTAGAAAAAATCCCGATGATTTATTTAGATATATTACAAAATGCTTTGGAAATCCAGATAAAAAAGGTATCCACCCTAGGAACGCTCTGTTTTGGTTCTTAAATGGTCATGATTTAAATTATAGATTACCTGAAAATAAAATAGATGATCGTGGTGGATTTTTCCAAGATGTATTTGATGATTTTAGTATAACAGGTCAGATGGGATGTTCATATTTTCCAGATCTAAATTATTGTTTATTAGACAATCTACATAAAAATAAAGGTATTGGGATATCTTATGACACTCCATTTGGATCTGCTCATATAGTATCTTTATGGGGGGCAAAATTTGATATAAATGGTAATCTTCTCGGAGTATTTGTCACAGATTCAAATGATAAAGACACATTAATTGATAGCAAAAGTGGTAATACTTATGGAATGATATACATGAATGTAGTTAAAGAAGCCAATACTGGAAAAGCTAGATTAACCAACAAAGTTACTCCTAACGGAAACATAGGAGCACCTGTTCTAGATTTATACACACTTGATACAGGTAAATCAATTTGGGAAGATTACTTTAAATCTATAAATGCAAAATAATAATATTTTTTAATATAATTATTAGGCTATGAATATAAAATCATAGCCTTTCTTTATATCTACCCCTACCTCGTGAAACACGCCCCCCTCTTTTTTATCCTTTATTTTTAGATAAAACATAGTTATGTAGTTATCTCTAAGTATTTTTTTATTTTTGGAAATTTGTAGAAATTTATATGTAAAATCAACTACCATATAATTAGGGCTTGTAATTTTAATAATTGCTGATTATGTTTTAGCTACTCTATTAATGTTTAAAACATGATAAAGGAGGAGTTTTTTGTTATGCAGCCATGGAATTACTTATATATATTTCTTGGATTATCTTATATTTTAGGCATTTTTATTAGAAGTAAAGTAACTTCTTATTATAAAAATATTTTAGAAAAACTTGAATTAAAGTATGGAGATATAGATAGGAAAAAAGCTATTAAGCTTGAAAAGTTTTATGACTATTTAACAAGTGGAACTTTTCTTTTTATGGGAATTTTTATAAGAAATTGTGTTTTTGCATTTAAGGCTATTTTATTGATTTTAATTGTAAATACTATAGTTTATTATTTGGTTAGAAGAAAATATATTTTAATTAATAATTAACTTTTTAATATGTAAATGTGCATTACTCATTTACAACTTTATAACACCTTATTTTTCTATATATAAATAATATTTAAATACCCTATGTAAAAAAGACCCTGAAATTCACTTATTTAAATTCTAGGGCCTTTAACTTTACTATAAAATTTTCAATTTGTTTAATCTATAAATTACATTACCTCTACAATAACTACCTCAGATACAGAATTAAATTCTCCATCATTTACAGTTATAACTACAGGATATTGACCAGGTCTATGTGTATCAACTTTACCTGAATAAGTTATAGCATTAGAAATATCCTTTCCTACATAATCCTTAGCTGTAGCACCTATCATTTTATAATCAAATGCATCTCCTAAGCGTAGTGGTAAATATTTATTTGGATATTGTATTGAAGGAGCGTCATATCTAGCACCTAAATTATCTTCAACAAAGACAATAACTTCACTTTCAGAATATACTCCTTCAGAATCTTTAGCCATAGCTGTTATTATAAATTTACCTGCTATATTAGTATCTACATATCCAGCATACTCAACTTTTAATGGGTTACCATTTTTATCATGAGCCATAGGATTTAATACTTCATCTAAGTTGTAGTTATCCCAGTAACCACCTTTTGGTATATGGAATTCTACATCACGCATAAATATAACTGGCTTTCCATTATAATTTTTATCCTTTGCAAAAGGTGGTAGTGGATAACGATCATCATCTGGATATTCATTGTCTGGATCTACCGGATAACGATCATCTGGATATTCATTATCTTCTGGATTTACTGGATAACGATCATCATCTGGATACTTATTATCATCTAATACCTCTGGTTTTACTTCTTTATCCTTTTTATCTACTACTTCTGGCTTTACTTCTTTATCTTTTTTATCTATTACTTCTGGTTTTACTTCTTTATCCTTCTTCTCTACTACTTCTGGTTTAACAACTACTTTATCTTCTATTCTAGATAATAAAGTAACTGATTCAGCTCTTGTTATACGGTTTGTAGGGCGAAGATTTTTTAAGTCATCTCCTTTTAAATATCCATTTTCTATTGCACCTTCTACATATGGTTTTGCCCAATTTGAAACTAAATGTTTATCTGGGAAAGTATTTAATTTATCATATGTATTATCTTGTTGATTTTTTATACTAACAATTATCTTAGCTGCTTCTTCTCTAGTAATTAAATTATCTGGTCTAAATGTATTATCTTCATATCCATTTATGTATCCTGCTTGAATTGCTATACAAACATCGTTATAATACCAATTTTTTGGATTTATATCTTTAAAATTAGAATCTCCTTTATCGTTAAATCCAAAGTATTTATTAACTAATTTTACAAACTCTGCTCTTGTTATTTTATTATCTGGTCTAAATGTATTATCTTCATATCCTTTTGCATATGAATTTTCTATAAATTTAGAAATTTGCTTATGAGCCCAATGCCCATCAATATCTTTTACTTTATTATCTGCGTGTACGCTTAATGTAGTTGAAAGAATTATTCCTAAAGCTAATGTACTTATTAAGTGTTTTTTCATAAAAACCTCCGTAAATTTAATTTTATTCATTTTATTTTGTTAAATTTTAAACATGTAAACTAAAAATTCCCTTAGAACATATTTTTTAACTTTAAGGGTTCTTTTAATTTATAACTAATTCTTAATTAAATTTTTTAAATTACAACCTTTTAACTTCTATTCATTAACCTATCCCTAAATATATCTTATAATTTAATCTACATATACAAAAACTAAAAGTGTAGATACTAATCCTTTGCTATCTTTTGCACTTATAAATATCGGGTATCTACCTTCTTTATTTGTATCAACATTTCCTTTATAAGTTATAGTATCAGCTATGTCTTTTTCATTTACATCAGATGCAGTTGCTTCTAACATTTTATAGTCAAAATGATCACCCTTTTTTAACTCTAAATCTCTAGACGTTATTAATGGGTAGCTTAATCTGTTTTCTACAAGATGCGGATCTTCAACTTCAACATACACTTCCTCTGTAGTAGTTCTACCTTCAGCATCTGTAGCTGATACCTTTAGTGTATAATATCCTGGAGTATTAATATCCACATCACCTTCATAATGAACTTCAAGTGGTTTATGATTTTTATCAAAAGCAGTAGCATTTATTCTATCATTATTCCACTTCTCACCTTTTACTAAGTTATATGTTACTAAATGGTAGTCTAAAATAGGATATTCATCCTTGTTATCTATTTCAGGCTGAACAAGTTCATTATTATCTTGTTCTTTTACAACTGGTTGAACAACATCTTCATTCTCTATAACTGGTTTATCAACAACCTTATTTTCTATTCTAGATAATATGGTAACTGATTCTGCTCTTGTTATACGATTTGTCGGACGAAGATTTTTTAAATTATCTCCTTTTAAGTATCCATTTTCTATTGCACCTTCTATGTATGGTTTTGCCCAATTAGAAACTTTATTTTTATCTGGGAAAGTATTTAATTTATCATATGTATTGTCTTGTTGATTTTTTATGCTAACTATTATTTTAGCTGCTTCTTCTCTAGTGATTTGCTTATCCGGTCTAAATGTATTATCTTCATATCCATTTATATATCCTGCTTTAATAGCTATACAAACATCATTGTAATACCAATTGTTTTTATTTATGTCTTTAAAATTTGAAACTCCTTTGTCATTAAATCCAAAGTATTTATTTACTAGTTTAACAAATTCCGCTCTAGTAATTTGCTTATCTGGTCTAAATGTATTATCTTCATATCCCTTTGCATATGAATTTTTTATAAATTCAGAAATTTGATTATGTGCCCAGTGCCCATCAATATCCTTTACTTTGGTATCAGCGTATACGCTTAATGTAGTTGAAAGAATCATTCCTAAAGCCAATGTGCTTATCAAGTGTTTTTTCATAAAAACCTCCTTATGTTTAATTTTATTTGCTTTGTTATGTAATATTATATCATAATTTGTAGAAATTTGTCAGTTTATTTGTAAAAAATAGACAATTTAAAAAAATCTAAATAAATAGTCATTTAAAATTTTAAATTATAATAATTCAAAATCTAACCTTTTTAATAATTGTCTTAAACACCAAACTCCCATTTATGATAATTAAGATAATACGACCTTTAATTAAATTCATTTAATTAAGTTCTATTTTTTTATAAGTTTAAATATATAAAATTATCTTAACATTTAAATTTAAATAAAAACAAAAACTGGACTAAGATTTAAATATTTAGGACTAAAATGTGAATATTTTTGTAAAAATAAATAAAAATATCCTTCAAAATCAAAAAAAGTTGATTTTAAAGGATATTTATTAATTTAATATGAAAAAATTCTCCAGTTATAAAATAAAAACTCTCCTAAGACAGCTAATGTAATATATACAATAGCTTCGTTTTTAGATATAGAAATTGGCTTTATATTAATTATACTGTTATCTATAACTTCATTTTTAGATACAGCAAAAGCTTTTTTACTTATACTATTAAATAAATTGATTACACCTACCCATATAAAGTACCCCAAAATAGCACCTAAAGAGTTCATAATTAAATCATCAATATCTGTTGTTCTATGATTAAATAACTGACAAATCTCAATTGCTAATGAAAACCCCAATCCAACCAAAAATACTCTAAGAGGATTTCTAAACTTTTCCCAAATCAGTGGAAGTAAAAATCCTAAAGGCATAAACATAATAATATTTAAAATGTAAGTCATAATACCACCTGATTTAAATGGGATTAAATTTATTTCTTCCATTCTAATAATTTCTCCATATTGACCTATTTCCCATATACTTCCTATACCAGCTACACTAAAAGCCAAGTAAATATAAATTAAGAAAATATATACCCATATTAAATGTGGTATTAAGTATTGTTTTTCTTTTAAATTTTGCAATCTAATAATTATTATTTGATATACTGCACAAGGTAGCATGATGCAAATAAGTGGATAAATAATTGACATAATCATAAGTTATCTCCTTTTTAAATTTAATTTCTTTACCTAATATAAATACTAGCATCATTTTGCCTTTATAAATCTTAAGTTTTTCTTACGTTTTCTAAAGTTAATTTAATAAAAATTAAAAAGCCGTTAAAGTTTAATTTAACGGCTTTTATAACACATAAATCTATAATATAAGTATAAAGTAATTATAGTTTTAACACATTATCCAAACTATAAATGGAGCATACATGAAAAGGCACAGTACACGTTGCCACAGTCCTTCTAATGCAAATACTGTATTTTTAAACTTAGGCTTTTCTCCTATAACAAAACAAATTAAAGAAATGAAACTTAAAATAAAAAATATAGATAAAATATACCCCAGTATAACATCTCCCCTTTTAAATTCTAAAAGCGCAATAAACATAGGTGCAAATTGAAGCGCTAAAAATCCTATAACAGAACCTATACCATGTATTTTAGATGAAAGAGTAACATCTTCTTTTTTCTCATTTAAAGGGAAAATACCTGATATTATAGCATCACAAATTCCATATAATAAAATTAATATAAATATAGTGATTGCTAATACAAAATTTTCATTACTATAATATAGAAAAACATTATATCCTAATAAACATATACCTATACCTGAAATTATCATCCAAATATTATATACAGTTCCTAAAGGACTATTTTTACAACCTAATACACTCATTACCATTTTACTATGACTATATCCTTTATAAGGAATAGCAATGAAATAAGGTATAATCAAATCAATAATCATAATAATTAAAAATAATATATTATTCAAAATATCCCCCCTAACAAACGAACTAATTGTTAAGTTAATTATAGCAGAACTTTAAAATTAAAAGTGTGTACTAAAACAAGTCTTTTAATTATCATTTATCTTATTTTCATTTAACTTTATGCCTTTTATAAAAAACTTATTTATATTTTAATTTATAAATATTTTAAGTTTAAATCTGTATCAAAATTGTAAATCAACAAACAATAAAAATAACTTAATTAAAAATACAATATGATGAGAGGTAAAATAATGTTTAATCCTAAAAGAGTTATATTTGAAAAAGGGACATTAGATACAGATATTGGTAAAAATATTTATAATAAAATAAAAAACAATCCAGATATTGAAATTATAAATGCTAGCTCTAATAAAATTAAAAGTCATATTCCTGGAGATAATTTATATGAACAATATAGGTCTGGAAAAGAAACATTAGTTGTAGGTTATCGTAAAAGTTTAAAATTTCAAACATGTAAGCCATCAGCAAACTATCAATTACCACTAGTAAGTGGATGTATGGGAAGATGTGAGTATTGTTACTTAAATACACAATTAGGAGATAAACCATTTGTAAAAGTTTTTGTTAATACAGATGATGTTTTAAAAAAAGCAAAACAATATATAGATGAAAGATTGCCATCAATAACTATATTTGAAGGTGCCGCAACATCAGACCCTGTTCCACTTGAGCCTTATACTAATTCTCTAAAACAAACTATAGAATTTTTTGGTAAAGAGGAAAAAGGTAGATTTAGATTTGTAACTAAATATAATGATATAGATAGCTTACTAGATTTAAATCACAATAATCATACTGAGATTAGATTTAGTATAAATACACCACGAATAATCTCTACCCATGAACACCATACAGCTTCTGCCGATAAAAGAATTGAAGCTGCTATTAAGCTTGCAAAAGCTGGATATAAAATAGGATTTATAATAGCACCTGTATTTCTTTATGAAAATTGGCAAGAAGAGTATAGAGAATTAATGCATAGTATAAAAGAAAAACTACCTAAAGATTTTAACGAACAAATTATATTTGAAGTTATATCACACAGATATACAACTAAAGCAAAAAATAGGATACTTGAAATATTCCCTGAAACCACTTTGCCTATGGAAGATGAAGATAGAAAATTTAAATATGGTCAATTTGGATATGGTAAATATGTTTATACTAAAGAACAGTTAGCTCAAATGAAGGATTTTTTCCTTTTAGAAATAAAAAATGTATTTCCTAATAGTGTTATAAAGTATGTAATATAGAAATTATTAATTTAAAATGAATTTTTAGACTAACACTATAAAAAATTCTACTAGACCTGTTTATGATTTAATTCTATAAAAAATCAAAATACGTAAAAACTTAATAAAATATATATAAATTAAAATAAAAAGAGTAATAATTTAATTATTTTTCAATAAAATTATTACTCTTTTTATTTTATATATTATTATTTTAATTTTCATTTCAAACACTCCCTTTTCAATTAAATAAATTTACTATAAATAATAGCAGAGTTTGTTTAAAATCATAATTAAAACTAATACTAATCAACTAACTATACCTAATTCATTAAAGGAAAATAAATTTAGCATCCATAAAATTCCAAATATTTTTCAAGATTAGATTCTATATATTTTGCACTATGATTCCCAGAAAATATATGATTTTGAGAGTTAATACCTTTTTCTTTTAATAATTCATGTAACGCCAAACACCCTTCATAAAATCTACCTTCATCTCTATCTCCAGCATCAAGATAAATATCCATATCATTTAAAATGTCATTGTTTTTTGCAATATATATCGGATCATATTTATCCCATACAGCTAAATCGTTATAATATATCTTATCTTCATCCTCAAGTTTTAATTCTAATGCAGGCATATGACCTCCTACTTTTGAAAATATATCCTGATGTCTAAATGCATTATGAAGAGCTATATAACCCCCAGCAGACGCTCCCCTATAAATCTTTGTTTTCTATCATTTATAGTGTTAAAAGATTTATCGATTAAAGGAATTATCTCTTTCATAAAATAATCTTCATACATTCCTAAGTTTATTACTCTATTATCTTTTATATTTATTACTTCTTTACAAATTAAAGATGAATTTAAGCCCCTACTATTTTCCATTCTTGGACATACTATTATCATAGGGTTAATTTCTCTATTTTTTATCATTTTGTCTGCCTTAGATTTTATATCCAATTCAAACATTATATTTTCATTTCCACTTCTTCCATGTAAAAAGTATAATACAGGTAGAGGTGTTAAATTATCATAGCCTTCAGGTAAATAAACAAATACTTTCATTTCTTTACCAAGTATATTGCTATTAAAATTTAAAATTTCTACTTTTGACTGACTCATTTTTATACCACTTCATTTTAAATTTTAAACTTTTATATAATATCTATCTAAACTTAGTACTATCATTACTTAAAATTATATTAAACAATAAATTTGACCTACTACCCAAATTCCAATTAATATTAAATTAACTAATGAACCAACTTTTTCTATAGGAGATAATAAGCTATATTCCTTATATATATCATCAAATATTTTTATTTCAGGTAAAATTAATCTAAGCAAAAATAATAAAAACAATGGAGCACATATTATTTATAATACTTCTAGATCAATTATAATTTTATTACATTTTTCACATCTAAGACATTTTATTCTTGAATTACTGCTTAACTTTTCTCCTCCGAATATTGTGTGTTTTTCTAAAATACCCATATTTTCATTATGCCATTTAAGTGAACCTCTACTCCCGTCAATAAAACCTTGAGTAAGCTCACTTTTACAGTAAGGGCACGTCTTTTCCATCATATATAAAACCTCCATAATTTAAAACTCAATATATACTTAATTTTTTTAAATGACACTAAAAGTAAATTTATATATAACTTTATCATAGTACTAATATAGAAATTTACGTCTTTTCCTATTAATTACAGCCATCTCTATAAAAGCTAAAATAACTACTAAAATAAGCATTATCGCCCCTACTTTTAAGGGTAAATGGAAAAACAATTCATTTAAAGTTGAAAGTACTCCCCATATAATTACACTTATACCATTTACAAGATACATCTTATAAAATAAATCTATATATCCATCTTTATCTTTTACATTTCTCTCTGGATCCCAACCCATACCATTTATTTTCTTGGTTTTCTTTAATTTTTTCCCCGAATTTATAATCCAAACTCCAGTTAAAATACCTAAAATATCAATTTATATCCCTCCCTTGTTTTAATTTATATTATATCAAATATATAAATTAACATTTTAAATTTGGACTAAACCGTATAATATATGGACTAAAATATAATTATTAACCAAACTTTACAGTGTACTTCAAATAAACCCATTAATAAACCTATATAATTTCATTTTCTTATAATAAAATTAAAGGCCTTAACTTAAGTTAAGACCTTTAATTACTCTACTTTATATCTACAACAAACTCTGAACCAGTTTTTTCCCACTTATCAACAGAATCACTATCTAGAATATATAAACAAAGTTTTAACTGCGTTGCCTCTTTTTTTATATTTCCAACAGCATTATCCAACTTAAACAATCCATAAGGTCCACTACTATAACTATTATAAAATTCTATAGGATTGCCTAAATTATCACTTCCTACAAGTTTTAACCCATACTCTGTACCATTTTCACCTTGTTCAAATTCAATCTTACTACCTAAACTATTACTAATATATTCCTTTAGCTTGATTGACTGACCATTTTCAAATTTAAAGCTTTTATCTAGCTTTTTAACCATAGTATTATTTGCTAGCGAATCAGTATCAGTTTTAAAATCAAAAACCCATGAGCCTTTTATAGACTCTGCACCTGTATCATCCATTAAGTTAATACTTAAATACTCAACTTTTATATTTACTTCTCCACTTAGCTCTTCATCTAAGAAATAAGTATCAATATAATTTTGAGTATAGCTATTACCACTTTCAGATACACCATTTGAATTTGCCATTATTTTTTTCCCATTTATATAAATATTCTTTGATACTTCAGGGTATCCATTAAAAGGCCCTGTTTCTGATTTCACAGTTGATGATATGATTAATTCTTTCTTGTCTAATACAACTTCATTTAGTTTTATAGTATATCCATTATCAGTTATAGGCTTATTTATTACTGTTTTATAATTTCCTAAATCATTATCTAAACCAAAATAGCTAGCTATACTCCAAAAAGCTTCCTTAACATCTGCTAATACTTTGTCATTATAAAATACAGTACTTACTATGATAATTATAGTTAGTGAACATGTAATCGCAATATTTTTTATACGCTTTCTTCTTTTTTTATTAACTGCTTCATTTATACCTTTATTTATAGCATCATCAATACTTGAGGATACCTCTATATTTTCAAAATAATTACATTTCATTTAGATACTCCTCCTTTAATATACTTTTAATGCTTGATTTAGCTCTTCTAAGATATGTTTTAACTGTATTTGGACATATATCCATTACCTCTGAAATATTATCTATTGTCATATCATCAAAATACTTAAGTATAATTACAGTTTTATATTCAGGTTTTAACAAGTCTATTGCATTTTGCAAATCAACTTTCTCTACAATAGATAAATTTTCGTCCTCACAACTTAAAACCTCATCATCTATTTCTAAAATCTGATTTTTAGATTGTTTGTAATATGTATCTATTGCAATATTTACAAGAATCCTTGAAACCCAAACTTTAAATGAAGAATGCTTTTTTAACTTTTTTATATTTAACCATGCCTTATATGAACATTCTTGAATTAAATCTAGTGAATCCTGTTCATTTTTTGTATAACTATAAGCTATTTTATATAAGTACTGTTTATATTTTTTTAATAAAACTTCAAAACTAGAAACATCTCCCCTTATTGCTTTTTTAACTAAAATCTCTTCAGATAAATTTTGTTTCTCCCCCAAATTAGATAATATAGATAGTTTAATCTCAATTCCCCCCTAACATTTTACACCTACAATTATATAGACCTATTTAATATATGAAAAGGTTTCATTTTTTTATATTTTATTTATAAAAGTCTATAAAATAATTACTGTGTATATACTAAATAATACTAATAATTATTTTATAAGGGGTGAATTATGAAAAAATTAATATTAGTTTTAATTACATTAATAATTGTTAACTTAATAGGGTGTTCAAATAGCAATACAACTACTTATTCAATTCCTAAAGACCAAGGTCTTAAAGTAGGAGAGGACTTACCTTCTGGAACATATATTTTACAAGCGAAGGAAGATAACTTACCTGTTAATGTAACTAAAAAAGATGGAACTTCTTTAATCTCGCAATTTATAACAAATCCTACTGGAGATAAATTCGTTGAATACAAAATTAAATTGCCTAAAGATACTACTATAACTACTGGAGCCGATGCTATTTTAATAAAAAAATAATAAAAAGGTCTTAACTTAAGCTAAGACCTTTCATTGTTTTTTTACTATAAGGTATATATAAAATCACACCTATTAAACATGTTATTACTTCTGTTATTGTAATGGACCAAACTAATCCATGCAGTCCAAAGTAATAATGAAGTACTATAACCATAGGTATATATAAACAGCCTTGACTAATAGCCATTATACCTGTTGCCATTCCTTCTCCAGATGCTTGGTATATTGTCATAAATAAAGTTGTCATACCATTAAATAGTGCTGATACTAACATTGCTACTAATATATATGCTCCTATTGAAAGAACAGATGGGTCATCTGAAAATGCTTGGATAACTTGTCCTCTAAACATATAAACAATTCCTGCAAATACTACTGCTATTGAAATTATAAATATAGAAGAATATTTTATCCCTTCTTTTAAACGAGATATATTTTTATTAGAAAAGTTATAAGCTATAAGTGGCATAACTCCTAAAACTATACCCATAGTGAAAAACTCTGGTAATTGAGCTATTCTAAGAGCTATACCAAAGCTTGCAACTACACTATCTCCATACTCCATAGCAAAATTATTTAGTAATAAAGTAGTTACAATTAAAAATGCACACTGAATTAGCTCAGATACACCTATTTTATATATTTCAATTTGATCTTTTATACTTATTTTAAAATGATACAAAAATCCTTTTAAATTTTCACTTTTAGCATTTAAATACCAAATGTAATAAATACTAGATGCAACATTTGCAATTACCATAGATAACGCAGCTCCATATACATGAAGGTCAAGCACTAGTATAAATAATATATCAAGTATAATACTAACTACTACACTTACAAACATACCATACATAGATTCTTTAGAAGCACCTTCTGACCTTACTATTTGTTCAAGTGCGAAATTTAATATAACAGCAAACCCACCAATAAACAATGTAGTTGAGTATTGTGTTGTATAATTTAATGTATTTGAGTCTGCTCCTAATAATTTAACAATTGGATTCATTAATAAACAAGCAAATACTGCTATTAATAAACCTACAATAATGCTTGTATAGAAAGTATATCCTGCTACCTTTTTAGCTCTATCTACTTCATTTTGTGCAACCAATCTTGTTACAAAAGTTCCTCCCCCTACACCAAACATATTTCCAAATGCCATTAAAACTGTAAATATAGGAAGCCCTAAAGTTATAGCACTAAGCATTGCTGTATCATGTACTAAGCCTATAAAATATGCATTTATAACATTATAAATTGTTCCTGCTGACATACCTATCATCATAGGTATTGATAAATGAGCTATTGCCTTTTTTATTGGCTCATCTTTTAAATACTTTATATTTGATTGTGTATTTTCCATGTTTACCTCCCTCATATAATTATATAACTTCTAATTATTAGAGTCCTAACATTATTGTTATAAAATTGCATACTACAATTAAATCTAGTATTAGATTTCGTAGTATATTGAAATATATTTTATAATTTTAATTACAAACATCAATATCATTTCATTTCTAATTATTAGAACTCTAACTGTTTGTTTATTATATTCTTATTTCATATTTATGTCAACTAATTGATAAATTTTTAATCCAACATAAAAATAAAAGTAGTAATTTATATGAAAATCACTACTTTTACTTTAGGTTATTATTAATTTTTATAAGTATATTTTTAAATGATTCTTTTTCTTCATCAGTAAGACAATCAGTTACCTCATT
Source organism: Paraclostridium sordellii (assembly GCF_000953675.1). Classification (NCBI taxonomy): domain Bacteria; kingdom Bacillati; phylum Bacillota; class Clostridia; order Peptostreptococcales; family Peptostreptococcaceae; genus Paraclostridium; species Paraclostridium sordellii. The sequence continues at coordinate 988,995 of NZ_LN679998.1, read as the reverse complement.
TTCAATTTGCATAAATACTTTGTCAAATGTCTCTATAAGGTTTACTCCCTTTTCTTCTACATAAATATTTTTTTGTCTTTCGTTATTAGCAGGAATCTCTCTTCTTATATACCCCTTTTTTTCAAGTCCTTTTAACATACTAGTAATACTTGCAGTGGTTCTCCCAAAAGTATCTGCTAAATCTTTTTGGATTAGACCTTCATCTTGGTGTTCATAAATATATTTAATTATTCTACCCTGTTGTGCATTTAGTCCTAATTTCTTTATTTTTCTATCTGATGAAAACATTAATTTTCTTGATATTGTACTAATTAAATATGTAAAAATATTATTCTCATTCACTCTTATCACCTCATTTAATATAATGTATATAATTATATCATATTAACAATTAGAACTCTAATTGTAAACATTATAAATATCTTAATAATTACTTATAAATTTAATATAATTTATCTAATATATATATTATATTGCAAAAAAATAAGATAAAAAATACCAGTTCGTAGGCACCTTTTACCCTTATTTAGAAAAAATTATCTTAAATTCAGTATACTCCTCATTACTCTCTACATAAATCTTACCATTATTATTTTCAACAGTTTCTTTAACTATGTATAAACCATATCCATGATTTTTTTCATAATCTTTTTTTGTTGTAAATCCTAACTCAAATATTTTAGTTATAATATCTGGATCTATTTGAGGTCCATTATTTTTTATGCTTATGTATGTACTATTAAAAATTTTATATGTTTTAATAACTATCAGCCCTTCATGATTTAAAGCTGTTAAAGAATTATTTATTATATTTGAGATTATTTTATGTAAATCGTATTCTGATATTTCAAGTAATTTTAAATCCACTTCTTCATCTATGATTACATGTACATCTTTTACATCTAAAGAATTAAATATATCAGTAATAATGGAATCCTTATTGCTAATACATTTTATATGTGTAGATACAGAATTATTCCCATTGATTATTTTTTGCAGTAATTCTCCTAGTCTATCATATTGATTCATTATATACAAACCATTAATATATGAAATTTGTGATCCATAATCGTGTTTTATTTTTCTTAATTCATTGTTTTTTTCAATTAATAAATTATTTAGCCTTTCAATTTCTTCATACTTACTATTTATACCTTTAATATATATTATAGCTACTGCTACAAATATGATAAACGTAAATATAGTTACATTTGCTAAAATAGTATTTGCCCAAGAATGTAATCCTATTGATAAGCATATTATATAATCTAGCGAAAATATAAGTAAAAAACTTATTTCAAAAGAATATTTATATCGTTCAAAAAAATTATACACAGAATATATTTTTTTTGAATTAAATAATAATACAAATTCACAAACTATTATAGGTATATACATACCTATAATTTTTGATATGTTCTCGTCTGAAAAAATATCTTTTGATATAGGCCATGTTATACTACTAAATAAAATAACTCCTGATTGTAAAAAAAAGTATGCTATAAAGTACGCAAGTAATGCTTTTTTATAGCACTCTTTATACACAACTCCAATAATTATCATATTTAAAATACTTATAGTCAAAAGTGATAAATTATTACTATTTAGTACTTTTGTACATATACAAACTGAAGCAACTATACTTATACTACTTATGATTAATTTGGCATATCCTTCTTTTTTATTTATTAATTTACTATTAACTAAAAATGAATATGGAAGAAAACTTATTATTAATGATTGCAATATAGTATTTATAGTATCTAAAAATAGCAGGTTCAAATTATCTTTTTTCCTTTAATGATTTTGGCATATCTTCTACTCCAACAGCTAGCATAGACGCTGCTCCTGCTCCCACTGTAAATACTGTTAATAAAGCCATTAAACTCCCTATTTTTTTCTTGAAATCCATAATTATACCCCCTTGTATTTTTATTAAATATCCCCACATATTAAGTGCAATATACAAGCTTTATATTTCTATAAAGCTTGTATATTTTATAATTCTTATTAATAATTTAGTATTTTTAAATTATCTTTTTTCTTTTAATGATTTTGGCATATCCTCTACTCCAACAGCTAGCATTGATGCTGTTCCTGCTCCTGCTGTTAATAATGTTAATGAAGCCATTAAATCCCCTATAATTTTTTTGAAATCCATAATTATACCCCCTTGTGTTTTTTATTAAATCTTAAGCACATATAGTGCCATATATAAGCTTTATATTTCTATAAATCTTATATATTTTATAATCTCCATTACTAATTTAACATTTTAAAATTATCTTTTTTCTTTTAATGATTTTGGCATATCCTCTACTCCAACAGCTAGCATTGATGCTGTTCCTGCTCCTGCTGTTAATAATGTTAATGAAGCCATTAAGTCCCCTATAATTTTTTTGAAATCCATAATTATGCCCCCTTGTGTTTTTTTTGATTAAACATTAAGCACACATTGAGTGTTAATGTCCATGTTATTATATTTCTATAAAGCGTATACTTATGTAGAAATATAGAAATAGCAAATAAAACTATATAATTAACTATTGCTATTTTTTTATTTTTTTTAATCAAACTATCCTTAGTTATCGGCATGCAAGCGTTTACTATAGGAGCCTGATTATATACACTAAATATGTTAATAGCATTTATTATTATAATACTTATAGTATTTAAACTGCTGTTTTCAGATAATATTATAATAAATAAAGATAAAATTATCGTTGCTACTAAACATCTTTTTTGTGAACTTTCATGGTATCCACCTGTGAATGGTTTTGTACATGTCATTACACCTACAACTAATAAAATTTCTTTTGTATAACCAAAAAGAGAAAATAAAATTATAGTTATTAATATCTTAATAATTTCTAATGAAGTTACTCTCATTATATATTTTATTTCTTCAGTTTGCTCATCTGGAAATTTATTATATTTGCAAATGTTTTCTACAAAATCATCAAATTTTTTCATCATCATTCGATTTAAGTCTCCATAATAAGTTTATATACTTAATATTAACACATTTTACCTGCAATAGAGAACAATTTTTGTAGATTTTTTTAATTTAATTAATATAATTTTCAAATTGTATTTCATTTAATAAGGTTTCATAATTTATCTAAAACAATATATTTTTTCCTAGGCAAATAATACTCATTAACATTAATAGTAGCTGTTTATATAAAATATTATTGAGCTATTCTCATCTTTATTAAAAATCCTCCAAAATAAATACTATTCCAAGCAAATTTATATACGTTATCTATCTTTATAATTTTTTCTCCAATTTGATAAAATGCTTTTCACTATAATAATCAATGTTACCCCCTCGTAAAACACGAGGCAGGGTAAACTTTAAAATAATTTATCTTTAAACAAACTTATACCAGATAAAACACATATTCCCCCCGATAATATTAATCTTAGCCAATTCATAGAAAGCTAAAACTCACCCCCAAGTACTACATCAGGAGATGTGTGAAACTCGTCAGCATAAATTGCTAAATTCAAAAATAGCTTAAGTGATATTATTAAGCAAATAAGACTTAATACAAATATACTTATTTTTAAAATTTTATCTATCATATTCCCTATTCCCTTTCATTTATTATTCAATTATAAATATAATTTTTATGATTTTATTATATATAAGTCCCTTTAAAATCACAAATTTAAAGAAAATTCAAAAAAGAAGGTTTTTTAACTATATACAAAGAATAAATCATACTACAAGGTCTATGAAAATACTAAATAGGAGGATAAAAAATTGTATAAATTAGATATTCGTGAAGATTTTTACCTTAATAATAAAAAGATAAAAATAATTTCAGGTGCGCTACACTACTTTAGAGTAGTCCCTGAGTACTGGTTGGATAGACTTGAAAAACTAAAATCCCTTGGATGTAACACAGTAGAAACCTACATACCATGGAACTTTCATGAAGTAAAAGAAGGTATATTTGAATTTGAAGGACAAAAAGACATAACAAGATTTACTAAACTTGCACAGGACCTTGGTCTTTACGTAATCCTAAGACCTAGCCCATACATATGCGCAGAATGGGAATTTGGAGGTCTTCCTGCATGGCTTTTAAAATATTCTTCAATTCGTATTAGAAGTAACTGCGAAATATTCTTAAATGCTTTGGACAAATACTACAAAGAGTTGTTCAAAATTCTATCCCCACTCCAATCAACTCAAGGCGGACCCGTCATAATGATGCAAATAGAAAACGAATATGGCTCCTTTGGAAATAACAAAACATATTTAAAAAACTTAAAAAATATGATGATTAAATATGGATGTGAAGTTCCTTTATTTACATCTGATGGTGCTTGGAGAGAAGTTTTAGAAGCAGGAACTATATTAGATGAAGATATTTTACCAACAGTAAACTTTGGTTCTCGTACAAAAGACCAATTTGGTTATTTCCTAGAATTTTTAAAACAAAATAATATTAAAAAACCTTTAATGTGTATGGAGTTTTGGCTTGGTTGGTTTAGCAACTGGGGTGATGAATTTAAAAGAAGAGATGCAGATGATGCTGCAAAAGAATTAAAAGAAATACTTGATATAGGTCATGTTAATCTTTATATGTATCATGGAGGAACAAATTTTGGATTTTATAATGGTTGTTGCTATCGCGATGAAATTTATCCACAAATTACAAATTACGACTACGATGCTCTATTAAATGAACATGGTGAATTCACTAATAAATATTATAAATTTCAAGAAGTAATTTCTAAATATACTGATATTCCTAAAGTTAAATTTAGTACAGTTATAAATAAAGTTTCTTACAATAATATTAAACTTAAAAACAAAGTTAGCTTATTCTCTACATTAGACAAACTAGCAAAACCTATATACAACGAAGAAACTTTAAATATGGAAGCTATTGACCAAAATTATGGATATATACTATATCGTTCTAATATAGCTAAAAGAAATGATTTAGAAAGATTTAAGTTAGTTGGAATGGATGATAGGGCTCAAGTATTTATAAATGAAAATTATCACTCTACTCTATACAAAGAAAAGTTTGTAAGCAAAAATCAAACTTTATCTCTAGATAAAGAATTTGATAACATACTAGATATTCTAGTTGAAAACGTAGGAAGAATAAACTATGGCCCTAACTTACTTTCACCAACTCAAAGAAAAGGTATAAAAGGTGGAGTTATGATTGACCTTCATCTTCATACAGGATGGAATCATTATTCTTTAGAGCTTGATAATATAGATAAAATTGATTTTAGTGGATATTATAAAGAAAATACACCAGCCTTTTATGAATATGAATTTGAAGCTAATGAAATTGGAGATACTTTCTTAAATACAGAAGGTTTTGGTAAAGGTGTTGCATTTATAAATAACTTCAATTTAGGAAGGTTTTGGGATATAGGGCCTACTAATTACTTATACATACCTGCTCCACTAATTAAACCAGGCTTAAATAAAATAATCATATTTGAAACGGAAGGTAAATACAAAGAATCTATATCCTTAGATGATAAACCTAATTATTATAAATATTAATTAAAATTTTAAAAGCTAACTTAAATTTAACTAAGTTAGCTTAATTTCCCTGTAAATGAATCATTGAATATACTCCCATTACGCCTGTTAAAATACTTAAAATCAATATAATATTATATAAAGAAAAGTTAGCTGTTTCAATAATCATAAAAGCTGAAAACACATTTAAAACCATTGAAATAAGAATTAATGAATTAAGATTTAAAACTGCGCTTCCATTTAAAGTATCTAAATTAACATCCATTTTTATAAAGTTTAAAACAAATAAATTATATAAAATATAAGCATATACATAAAATTTAGGATTTATCCTTTGCATAAATTTCTTCATTTAGTATTCTCCCTATAATATATATTTTTAATAAGCTTAAATTTATTTTACTTTATATTTATTGTATATAAATTTATAAGTTAACATTAAAGTAACTATTAAAAATGGTATAATTATTACTAAAACCATACTCCCCAATTGTTCTCCTAATATTGGAATTAATAAAAATAATAAACCATAACAAATCCACATAATCCCATTTGCTTTATTGTATGCCTTAATATCACTTATTTCTTCACTACTTACATCAACTCCAGTCCAAAAGAACATAGGTGTCTTTCTTTTAAATGAATATATTCCTAAACAAATAAAAATTAATGCTCCTGGAATTATTCCTAGATATACTATTAGATTATCATTTGAATCAACTAAGAATTTATCTTCATTAACTTTTAAATTTTCTTTTATATTGTATCTATTTATTAGCTCATTATAGTCATTTACTGTATCAATACTATCTTTATCATTATATATAAATAGTTCATTTTTAGTTATGATTTTTATATAAGGTTTTTTATTGTTATAAACATACACTGTTGCCTTTTTATTTTTATCTATTTCAAAAATTCCTCTTAAATAAGTAATTGTACTAGTTCCATTTATTTTATTTCCTATATGTACATTTTCTAAAAGTTTAATACTTTTAATATCATCAACTTTTATAGCTTCTCCATTAATAGTTATTTCATCTTCATAGAATTTCATTTTATGACCTGTTGTATCTATATTTAAAACTACTACTAAAAATATAGCCATAACTATAATAATACCTATTAATATTTTTTCGGCATTACACCTATTTCCCATATAATATCTCCCTTTATATAATATATTTACTATATTATAGCAGGTTAAATTTAATATAGATATTGTTTTATAAACTATATAAAACAATATCTATATTAAATTTATTTTTTACTAAACATTCTTCCTACTTGAAAGTATACCTAATATTGCAACTAATGCTAATCCTATATATCCAATAACTCCAACCTGTCCTGTACTAGTATTTTTAGTATCCGATTTGCTATTTGGTTTTATACTGGTTCGTTCCTTAGCTGATATTTTTTCAATTTTATTTAAAGTATTTAAGTTATTTTGTGTTTTTGCTGTTACTTCTTTCATCAAATTAAAGTTTACTCCTTGATTTATAGCTTTATCATATGATTCATCTATAACTTTGCTTTCATATTTAGAACTACTATCTACTGTATTGCTATTATTAACATCTAAATCATTTGCAAATCCTATTAATGGATTTAATTGGATAATTAATGCTGCAGATGTTATACTTACTGATATCTTTTTTATCTTGTTCATATTAAATCTCCTCTACATATTAAATCTATAATTTTATTCTTTTCATAACATTAATTTTACCCTTATTTTTTCAAAGTAAATTTTATAGAATTATAAAAATGTTATATATATTTTAATATGTAAGTATATTGCAAAGTCTTATATGAAATTTTAATTTTTAATATATTGTCAATTTTTAGATTAGTAAGTTTTAATAATTTTACTTTACTACTTTACATGATTTAGTTTAAGAGTAAACGTTGACTGATTACTAGCAACATTAAACTTATCATTTTCATCAGGGTATATAGTTAAAATACCATCTTTAAACTCGGACTTATCAAAGATAAAGTCTGTAAATAAAGTTTTTTCATAACCATATAAATGACAAACAACTTTTCCATCATTCATAAATATCATTTGAACAGCATCACCATTTTTTGCTTTTTTTATATCCCTATGCTTATAACCTATAGTTTCATATATTTTTTCTGGAGAAGTATTAATATCAAATGCATAAAGCTTATCCCACTCAAAAGGAGTTAAATCTTTTAAACTAAAGTTTTTGCACTCTCTTCCATTATATTTTTCTGAAAGTTCTAAAGAAGTATCTGTAACTTTCTTATTTAATATATCAAAGTTTATGTCTTCATCATCTTTTTCAAACTTAGTTACGCTACTTGATTTATCGGCTATAACCCATTTATTATCCTTTTGTTCTAATTTAAAGTTAATTTTAGAAATAGCTTCTCCATTTTGTCCCGGCTGAGTTACTATAACGTTTTCACCAGCTTTATTAGTATAATCATGTTGATCGAAATGCTTATGAGTATGTCCCGCAACTATAGCATCTATTCCATTAACCTCTTGTGCTAAATCTTGAATCTTATTTCCAGTTTCTTTTTCATTTTTTTCTTTTTCTCCAGAATGGACAACAGCTATTATGATATCTGGATTATCCTTTTTCATAACTGGCACCCAATATTTAGCTTCTTCAACTAAATCATTCATATACAAAGAACCATTGATCCCTTTTAAATCTTTTAACTCATATGTTACAATTTTTTCTTCTCCATTTAATAAGGTTTCATATCTTTGATCTATCTCTTTTATAGTAAGTCCTAAAATTCCTACTTTAACAGTCCCTTTAGAAGTAGGTACCGTTTTCATAATGTAAGGTTTTACATAATTATCTCCATTTTTTTTATGTGTATTAGCTGATAATACATCAATACCTTGTTTGTTTAAATCTGAAACTATATCATCTACTTGGTCTTTAGTACTGTATAAAAACTCTTGATTTCCAAGTACCACAGTATCATAACCTGTCTCTTTCATTTCTTTTGCTATTGGAAGTTCTATATAGTTACGATTAGATTTATTTATACTAAATTTATCAAAACAATATCTACTCATATCTGAACCTGGTCTTCCAAAGTCTAAAAAATCTCCTGCATCAACTAAAATTGTATTTTTGTTTTTGGACTTTTCCTCTTTTATATGAGAAGTTAATTGATAGGGCATAAACCCATTTAAATCAGAAGTTGCTAATATATTTATTTCTGAATAATCTTTTAAACTATACTGCCATATTAATAATAAAATAAACACGCCTAAAATCCCTATAGTTAATTTTAGTTTCATAATATCCCCCTAGTGTTACTTTTTTATGTCTTGTGTATATTTTAACATATAACTAACTAAATTTAGCAAACTTGGACTAAGATATTCTTATATAGTACTAAAATATACATAGAATAATTTTACTAGGCTCTTTTTATCTATAATTTCATAATATAACTATAAAAAATTAATCCATTTTAATATATTCATTATTTTTTTAATATTTTTACATTTTTAAAAAATATAATTATAGGGTAGACTTTTAATAACAAGGTTTTCTATATTAAAAATTCTAATCTTTATATAAATTTATAGATTATAGGAGGTTTTATCATGAAATTTTCTAAAGTAATTTATATGTTTCTATTAGTATCTATATTGGTGTTAACTCCAATAACTGCTTTAGCAGGTACTGAAGCAGTCATTAGCAATTTAAGTTCTAAAGGTATTAAAATTGTTGACTATATAGCCCTAGCTGGCACAGGTTTTGTAGTATTTGTTTTAAAAGTTTTACGAAGTGAAGGTTTTAAGCTTAAGGAAAACGATATACTTCCACTTATAAATAAACTTTCTGCTAAAAATCCAGACTGGCATCTTGATAATATAAAAGAAGTTGTTGAAACTACTTTCTTTTCAATCCAAGAATCTTGGACTAATAACACTTATTATAATGTAAAAGACTTAATGACTTCAGACCTATATAATAAACACATTACTCGACTTAATGAAATGACTTCAAATTATAAAACAAATGTCTTAAAAGATATAAAAATAAATGAACTTTATTTAGTATCTGCTGCTGAAAGTGATGATAATAATCCAGGATTTATCTGGATAAATATTAAAGCTTCTATGATTGACTATATACTAGACATTAGAACTAACAAAGTATCTTCAGATAATAAAAATGCAAATAGTTTTGAAGAATATTGGAAATTTATATATATAAATAATAAATGGCTTCTTTGTGAAATTCTTCAAAAAGATTCAGTAATAAATATATCTCAATTAAATTAAAGTAGTATTTTAATTAATAAAATCAAACTTTGTTAATTTTTTATCCATAAAAGATTATTTGTATTAAACTTAAAGATACTATTCAGTTTATTTATTATTTAAATTTAAAAATTTTTAAAAATATTTTTTTATTTTTTCAAAGTTCTATTATATGTTAAAATCTGGATATAATCTATTTTTTAAAGGAGTTGTTCATAAATGTATGAAAAATACAGAATAAATGGAGATGGTACTCCAAAGTATGATAACGGAGAATACCATATAGTTCCAGAACGTCGGTTAGAGGATTCAACTGATGAATGGAATAGAAGGCTTGATGGGAAAACAGGTAGGCTTCCCAGAAGGAAAAGTAAAAAAAATTCTTCAAAAACAGCTTTTGCTCCATTACTTTGCTTAATAGGTTGTATGACTTTAATTATAATAGTTAATCAAGAAAATATAAGTAAGCTAAACTTTTTTAATAAAAATCTACAAAGTTCAGTAAATACTTGTAATTTAAAAATAAATACAGTAACCTCTGATTTTGGAAATGAATTTGTTCATCCATCAGAAGGTACTAAATTTTTATATGTGAATACTACTCTTGAAAATTTATCGGATAACCCTAGACATATAACTCAAAATGACTTTACTTTAATCTGTGATGATGGTCAAAAGGTTAAGCCAGTTAATTTATATTCAGATTCCAATGAAGCTAATTTAAATCCACATAAAAAGCTTTCTCAAAATCTTACTTTTCAAGTTCCTAAAAATTATTCAGGAGATATAAAAATAGAATTGATAAATCATAATTTATAAAATAAAATGCTTAGAATCATGTTTATTCTAAGCATTCTATTTTTAATTTAATAATATATTTACACACTATTTTCTAAATTTTGCAAATTTTAAATTCATAAATACAATTAAAATGATATAATTCTCTAAGAGATAACTTTTAAGGGGGATACTTAGTGGATATACAATTTTTTCTAGTTTTATTAGCCTTTGTTCAAATTTGTTTGGTATTAGGAGTATTAAGTTTAGGATTTTATGCACTTATATTATTAATTAAAGCTTTGAAAATTTATATTAGAAATAATTCTTAATAATAAAAAGGGCTAACTTTAGCCCTTTTTTAATATAAGTATAATTTTAACTTATAACTTAATAAATTAAATTACAATTTCTTACTTAAAATATTAAATACAACTACTCCACAAACATACATAAAAATTAATAATATCCATAAAGTAACTATTACAAAAGTATCTACTTTAAGTATAGTAAATACAAAAGTTATAATAAATAGAGCACATAAAGAAATTACATAAGTAATTCTTCCTGACTTATCTCTTAACATTACTTTTCTTTCATCATTTCTATTTATTTCCTCATTTTTCAACTTAGTTTCATATTTTTCTTTATTTTCTGGTCTAGACCAGTATATATATTTTGATATCATCATTATCCCAGGAACTATACAACCTCCAACCATTCCCCATAAAAAACTTTCATATCCAAATGAAGATCCAAAGATTCCAAATAACATAAGTATAACCCCAAATGCAAAGTATCCTATCCCTACATATAATAAATCTTTTTTCATCTTACTCCTCCTCATATATAAATATATCTTCTATTGCCATATCAAAGTATCTTGCAATCTTAAATGCTAAAATAATAGATGGATTATATCTCCCTTTTTCTAATGAACTAATAGTCTGTCTGGAAACCTCTAAAACATTTGCAAGTTCTTCTTGAGTAATTTCTCTTTGTTTTCTAATCTCTTCTAATCTATTTTTCATAAATAGTATACTCCTTTACTTCTTATGTAAAGTTAACTTTACATATTATAATATTAGTATTTTAAAATCACAATGTCAAGTTAGCTTTACATATAATCCTAAAAAAAGCCACAAAATTTAGTTGGCTTTTAATATTCATTTCTAAAATCTAAACCTATAGCTTTACCACTTTTTATATTTAATGCTTGTATACAATCATTATAAACCTCTACACAATTGGTAAAATCCCCTTCCATCCAACTGTTTACAACTTTATACACTCCACTTTCCAAATAGAATTTTTCCGTACTATAAGTATTTAAGTAATATTTATAAATTCCTTGTTGAAAAGCTTCAAGATTTGCTTTATTTATCTCTATAGTATCATTAATCTTTCCATCAGCTGGAATTATCATTGTACTAGCCATTTTATACAATATCCTAGGTATATCTAACTCTTCATTTACTGTAAGTTTATCCATTATACCATCATCTAACTTACCTTCTTTTAATGGAACTATCCATCTTCCGTTTTTTAAATACATATCTGTATCAACTATATCTTTATTAGAACTTATGTATACAAGTGAAACAAGTGCTATACTAGTAATTGCTATAGATAAAAATATATAATTATTTTTGATAACTCTTTGAAAAACCTCCACCTTATCCCCCTATATTTTTATATTTTTAAAATTCACCTCCATATTTTTTACTTTAACAATATTTTAAGTTCTAACTTTTCATATGAGGATAATACCACAACATTATATATAATTTCAACTATCAACACCTTCTAATCTAAATTTATTTTAAGTTAAAAATTTAAAATATAAAAATAAAAAAGATATGCAAATTGCATACCTTTTTATTTTTAATTTATTTTATTGTCCTAAAAACATTTTTAAATCATCCTCAACATTAGTTATCCCACCAATTCCAAAGTTCTTAACTAAAACATTAGCTACATTTGGTGATAAGAAAGCTGGAAGTGTAGGTCCTAAATGGATATTTTTAACTCCTAAGTATAATAGTGATAATAATACTATTACAGCTTTTTGCTCATACCAAGCAATGTTAAATGATATTGGTAAATCATTTATATCTTCTAATTCAAATACTTCTTTAAGTTTTAAAGCGATTAATGCTAGTGAATATGAGTCATTACATTGACCTGCATCTAAAACTCTAGGTATTCCATTTATATCTCCTAATGGTAATTTGTTATATTTATATTTAGCACATCCTGCTGTTAATATTACTGTATCTTGTGGAATTGCTTTAGCAAATTCTGTATAGTAGTTTCTAGATTTAGCTCTACCATCACATCCACCCATTACAAAGAATCTTTTTATTGCTCCAGTTTTTATAGCATCTACTATTTTATCTGCAAGTGCAAATACTTGATTGTGTGCAAATCCACCTATTATCTCACCAGTTTCTATTTCTTTAGGTGCACTACATTTTTTAGCATGTTCTATTATTACTGAGAAGTCTTTATCAGCTTCTGAATTACCTTTTATATGAGTACATCCTGTAAATCCAGCTGCTCCAGTAGTATATAATCTATCTTTATAACTATCTTTTGGAGGTACTATACAGTTTGTAGTCATTAATATTGGTCCATTGAAACTTTCAAATTCCTCTTTTTGTTTCCACCAAGCATTACCGTAATTTCCTACAAAGTGAGAATACTTTTTAAATGCTGGATAGTAATGAGCTGGTAACATTTCTGAATGAGTATATACGTCTATACCAGTTCCCTCTGTTTGTTTTAATAATAGTTCTAAGTCTTTTAAATCATGTCCTGAAACTAATATTCCTGGGTTATTTCTAACTCCTATATTAACTTTAGTTATTTCTGGATGACCGTATGTTCCAGTATTTGCACTATCAAGTAAAGCCATTGCATCTACTCCAACTTTACCAGTTTCTAGAGTTAATCCAACTAATTGTTCAACTGTTAATTTATCATTTAATGTATCTGCTAATGCTTTTTGCATAAATGCATTTACTTCTTCACTATCATATCCTAATGCATTTGCATGCTTCATATATGCAGACATACCTTTTAATCCATATATTATAAGTTCTCTTAAACTTCTAATATCTTCATCTTTAGTAGCTAAAACTCCTACTTTTGTAGATTTTTCATCTAATAATTCTCTTACTTTGCTATCAGTTTCGTTACTTGCAAATATAGAATTTTTTATCTTTTGTAAGATTCCCATTTTTCCGTTTATATCATCTTTAGTTGATGCATCCCATAAAGCCGCTTCTGATAAATTTTGTTTATTACTTAATTTATTTAATAGTTCTCTCTTTGTTGATAATGTTTGTTTTACTCTCTCATAAAATACTTCATCATCAAAGTTTGCATTTGTTATTGTTGTAAATAAGTTTATAGTTATTAAGTTATTAACTTGTGCATCTATAAGTTGACCTTCATTTCTAAGTTTAGTCGTTACTTCTGAAAGTCCTTTAGTTGTGTATATTAAAAGATCTTGCATTCTTGCTAAATCTGGTGATTTTCCACACACACCGAATTTTGTACATCCTGTGCATCCTGCTGTCTCTTGACATTGAAAACAAAACATCTTATTTTCCATGATTTTTACCTCCGATTTAATTAATCTAATGTTTTTCCATATACACATTGTATAATTAATACTTAAAATCCTCTGTAACATAGGTTACGTTTAATTTTTTAATAAAAAAAGGACTATCAATCCAGTTGATAGTCCTTTAATTTCTATGCTTCATTTAATTCTTTTAAAATTTTCTCTAAATCAAGACCATGTATTTCACATGCTTGTTCTAATTTTTCCATTTGAGCTGAAGGGCATCCTATACATCCCATTCCATATCCCACAAGTATTTCAACTGCCTCAGGTTTCATTTTTATTATATCTGCTATTATTGTATCTTTAGTTATCATATTATTTAACTCTCCTTTGATTTTTATATAAATTTGTCTATTCTTATTTTATCTTTAAAAGCTATTATTTCTTATATATTAATGTCTATAACCATAAAAGTTTAGTAATATTTTCTCTAAATACTATCTTTAATATTCATAAGCTTTTTTAAGAAAGTGGCTGTGATATTATAACTAAAACTTTACTAATTTCCTTAGCTATAACATTATGTTCTACTCTAGCATCAAAAGGTAGAAAATCTCCTTGTTTTAATTCAAACTTTTCTCCACTTTTAAATTCAATATCTACACTACCATCTACTACATAAATAGCAGCATATCCATTGTGAGTATGGTTTGGTAACCCCTTACCACTTTCAAATTCAAAATAAACTGTTTTAAACTTCTCATTTTGAACTAATATTTCTCTGTTAGTATCTAAACTTTTAACATTAATAGGATTTAACTTAATATTATTTATATTTAACATAGTGATTACCTCCAACTTATTAATCTTATATCTTGTACTCTTAATATACACCCTGTATAAGTAAATTTACGTAACCCTAGTTACAAATGTATTAATTTTTTATTTTTATATAAAAAGCACTAATATCTATTAAATACTAGTACTTTTAATTAGATTAATAATATATTTTTTTATCTATATAATTGGTAGATTAAGATACTTTTCTATTTCATCCCATGTAAGTTTAAACTTAGGAATCCCAGTGCTATATGGAGCAATATCATATAGTCCAAAGTAAACTACTATTCCATCATTGTCTATATAAAAAGTTTGATTATCTCTTATACCTTTAAAACCATCTTCTCCTTGGAAATACACATCTTTATTTTTATCGATTTCTTTATTTATATGTTTATTTATAATGTCTTTGTAATCTACATCATCTTTAAACATATCTTTTAACTTTATAGGCTCTCCTGTTTTTAAATTATAGTTAAAAGGTTTTAAAGTGGTAAATCCATGTGCTCCTCCTGTAAATTCATACATTGTTATAGGTATACTAATTATATTGTTTTTATTATAACCAATATCATAATCTACATAGGCTTCATACTTATATTTATATTTTCCCTTTTTATTGTTTTCTTTATATTCTATAGCTTCTTTTTTTATTCTATCACTAAAGTTAGTTACAGTATTTGATATATCTTTATTGATTCTTTCAATATTCTCCCTATAAATATCATTTTTACAATTATCTTTTATTGATAAAACTGGATATTTTATAGATACTTTTATAAATTCATTTTCTTGTTCTATTTTCATATCTTTTATAAACAAACAATCATTTACACTATTATCATTTGCATATAAAAAGCTAGTTCCTATTACAGTAAATATAAGAGCTATATAAATTACCTTTCTTAATGATTTCATATCAAGCACTCCTTTTGAAATTTATATCAAACTTATATTTCCCTATTTATTGACTTATATATGCATATATTTCATATAAATTAATAACTATTATATAATTTAAATTTATGTAAATAAATTAAAGGCATATTTAAATATGCCTTTTAAGATTATTTTATATATTTATAAGCATTATATACATTACCTATTTCAACAACTATGTCATTTACAGACTTTGCATAACTATTTTCTTCATCTCTTTGAACTTCATCTATAAATTTATTAATAGACTTACCAACTTTTTTATAGGAATCAACTATATCCGAAACTAAATCTTTACTTTTTATTGAATCAGCTTTTTTTGAAATCTCCTCAAAAACTTTTTTATCATTTTCAATTGTTTTATAAATATTTTTAAAATTTGATAAATCTTTTCTAGTAAAATTTGGATTACTAAAAAAATTCATTGTAAGCTTTAGTGACTCTGATGTAAGGTGTTTTACAGAGGTTTTTATTTCTTTTTTTATATCATCTGTCGTATATAATTTTTCAGAAACTACATTGTTTAAATTTCCTACTTTACTAGATGCCTCACATCCAACCATACCAAATATTCCTAAAGATATAGTTAATATAATAGCTAATTTTTTATATAATTTTATTTTCATAAATTTTCTCTCCTCATTTGTGTTATAGCTATATATTAAAATAGGAAACTTAAATTAAATTTATATTAACCTTAAAAAATTCTTAAATCTTTTTTGTAAATTTATTAATTTCATCTGAAACCTCATCTTTTTGATCATAAAATGGCGCGTGACCACTTTCTATAAGTGGTACTAATTTTGAATTTGTAATCATTGTATTCATATATTCAGCAAACTCAAAAGGACATACTAAATCATGAGTTCCATGTAATATTAAAGTTGGAACACTTATATTTCTTAAATCATCAAATAGGGTTTCATCTCTTAACGCCATTAAAGAGTTAACTGTTGCCCATCCTCCTGCACTTATACATAAATCATAAAACCATTGCCCTACTATTGTTGGAACATATTTATAAAAGAACTGATCTCTGATATTTTCAATCATCTTTGGTCTTTCACTATTAGCTTGCTTTATAAGTTCATCCACTTGACTTTTAGTATATCCATAATCCCATTCACCTTGTTTTGTCCATGCTGGTGCTGCAGCTCCTAATAATACAAGATTTGAAAGTCTTTCTGATTTATACTTAGATGCATATCTTATACATATTGCCCCTCCCATAGAGTGTCCTACTAATGTAACATCTCTTAAATTAAGTGCATTTAAAACATCCATAATATCTCTTGCCATAATATCATAATAATATCCAGACTCTGGTCTATCTGATTTTCCATACCCCCTAAGATCTATTGCTATACATCTGTGACCTCTTCTTATTAGTCTCTCTACCTGATATTCCCACATATTATGTTCTAATGGCCACCCATGAACAAATAGTATAATATTTTTCCCTTTATTATTTATATCTTCAACAAATATCCTAGTTCCATCTTGTGTTTTCACATAATATTTCATATATTTCCCCCTTTTAAATAATAAATAAAACAGTTCTTATTTATTATCATATTATTAATAAATTTTTTAAAAAGTGCTTGTATTTACTAATACACAAACTAAAAGCAATATATTAATAGCTTTTTACTTTCAGTTAAACTACAATTTACTTAATAAATATATAAATTTTTATAATTTCGGAGGTTTTTAATGCATAAATTAGAAAATATTATGGATAATACTTTTGATTTTTTATATAAATCACAGGAAAAAAGAAAAAGAAATGCTAAATTAAATAGAGAGGGAACTTTATTTTTATTTAAATGCCTACTAATACCTTTTACTAATTTAAAAGATTGTTTTTCAATTAAAAAGTGATAGGTTAATAATAACCTATCACTTAAATCTATATAAAACTATTCTTTTTCATAAATAGTTATAAAAACATCTTTTTGTCCTAAATTTTTCAACTCTTCTAATTTTTCTTCTGCATAAACCTTATTATTATAAGAACCACAAACTACCCTATAAAATGTTTTGCTATCAACTACAGGAGGATTTACTGGAGGTTGTGTTGATTGTGGTTTATATTCTACATTTAAGTATTTACATATACCTTTAGCTATTCCTGTTGCTAAATCATCTTGTCTTTGAGTTAGTATTTTAACATCTTCTACATTATCTATAAATGCCATTTCTACCAAACAAGCTCTCATAATAGAATTTCTTAGCACATAAAAGTTTGCTGTCTTAGTTCCTCTATTTACAGTATAAGCTTTTGTGTTTAACAATTCACTATGAATATCACTTGCTAAATTTGATGTATTTTCATTAAGAGAATAGGTCTCTATACCTTTTGCATTACCATCAAAAGCGTTACAGTGTATAGAAACATAACAGTCTGCTTTCCACGAATTTGCCATATCAGTTCTATCTTTTAACGCCAATGTTTTATCAATATCTCTGCTTAATTTAACTTCTAATCCTTGTTTTTTTAGTAATTCTTCAACTTTCTTTGCAACTTGAAGTACTATATCTTTTTCATATAAATTATTAACTCCAATTGCACCTGTGTCATTTCCTCCATGACCTGGATCTAAAAATACTTTTTTAGGCATTTAATACCTCCTTGATTAAAGCTTGTGAGAATATATAAATTTACTCTCTGTATATTTTATTGAAATTTTACTGATTTTGTTACATAAAGATAATTATTTTTAAAAAATGTTATAATTTGTCTATTTATAAAACATATAGATTTAATTTTCCCATATAAAAATAACTAGAATTATAGATTATCCCCATAAACACTGTACTTACCAATAATTTACTACGATTGAATGAACCTTAATATAACAAAACCTATAAAACAGAATATTATCTCATTTCTGCTTAATTACCCTATACTTATTATCCGATGGTTTCTCCAGAACTTGTACTTCATCAATTCTTTAACACTCTTCATAAATCATAAAATAATAAGTATTTGACCAAATCATAAAGAAAATGACTACGACTTAAAACTCTGCTATAATTAGCAACAGGATTATAATTATAAACAAAAATTTGATATTGGGGGCTATTGATTAGAGATGGAAAAGAAAATCACAGGATTAGATTATTTATACCTTTCTTTGTATGCATTTGCAGGGATAGGTTTAGAGCTTATTTTAGTGGGAATTATAGAGCCTTTATTTGGCTTATCTTTAGAAACTTATACAACTATGCAAAATCTTCTTCACTGGGTGGTTATCTGTATAATATGGTTAATTGTAGGAATTTTTCTTATAAATTTAGCAAAGAAAAAGTATGGCTTTGACTTATTAGAAAACAAAATCAAGCTAAAAGGCTTGCAATATGTAGGAATAGTTTTATGCTTAATTGTATCTATTGCATCTCATTACATAGACTGGGGAGGATTTAAGCCTATTTTAGAGTTTCAAAGATTAGGAGTATTAAAATTTATTTTCCAGTATATATATTATCTTTTTGAAGTCTTTTTAATTACCTTAATTGTAATTTTTGCACAAAAAGCTTTTGAAAAGTGGTTTAAGAACGAAACTATTCCTTACGGTGGTATTGTTCTTGCTTTAACATGGGGGCTTATGCACATAGTATCAAAAGGTAGTATTACCGTTGGATTATTATCTGCTTTTGGAGGATTTCTTTATGGTTCTGCTTATCTTGTAGTAGGAAAAGATTATAGAAAAGCCTTACCCTTAATGTATTTAATGTTCGTGCTTTAATCAAAAATTTACTCTGTGTTTATATAAAAAGAAGTAAAGATAAGTAGCTAATTATCTTTACTTCTTTTTATATAATATATATTTAATTTTCTTGATATCTTTGAAATTTCAATCAAAATTTAAGTAAGTAAAAATCTTAGCTATATAGTAAGGTTGTTGTCTTCTTTTATTCTTATGGCTTCATCAAATGAATCAGATATTACAAAGCATATAAGAGCTACTATAAAATATACTGCCATTCCAATAGTAATAAAAATTCCAGGAGCTAAGTCAAAAATACTAATACCTGATACTCCATTAACTAACATAGTTATATATTCATTTATTCCATTTACAAATAGCATATACCCTATGAATCTAAACCTTTTTACATTTTCACTTATAAATATACTATTCTTTGAACTACTTGCTATCTCTAATAATAGAATTAAAATTATAAAAAAAGTAATTCCTAAAATAAAAAAGCTTAATGCTGATGTTATATCTTTAAAATTACCAATATTCTCAAGAATATATGGTATTCCTGCAAAAACACTTATTATAAGAGCTACCCCTAAAACAAATGTTATAATCGTTATTAAAGTAGTAAGTGCCCTCTTTGCCAAATTATTTTTCAATAACCAAACCTCCTTTATTAGTTTATAATATAATAGTAGTATATCCCATATCGTTTTTCAATATGTTTTTATTTTTTTTTAATATAGCTATGAAATATAAAAAACTATTTAAATAATATAAAAATAGCACTTGTAATTTTACAAGTGCCATTTTTATAAATTAATTTAAGTAAGTATCTCTTAATTTATTTAACTCTTCTTTTCCTAAATCATATTCAGCTTCAAAGTATTCTTCATAAGTTCTATATTTTTCTTTTATTGAATTTAAACTAGCTTTTATAAATGATTCCTTAACTCCTAATATACCTTCTATCATTTGTTTTGTTTTTTCATCTTTTATATAATCTTTGCAAGCTTTAATTATCTTCTTATTTAAACCTTCTCTATTATCATTACTTTCCAAATAATCTTTTATTACTGTTTCTTCATCAACATTAAGTGCTAATAAAATTAAGGCAGATCCTACTCCTGTTCTATCTTTACCAGCTGTACAGTGTTGAAGTATAGCAGTGTTTTTAGGATCCTTAAATAATTTAAATAACGCTTTATAAGCCGGATTATCTAAAGGCATATTTTTATAACCTTGTTTTAATAATTCTTCTGGATTAATATCAATTTTATTTCCTGATAATATCCCCTCTACATAAGTTGTCATATCCAAATTGTCATTTCCACCTAAGTTCATACCTGATATATTGATATTTTTAACTGACTTTACTTCAACATCAGGATTTTTTAAAACCTCATCTCTAGATCTATAATCTAGAACATATTTTATACCTAGGCTTTCAAAATATTTTAAATCCTCACCTTTTAAATTTGAGAGGTCCTCTGATCTATAAAATAATCCCCATTTAACATTTCTTCCATCTTTTGTTTCATATCCCCCTAAATCTCTAAAATTACTAAAGTTTTTTAATGGAACTATTCTCTCTGCTAAAGTGATTTCTTCATCTCCTGAAACTATCTTGTAAAAAGTTCTATTTTCAGGCTTTGGGTCTTTAAATTTAATTATATCTGTATTTATAAAATCCATTAAACATATATCTTTACTATCTAAATTGTCTTTATAAAATATTTTTCCACTTTTACATATATGATTTAAATGAATTACTATATCATCTTCATTTTCTCTAATTATCTCACCTTTTAAATTTTCCATCTTTCTTGCTCCTCTCAACTTTACCTTTATTTCCAATATTAATTCTTAGCCTTAAAATAATTCTTATAGCTAAAATCACTTTTTTAACCACAAGAAATATTTTAATCATATTTGATTACACTCAGCTTATTAATATTTACTATATACCCTATATAATTTAGCTATATCATATATATTTATATACCCTGCAAGTATCTACAAAAACTATATAAAAAAATAAAGTAATATATAGATTTTTATCACTTAGAATATGTATAATGAAATTATAGTCAAAAATACTAGAAGGTGATTATTATAGAAACAGTAACTAACATTACAAATTTTATATTTCTTAAAGATGAACCTGAAAAGTCGGATATTATATTTATACCTGGAGGTTCATTTCCCGAACCATCAGAAAATGCAGCAAGCCTTTTTAAAAATAACTATGCTTCACTAATACTACCATCAGGAAAATACAGTACAACTAGAAATCACTTTACTAAACCATCATCAAAGTCATATTTATACAATGGTATTTATATAACAGAATGGGATTTTTCAAAAGATGTATTATTAAAAAATGGTGTTGATAAAAATTCAATTTTAAAAGAAAATTGTGCTCAAAATACATATGAAAATGCCTTCAATTCTCGTAAAATAACAGATACACTTGGATTAAATATTTCAAAAGCTATTATATGTTGTAAAAGCTTTCATGCAAGACGTTGCTTTTTATACTATAAATGTGCTTATCCTAATACCAAGTTGTTAATCTGTCCATCTGATGTTGACGATATTAGTAGATATAATTGGTTTGATTCTGAAAAAGGAATAGACCAAGTTTTAAGCGAATTATCAAAAACAAAATTTCAATTTAAAGATTATCTAAAAAAAAATTTCATCTTAGCAAAAACTAAAGGCTGTACTAAGTTCTTTAGTATAGCCTTTGAATTCCTTATATTTTTAAATACTTTTTTCCATTATATATTCTTCATATCCAGAGTCTTCATTTAATTGTTCTTTAATTATTTTAAATCCTCTACTTATATAAAAATCTACTGATTTATTGTTTTCTTTATACACTGCTAAACTTAAATGATTGTATTTATGCATTACGAAGTCTATTAATTTCTTTCCTATTCCACTACCTTGATTATCTATATCAACAAATAATGCACCTATAAATTCATTGTTTATAATGCTTATAAATCCCTTTACACCATTATCACCTTCATAAACAAAGCTATCAGCCATAGGTATGTATATATTTTTTACTGTATTATAATTATCTTTCCAATATTTTTCTTCTATAAAATCATGAGCTTTTATTGTGCTTTTTAACCATATATCCATTATTTTATCTATATCTTTATTTTCTAACTTTCTTATCATTTTAACTAGTTTCCCTTCTATATTGCTTACATTTATTATTTTATATAAAGTTTTAATAAATACCATAGCTCTTCATATTAATATCTAAATATTATCTTTTAATAATTTTATAGCATTTTCATAATCTTTAATTCCAGATAAAATTTTCAAATCAGAATCATTTATAAGAGATTTGTATAGGTTTTTCCTTATAAGACTTTGTCCGCTTTCATCTACTTCTAGTTTAATATCTTTAAAATACTTATTATTTTTATAATCATATCCTGTATTTAATAGTTTTTCAACATACTTTTTAAACCAAATTGAAGCATCTTTAAGTTCATTATTTTTTAAAAACAATCTACATTTACCATAAATTCCAGAGCCAAGTCCTACCCCAAACTCATCTTCAATTTTACAAATTGCATCTAAGAAAAATAAAGAATCTTTTTTACAAACTTCCCTATCTATTTTTGATAAAGTAGCTAACATGCTTATGCTATTGTTTAAATATTTTAAAAGCATTTGTTCACAAAGTGTTTTAGCTTCTTCACTTTTTCCTTGAGCATTTAAAACAACAGTGTATATTGGCATTGGGTCTATAAAAGAATTAGATAATTCTTTTAATGCATCTTCACTTTCCTTATAATTTTCAAGCATCATATGAATTCCAGCTATTGAAAACAAAGCTATAAATACATACTTACTATCCTGACTTTTTACAACTTCATTAAGTAATTTTAAACTATATTTTAATCTTTCCTTCATTATTTCTTCTTCATCTTCTTTAAGTCCAAGCATCCCATACATTTGAATCAATTCAGCTACTTGTAACTTAAGATACACATTATTAGGATAATCACTTAAATACTTTCTACATTCATTTTCTCCATAAGAATATCCTTTATATAAAAATATATCTGTTAAATCTTTTTTTATTTTTCTCACTTCTAAATCCGTTAAATTTTCTTTAAATGATAGTAAATCATCTATAGATGTTTCTAAAGCTCTGGCCAAAGGCGAAAGCATTAAAATATCTGGCATTGACTTTCCTGTCTCCCACTTACATACAGCCCCTGCTGAAATTCCAATCGTACTTGCTAATTGTTCCTGCGTCATATTTTTTTCTTTTCTTAAATTAAGTATTTTATCTCCAATATTCAAAATTTTAAGTCCCCTTTTTCTTTGATTTATAACTTAATTATAAGTTAAGTTATTTCTCTATACAATCGAGGGGAAGTCACAAATAAGTTAATAAAACTTGAATACTATTCAATAAAAAAAGAATAATGTTTTAACATTATTCTTTTAAATATAAATATTTAATTATTTTTTAATCTTTTCTTACCCATATCTCTAATCTTTTTCCATTCATCGCCTGAAAATGCAGTTAATATAAAATCTGAAATAACTATTCCAATATTTATTAAAGTATCCATAACTAAGCACTCCTTTAAAATTAATATATTCCCTATTAAATAAAATAGTACTTTATAATCTCAAATCTTGCTTATTCTATTTATAATTAAAGTATATCCGATAAACATACATATAAACATTTAATAAAAAAGTCCCTAGATAAAATACCTAAAGACTTTTTAATGTTTAAGCAACCTTTTCTTCTGATTTTTCATCTTCACCTTCAACAAGACTGCTTAATTTTTTATCAAATACAAATAACAGTATAGCTGCAATAAATAATATTATTGGTATAGTAATATAAACTTTTATCATGTTAAATTGTAATGTAAAGTTATAAATCCAACCATAACTCTTACCTGCTATAAATGTAGCAACTGTCCATACACCCATTAAAACAGCTAACATTTTCTTAGGCGCATACTTACTTACAAATGAGTTTCCAAGTGGTGAGAAGAACATTTCTCCTAAGCTTAATAATACACCAAATGCAACTATCCAAAGTATGCTAGCCTTAACAGTATCTGGAGCCCCTATTCCTCTTGAAAACTCAGCTCCAACAAGCATAAAGAATGCCAATCCTAAAAATATAAATCCAAAACCTATCTTTTTAAATAAACTTAAATCCCCTTGTGGTCTTTGAGAAAGTTTTAACCAAAGTGCTGCAAGAACTGGTCCTAAAGCTATACAAGTTAAACTGTTTAAAGAGTCAAACCAAGATAGCGGAACTTTGTACCCACCAACATTAAGGTCAACATATGCAGCTCCATAATCATAAACTGCAACATAAGTTAAGTACCAAAATACCCAGAACAATACAGAAAATAATGATACAAGTATTATAGCCCAAACTCTTTTTTTCTCAATATGAGTTAAAGGTCTCTTTTCTTCTGTAGAATCTGATTTTTCATCAACTAATCCTTCTTTAAAAGGTCTTTTACCTGCATTACCTAAGAATCTCCAGCCTATCATAAACCATATACCACCAACTGCACAAAGTATAGCAGCAACAAAGAATGATTGAGAAAATCCTAATACTCCATTATGTGCAAAAATGTTAAGATATAATACCCCAACTGCTATAGTTCCTACGAAAGAACCTATATTTACAAAAGAATATTGAACTGAAAAGGCTGAGTCCAATTCTTCTGGGTCATCAAATAATTGACCAGCTACAGCTGAAACATTTCCTTTGAAGAAAGCTGTACCAATAGAAACTAAAATTATCATAATATTAATCATTGTAGTTGAAGTTGCAATGGAACCAAAATAATACCCAACTGCCATAACAAACATACCAAAAGGTATAGTGTATCTTGCACCTATCCATTTATCTGATATATAACCACCAATTATTGGTGAAAGATATGTAAATGCAACAAGATTAGCCTGCATCATTGCAGCTTCTCCTTTACCAATTCCTAAACCACCCTTTACAACTGAAGCTGTAAGAAATACATAAATTAAAAACTTAGCTGAATAATACGCAGCTCTTTCAAATGAGAATGTCGTTGCACAGAAATAAAATCCTAAAGGATACTTATTTCTTTTCTTTCCCACTGTTGTACTCATAAACTCAGATCCTTTCTAATTAAGAATATTAACTTTGATGACCTTATGTAATCGACTTAGATGATGCTTTTATAGCGTTAATATAATAACACTATTATTTTAAATCATTTTTAACGTTTTCCCCTTATGCCCCCTTTACTTCTTCTTATGTCATGGTAAATATTATCATATTTTGTCTTTATATACAATATTTTAAAGAATACGGTTTCCCTTTTTACCTTCTAAATTTTAATATTTATAATCTTTTAACAAATTTTTATTTCGTAATCTAACTAAATTACTTTTTATTTTTAAGTATTTATGTATATTTTTTATAAATTTATTAATTCTTTTAATTTTCATTTTTATAAATTTCTTTATATATTTTTTCACATGTATATAATTTGAAAGCCACTAACCTTAAGTGTCTTGTTTATTTCTACACTTTAATTTTTCATAAATAAAGCTTAAATAAAAATAAGGAAGCTAAAATAGCTTCCCTATTTTTACATCTATTTATATAGCTATACCTAAGTACGTATAAGTTTTAATAAAGCTTTATAAATTCTTCAAGTAACGTACTAGCATTTTTTGCAGCTATTGGTAAAAACTCTTCATAAGATAAATCAGCTTCTCCATTTGCCTTATCTGATATAGAGCGAAGTATAACAAATGGTACTTTATTTAGATAAGCAACTTGTGCCATTGAAGCCCCTTCCATTTCAACTGCTGCTACATCTCCAAAGTTTTCTTTTATTCTATTTGCTACTTCTCCACCAGCTACAAACTGATCTCCTGAAGCAACACGCCCTTGAGTTATATGCAGTCCTGAAACATTTTTAGCTGCTTTTTTAGCAGTATCTATCATATCTTTATCAGCTTTAAAGAAAGTAATACCTAGTCTTGATATTTCCCCTAACGGATCTCCAAATACAGTCGTATCAAAATCGTGTTGAACTGCATCTGTTGATATTACTATATCCCCTTGATTTAACTTAGTATCCATAGTTCCTGCAACTCCAGAATTAACAAGCGCAGATACCTTAAACTCATCTATTAATATTTGAGTGCATGCTGCCATATTTACTTTACCAACTCCTGAACGAACTAATACTATATTCTTTCCATCCATAGTTCCTTCATAAAATTCCATACCTGCAACTTTTTTAGTTTCCTTTATATCCATTTTCTTTTTCAAAATTTCTACTTCTTCTTCCATTGCACCTATTACTCCTAAAACCTTGTCATCTTTTACTTCTGCCTTTGTAGTGCATCCCACAAACATAGTAACTGATATTAATAATAACACTGTACAAATTCCTATTAACTTTTTCATGATATAATTCCACCCTTTTTGTCATTTTTTTACGAACATTAATTATTTTTTATAATTATTCGTACGTTATATTAATATATATACCATATCCATTCGTATATATCAACAACATTTTTTATTTTTTGACAATTTTTGTTCGTGTTTTTCTCAAAAAGAGTGTTTGTACATATTTTTTATTTTATATATAAATTAAATATTATTTTAACATTTAATTTTATACATTATTTCTTCTTTATAACCAACAACTACCTTTGTATAGCCACTTAACCTTTTATTAGTTTCCTCATTTGAAGTATCTACATAAAGTGGCTTAAAGTTTAAACTTTTTAACTTATACAAGGTAGATACAACTATTATATTTTCTCTTCCTATTTCATTTATAACTTTGTAACTTATTTGCTGATTACCTCTACCTAATAAGTATCCTTGTCCTCCAGTTGGGGTTATTATAAGCATTGATTTTTGATTTTTTATAGCTTCTAATATATCACTTTCATTAGCATCCTTTTTCAATAATTTTTTATTTTTTAAAATATCTACTCCCAAAAGTGTATTATCTAAATTTAAAACGTCCATTAAAGCTCTAGTTGTAGTTCCTGGTCCTATTATATAAACTATATCTTCTTTCATATTATCAGCTAAGTATAATCCTATAGCCTTTTGAGAAGACTCTTCACTTAAAGGTGTTGGTGCTTTTTTATTTTGCATAAAAGATTTTTCTACTGGAACTTTTAAATATCCATAAAGATTGGTATTAACCTTTCCACATCTATACATTTCCTCATCTAAGTCTAATACTTCTTTCTCTTCTACTTTTTTTATTTCTTCTTTTATGAATTTAAGTGCTAAATAACCTCCAAACTTTGGATTTATAGCGTATACTGGAGAGTGAATTTTAACCCCTGCTGGAATTCCTATTGTAATTAAATTATTCTTAACTCCACTATATATATCTCTAGCCGTTCCATCTCCTCCAACAAACAGTAAAAGCTTTATATCCTTATTTAACATTTCTCTTGAAATATTTATAGTATCTCTTTGAGTTGTATTTTGAGAATTTTCAACATTTATAACTTCCACATTAAAACATAGCTTTCTTGCTTCATCTTCTCCCATACTTCCTTGCCCTGTCACTATTTTTATATCATGTTTTATAGGTTCTAATTCTTTTAAAGCTTCCTTTGCCTTTTGGGATGCTTTTGGCTTTGAGCCTAAATCTATAGCTTTTTTAAGTATATCTTCCCCATCAGTTCCCTTAAGTCCAACTAAGCCTCCCATTCCTGCTATTGGATTTATTATAAGACCAATTCTAATCAACTGTATCGCCCCTCTTTAGTTTAGTTTATGTTAAAGGAGTTGTGTACCATTGTTAGGTCGCTCAGGGGAATGAGGTAAGTTTCGCTCCCAAAGCGGGAAAAATGCTTTGAAATGTCGCTGAAACTTACCGCCTTCCCCCTTCGCTGTCTTTGGTTTTACAACTCCTTTAATAGTGTGGTATTTATTTTATTTTTGAGCTTTCTTTTGGTAAGCTCTCCATGTTATAGCCCATTTATCACTGTCGTCTAATTCTGATTCATCTACTTTGTGTATGCTGCTTCTGTATGGTGCGTTTATTGCTATTGATGAATCTTTATATGCTTCATCTATAACATGAGTTAGTGTAGCAATATATTCATCTAAATCCTCCTTAGATGGTGTTTCTGTTGGCTCTAATGTAAACGGTTCAGGTATATAATATGGATGGTGACTAGTCCAGTAATGCATTCCAAAGTCCATCATTCTTCTTTGTATATCTCCTGTACCAACTCCTGTTTCTTCTTTTAATGTTTCTAAAGTATATCTTACTTGTTCTATTCTTTGCTTTCCTCTTATATAAGGTGCATCTACTGCATTATGTTTTATTAACTTTTTAAACATGTAGTTATTATTTAAAACAGCTATTTTAGAAACTTCATAAAGTCCTTCTGCTCCTAGACTTCTCATCCAAGCATAAGCTTTTAAAACAACTTGAGGAACTCCTGTAAACATTCTTACCTTTCCTATGCTATTTTCTAAATCGTAATTTAAGAAATATCTATTTTCATCACTATTAAAATCTACTAATGGAGCTGGTAAAAATGGAACTATTTTTTCAACTACTCCAACTGCTCCACAAGCTGGACCTCCACACCCATGAGGAGCTGAGAATGTTTTATGTATATTAAAGAAACACATATCAAAGCCTGCTTCTTTAGCTCTTGTTACTCCAAGTAATCCATTTGCATTTGCTTGGTCATAGCAGCAAAGTCCACCAAATTTATGTACTAAATCTGTAAATTCTTTAACTCTTGTATTAAATACTCCAGTATCTTCTGGGTTTGCAACTATAAATGCTGCTGTTCTTTCAGATACAGCTTCTTTAAAAGCTTCATAATCTGGGTATCCATTTTCATCTGGGAATATTTTTATTATTTTATATCCTTTTAATGCTGGAGCTGCTGCATCTGATGGATGTGAATATATAGTAGTTATTATCTCATCTTTAATATCAGAATCCCCATTTTTATCATGATAGGCTCTTACTAAAGAGGCCATAGTCATTATTGCTTGACTTCCTCCACCTGATTGAAATGAGAATCTATCCATACCAGATATTTCTTTCATATACTCTTCAGTTTTGTTCATTATTTCTAATATACCTTGAGTAGTACTTTCATCTTGATGTGGATGAAGTTCAGTTACTTGAGGTAATCTAGCTAATTTTTCATTTATTTTTGGACTATACTTAACTGTACAAGTTCCTTGACCTATTTCTATGTTTAAATCAGCACCTAATGTTTGTTGTGATAATCTTAGGTAATGTCTTAAAACTCTATGCTGAGCTATTTCTGGCAAATTTAAAGACTCTCTTTTCATACCTTTAGGTAATACGCAAACGCCATCTCCAACTAAATTTTTAACTTCTTCATTTGCACCAGGTGGTATAACTCCTCTTTCTCCACTTTGTGATAATTCAAATATTATAGGTTCATCCCATTTTGCTTGGTGAAAATTTCTAACTTTATAATCTCTATCTATTTTTTTCAAGTTTCATCATCCTTTCCCTAAATTAGTTTAATATTTTTTTTAATTCTTCTACTAAAGTATCTATCATTTCTTTTGTGTGAATTTCCGTAACACAATAAAGTGCACATCCTTCTAAATCTTTGTACTCTGTACTTAAATCTTTTCCTGCAAATATATTTTTTTCTAGTAAAGCTTTATTTATTTCTTTTACAGTTTTATTTGTAGAATTAAAATCTAATACAAACTCTTTAAAAAACGGTGATGTAAATCTTAACTTAACCCCATCAATTTCACTTAATCTCTTTGCTGCATATTGACTATTTTGCATTATTGTTTGACCTACTTCATACATTCCTAAAGGTCCCATTAAGGATAAGTAAACTCCTGCTGTTATTCCAAGTAATGCTGATTGAGTTCCAACAAATTCTTTTCCACCTTCTCTTAAGTTACCAAAAGATGTTCTATCATAAGCAACATCTCCAAACCCATACTCACCTTCAACATCAGTAGGTGCTATACCAAATAACCTAGATGGATACTCCATAACGAATTTTTCTTCATCTCTAGTAGATATAAATCCTGATTGTCCTCCTCCAAAGTTCATATGATTGCCTAAAGTTTGAACATCTCCAACTACTATATCAGCACCATATTGACTTGGAGGTGTAAGTACTCCTAGTGATATAGGGTCTACTCCAACTATGCTTATAGCTCCACTTTCATGAGCTATCTTTGATATTTCCTCACCTTGAGTTTCTATAAATCCAAGTGCTGATGGATTTTCTATGTAAACTGCACATACATTTTCATTCATTTTAACTTTTAAATCTTCTAAATCTAATAATCCTGTTTCTTCATCATAATTTACAAAAGTAAATTCTACATTTGGATGACAATAGTTTTTCATTACTAAAAATCGTTCCATATGTATAGTTTTTGGAACTAAGGCTTCTGTTCTGTTGTTTATTCTTGAAGCCATTCTAACTGCAGTTGAAGCAGCTTGTGCTAAATCGAAAGTAGGAACACTTACAACGTCCATATCTACAAGTTCTGCAACTAAACTTTCATATTCAAATAAGCTTTGAAATCTTCCGTGGTCGTTATATGGTTCTCCACCATAAGCTGTTAAAAACTCAGCTCTTGTATTTACTTCATCACATACAGCTGGTACATAGTGCTTATAACAACCATATCCTAAAAAATTTAAGTTATCCTCACAAGTACTATTTTTTTTAAGTATCTTTTCTATATGAGTTTTAAGTTCATATTCAGAATGAATAGCCTTAGGTAAGTTCATATTTCTATTTAATTTAATATCGCTAGGCACCTCTTCGTGTAAATCCTCTAGAGATTTTAACCCTATTTCTTTTAACATTTCATCTTGTACTTCTTTTACTGAATTTGGAATATATGGATGTGAATTTAATCCTTTTATAGACATTATTTTTCCCCCTTTATAATAATTAATTTAAGCTATTCCCCCGCCGTCTACTACTAATGCAGTTCCTGTTATCCAA
Organism: Paraclostridium sordellii; assembly: GCF_000953675.1. NCBI lineage: Bacteria > Bacillati > Bacillota > Clostridia > Peptostreptococcales > Peptostreptococcaceae > Paraclostridium > Paraclostridium sordellii. The sequence continues at coordinate 957,322 of NZ_LN679998.1, read as the reverse complement.
GTTGATAAATCACTTGCTAAAAATAACACTGCATTTGCTATATCTTCAGGTAGTCCAATTCGCTCTATTGGTCTTCCTAATGCTGAACATTTGAAAAACTCATCTTTACCTATCCCTAATTGTCTTCCTTCTTCTTGTAACATACTTGTAGCAGTATCTCCTGGATTTATAGAGTTAACTCTTATATTGTCTTTTCCATGGTCTATTGCCATAGCGCGAGTTAAATTAACTATGCCACCCTTAACTGCACAATATGCAGCAGCTTTATCGCCTCCTTTAAGTCCCCATCCAGAACCAGTATTTATTATGCTACCTCCACCATTTTTTCTCATAACAGGTATAGTAAATTTTGATAATAAATATGTACCTTTAAGACCTACATTAAGAACGAAATCCCATTCTTTCTCTTCTAATTCTTCAACAGTTTTTCTAACTGTTACTCCTGCATTATTAAATAATATGTCTATCCTTTTATAATCTTTTTCTATATTAGATATAACTTTCCTGCAACTTTCAAAAGAAGTTACATCGCATTTATAAAACTTTGCATCTCTTCCTTGATTTCTTAACTTTTCAGCTTCAACTTGTCCAACTTCATTAATATCAAGCATCATAACTTTAGCTCCATAAACTGATAAAAGCTTTGCTGTAGCAAGTCCAATTCCCGAAGCCGCACCTGATATAACAGCAACCCTATCACTTAGGTTCAGTACATCTTTTTTATTTAGCATACTTTTCCTCCTAAAAATACATTAGGCATACTTTTACTTACCTACTATATGTATATTGAAAATGGATAAAGTTAATTACTAATTTTCTAAAAATTACAAATATTTTCATTTAATTATTTTTATATAAGTAAAATAATTTCATATAAAAAATCTTAAAATATTAATAAAAACTATTTTTTATTCAATTTTTTATACTATGTTATAATTAAAATTAAAAAGGGGTCTTAAATATGTTTGATAAAAAAGATAAAAGATTTGATGTTATTTATAAAGAAGGCGGTATTTCAGGATCTAAAGTAATGATAGATAGAGAAACAGGAGTTAATTATCTTTTAAGTTGGGAAGGTTATGCAGGTGGTTTAACTCCTTTATTAGATAAGAATGGGAATCCAGTTATTAGCCAAATCAATGAATAATACTTTAATAAAATAAAAAACTCACTATTAAAATACATTAATTTTAATAGTGAGTTTTATTTATCTTTTTGAATATCTTAATATAACTATACCACTTTCAGTAAAATACTCATCTAAATGCAAATCTATTTTAGGATTATTTCCTAAAAATAAAGGTCTTCCCTTTCCTAATACAGTAGGAATTATTCCTATTATATACTCATCTATAATATCAGCTTTTAAAAAGCTATCAATTAAAACTCCGCCTCCAAATAAGAATATATCTTTTCCTTCATTTTTTCTTTCTGCTTCAATATTCTTAACTATATCATCATTTATAAAATATACATTATCATGATTTTTCAAACTACAAGAAGTAGCTACATATACTTTTTTATCTTTAAAATCCTTATGAAAATTTTGATCATAGCATTTTTTACCCATAACTACTATATCAATATTTTTTAAAAACTCATTAAAGTCCCATTTATTTTTAGTATCTAATTTATCGTCTCCATCTCCAACTATCCAGTCAAATCCCCCATCTTCTGAGGCTATATATCCATCAATACTCATTGCCAAATTTAATATTATTTTTCTACTCATATTTTTTCCCTTCTTTAAATATATCCCAATTAATTATAATTTTTTATAATGAATTGCTTAATCATTATTTATATTATACAGTCTTAAGGTTAAAATTTATATAAGTAGATTATTGAATTTTATCTATCTAATAAATTATAAATTTTTTCAATAATAGTGGAAACTAATATATAAAGTACTATCCACATTGAAAAATCAATTATTAATTTAAAACTTAATCCATCTTCAAACAAAGAATATTTAAATCCAGTAAAATATCCAACTATTCTTACCAAAACTATAGTACATATTATTTCTAGTCCATTTTTTAAGCTATTTAAGTATTTAGAGTTATTCATTAATGCCTCCCTATAAAATCTTGATATTACAACTTATATAAAACTTACCATACTTAAATAAATATTTTATTATTTTGGCTTAAGATTTAAGTTTCTTGCACCAAGATATAAATTACAATTTTGTCTTTAATACTGATTTTAGCTAAATATCTGTGCTACAATTTATATACAATAGTAAAAAATATTTATTTTATGTTATAAATCTAAATTAAACTCTAAATTTAAATACGTTCTATCAAAATCTAATTTATAAATATATAAAAGTTCAAAAGGGAGATTATAACAATGAATAAACAAAACAAACACAATTTAAAGGATATTTCAAAATACTTAATCGATGAGTTCAAAGCTACAGAAATTAGTACTGATGAGTTTTTAGAGATAAATCCTAATTTAACTTTAGAAGATTTAAATTATAATTCAAAAATTTTAAAAATAACTGATGAAACCTTAATACAAAAGCTATTAACTCAAAAAGAAAAAGAAGAAATAGAAATTACTATAGATCATTTTAATAAAAATTTTCCTGAAATAGATCATTCATCTTATGATTATAAAATAAGTACTGGAAAACTTATAACTATAATTTTAGAATGTGATGATGATAAAAATCTATCTGGTTTTATAATGGATGGAAGTGGAGAACTTCTTTATAACTATCTATTAACTTTAATTGGTGAAGATATAGAAAAAAGCATTAATCCTTTAGATGAAGTTATTGAAGAACTAAGTCAATTCAGACCTTATGGAAAGTACTTCAAGTAACTTAATACTAATTATAATTCTAGCCTAACCATATAAATATAAAAAAAGAAGTATTAATTTTTAATACTTCTTTTTTTATATCATAATTATTATTCTTGAAATTTAGGAGCCTTAACCATAATTTTATATATATATCCAAATATGGCAAAAATAGTAATTATATTCATAATTAAAGCTACATCATTAAAAGATTTATTATATTTTGCTAGTAAAGAAATTATTCCGTAAAGAACTTCTATAATTCCTATTGTTAAACTTATTCTAAAATTAAAATTTATATATCCTTCTTTATCTTTAATCTTCTCAATCTTAACCATATTGTTTTTTACTAATTTCATATCTTTAGTTCTTTTCAATTTAAACGCTAAATTTATATAACTTATTCCTAAAATAATAAATCCTACTCCAATGATTAATCCAAACATAATATTCCTCCTTAAGCTTTATTGAGTTGAGTATATCATATTTTATAAATCAAATTTCAAATAAATACTAAAATGTTTTAATTATGGATTAAAATATTTATAATAATAATTCATTATAAAATCATGTTAGTCTACTTTAAAGTTTTTTAATAATTTATAAGATAAAATGAGTATATGTTTTGATAATTAGGAGGTTTTATATAATTGATTTTTAATATTCACTTATAATTAAATATGGATAATAATTGATAGGCATAAATTATATAGTTAGATTAAGAATGAGTAAATTTATAGAATAAACTAAAATAATAAATATAAATAGTTTTGTAACTAATGTTAGAAGTTAATCTAAAATATAGTTTATAAATTTTTAAAACTGTATTTTTTATCTTAATTTATATAATAGATTATTGTTAATTATGATAACAAATTAGAATTTAAATAGAGCTATAGCATATTTAATCTAATGATTTTATATACTATAACTCTATATCTACTATCCTTGAGAAAGTTGTTGTTTTACTATTGATACTTCACTTTCTGCAGCAGGTTGAGCTGGTATGTAGTAGCCCTTCTCTTTAGCTTTTTTAAATAAATTATATTGACGAATCTCATCTTGATCTCTCATATCTTGTAATGTTTTACGAAGTTGTTCATTTTCAGTTTGAGCAATTATACCTCCGTATCCAGCTAAACTTGCATTTATACTACTAAGGTAATCACTTATCATTTCTTTTTCTTGCATATATATACCTCCTATCCTAAAAATTTCATTAAATTTTCTTTACTATTTTTTGCGTCTTGAGCATCTTTTGTAAGCATTTGTACTAGCTCAGGATCAGTACATTTTTGAGCATAATCATTTAACTTTTTCTCAATAGTGCAGTGAGCACCGATTAAATGACGTAAATTTTGTAATTCTAATTGATTTAATTGATGTATCATATTAGCACCTCCTTTTTATTAAGTTCAATAGTATTATTCCATATATAATAATTATTATACTTTTAGATGTTAATTACTTATAGTAAATATATACCAACTAAAGAGTATTAATTAAAACTTTACACTTTATAAAATCTGCTAAAGAGTATAGATTAGTAAGTGAAAGTATATAAACTAAAAATTTCCATGGAAAAGAATATATATATAGTTAAAATTCCAATTGAATTTTTTCACCTAAATATGCATATGTATCCTTTTAAATTACTCAATTCAAGTATTACTTGATTTAATTAAATATATAATTGAGTGTAAAATTTTAATATATATTATAAAATTAACTTAGGAAACTAAAGGAGTGATCATAATGGAAATATCAGAAAAACTAAAATTATTAAGAACGGAGTCAGGTTATTCTCAATCTCAAGTAGCTAAAGAATTATTTGTTTCATTTCAAGCAATCTCAAATTGGGAAACAGGTAAAACATATCCAGATATTCGTAATTTAATTAAACTATCAGACTTTTATAAGGTATCTTTAGATGAACTTATTAAAGAAGATGAACTTCTTAAAAAAAAGTTAGAAAATAATACTTCAAACATAGCAAAAACTATAGGATGTACTTTATTTTTATTTATTGGAATTATATTATTTTTAGGATGTATATATGTTTATTTTTCAAAGGGTAAATTTCTATGGCTTGCAACTATTGGAAGTATATTTTTTATAATTGATGCATTATTAGAATTCAAAAAAATAATTTCTAATTAATTTTATTAAAAATTGCTGGTTATATAAATATGTCTATAATCATTTTAAAAAAACTTATAATAAAAAACACCCCTACCTCGCGTTTTACGAGGTAGAGGTGTTTTTTTATTATTATATACAATGTTTTAAATCATGACCATTACAACCATCATTTAAATGTAAACTATCCATAAATTTTGCACTAACAACATCTACTCCAGTTCCTAAAACATCTTTTATTATAATATCTCCAACATTAACTGGAGCATTTACTACAACATTATCTAAAAGTCTCATAATATCAAACATAAGCTCTTTAGAAATAGAATCATTAGTTTTAACAGGAAGTAAGTTCAAATAAGAACCATTTAATTTAACAGTAGTAGTTATAACTCTTCTAGGATTTGTAACTTCCTCTACTCCATATTTAGCTCCTCTTTTACAAGTATTTCCTTCAACTTTATATTCACCATCAACCTTACTAACAACTAAAGAACACCCCATTGGACAAACAGTACAAGTAATATTTCTCATAACTAAGCCTCCTCAACACTTACAGTTATATTTCCTTTAATATCTTTAAATAAATCTTTACTAATTTTTATATTTTCCATCTCTGAAGGTATCATATGAAGTCTCTTCTTCTCTAAAATTACCTTATAATCACTTTTTACAACTAACTTTTTATTTTTATAAATTTGTCTAACTCTCATAAATAAGTTAACATCTTCATCACCATCTACATTCACACTTTGAGGAACTACATATATAATCCCTTCACCTGCAGATGTTTTTACTTCATTACCTTTATTTAACTTATTTAAAGAATATAATGCCGCATTTTTACCTGCTATTTTACTTTCCTTTGTAACAAAGTCTACTAAGTCATGAACGTGGACAACATTACCACAAGCAAATACTCCATCTACATTAGTAGCCATAGAATTATTAACTATAGGGCCACTAGTTTTAGTATCTAAATTAACCCCTGCTTCAACACTTAACTCATTTTCTGGTATAAGTCCTACTGATAAAAGAACTGTATCACAACTTATATATTCCTCAGTTCCTTTTATAAGATTTCTCTTTTCATCTAATTTACAAAGAGTAACTCCCTTAACTCTTTCCTTACCATCTATATGAGTTATTCCAGTACTTAGCATTAAAGGTATATTAAAATCATCTAAACACTGAACTATATTTCTAGTTAAACCACTTGAATGTGGATTTATTTCAACTACAGCTTTTACCTTAGCTCCTTCAAGGGTCATACGTCTTGCCATTATAAGTCCTATATCCCCAGAACCATATATAACTATTTCTTTTCCTACCATATAACCTTCCATGTTAGAAAGTCTTTGTGCTGCACCTGCATTATAAACTCCTGCTGGTCTATATCCTGGTATATCTATTGCTCCTCTTGTTCTTTCTCTACATCCCATAGCTAAAACTATAGCATCAGCTTGTATATTTATTATTCCTTCTTCCCCTAAAGCTTCTATAGTCTTATCTTCACTTATATTTAAAACCATTGTATCTAGCATATAATCTATTCTTTCTTCTTTAACCATTTCAATAAATTTATGAGCATACTCAGGTCCAGTTAATTCTTCTTTAAATTCATGTAATCCAAAACCATTGTGTATACATTGGTTAAGTATACCACCTAGTTCTCTATCTCTTTCTATTATAAGTACATCTTTTGCACCATTTCTCTTAGCTTCAACTGCTGCACCTAAACCTGCAGGTCCTCCTCCAACAACTACAACATTATATCTCAACTAACTCACCTCTTAATTCTTTTGATTTTCCTACTACTGCATTAGAGTTTTCATAGTCTTTTAATACATCTTCAACATCTATATTAAGTTCCCTAGCTAATATTTCTATTACCTTAGGTCCACAAAATCCACCTTGACATCTTCCCATACCTGGTCTTACTCTTCTTTTTACTCCATCAACTGTTCTAGCTCCACATAGTGAGTTTATAGCTTCTACAATCTCTCCTTCTGTTACACTTTCACATCTACAAACTATTTTTTTGTAGCTTGGATCTTTTTTTATTATTTCTTCTTTTTCTTGTGGGCTCATTTTCATAAAAGGTTTGTTCTTCTTTCTTTTAGGTTTAAAGTTTAATTTTTCATTTAAATCTAAACCTTCTTCTTTAAGAATTTCTACAACGTATTTTGCAACTGCTGGCGCTGATGCAAGTCCTGGGGATTCTATACCACCAACATTTATAAAGTTTTTGCATTTATCTGAAGCAAATATCATAAAATCTCCTGTATTTGGAGTTGCTCTAAGACCTGCAAAACTTGTTATTGTTTTTCTAAAATCTATATTTTCGATAGTTTTTCTTGAACTGTTTACTATTTCACTGATTCCATCTCTTGATGTTGATATGTCCTCTTTTTCTTCAACAACTGTAGCATTTGGTCCAACTAAAAGATTTCCATGCACAGTTTGAGTAACTAAAACTCCTTTTCCTTTTTCACTTGGACATTGGAATAAAACATGATTTGCAATTTTACCTTCACTCTTATCTAATATCTTATATTCACCTTTTCTAGGTATTATAAAATATTCATCTCCACCTATCATATTGTTTATTTTATCAGCATAAACTCCTGCTGCATTTATAACATACTTAGCTTTTATATCATATTTATTTCTTATTTTTATATTAAAGTAATCATCTATCTTTTCTATATCTACAACTTCTGATTCTAATTTTAAATCTACTCCATTTAACATAGCATTTTCCATAAGTGCTATATTTAAATTAAAAGGACAAACAATTCCTGCGCTTTCACAAAGTAGAGCTCCTACTACATCTTTATTAATATTAGGTTCAATCTCTATTACTTCTTCACGGTTTAATATTTTAAGTCCTGTTGCTTTATTTTCAAGACCTCTTTTATATAAAGCTTTTACATGCTTCATTTCTTCATCACTAAAAGCTAAAACTAAAGATCCTATTTGTTTAAAATCTACATCTAGATCATCACATAAATCTTTGTATAAACTATTACCTTTGACATTTAGCTTAGCTTTTAAGCTTCCTACTTTAGCATCATATCCACCATGTACTATAGCACTATTTGATTTAGTAGTTCCTTGGCAAACTTCAACACCTTTTTCAATTACTACAGTTTTTAAATTGTATTTTGATAGTTCTCTAGCTATAGAACTACCACTTATCCCTGCTCCTATTATTGCTATATCATACATAATTTTGCCTCCTTGAAAAAAAATAGAGACCCCCCTATACAATGTATAGAAGGCTCTCTCATCTCTTAGCCATAATATTTCATTTTTAATGTTTTTAAATCGTTTTCCTATTTTGTAATTCTATTGTATCATAAACATTTTTCTTTGTCATTAATTTTTTACACTTGCTAATTCTTTTTCAAATTCTTCATCTTCTTTAGCCCATAAAAGTGATCTATCTACTGCTCTTTTCCATCCTTTATACAGTACTTTTCTCTTCTCTTCACTCATATGTGGTTCAAATTCTCTTTCTATTACTACAGATTTTTTTATATCTTCTTTATTTTCATAAAACCCTACAGCAAGCCCGGCTAAATATGCTGCACCCATTGCAGTAGTTTCAAGTACTTTAGGTCTATTTATATTTACATTTAGTATATCTGATTGGAACTGCATTAAGAAGTTATTAGCACTAGCTCCACCATCAACTTTAAGATTTTTTAAGTTAAGTCCTGAGTCTTCTTGCATTGCATTTAATACATCTTTAACTTGATATGCAATTGATTCTAATGTAGCACGAACTAAATGTGCTCTATTTGCTCCACGAGTAAGCCCCATAATACATCCTCTAGCATACATATCCCAATAAGGAGCTCCAAGTCCTGCAAAAGCTGGTACTACATACACACCATTAGTATCGCCTATACTTTGAGAATAAAACTCACTTTGCTGAGCATCAAATAAAATTCTAAGCTCATCTCTTAGCCATTGTATAGCAGCTCCACCAATAAATATACTACCTTCAAGAGCATACTCAACTTTTCCATCTACTCCCCAAGCTATAGTTGTTAATAATCCATTTTTAGATTCAACCATTTTTTCTCCTGTGTTCATAAGCATGAAACATCCTGTTCCATAAGTGTTTTTAGCACATCCTTCTTCAAAACAAGTTTGACCGAATAAAGCTGCTTGTTGGTCTCCTGCACATCCTGCTATTGGAATTTGAGCTCCTCCTAACATATGTTCATCAGTGTGTCCATATATATAACTAGATGGTTTTACCTCTGGTAACATACTCTTTGGTATATCTAACATTTCTAATATTTCATCATCCCATTTTAATTTTTTTATATTATATAGCATAGTTCTTGCAGCATTTGAATAATCAGTTACATGAACTTTACCACGAGTTAAATTCCATATTAACCAAGTATCTACTGTTCCAAATAATAATTCTCCATTTTCCGCTTTTTCCCTAGCACCTTCAACATTATCAAGTATCCATTTTATTTTAGTTCCTGAAAAATAAGCATCAAGTATTAGTCCTGTTTTTTCTTTTATTTTTTCTTTATATCCCTTAGCTTCTAATTCGTCACATATTTGAGATGTTCTTCTACATTGCCAAACAATAGCATTATATATTGGTTTTCCCGTATTTTTATCCCAAATTATAGTTGTCTCTCTTTGGTTTGTTATTCCAATTCCACAAACTTGTTCTGGTTTTATACCATTAGTTTCTAAAACTTCTCTCATTACACCACTTTGACTTCCCCATATTTCCATAGGATTATGCTCTACCCATCCTGGTTTTGGATAAAATTGAGTAAATTCTTTTTGTGAGGTTGCAACTAAATTACCTTCCTTGTCAAATAATATAGCTCTTGAACTTGTAGTTCCTTGATCTAATGCCATCATATATTTTTTCATATTGTTTGCCTCCAATGATTATATATTTAAACCTTTAGTATTTTTTAGTTCATATATCTTTTAATTCCTTTATCAAATACAAATCCTGCTAAAACTGCTCCTATTATCGGTCCGACTATAGGTACCCAGAAATACATATTAGGACCTAGTGCACCACTTCCCCATCCTGATATAACAGCAAACATCTTAGGTCCAAAGTCTCTTGCTGGATTCATTGCAAATCCTGTTAAAACTCCAAAACTAGCTCCTATTATAGCTATTGTTATACCTATAAAAACTGGTGCTAAGTTTGACATAGGTTTATTTGAATTTTTTTCTTCTCCAACCGCTAATATTACAATGACTAATAACATAGTTATGAATGTTTCTACAAGTAATGCGTCAAATGAGTTTAATGCTGCATTTGGATAAGTAGAAAATATTGAAGCTGTTTTAAGTCCATTTGTACCTGATCGCACTATATTATGAGTACTCTCAAAGGATGTAAACAACTTATTAAACAATAGGTAAACTGTTGCAGCTCCTGTAAAACAGCCTAATATTTGAGATATGATGTATGGCAATATCTTGTTTTTGGGAAAATCTCTGTGTACTGCTAAAGCAATAGTTACTGCTGGATTTATATGTGTACCTGATACTGCTCCGGTTACATATATAGCTATTGTAACTGCTAGGCCCCATATTATACCTATCTCCCATTGGGAAACACTTGCACCGCTTAAAACCATTGATGCTACTGCTCCACATCCTATAAATATTAGAATCCACGATCCAATAAATTCAGATATGCACTCTCCTAGTAATGTCTTTTTCAACTAAAATACCTCCTTTAAATTTTCATGTAATTAGTCAATTAATCCAAAAAAAACAGAGAGCCCCCATAGTTTTATAGGGCTCTCTTCTCTCTAGCCAGTATTAATTTTAATTAAATGCTATCACGAAAACATTTTCCAGTCAATAAAATACTTCGTTAGATATTTAATAAACCAATTTATCATAATAACACAATTTTTTATTAAGTTTTTAATTACCACATATTTATATCTGTAGTAGATATAGCCATAGCTCCAGCTGCTAATCCATTTATTATTTCTTCTTTTCTATCTATAAGCCCACCGCATATTATAGGTATGTTTGGATATGTCTTGTTCATTTTTTTTATTACTTTTTGAATTACTCCAGGCATGATTTCAATTGCATCAGGTTTTACTCTTCTTAAACTTTCAATTGCATTATCAAGTGACATTGAGTCTATAAAGAAAAATCTTTGAACAACTTTTAAGTCTAATTCTATTGCTCTTTTTACTATATTTGTTTTAGTAGTTATAATTCCATCTAGGTTTAATTCTTTTTTCATATAATCAACAGCTATAGGACTTGATGATATTCCCGTTATCATATCAATATGTACAAATACCTTTTTATTATGGTTATGTAATAGGTCTATTTTTTCCTTTAAATTAAGAATATCTTCATTTAATAAAAATACAATATCTCCATCCGAATTTGCAGCATCTTCTAGATGCTCATCACTTTTTATAGCACAAATTATAGGATTTAGTTCTAACAAATCTTTCATATAAGCCTCCACATTTGCTTTTTTTAATTAATTATATCACTTTTCTTTATTATTTAATTGTTATATTTTTACCATATATATCTCTGTAAGTTATTTTTATTGTATAAATTCTATATATGTTAAATATTATATTAACTTATTTTATAATTTAATTATAATTTAAAACCTCCATAGATGCGTTGAAACAACACACATATGGAGGTTTTATTATATATTTAATTTACTAAATTTAATTTTTTTAATAAATGTAAATTTTTCTTAGTTAATAAAAACTTTTTACCTAAATTTAAAATATATCTAACTAAAGCTAAGCTTGTTATTAGCATAACGAATATAATTGCCATCTGTATTAATGTATTAAATACATCTCCTGACTTTAACATTAATAAATCATTAAAGTATACAAATAAGCCAATTATACATGCTGATGAAACAATACATACTGCTTTTTTTAAGATACTAGATGGTTTAGATACTTTAAATATGACAATCAATCCACTTACAGCTATTGTATAAACGCATAGTTTTGATATTTCATTTTGTGCTATGTTAAAATTACTTCCATACATTATAACAAGAATACAAATCAATACTGCTATCCCATATGGCAATGAATTATCTAATACATTTTTTAAGAAATTCCCTTTAACCTTATTTTTATTTGGCTCTAGTGCAAAAACAAATGAAGGAAGTCCAATAGTAAAAGCACTGATAACGGTTAACTGCACTGGTACAAATGGATATTGCATATTTATTAAAGCTATAACTATTGCAAGTAGTATTGAATATATTGTTTTATTTAAAAATAATGAAGCAACTTTTTCAATATTATTTATAACACGCCTTCCTTCGTATAAAACAAAGGGAAGTGATTCAAAGTTGTTATCTAATAAAACAAGATTAGAAGCACTCTTTGCCACATCACTACCATTAGCCATAGCTATACTACAGTTTGCTTCCTTTAGAGCCATAACATCATTAACCCCATCTCCAGTCATAGCAACTACATGACCATTACCTTTTAATGCCGAAACTAAATCTTTCTTTTGTTCTGGTGTAACTCTTCCAAACACAGAATATATTTTAGATGCTTTTTCTATATCTTTTTTATTTTTTAACGTAGTGGCATCTACACATTTATCTGAATTCTTTAAGCCTACACGCTTTGCAATTTCACTTACAGTAATATGATTATCTCCTGATATAATTTTAATATCTAATCCTTGTTCCCTAAAATATTGTAATGTTTGCTTAGCTCCTTCTCTTATTTTATCTACAATCAAAATAATTGCCACTAACTTAACATCATCTAAATTTTCATTACTACATTTAGCAAGTACTAAAACCCGATTTCCTTCTTTGGAATAATTTTCAATATTTTTGACTATATTTTCATCTTTATTTTTAAATATAAATTCATAGGCTCCCATTATATAAGTTCCCTCTTTAAATACTGCACCGCTATACTTTTTCTGAGAAGAAAAAGGAATACTTTTAATTAGATTAAATTTATCATTTTCTTTAAACCTATCTTTTATAGCTAAAAATGTGAAGTTATCATCATTTAAAGCATAAACTAAATTTCCCATAATTTCATTTACATCATAATCTTTATCTAGTGAAACAACATCCTTTACTTCCATCTTCCCTTCAGTTATAGTTCCTGTCTTATCAAGACATAATACATCAACTCTTGCTAATGACTCTAGACAATTTAGTTCTTGTACTAAAGTTCTTTTTTTAGCTAAATTAATAGCCCCTACTGCTAAAGAAATGCTAGTTAATAGTATTAACCCTTCTGGTACCATTCCTATTAAGGCTGCTGTAGTTGTTAAAATACTTTGATTAAGGTCAATTCCATTTATAAAGTAAGATTTTGCAAATAATGTTATCCCCAGAGGTAGTATTATTATACTTACAAACTTTAAAATTTTATTTAGAGAATCATTTATTTCTGATTTATATTTTTTAAATTCTTTTGCCTTTGTTGAAATTTTACTTGCATAGTTATCCTCTCCAACATTTTCAACCTGAACCTTAGCTTTACCTGATGTTATAAAACTACCTGAGTATATAAAATCTCCAGGTGATTTTTTTACAATATCACTTTCTCCTGTTAATAAAGATTCATTAACTTCTAAATATCCTTCTTTTAAAATTGAGTCAGCTACAACTTGATTACCTGTACTTAATATTGAAATATCATCTACTACAACTTCATCCATCTCAATTGTTTGTTCTTTCCCATCACGTATTACCTTTACTTTTGTAGATACTAACAAAGTTATTTTATCTAATATCTTTTTAGCTCTTATTTCTTGTATAATCCCAATTGCTACATTTAGTACCACTATACCTATGAAAAATAAGTTTTTAAAAGAACCAGTAAATGCTACTAAAATAGCTAATACTACATTAACAAGGTTAAATAAAGTAAAAGTATTATCCATTATTATCTGTTTATATGATTTTGAATTTTTTATATTTAATCTATTTACTCTACCTTCCTTAATTCTTTCATTTACTTCATGGCTACTTAATCCATTTTCTATATTTATATCAACTTTTTCAATCATAAAAGTTCCCCCCTAAGTTGTCAACATACAGTAATTAATAAAATTTAATTATGAGCTGATTTTATAGTTTTTAAATTTATATTCTATTTCAAATCTTTAATAATATGTTAACATATAAAGTTTTAAAGAACCCTAACAGATATGTAATACTACTCTTTTAATATTACATAATTGTTAGACTTCTTTAAAATCAGCATTTTAGAGGCATTTAAAAGATATAAAAAGCCCCTTATAAAATTTTATAAGGGGCAAAATCTTCTATAAAGATATAACCATATTAATAAGCTTGTTGTTTCTCTTTATAAACTCATCTAGTTCTTTTGCATCTAACTCTTTGTTAGCAAGTAATGCAATATCTAAAATTTGATTACATATTAAACTAACTTTATCTTTTTTACTTTCATCATCTTTTATGTCCATAAGTTTTTTAATTATAGGACTATTATCATTTATAACTAAAGTCTTTTCTTCTTCAAAATTCATTCCAAGATCCATTCCAGCAAACTGAGATTTCATTTCTGCCATTCTTCTTGATTGTTCTGATACTAATATTATTGCTGTAGTATCTTCACTTTTTAAACTTTCAACAGAATAAGCCTTTACCTTATCTCCTACAACCTCTTTAAATAAGTTTTCTATATTAACTTTTTCTTCTTTATTTTCATCATCTTTTTTATCTTTTAAAACCTCAGATAAGTCTGCATCTATTCTATTAAATACTACACCTGGATTTTTATACTCAATAAATGACATAAAATGATTATCTATAGTTGAATCTAGTATAACTGCATCAAGATTATAGTCTTTAAATAATTTTATATATTGAGACTGTTGTTCTTCATCACTTACATAAAATACTTTATTTTCATGTTTTTCTTTACAATTTTCTAGATATTCATTTAAAGTCAAATATTCATTATTTATTGTTTTATATAATATTATATCTTTTATTTTATCGTAAAAACTTTCATCTTTTAAGCATCCAAATTTAATAAATACTTGTATATCATCCCAGAATTTTTCATAGTTTTCTTTTTCGTTTTTGTGTAATGCTTTTAATTTATCTGCAACCTTTTTAACTATATGTTTAGAAATTTTACTTACATCTTTATCATTTTGTAAGAAACTTCTAGATACATTTAATGGTAAGTCTGGGCAGTCTATTACACCTTTAAGTAGTAATAAAAACTCTGGTATAACTTCTTTTATATTATCTGCAACGAAAACTTGATTGTTGTATAATTTAACTTTTCCTTCTATTAATTCAAATTCATTTTTTAATTTAGGGAAATATAATATTCCTTTTAAGTTAAATGGATAATCTACATTTAAATGTATCCAAAATAACGGTTCATCAAATGTTTTAAATACTTTTCTATAAAACTCTTTGTATTCCTCATCTGTACAATCTTTTGGTGATTTTAACCATAATGGATATGTATCATTTAATGTTTTTTCATCTTCTTCTTTCTCTTCTTTTCCTTTTACATGTAGGTATATATCTACAGGTAAGAATGAACAATACTTATCTATTATATTTCTCACTTCATATTCTTCTAAAAATTCTTTGCTATCCTCATCTAAAAATAAAGTTATAGTTGTTCCTCTTTCTTTTCTTGAATCACTTTGTCCTATTTCATATTCAGTTTGCCCTTCGCTAATCCATCTAACAGCTTGTTCATTTTCTTTATATGATAGTGTGTCTATTTGAACTTTTTTAGCTACCATAAAAGCTGAGTAAAATCCAAGTCCAAAGTGACCTATTATATCACTTTCTTCACTTACTTTATCTTTATATTTATTTACAAAATCTTCAGCTCCAGAAAAAGCAACCTGATTTATATATTTCTCAACTTCCTCTTCAGTCATACCTATACCATTGTCTTCAAATATAAGTAATTGATTTTCTTTATCTATAGTTACATCTATTTTATATTCTTCTTGATTGCTATTTTTTACTTCTCCCAAAGAAACCAATTTTTTATATTTGTTTATCGCATCACACCCATTACTTATAAGTTCTCTTATAAAGATGTCCTTATCAGAATATAACCATTTTTTTATTATTGGAAATATATTTTCCGTATGTATTGATATATTACCTCTTTTATTTTCCATATTTTATCTCCTCCTTATTCTCTATGTAAATAAATTTCGGGATAAAATTTTTCCCCATATCTAATATTCTAGCATCTTTGTTAGCACTGTCAAGTGCAGAGTGATAAATTACTTTTAAAAATTTTTATTATTTTTTTAATAAATGGTATTAAATTCTTATTATCTGGAAATACTTTTACTAAGCTCAATTTCTTTTTTATATGGTTTGTTTCAATACAAATACATCTGATACAATTTTTCATTAATCCACTAATAAAAAAAAGACAGGAATCGGTACCTGTCTTTTTTGTTATTTAATATTACATATTCTCATTCATATTAAAATAGTCTTCATCATTAAAACTTAAAGTTTTTTTTGAATCTTTACTTCTTTTTAATCTAAAGTTTTCAATAAGTGATTTTAACATTTGAGCTTGTCCACTTAATTCTTCACTACTAGCTGCACTTTCTTCTGAAGTTGCAGAGTTAGTTTGAACTACTTCAGAAATTTGTCCAACGCCTTGTGTAACTTGATTAATAGCATCTGCTTGTTCTTCTGATGCCTTAGCTATATCGTCAACAACTGTCTTAGTTCTATTAGAAGTATTTATTATTCTTTGAAGTGATTCTGCAGTAGAATCTACTATTTCAGTTCCTTTATCGACTGCTAATATTGCATTTTCAATAAGTGTAGCTGTATTTTGAGCCGCTTCAGCAGATTTAGCCGCAAGATTTCTAACTTCATCTGCAACAACTGCAAATCCTTTACCAGCTTCTCCAGCTCTTGCTGCTTCAACAGCTGCATTAAGTGCTAGTATATTTGTTTGGAATGCTATATCATCTATTGTTTTTATTATTCTACCTATTTCATTAGATGTAGTTGAAATCTCTTCCATAGCCTTAACCATTTGTTTCATTTGTTCATTACCTGCTTTAACTTGACTAGCAGAGTTAGTTGTTAGTGAATTTGCTTTTTTAGCATTTTCTGCAGTTTCATTTATCTTTTCAGATATTTCTATTATAGTTGCAGATAATTCTTCTATTGCACTTGCTTGTTCCGTTGCCCCTTGTGATAACATTTGAGATCCACTTGCAACTTGGTCTGATGCCGCTCCAACTTCTTCAGCCGCTCCATTTATTTGAGCCATTGTTTCACTTAAGTCTTCAGTTATATGAACTATAGATTTTTCTATTTCTTCAAATACTCCAACATATTCTACATTAGGTTCAACATCAAAATTACCTTCTGCCACATTTGCAAGTACTCTAACTGTATCTCCTATTATCTCTTTAGTTTTACAACTCATTCTTCTCATGCTGTCAGCTAAAGATCCTAATTCATCTTTTGATTCATAAGATATATTTATATCGAAATCTCCATCTGCCATTTTATCTGCAGCCTCTTCAATTTCTTTTACAGCTTCAGTTAAAAGTCTTGTTATATATAAGCATATAACTATTCCTATTATTATAGTAATTACACTAATTGCTATAGATGCTACAATAGCACTGTTTGACTCATGTTTTACACCTTGATTAAATTCTATACCATACTTTTCTGATTCATCATTAACCTTAATAGATGCCTCTACAGATTTATCATAAGCATTATAATATGCTGTACCTTTAGCTGTCATATCTTTTGCAGCTTTATAATTTCCTTGTTGCATTATAGGATATACTGCTTCATATTGTTGTCTTAAATTATCTATTGAATTTTTAAGATCATCTACTAAAGTACTTTCTCCTTTAAATGACTCACGAATTACATTTATTCTTTGATCTATACTTTCAAAATCTTTTAATATCACTTCTCTGTATTCTTGTGGATTTTCTCTTAGCATTGAGTTTCCAATATTTCTTCCTATAGAAACTAAATCTCTACGAACTCCCATAGATTCTGTAGTAGTTTCATATGGTCCTTTAAATAATTCATCACTTAGTTTTTCTGATTTTTTTAGCTTTGATATTGTATAAATACTAGTACAAGCTAATAATAAAAGTATTATCATAAAAGATATACTTAATTTTCTTCCTATTTTTAAGTCTCTCATATTTTCTTCCTTTCTATAGCTTATTTTAAAATTTAATTTATTTTTTTATTTTATTTTCAAGGCATAATTTTACTTAAGTTTCTTATATATCTGGCTAAATATTTAATTTCTAAAAACCTAAATAAAAAATTGCAAATTTCACTGTGTATGTTATACGTAAGTTAAATACTTTTCTTTAGCCCTATATTTATTGTAAAATAATGGTAAATAAGGCGATTTTACCTAAAAATCATGAAAAAAACATTTTCAATTTAAATATTATCGTTTTCTTTTTTAATTCTGTATATTTAAATATTTTTTTATTTTTTATAAATATTTTTTTAACAAATTTTAATCTTATCAATTACTTCTTAAAAGTCATGATTAAATATTAAATAGATAGTATCGATTTAATATACTTTGGATATAATCTAAATACATAAATTTTTTTTAGATAGTACTTCTTTCAAAATTTTATACACAAAAAAGACAGGCATCAGCACCTGTCTTTTTTATATTTATTTAAATTTGGGCAACCAGTCTCCATGTTCTTTGATTAAGTCATCTACTAAATTTTTAATCTCATCTATACTTAACTCTGACGAAGTATGTGGATCTAACATAGCAGCATAATAAATATAATCTTTATTTCTTGTTAAAGCTGCTTCTACTGTAAGTAACTGTACATTTACATTAGTTCTATTAAGTGCTGCTAATTGAATAGGTAATTCTCCTACATAACATGGAGTAATTCCATTTTTATCAGCTAAGCAAGTTACTTCTACACAACAGTCATTTGGTAAGTTAGTTATAAGCCCCGTATTTAAAACATTTCCTCCAAATGTATAAGGTCTACCAGTCTCTATTGCTTCCATTATATATGAAGCATATTCTTTTGTTCTCTTATGATTAATTTTTTCATTGTTGACTAAATCCTTTTTACGTTTATCCCAGTTTTCAATTTGAGATATACATCTTCTTGGGTATTCGTCTAGTGGTATATTATATTTTTCTATAAGCTCTGGATGTGTGTTTTTTATAAAATACGGTAAATATTCTGCATTATGTTCACTAGATTCAGTTACATAATACCCAAATTGTTTCATAAGTTCAAATCTAATCATATCATCATGTTTACCCAATGCATTTGCTCTTTCTTTTATTTCAGGATATAAATCTTTTCCATCTTTAGTTATTTCAAGTAACCAACCCATATGGTTTATTCCTGCAATTTTATAACTAATACCTTCTGTTGACATATTTAGTTTTGATAATAAATCTGATGCACAAGTTTGAACAGAGTGACAAAGTCCTACCGTTTTCACTTTAGTTCCTTTTATCATAGCTAGCGTAATCATAGACATTGGATTTGTATAATTAAGTAACAACGCATCTGGACATACTTCTTCTATATCCTTTGCAAAGTCTAGCATTACAGGAATTGTTCTAAGTCCCCTAAATATGCCTCCAATTCCCAATGTATCTCCAATAGTTTGTCTAAGTCCATATTTTTTAGGTACTTCAAAATCAGTTATAGTACATGGATCGTATCCTCCAACTTGAATTGCGTTAACTATATATTTAGCTCCTCTTAAAGCTTCTTTTCTATCTTTATATTTATTAATATTAGCTCGAGACTTGTTTAAAGTTTTATTTATAATACTCAACATATTATAAGATTCATCCAATCTTTTTTCATCTATATCGTATAAAGCTATTTCAAAGTCTCTTAAAGCTTCAGTTAACATACAATCCCCTAAAACATTTTTTGCAAATATAGCACTTCCTACTCCTAAGAATGTTATTTTCCCCATAAATACACCCCTTATTTACAAATTTATAAAATTACTATTTCACTCCAGAAAAACTCAATTTTAATCCATTTGTGTATTATTTTCAAATCAATTATGATATCTTTAAAAAGTATTTCCCTACATCATTACAATACACTTATAAAGTTTTATTTTTAGCTTTAGGATTAAAAATAGGATATTTAAATAATAAATTTCCTATTTTTAATCCACTTCGTTAATATTATAATATTTAATTCTAGCTTTAAAATATCATAACTTTCCACTTTTAGCAAACATTTTCACATCTTAAAATAAGAAAACGCAACCTACTATAGATTACGTTTTCTTCACCTTAATTAAACACCTTTAATTTCTTTTAAATTTAGCAATAATTCATTATGTAAGTTTAATAAAGTCTCTACATCTTTTGGATTCATTCTTGCAAGTGCAGAATTCATCGCATTAAAGGAATACGCTTTTTCTTCAGATTCAATAGCTATATTTAAACCAGCTTCTGTTAATCTTAGCTTAACAGCTCTTCTGTCTTGCTGACTTATTTCTCGTTCAACTAATTTTAACACTACTAATTTTTCAACTATTAAACTTAATGAGCTAAGTGAAAGTTGCATAGGTAATTTTTCTGATAATTTCTTTAAAGTTACACCAGGATATATTTTTAAAGTATTGATTACTGATAATTGTTGAAATGTAACACCTAGTTCTTCTGCATTTTTCCTTGCAAAGTCATTGGCAAGTTTAGCTACAGAAAAAAATGACTGTAAAACTTCTCTTGCTTTCCTAATTCTTCGGTCTTTATTGTCCATATGTCTGTCCCCTTTAATGTTGGTTTTATATTAAAACATTTAGTTTATTATATAATTTAATATTAAACTATTCTAAAACTAATTTTATCATTATTTCTAAGTTTGTTCAATGTATCCACAAAAAACTGAAATCTTTTGATTTTTCTATATTGTTATTTTTCTAATTAATATTTATTTCCGCGGAAATTTCTTCAATAAAATTATTTCTGCATCATATATATCACTTTTATGACATAATACATAATTAATTTCATATTAAAATAGCTTATATATTAAACTATTTTTAAAGCCACTATGATATTATATAAAAACAAATTTATAATAAAAAAGGGATATATCAAAATATTTATGTTTTCTAAAATATTTTGATACATCCCTTTTTATTTAATGAGTCATACCTATTACTGCTCCTATTATATAAGGTATTAACCATACACACCAAACAAATATACTGAATTTATGGAATACTTTTTGTTTTGATTTATCATTTTTGTAAAGTACCCATGTAGCCCATACGGCATGAAATAACATTAATAAAATTGCAATTGTTCCTGTAACACCATGAATTGTTAATGCAGTAGATGAAATTGGAATTGCTTTTGATTCTGCTAATGATTTCATAAGCATTGTCCCTGTTGTATCACATATTAAACCTAAATAAAACATTATAACGTGATTTTTCTTTAATATACCAGCTTTTCTCTCACTAAAAACACCTATTGTATAAAATACTAATGCTAGTGAAATTGCTATTATAGCAACTATTAATTTAGTACTCATTTTGATTACCTCCAACTTAGTTTGCATGCTAACTTATTATTTTACATTGGTATTTATACCACTAAATTGGAAGTTAAAACACTTTTGTTAAATTTTTACTTTAAATTACTTTAAAAACTTTAAATCATGACTTATAACTTTTTTATCTTTAAAGTCATACTTAAAAGAGTATGATAAAACATTTCCCTTTTTTAATTTTTCTAAGTTAGTTGCTGTTATAGCTACTACTTCACTATTTGATTTGTCTTGAATCTTTTTTAATTTATTTTTTTGTACTTGCTCTCCAATGCTATAACGTAAATTATTTTTATCTATTTTTACAGAATATATCTGTTCCATTTTCTTGTTTGCAAATTCAATCATTTGATTTTCAGCTTTTGTGTAAGTACTTTGGCTATAAGTTAATGTTCCAACAATAGTCGTTACTAATAAAACTAAACCCATAAAACCAGTTAATCTTTTCATTATCTACCCTCCTGTATAAATTTCTTTATGAGATAATTATAGCTAATTTTATAGGTTAAAAACATCGATGTTTGTTACATCTAGATTACATTTTCGTAACATTACTATTTATTGTGTTTACATAATTTTTAAAATATTGATAAAATAGTATTATAAATAAAAATGGGGGTAAATAAAAATGGATATTGATAATAATAAAGAAGATTTGAAAAATATTATAATAAAAGAAGCTTCTAAGCTTTTTATAAGTCAAGGTTATACAAAAACTACAATAAGGCAAATCGCTGAGGTATGTAATTTAGGCAGGGGACATTTATATTACTATTTTAAGAAAAAAGAAGATATTGTCCTTTTCTTATATAAAGACCTTATAGAAAAGATCTACTCTTATATTAGTAAATCATCTAATGAATCTTTAGATCCTCTACTTAGTTATGCAATAACTCAATACATATATATAAAAGTAATCGCAACTAACCAACCTTTATTTAGAATGTATATAGAAGCATCTGAAATTGACTCTGTTAGAAAAGAATATTTAAAAACTTTAGAAGATATTTTAAAAGCTAATCTTAAAAATATAAATTATAAATTTAGTAATGAGCAAATAAGTTTAAGTGTTGTAATAGGTTCTGCTGGTGAAAATGAGTTACTTAGAAGATTTTATAAAGATAATATAGATTTAACATTAGACCAAATAATTGAAAGCACTATAAAGACAAGACTTTTACTACTTGATATATCTCATGAAAAAGTCTTTGAAATAATATCAAAAACTAAAGAAGAAATCAAAGATATAGATATTTTTAATATAACAAATAAAATAAATGTACTTGACAGATAGGTTGTACTCCTCCTACAATCTATCCTATAAACCAATTTGGGCATGCCTAATATTTTTAAAGGGGGAAATAGGCTATGAGGGGATTATCTAAGTTAATAGCTAAAAAAAGCAAATTAATATTAGTAATAGCAATACTGTTACTAATCCCATCAGCAATAGGATTTTTAAAGACAGACATAAATTATGATATTTTAAGTTACTTACCTGATAACTTATCAACAACTCAAGCAGAAAAAATTTTAAAAGAAGATTTCAATTGTGGATCACTTGCTATGTTGATAGTAGAAAATATGGAAGACAAAAATGTTTCTAAGTTAAAAGAAAAAGTATCTAAGGTTGATGGAGTTGTAGATGTCTTATGGATAGATGATTTTCTCGACTTATCAGTTCCAAAAGAAATGCTTCCAAAAGATATAAACGACCTTTTATACACGGACAATTCAACTTTAATGGTTATAAAACTTGAAGAAGGCTCTGCTTCATTGAAAACTCTAAATGCAGTTGAAAGCATAAGAAATATAACTGGTAATCAAGCCTTTTTAAGTGGTATGGCCAGTATTATAAAAGATACTAAAGATATATCAGATAAAGAAACTCCTTTATATGTGGTAATTGCAGTTATATTAACTTTAATCGTTTTATCTTTTACAATGGATTCCTATGTTACACCTTTTATATTTTTACTAAGCATAGGTTTTGCAATAATTTATAACTTTGGTAGTAATATAATATTTGGTGAAATTTCCTATATAACAAAAGCCTTAAGTGCAGTTTTACAACTTGGAGTCACAATGGATTATTCAATATTTTTACTACATAGGTATGATGAAGAGAGAGATAAATATGATAGTCATATAGATGCTATGGCTATAGCAATTCAAAATACTACAACATCAATATTTGGTAGTTCTTTAACTACTATTGCAGGATTTTTAGCACTTTGTGCAATGGACTTAGCACTAGGCATGGATATGGGCTTAGTTATGGCTAAAGGAGTTTTGCTTGGTGTTATATGTACAGTTACAGTTTTACCTGCATTAATATTAATTTTTGATAAACAAATTCATAAATACAAACACAGACCAATCCTACCTACATTTAAAAAATCATCTGAGATAGTTGTTAAACATTATAAAAAATTAGTAGTTTTTTTCCTATTACTTTTTATTCCATCAATAATAGGTTCTACAAATGCAAAGGTATACTACAACCTAGATGAATCACTACCTGATAACTTACCTTCTATTATTGCAACAAATAAGTTAAAAAAAGATTATAACATGAATAGCACTAATATAGTGTTAGTCAAAGATAGTCTTAAACCTTATAAAGTGGAACAAATGATAAAAGAAATTGAAAATCTTGATGGAATAAATTCAGTTGTAGCCCTTGAAAAAATAATAGGTCCTTCAGTAGTTCAAGATATCCTTCCAAGTAATCTACTAAATTCAGTTAAATCAGGTGGATATGAACAACTAATAGTAAATTCTAAGTATAGAGCTGCAACAGATGAAGCTGGTATTCAAATAAAAAAATTAAATGAAATAGTTCATAAATATGATAAAAATGGTTTAGTAGGTGGCGAAGCCCCTCTTACTGATGACTTAATAAAGATTGCTGATACAGATTTTAAAACTGTAAGTTTTGTATCTATAATTGCTATATTCGTAATTATAGCAGTAGTATTTAAATCTATTTCGCTTCCAGTTATCTTGGTTTTAGCTATTGAATCTGCAATTTTTATAAATTTGGGCATACCTTATTACACTAATACTATAGAACCATTTATAGCTTCCATTGTTATAGGTACTATACAACTTGGAGCAACTGTTGATTATGCTATTTTATTAACCTCTAGATATAAAGAAGAATTATCTGTTAATGAAAATAAATTTGAAGCTATGAGAGTTTCAATTCAAAGTAGTGCAAGATCAATAGTTACAAGTGCTTTATCATTTTTCTCAGCAACTATTGGAGTTGGACTTATATCAAAACTTGAAATGATAAGTGCTTTATGTAGTCTTATGGCTCGTGGAGCAATTATAAGTATGTTTATTATAATTTTTATGCTTCCTGCTATACTATTAACTTTTAACAGTTTAATCATAAAAACTAGTAAAAACTTTATACCTAAAAAATCTTCAAATTTAAATAAGGGGGAAATTTAAATGAAAAAAGTTAATTTACCAAAGGCAACAATAGCAACTTTAACAACTTTGATGATATTTTTAAATACTGGCATAGCTTTTGCTGATACTAAAAAAGATGAAACTGTTTATACGATTTTAAAAGAAGATGGTAATATTGATAAAACTATAGTTTCCACTTGGATAAATTCAGATAAAAAGCTCGGTGAATTTAAAGATTACAGCAACTTAAAAAATATAACAAATGTAAAAGGAGATGAAAAACCTAAAATAGATGGTGATAAAATAACTTGGAATGTAAATAATGAAGATTTATATTATAAAGGAGATAGTAAAGAAAAACTACCTATTGACGTTGATATAAAATATGAATTAAATAATAAGAAAGTTACTGCTAAAGATATAAAAGGAAAATCAGGTAAATTTAAAATAACTATAAAGTTAAATAATAATGAAAAACGAAATCGTAAAATAAACAATACTACAAAAGAAATGTACGTACCATTTTTAACGGCTACTGAAGTGTTATTCCAAAGAGATAATTTTAAAAATATAAAAATTAATAGCGGTGAGCTTATTGATGACGGTAAAAATAGTAGCATAACTTTTACATCTTTCCCCGGGCTAAAAGAAACACTAGATCTTGATAAAGATTTACAAAAGTATATTGATTTAGAAGACACTCTAGTAATAGAAGGTCAAACAAACAAATTTGAAATGCCTAATATAATGATAGTTTCTACTCCAAAACTACCTGAGCTTAAAGGAATTGATGAAAACTCTACATTAAACGATTTATCAAAATCTTTAAATAACTTAAAAAAAGGTGGAGATGACCTTTTAGATGGTTCAAAAAAATTACTAGATGGAAATAATGAATTAAATTCAAACTTTGCAAAATTTGATGAAGGTGTAAAATCTTTAGCCAAAGGGTCAACAAGTTTAAGCGAAGGAATAAATAAACTAAATCAATCTGCTCCAACACTAAATTCAGGTGCAAAAAGTTTAAGTTCTGGACTTAGTCAACTAAATTCATCTCAATCTAAGTTTAATGAAGGAGTTAGTAGCTTTTCATCAAACACAGATAAACTTTACGAAGCTTACTCAAATATAAATAATGGTATATCAAATGCAAAGAGCGGTGCAGATAATTTATCCTCTGGTTTAAATAATGGAGTTGGTGGAATCGATGGCTTAATAGGTTCAACAAATAATATTGATCAACTTGCTGGAGGCTTAGTAAATTTAGCTTCTATGATTGAAGAATCTAATCCAGATGTTGCTGGTCAATTAAGAAATATCTCCG
Organism: Paraclostridium sordellii; assembly: GCF_000953675.1. Taxonomy (NCBI): domain Bacteria; kingdom Bacillati; phylum Bacillota; class Clostridia; order Peptostreptococcales; family Peptostreptococcaceae; genus Paraclostridium; species Paraclostridium sordellii. The sequence continues at coordinate 931,008 of NZ_LN679998.1, read as the reverse complement.
GATCACTAAATCAAGTATCTCAAGGTCAAAGAGATGGCCTTAGCTCTTTGAAAAACGGAGTTTTAACTGCTGCAAATGGTGCAAGCAGTCTAAGTGATGGTTTAAGTAATTTAAAGGCTGGATCTGATAGTTTTAATTCTAATTTAAAAGCTCTATCCGATGGTTGTAAAACCCTTAGTGAAAGTTCAAAACAGTTATCTTCAGCTACAAATCAGTTAGAAGAAGGTAGTAAAAAACTTGTATCTGGAACTGATGAATTAAGTAAAGGTACAAATCAATTAGCACAAGGTGGAAAAAGTTTAGTAGATGGAACAAATAGCTTAACTACTAATTCATCTAAATTGCTAAAAGGAACTAATGCCTTAGCAAAAGGCTCTAGCGATTTATATAATGGTGTATCAAAATTAAAAACTCAAGGATTAGATAAACTTTATAAAGAAGGAAATACAAAACTATCAAATATAAATGGTTTAATGGATATAAAAGATGAAATAGTTAAATTATCTAAAGAATATAATAACTTTGCTGGTAAAAATAAAGATATGAATGGCAGTGTTAAATTTATAATGAAAATAAACAATTAAAAATAGCTGTTTCAAAGTTAACTAACTTTGAAACAGCTATTTTTTATACTAAATAATGTATAAACATAGTTCCTAATCCTAAGAAAAAGAAAAATCCTAATACATCTGTAAATGTAGTTACAAATATTGATGATGCTAATGCTGGATCTATTTTTAATTTTTTAAGTGCAATAGGAACTAAGTATCCAGAAACAGTTGCTACTACCATATTTAATATCATAGCTATTCCTATTACTAATCCAAATATAATCTTTCCTTCCCATAAATACCCAAGAACTGCTATTATTGCACCAATTGAAATACCTGTTATAGCTCCTATTCCCAACTCTTTAAATAAAGTTCTTTTCATATTACTATAACTTAATTCACCTAATGCCAAACCTCTAACTATTATTGTTAAAGTTTGTGTTCCTGCATTACCACCCATACCAGCTACTATTGGCATAAATGTAGCTAGTGAAACAACTTTTTCTATAGTACCTTCAAATAATCCAACTACGGAAGATGCTAAAATAGCTGTTGCAAGATTTATTACAAGCCATGGAAGTCTACTTTTTACAGACTCCATTAATGTTCCATTTATTCGTTCTCCTTCGTCTACCCCTCCAAGACGATGTATATCTTCAGTAGATTCATCTCTTAATATTTGAATAACATCATCAAATGTTATAATTCCTAATAATCTTTGATGGCTATCTACTACAGGCATTGTTAAATACCCATACTTTTCAAATATATGTCCAACTTCTTCTTGGTCCATATCATAGGGGATACACTCAACTTCAGTTTTAAGTATTTCAGAAATTAATGTCTCAAATTTATGAGTAACTAATTCCTTTAGAGAAATGCTTCCTTTTAATTTATAAAGTTTATCAATTACATATAATTCATATATATTTCCTATTTCTCTACCACAAGTTTGCAAATATTCTAAGGTAGATCCTACTGTCATATTTTCTTTTATAGATATAAATTCAGTTGCCATTATACCTGCTGCTGTATCTGGCGCATAACTTAATAGCTGACGAACATGTCTTGCATCTTCATCTGTCATCTTTTCTAAAATTTTTCTAGTATTTTCTTCATCTAAAGAACCCAATAAATCTGTTAATTCATCTGAAGACATCTCTTCAATAATATTTTTTTGCTTATTTTCAGAAAATCTTCTTAAAATTTCATATTTTTCTTCAATATCAGCTTCATCAATTATAGAAGCTATATAGTTTTCTGGCAATCGATTTAAAATATCATAACTATCAGCTTCATTTTCTCTTATTATATCTAATACATCAACTGGATGAATAGATTTTACATGCTCTATTACCTTATCTTGTGGAGCATGAAGTAAAAACTTCTCTAGTTCTAATTTACTTATATTTGTTTTCATATTATTCTCCTACTATTAGATAGGACAAAAATAAATAATGGTATTAATGTCCTTATCTAGTTTATTTTTTGATTTCACTAAATTTTTCCTCTCAGGGCTCGGATCCATTAATACCACCTACTTTCTATATTTTAATTGTATATTTCAAATAATATTTCTAACTTTTTTATAATATGCTTATATGTTGATAATGTCAATAACTTTTTTGTGATATATTAAATGTCTGACATTTCTAATTCCACCATTCTTTTTATATCTTCAATTTTACATGGATTATAATCTGGAATATTGTTTTCTAAATTAATAGGTATATAAATTCTAAAGATAGACCCTTCTCCAACTTCACTTTCTACCTCTATTTTCCCACCATGCATTTGTACAATTTCTTTTATTATGCTTAGACCTATTCCACTTCCTTCACTACTTCTTGTATATAGATTTTCAATCTGATAAAAACTATGAAAAATTTCGCTTAATTTCTCTTTAGGTATTCCAACTCCACTATCCACAACTTCAATAACTATATTATCTAGATTTTTCCATATAAATAAATTTATATTTCCATTTTTAGGCGTAAACTTTATAGAATTTGATAACAAATTTAAAACAACTCTCCTAATTTGTTCTATATCTACTGCTGTTTTTATTTCTTCACAAACAGTATCAAAAGTCATATAAATATTTTTTCTATTAGCAACTTCAACACTTATATCAAAAACATCCTCTACTATACTTACAATATTACAAGTTTCTAAATTTAGTTTAAGCATACCTGACTCAGCCTTTGTCATATCTATTATATTATTTGATATTTTTAATAATCTATATGAGTTTAAATTTATACTTTCCAATTTATTTAATAGATAATTTTTATCTAAATTATCTTTTTGAACACTACATTCTAATACTTTACTAATTCCTAATATAACATTTATAGGGGTTCTAAGTTCATGACTTAAATTTACTATAAAGTCTGACTTCAATTTTTCTCGCTCTTTTGCTATCTTAATTTCTTCTTTTTCTTCTTGTTTTCTCTTTCTGTTTTTAGATAAAAACTTTACTCCTATTATGCCAATAGTAATAAATATAATTAAAATCACTAATATTGCATTTTTACACCAAGTAGGTATTAAAAATTCATATACTTTTTTATTTATTATATTAACATCTTTTCCAACATTTAATGGATTTATATTATATTCATATATACTGTTATAATCCACAAATCCATTTGCTCTTGGCTCTACAGTATTTTCTATATCTCTAATATTTATACCTTTTTTTAAACTAGCTATCATGCTACAGATTATTTTTGCATGTTCTCCACCTATATCCATATATCCACCAACTATACCTGCATGCATATAACTTGGGTCGTTTGAGTATATAGGTCTTTTTGTATATTTTCTAATTTCTTTTATAGCATCTTTAGGCTCTATATATTTTTTAGAGTTTTTGTATTGAAATTCTCCTGCAATAATATTTACAGTTTCATTGTTATCCTCTAAATTTTTTAATTTATTATATATGTCTTGTATATAATTACTTTTTATATAATTTACTTTCATTTCATCTTTTAGATATGTATCTATCAAGTTATCAATTTCAGCTTTTACGGATTCTCCATATCTTGAATCCTCTATTATTAAATTTATATTTTTAACATTAGGACTTAACTCCATGATCATGTTCATTAAACTTAAACTATCGTCTCCATGATAAATCCCAGCCATATATTCTTTTTCTTCTTTATTCCCACTTTCTTTATAGTCTACTCCACTAAATAATAGAGGAATTTTATAAAAGTTACTTTCTTCATCTACTACATCTTTATAGAAAACCTCATAAGCTTCATCATTTACAGTATATATAGCATCAATACTTCCTTTTGGGTATTTTTCTTTTAACATTTTCTTTAATGAATCTATATATTTATCATTATAATTATTTCTAAAATCTAAATATTCTATTTTAAAATTTATCCCACAATCACTATTTTCCTCTATATATTCATCTAATCCCTTTAAAATGCTTGACTCCCATTTATAGCCTTGATGATAAGAATTTAAAACTAAAACATTAAAACCTTTATTTGTATCATTATGTGAATATACCTTACCTCTTTTTCCATTAAGAGTTGTGGCTATAGTAAGTAAAATAACAAAAAATAATATATATATTATGCCCCTAATCTTTTTATGCATTAACCAATCTCCCCATAATTTAAATGTATTTTCTAATATATAATATAATTCTACATAAAATATATTTTTACCTTTATATATATCGTACTTTTTTCCAAATTACTTAATTTTTTGTATAATTTTTTTCAAATTCACCAAATATTTTAAAACATAATATATTTGATATTTATGTAAAAAGGTTCAAATTTTGCTAAAATCAGTTGATTATAGTTTTATTATGTATTTTATTAATAAAATTTATCTATCAGTCAATAAAATTACAGATAAAAAAAGAAGGTTAATTTTAACCCCCTTTTTTATTTCTACTATTTATAAAAAAACTATATCTATACTATGTTATTTCTTTTATTAATCTTTTTATCTTTTTTCATACTCTTTAAAAGAGCTATTATAGCTGATAATGCAAATATAAACAATAAACCTGTTACTAAAGTTTTAGTAGTTCCAGTTAATACTCCTCCTATATAAGAGTATATAATTGTTGCTGGTAATTGTCCTATTCCAGTTGCTATAAAGAATGCAGAAAATTTCATTGATGTTAGTCCTGCAGCATAACTAACTATATCAAAAGATATAAATGGTAAAAGCCTTGCAATTAAAATTGCATAATTACCATACTTTCCAAAAAATTTATCAACTTTATTTAAACCTTCATTAGATGTAAGCTTTATAACAACATCTCTACCTAAAAATCTAGCTATATAAAAACAAAGTGTAGCTCCTATCATAGAACTTGTCCATGACAGTATAGCTCCATTTATCCAACCAAATAATCCAGCATTTGCAAAAGTAATAATAAAAGCTGGTATTGGTGCTATAACAGATTGAAGTATCATAAGTATAAAAGATACTGTTGGTGCCCACATTCCAAAACTTAATATATATTTTTTTAACATATCAACATCTAAATTATTTAATATAGATACAGCTTGATTTACATTTTCTTTTATAGATGGAATAAAAAAGTATAAACTTATAACTGCTATTACTATAATAACTTTAATTAAATTTCTCTTAGTGGATTTATTCACTTTTTCCTCCTAATTTACTAATTTTTAAGAATTTTATACATATTTTACTATTCAATTTTACTACATATAACTTTTTTCTTAAAATAGTTTATATCTATATTAATTATAGTTATTATAGTTTTTTTCTATAAAAGGTTAAGGTGTGAATTAAAATAACCCACACCTTAACCTTTTATCTCTCATCATATATAAAATTATCTATTAATCTAGTCTTTCCTATAAATACAGCTACAGCAACCAATACTTCATGTTCTATTATATTTATATCTTCCAAACGATTGATGTCAACTATATTAATATAATCAATTTTAGCCAATGGCTCTAAATTAATCTTATTTTTTATAAAATTTATTATATTCTCAGAATTTCTTTCCCCTTCAATTATTAGCTTCTTGGCTTCATTTAATGTTTTATTTATTATAGTAGCGGCTTTTCGTTCTTCTATTGTTAAATATGTATTTCTTGAGCTTTTTGCAAGCCCATCTTTCTCCCTGATTATAGGACATCCTATAATTTCAATATCCATATTTAAGTCTCTTACCATTTTTTTTATAACAGCAAGTTGTTGAGCATCTTTTTGTCCAAAGTAAGCCCTATCAGGGTTTACTATATTAAATAATTTATTAACTACAGTACAAACGCCCTTAAAATGAGTAGGTCTACTTTTTCCACAAAGCCCTTTTGTTAAGTTTCCTACCTCAATAAAAGTTGAAAAATCTTCGTTATACATTGTTTTAGCTTCTGGGTTAAATACTATATCAACACCTAGTTTTTCACATATATCAATATCTTTTTTTATATCGGTTGGATAATTTGATAAGTCTTCATTTACTCCAAATTGGATTGGATTTACAAATACACTTACAACTACTTTATCATTTTCTATACAAGCCTTTTTTATAAGGCTTTCATGCCCTTCATGTAAATATCCCATAGTAGGTACAAATCCTATACTTAACTCATCTTTTTTATATTTCTTAATACGTTTTTTTATGTTATCTATATCATGTATAATATTCATTTCTTATATTCTCCTAGTACAATTTTTCAATTATCTCATCATTTATATTAAAACTATGTTTTTGAGATGGAAAATACCCATTTTCTACTTCATCTATATATGTTTCAAAAGCACTTTTCATTTTATCTCCTAATGATTCATATTTTTTAACAAACTTTGGTGTAAAGTCACTAAACATACCCAGCATGTCTTGATATACTAATATTTGACCATCACAATCAACTCCTGCCCCAATACCTATAGTTGGAATACTTAACTTTTCAGTTACTATCTTAGCTAGTTTTGATGGTACCCCTTCTAACACAACCGAGAAAGCTCCTGCTTTTTCAACAGCTACTGAATCTTCTATAAGTTTTTTTGCCGCCACTTCATCTTTTCCTTGGACCTTAAACCCTCCAAATGCATTAACTGACTGTGGAGTTAATCCTACATGTCCCATAACAGGTATAGATGCTTTAACAATAGCTTGGATTTGTTCAAATACTTCTACTCCACCTTCTAGCTTTATAGCTTGAGCTCTTCCTTCTTTTATTAGTCTTCCTGCATTATATACAGCATCATAAACAGATGTTTGATAAGACATGAAAGGCATATCTGCTACTATTAAAGAATTTTTTGCACCTTTAGCTACAGCTTTTGTATGATGAATCATATCTTCCATAGTAACAGATAATGTATCTTCATACCCTAGACACACCATTCCTAATGAATCCCCAACTAAAATTCCATTTATCCCACAACTATCTATTAACTTAGCTGTTGAATAATCATAAGCTGTAAGCATTGTTAGTTTTTGTTTGTTTTTCTTAGAATCTTTAAAAGTTATAGTAGTATTTTTCATTTTTATTCCCCCAGAAATTCTTCAATTTTTGAATAATCTTTATCTAAATTTTTTAATTTTACTATTTTAAGCAAATTTTTAGATAATATTTTATATAATTCTTTTTCATCATTATTCAATACATCACAATGATTTTTTATGGTAATTAAATCTCCTCTTTCTACAGGCCCAGTTATGCTTTTAATAATTCCTTTATTTTTAATATTTGCTACATTAAACTCTATAAGTGGATATAAAGCTTTTATAGCTTCTTCTTCTTTAAACCCACAACTTTTAAGATTTATTATACTGTTATTTATAAGTGGAATTATTAAGTTACTTACATTTACACATGCCTGATGATATAAAATTTTATGTTTCTCTTCCATAATAAAAACTTCATTTCCCATAGATATAAACATATCTTTTAAAGTTTTTATATGTTTTTCATGACCTTCAATAGTTATACAAGCCTTAGAAAGATTTTTATAAGAATTATATTTATCCGAAATTGCTAAAATTGGGTGAATAGAATAACCGTATGCACCATACTTGGTTATATCCGAAAAGATATTTGAAGATATTGCGCCACTTAAATGGCATATTATTTTGTTATTAATAGGAAAGCTAATTAGATTCTCCCAAACCTCTTTAATTTTAGAGTCAGGAGTAGTGATTAGTATCATATCACTGTCTTTTGTTAATTCTTCTAATTCAATGTATTGTTTGGTTTTTGTAAAAGTTGAAGCTTCTTTTGAAGAATGCCCACTACTGCTATAATACCCAACTACATTTTTATTGTTTTCTTTTAAATACTTACCTAGGGAAAATCCTACTTTTCCCGCTCCAATAAATCCAATTTTTATAGTTACCACCTCCTATAGAGTGTGATACTAACTAGTCTCATTCTAAAAGATATGAGCTATCCTAATAATAAAATAAAAAAATCATATTTTGGTGCAGTTTAATTAAAATACCACCCAAAATTAAATTTACACGTTAAGGAATACGTTGTCAACATTTTTAATCTATAAAAATAAAAAATCCATATAATAGATTTTAATTTAAAATTTATTATATAGACTTTTTATTTCATTTTACATATCTTGTAATTCTTCTTTTAAATTACGTTCATTTAATTCTGCTCTTAATTTAGCTGGATTTGTTTCTTCTTCAAATTCAAAGTTTCTATGCTCTCTATCTAATATTTCTTGACCTAATTGTTCTCTATCTTTCTCTTCTTCATCTTTTTTAATTGCTTCATATTCTTTTTCTTTTAAATTGTTGTTCATATTAATCTCTCCAATCAGTATATTTATATTTATAATATACCCCCTATTTAGGTATTAAATCTAAAATTTTAATTAGATTTTCTGTCATATATATCATAGGAACCTCTATAACATATACCTTCTATATTTGTTTTTTTCATAAAAATATTATTAATTGGTTTAAAAAGCTCAACTCTAGTTTTTGTTAAGCAGGAATTCACCTGTGCGATTATTTTTTTATTATCTTTGTAAACAATATGTTCTGGAGCAAATTCAAAACTTATACAAAGGTAATAAAATATAAATTTAGAAGAATTTTATATTTTTACTAATTTTCATAAAAACAATTGGTAATAAGATAAGCATTGCCCCACTTATTAAATATCCTCTATCAGAAAAGTGTAATATATTAGCAGTTAATATTATAACGAAAGATAATAATATAGGCATAAAGCTAATTTTTCTAATCATCTTACTTTCTTTTTCATAGTACTCTTTAGTTTTAGTCAAATATTCTAATTTTCCTTTTACAAATCTTACATGTCTGTACTTATTATTCTGTTTATGTATATTTGTAATTAAATATACTATCATCCCCGTTAAAAATATTAATATATCATTCACTGCTAAATCTCCTTAATCAATAAAATTTAATTTTGTTTTTTATAAATTTTTAGTTTTCACTTTTTTACCTTTTATAAAGTCGAATATAAATCTAACTATTAAACCTATAATTCCTATGAAAAATAATAGGTATGCAGTTGGTATTAAGAAAAATGGCTCTGATAAAGTTCCATCCTCTAAAACCTTACTCCCTATAATACTAAAAGATCCTAAACACCCGATTCCTAATATAAATGGTATTAAATTTATTATATATTTTTTCATTTTTTAGCCTCCATATATTTTTTATTTGTTTTTATTATATCTACACTTTTTCGTTAAGTCAATATATTTTTATCGAAAAACAATAATTAATTATTATTTATTTTATATCCTATGTCGTTATATTTTAAAACAAATAAAAAATAGCTAAAAGTAAAATTACTTTTAGCTATTTTTCATTTATTTATTTACACATTACTCTATATATTGCTCGGCCTCTAAATTGTCTGTTTACTTGCTTTACTTTTGATTGAGAATTATAGCTTTCTCTAAATATTTATAGATTTTATCATGTGTTTTATAATATCCATTTAATTCTTGTTCATTTAAATCATATTTTGGTTGTCTATAGTATTTATTAAATATATGAGTTAATTCATTATCTCCTTTATCTATAAGTATTTGTTGCTTATTTGCTAACCTATAATTCTAATTGTAGTATTATATATCATTACCACCCATATGTAATTGGCATCATAACATCAAGTATAGCTAGATTTATGTTTTCTCAAATACATTTATGGCCTCTTTTCAATCTTTTACCTTATATATATTAAGCTTCTTTGTTTATTCTTAATAATATCTTTGAAACAATAAATAAAACTGGTAACTCTATTAACGGTCCTATTATAAGTGCTAAAGATATTAATGGTTTATTAGGAAATGTAGCTACTGCTATTGCAAGTGCTATTGGTGAATTTCTTGCTAAAGTAGTAAAATTTAAAGCCACATTATCTTCTTTACTAAGTTCTAATTTTCTTCCAATTATTTGTCCCACAATTAAATTTATAATAAAAAATAATAATACTGGCAAAAGTAATAATAAAAGAACCTGTGGATTTCTAAGCAATACTTTACCTTGTGATGCAAACATTGCTACTATTGCTATATTTAAAAAGTACCCTTGATAGTCACAAGATTTCGGAACTATTTTGTCTTCAAGATAATTTAATCCCTTATTTTTTATAGTAAAGTTTCTATAAAGTAAAGAAGCTATAAGCGGAATAACTAAACTAAATAAAACTCCTTGTAAAAGATTCATCGCATCTAATTCAACACTAGTCCCGCCTATTAAAAATACATATACAGGAAGTAATAACAACTGAAGAATTAAGTTTAAAGGTAGTATAGATGTCCCCAAAGCAACATTACCTTTTGCTATACCCGTAAAAATTAAATACCAGTCTGTACAAGGTGTTACCATAAGCATAATAAATCCTATTAATAGTTCTGGATTATTTCCCAAGAAAATTTTGCCTAAGATAGCTATAAGTATCGGCGTCCATATAAAATTTATAAATATGGCACTTAAAGTAAATTTTTTATTCTTAAAAGATTTAGCTATATCCTTTATAGGTATTTGTATAAAAACTAAAAATAACATAATCATTAATGCTGGCATTATTATATACTCTGAGTAAACCTGTATAAAGCTTATTTGGCCTATCATTATTCCAGTCAAAACCATACCTAATATTACAAAACTTTGAAATTTATTTATATTTTCCATATATACCTCCATATCACATTATAAAGTATACCATAGTCGATATATATTATCATTTAATTTTTCATTTAACTTGAAAATAAATATCATTTTAGAAAAATAGTAAATTCATTAGTTTTGTATTTTAATTGAGAATAAAATAAAGTATTCATTCAATATTATTATATAAGCTACTGTAAAATGTTTGATAATTTTTATTTTAATTAATATGTTATTTTAGATTTTTTTAGAGTTAATAATTTTTTTTATAAAATAAGCAACTAATACTATTAATATAAAAATCAAAATAACTGCAGAATATTTTTTTATTAAAATACCTATTAAATTTAAATTATCTCCTATAATATATCCTAAATAAATTAATGTTAAATTCCATATGCCAATTCCTATAGATGAAAATATTATAAATGAAAATATATTCATTTTACCAACTCCTGCAACTATAGATATAATAGTTCTAGCAACAGGTACTATTCTTGCAATTAAAACTGATGCTTTATCGTATTTTGTTATAAATCTATAAGACTCATTTATTGATTTTTTAGTAGTTGGAAATTTTTTTATAATTTTATCTAATAATGGTTTCCCAAATTTAATACCGATATAATAGTTTAGTAAACATCCAACTAAGCCTCCTAGTATACTTATAATTAGAACAAATATAAAGTTCATATTATATTTAGTCGCAAGTATTCCAACCATAGGCAAAATAACTTCGCTAGGTAAAGGTATATTTGAGTATTCTAAAGCCACAATAATAAATATACTTATTAATCCATAATTTATAATAAAGTATTCTATCATAACACGTAAATTCATTTAACTTTCCCCCATAATTTAAAAAATAATTTAAAACTAAATTAAAAAACATCTCAAAAGTAATTAATAACCATATAATTATTAATTACCTTTAAGATGTTTATTCTAATCAATAAATTTCATAATAAAAAAAGAGACTAATTAGTCTCTTTTCATTATCCTAATATTTGTATCTCTATATTTTGTCTACCAAAATTATTACAATCAGCTTCATTATTCATGAATATATCTATTTTATTACCTTTTATAGCTCCTCCACAGTCTTCTGCTGTAAATACCATATCAAGCTTAGGTATATAAACCCTAGTTCCATAAGGTATTACTGAAGGGTCTACTGCTATTGTTCCCCATTTTGGAGTTGTTCCTGTTGATGTTACAGAATGTCCTGAATATGCACTAGCATTTACAGTCATTAATCTTCCTGTTTTATTGTTAGAAGTTGACTCTTCTTTAGTATTATTTTCTACTTCATTTTTATCAACTACATTATTGTTTGTTTTTTCTTCACTTTTAACTGGTTGAGTTTTTTCTTCAACTACATTATTTTGGTTATTATTTGCAGAGTTTTGATTAGTTTCTGCATTAGCTACCAAAGATTCAGTTTGTTGCTCTTTTTGTTGCTCTTTATTTTTTTGAGTTGGAACTACAGCTGCTTCTACTACAGGTTTAGCTTCTTGCTTTGTTGAATCAGCTTGGTCATCTTGACTCTTATTATTTTGAGCTTTAGATTGACTTTCTTTTAATACATAGTCTCCACTAACCCATCCTGTTGTATTATCATCTAGTTGTACTTTATACCAGTTATTATTTTCTTCTAATATTTCTATTGTTTTACCATTTTCTAATGATCCTATTTTATCATTTTCTATAGATGGTCCTTTTCTTACATTTAATATATCAGCAGTTACTGATCCTTTTTCTTTAGTAGTATAATCAGCACTTACCCATCCTTCTTCACCATTTGCAAGTTTTACTTTATTCCATCCGTTGTTAGATTCTAATATTTCAACAACCATTCCTCTATCTAATGATCCTATCTTTTCATTATCTGTTGATGGCCCTTTTCTTACATTTAACTTATCAACTTTTACTACTTCCTTTTCTGCTGCATATATATTATTTGTTGATGCGTATAATCCTCCAACTACTAATCCTAACGTTAAAACTAATGATCCTTTTACTCTTTTATTCATACTCATATAGCTTCCTCCCTTTGTTTAAATAAAAATTGTATATAATTGACTAATCAGTCCTGAAATTTTCTTGTTTTAATATAAAGTTTTGTTACTTTTTCGTAACTTTTTTTAAGTTGTTATTAATGTTAATACAATTTTTTATATTTGTAAATACCTACCACTTATAAAATGGTAAAAAGTTACAAAACAGTTACAATCTTTACTTCAATTAAATCGTTGGAATTTCAATATGTTGGTAATTTAACTGTACTATGCAAATTTTTCCAAAAAATTTTTTTTATTTTTTGTTTTTAATATAGGTTTTATAATGTATTTTATATTTTTTATTCACTATTAAAATTGTTTTTATTAAGATATTTTCGTTTGATTGTAACTTTTTATAGTATTATTAAAGTTGTCTATTATTTTTAAATTTATAGTATTTATTTTATATAAATATATTTGTAACAATGTTAATATAACTATAAATTTCAAGCTTAAATTTAATATCGTTTATCTTTTGTCATACTTAGCTAATATTTTTCTTTAATCCCTTTAAAATACTTGATTACAAGCATTTTTATCTTCTATTTTTTAATTTTTTCTTCTATAATAAATATCTATCTAATAATTCCTATAATTTACTACATTTTCATAATTTAATTTAAACAAAAAATAAGCCAAGATAGTCTTTTATCTATCTTGGCTTAAAATATTATCCTAATATTTGTATTTCTATATTTTGTCTTCCGAAAGTATTACACTCTGATTCACTATTCATGAATATATCTATCTTATTGCCTTTTATAGCACTTCCACAATCTTCTGCTATGAATACCATATCAAACTTAGGTATATAAACTCTAGTTCCATAAGGTATTACTGAAGGATCTACTGCTATTGTTCCCCATTTTGGAGTTGTTCCTGTTGATGTTATAGAGTGGCCTGAATATGCACTTGCATTTACAGTCATTAATCTTCCGTTTTTATTACTGCTTGATGTATTTGTTTCTTCTTTAACTGGTTCACTCTTTGAAACAGTATTTGAACTTTCATTTGTAGTAGTATTTGATACTACAGCTTCACTTTTTTCTTCCTTAACAGTTGATTGAGCTTTTTCAGATTTAGCCATTTCAGCTTGCTCTTTAGCTTGAGTTTCTGTTATAACATACTCAGCACTTACCCATCCAGTTTTGTTATCTTCTAATTTTATTTTATACCAATTATCATTATCTTCTAATATTTCGATAACTGCTCCATTTTCTAATGATCCTATTTTGTCTTCTTTAGCAGAAGGACCTTTTCTTATATTTAATTCATTTACTTTAACTGTAGCTTTTTCTTTAGTTGTGTATTCTCCGCTTACCCAACCTTCTTTGTTATCTGAAGTCTTTATCTTATTCCATCCGTTACTTGTTTCTAATATTTCAACAACCATACCTCTATCTAATGATGCTATTCTATCATCATTTATAGAAGGCCCTTTTCTTACATTTAATTTCTCCGCTCTTACTACTTCCTTTTCTGCCGCATAGATATTACCTGCTGAAGTGTATAACCCTCCAACTACTAATCCTAATGTTAATACTAATGATTTCTTTGTCCTCTTATTCAAACTCATAAAACTCCTCCATTCAAATTTCTAAATTTTTAATATATATTACTAGACTCTCTCGTCTTATTTAATTGGCTTTTTAATTTTAAGCTTTTGTTACCTTTTCGTAACTTTTTTAAGTTGTACATTTATGTTAATATAATTTTTCTCATTTGTAAACACCTGATACCTATGAAAAATAAAATGGGTTACAAAACAGTTACAAATTGTAATCAGTTTAATATATTGAAATTTCAATGTTTTTTCATTCTTTGTTCGTATGTGAATTTTTGATGAATTTTTTTTAAATTTTTTTTAATTTTATTACTTTTTTGTAATATTTTTAGTCATATTAACCAATAATAAGTAGTTTAAGATGTTTATTCTTATTTATATTTAATATTTATGTTAACGATTTTTATATCTCTAATATGCATAAATTAAATATAATATTTTATTTATAAGAATCTTAGTACTAATTTACTAAAAATAAAAAAGCTTGATGCAATTTAAATTACATCAAGCTTTTTTTATTTTTAATGTCTTTAATTCTGCTAATATTAATGGCTTACTGTAGAAATATCCTTGTATATACATTTTATTAGATACAGTATTTCTTATAATCTCCATTTGACGCTTTTCTTCAACACCTTCAACCACTATAGTTTTATTTTTGGTATAAGATAAATAATCAGCAGTATCTATTACAGTTCTTTTTATATCAGAATTAGTTATACCATCAATAAAATATTTATCTAGTTTTATAATATCAAATTTAAATCTCTCTAATATAGCAATATTAGAATATTCTACACCTAGATCATCTAAAGCTATTAAAAAGCCAGCTTCTCTTAACTTATCAATGTTATTTTTCACTCTAATTTGACTTTGGTAATATGTGTCTTCAGTTATCTCAATACATATAGATTTTTCCTCAATTCCAGAGTTTTTTAATTTCTCTATTAAATTAACTATAATATATTCATTTTCAATTTCTTTTAAAGAAATATTCATAGATATATAAAATCCACCTATTACATCCTTAATTTTGCTTATTTCTTTATAATCTTCTACTATCTTATTTAAAATCC
This sequence comes from Paraclostridium sordellii, assembly GCF_000953675.1. NCBI lineage: Bacteria > Bacillati > Bacillota > Clostridia > Peptostreptococcales > Peptostreptococcaceae > Paraclostridium > Paraclostridium sordellii. Next base: position 915,619 of record NZ_LN679998.1, on the reverse strand, counting down.
ATAAGGAAACTTCTCCTAGCATATTAGACTTTTCCATATCTTTTATAATATTATCTGGCATAAAAATTTTATTTTTTAATTTTAATCTAATTAAAGCTTCAAATCCTACAATTTTATTATTTTTAGGATTTACAATAGGTTGATAGTTTAATATATATTTATCTTCAATTAAATATTTTCTTATTTTACTCTTATTCAGCATATTGACAATGCGTGGATATATATTAAATAAGAATAAAATAGTAATTAATATAATAATTAATATTGATAATATTAAATTTCTTACTTTTATATTTTTATTTTCTTTATTAGCTATTCCTTCTTTGTATTTATAAATTGCATTTTTATAATAACTTTTAGCAAAACTCTTATTTACTATATCCTTAAATTCAACAAGCTTCCTTCCATATTCTTTCTGAGAATCCAAATCTCCACTAGCACTATAAATGTTATATAAGCTTTTAAGTGATTTTTCTATACATTCTCCATTTTGAGTATCCTTAGCTAACTTTAAAGCTCTTTTAAAGCTTTCTTCTGCTTTGCTAAATTTATGTTCTTTAAACTCTAACCCACCTAAAGCTAGATAATATTCCGTATCTTTATCTATATAAAATACCACTTTATCTTCATCCAATATACCCTTAGCTTTCTCTATATATTTTCTAGCTTCTTTTAAATTATTATTTTCTATATATATTTGAGACTTTATAATGTATTTTAAAGCTCTTACATCATCTAATTTTTCTGAAATAACATGCTCTTCATATTTATCAATTTTATTTATATATTCATTAGCCTTAGTATAATTTTTTAATATAATTTCTATTTCTGCTAAATTTATATATTTGTATATTTCTAATTCTGCTTGTTCCTTTTGATTTTTTATCTTTTGATTATTACAAGAAGAAATAATTTCACTTGCTGTGCCATATTCACCTAACTGTCTAACAACCACTCCTAAATCGATAGTAGCTCTATTTAGTTCAAAATATCTATCCATATCTGACGCTTGAACTATAAGCTCCAAATTATTTTCTATTGCATATACATATCGGTAAGTTAATATATTTAGATTTGATAGCCTTTTGTAAAGATGCAATTTAGATTCTTTATTTAATAAATTTTCATGTTCTTTAATTTTATTATAACTATTTAATGCCAATTCTCTTCCTTCTTTAGTAGTTAAAATAGGTCTAAACATATTCCAAATAACAACTTTGTAATTTATATAATCTTTTGGATTAATTAGTTCAAATCCACTTTTAGCATCTTCCATAGCTTTTTTTATATTGCTATTTTTCATATTATAATCACTCATAAATCCATAACTGTATAGTAATGCAAACTTGGATGTATATCTATCTCTTTTATTTAAAACTTCTTTAAAATGAGTTTTTGCTTCTTCATAATTATTATAAATATTTAAATCTGTATATCCTAAAATAAATTCTTTATTTGAAATATTATTAATATCACTTAATTTTGATTTATAATTTTCTTTAAAACTTTCACTTAAATCCTCTTGATTCTCATAGCTTCTTTGTATCTCAATGATTAAGAAATTTCCTGTTCTACTTTTAACAAGAAAAATCATAGAAACCGTTATCAATAAAATTACTACTATATATGTAAATATCTTCTTTATTATAATCACATCCCATACAGAAATTATATCCTTAAATTGATTTTATAGTCTAATTATTATAGTGTCAATCATATAGGTAAAATATTGTAAGTTTTTGTAGATTCAAATAAAAATAGGACTACTATATAGTAGTCCTATTTTTATTTGAATTATAATATGAAAAATCCAGCAGCAATTATCAGATATACAGAGAGTAATTGTACCCCTTCAAGCCAATTTGATTCTCCATCACTAGCAACTCTATTTACAATAAGTACAGATACTATTAAAGATACTAACTCAAACTGATTAAATACTATACTCATTGGTGTAAATAATAAGCTTAAAAATATTAAAACTGGAGCTACAAATAATATTATTTGTAAACTTGATCCAACTGCAATTTCTACAGATACATCCATTTTATTTTTCATGGCCATTACAATCGCAGTAGAATGTTCCGCTGCATTTCCTATAATTGGAATTAATATTATACCTACAAAAAATTCGCTAAGTCCTAGTGTTGAAGTTATTGAGTCTACTCCACTAACTAAAAATTCACTTTCAATTGCTATTAGTATAGTAGCAATTGCTAAAATAATTATAGATTTTTTTAGACTCCATTTAGCACTTCCTTTTTCTTCATGGTCTATAGAGTATATATCTTTATGAGTAAAAAAAGAAAATACTAAACTTAATATGTATATAGCAAACATGATTATAGCTACCACTATACTTAATCCTTCATATCTAGTATTAAGTAATTTTGGATCAATAGTGTGAGTGAATATAGCTGGTATACAAAGCCCTATTACGGCAAGCAATAGCATACTTGAAGAAACCTCTATAACTTTTTTATTAAAAGTTTGATTTTTATGTTTTAATCCTCCAAATAACATACTTGCTCCAAGAACAAGTAATATATTACCTATAACCGAACCTGCAATAGAAGCCTTTACAACATCAAACAATCCTACTTTAAGAGCAAAGAAAGATATTATAAGTTCTGTTGCATTTCCAAATGTGGCATTTAAAAAGCCTCCAATTTTGGGACCAGTGTAAAAAGAGATTTCTTCTGTTGCCGCTCCCATAAGCCCTGCTAATGGTATTATTGACAGAGCAGCTAAAACAAACATTACCGTCGGTGGCAAGTGCATAAATTCTCCTATTATACTTATAGGAATAAAAATCAATAAATATTTTAAAATTTTCATTTTCCACCTCTAAATAGTTTTATTTTAATAGTTTTATTTCTAACTTATTATATTCCTTTACTATTTTTTTGTCTATATTCCATTATATAGTATTTGTCTTTTCTCATAATATAATTCAAAAAAAATAACTACATTAATGTAGTTATTTTTTTTGAATTATATTATGTAGTTTTTTATAGTCCCCAAAATCAATAATATAGCACTCCAAAATAAAGCCGCACACATATAAGCTGAGTATCCATGTAATTTATAAATTGTTAATAATAAAATTGTGGTTATTGTGATAATACTTGCCAATACCCTTGATATAATTTTATACTTAAATACAATATTAGGTTTTAAAGGATTTTTTCTATCATTTACTGGAGCTAACATATAAATCGCCCCAAAACTTAACATAGAAAATATCATTACTAAAGATTTGTAAGTTATAATGTCATCATAACGGCTTATATAAATTGTAAATATTAACATAGCGATAAACATTGATAGACGTACTAAATAACTATTATGTTTATATCCAAAAGCAAATTTTCGTATTAAAATATAACAAATTAAAAATATAATTCCTTGAATTACCTTATTAAAAATTAAACCTATAATTACTACACTTACCAAGCTAATTATAAAATATATTAAAGAATTAATTCTACCTTTATATATTTCATATTTTTCTTCAACTACAAATCTCTTTTCAATAAAAAAAGATACTAACTTATCAGCAAGTGCCTCAACCATAGTGCCTCCCTCAAATCTTTTTTATTTTAAAATAACACCTAATATTTATTTATTCAATATGTATTGCAAAATTGGTCACTAAGTGGTCAAAATTGGCGTATTTTAATGCAAAAAAGTACCTCTTTTTATTGGTATCATTATAGTTAAAAGAAATTTCTCATCATCAAATTTTATACTTACTTCTCCATCATATTTATTAACAATATTTTTTATATTCTTAATTCCAAGTCCATGATGAAATTTATCCTTTTTATCAGTTATTATATTTCCTTTTTTGCTTAAAATTTTGTTTATCTTACTATTTTCAATATTTATGACACAAAAACTATTTACATAAGTAACCTTTATAAATATGAATTTTTTTAAAGAATTAGTTTTTATCTTTTGACAAGCTTGAATTGCATTATCTATGGCATTTGAAAATATAATACATATATCATTCATATCAACAAAATCTAACTTTGATAAATCTAAAAAACATTCAAAATTAATATTATTTTTTATACATATGGATTTTTTATCACTTAATATTATATCTACAATTTTATTTCCTGTATTAAATGAGTTATTCATACTGTTTAATTCTAAATTTATATTACCTACATATTTTTTAACTTCTTCTATAGTATCTAAATTTCCAATGCAAATCATATGATTTTTCATATCATGGTAAAGACTTCTAACTTTTTCATGATTACTTTCTACCTGCATATAATAAGTACATTCCAGACTTATTTTTTCCTTTATCAATTTATGTTCTAATTTCAATTTATTATCTTTTAAAATTTTATAAATTATAGCTATTAAAAATACACTAGATATCATTAATAAAGAAGATATAAATACAATTATATAATTATTTATTTTATTATTTGTTGATAAATCTACGGCATAACAATATACAGTTATTAAAATAACTATATTAGTACAAACTGGTATACATACATATACAAAATCCTTTTTACTGATTTCTCCCGATAATTTAAAATAGCTAAAATAAAGAACACATATAAATGCAACTGATTTAGAAATTATTATAGCTTCAATTCTATACATAGAGTAGTTCATAACAAATGAAAAATTAACTTCATTTATAAGTGCTATTACACCTGCGCTTAAAATTTCTATTCCTAATAAAATCAAGGTAAATAATAAAGGTATTATTAAACTTTTGATAAAACTTACTCTATAGTTTATTATATAAAATATAGAGCTACTTATTATAAATATACCTATTCTTATACTTATGTTTATTTTTATTATATTAAATGAAAAAAACATAAATATTATTAAAATAAAACTAATTAAATTAGTCTTAATAGAAGTTTTCCTCTCACTAACTGTATTAAATAACATATAAATAGTTATCAATTCTATCGCTAATGTGAATATATGAACTAAATCCCAAAACATATGGCTGTTTAACATATAATTGCTCCTAATATATTAGTTAATTCCTTCTTTAAACTCTGTATTCTATGTTTACTAACAGGTATTTGAGCTTTATTTATGTAAACAATGTTTTTGTCAATACATTCAATTTTATCTAAATTAACCATAAAACTATTGTGACATCTAAAAAACTTTTTCCCTTGTAATAGTTTTTCTAGTTTTCGCATACTCATTTTAACCTTATACTCATCATTTATCTTATGTATTACAAGCTCTCTTCCTTCAGTTTCCATATACAATACATCGTCTAACATTATTTTTATTAATTTATTTTTATTATTTATAATTAAAAAATTTTTAGATTTTTCTAAAATATTTAAAATACATTCATTTAAATGTCTTTCAATTATTTCATAAGTAAGCGGTTTCAATAAATATCTATAAGCTCTTACTTCATACCCTTCATATACGTATTCATTTAAAGAAGTGGTAAATAAAATTTCTACATTATTATCAAATTCCCTGATCCTTCGAGCAGTATCCATTCCTGTAAGGCCTTCCATCTGTATATCTAGAAATAGTATATCCAAATACTTTGGGTAATTTTTTATCAATTCCTCTCCTGATTTAAACTCATAAATCTCAAAAGGTAAATTTTTAGATTTAATTACTTCTTTTATATGATTTTTTAAAATTTTAATGTGTATTAAATCATCTTCACATATACCAATATGTAGACCCATTGTTTCTCCTCCCTAATCAAATTACTTATTAATATCATTATTTATTTTCACTACTTCTATTATATATAATAGAAGCTTCTAGGTAAATCGATTAATATAGTTATGCTGATATATACATTTTAGACAAAAAAAAGACTGTTTTCCGTTAACAGTCTTTTTAGGGGATATTTTTATACTTTTAGGGGAATAGTATATTTTGAGTCTATATCTTAAAGTGCTTTAATTTTTAATAAATTCTGTCAGTTTCCTAATGATTTGTTTCTTTTTGTCAAATCTTGTTGTCTATGTATACAATATATCATATTATAGTATACAAGTCTATATAAAAATAAAATTTTATGTATTTTTTTGTTTTTATATTTTATTTCAAAAACGAAAAAAGACTGTTTTATTAAACAGTCTTTTTAGAGAATATTTATTTAACTTTTTATAATAAGGGATCTTTAAGGGTAAGAAAAACTTCTTAAGTTTCTCTTTTTAATGTCTATATCTTAATTGATTTAAAACACATATTTATTGTATATTAATTATTTGTTTTAATTTGTCTTTCCTTGTTGTCTATGTATACAATATATCATCTGTTTAAATTAAAATCTATATTATAATTTAAATTTTATATAAAAATATTTTTTTATAATTATTTTTCATATAAAATTTGAAACCTAGTTTTAACTTATTAAATATTCTTTATAAAAATATTAATCTATAAATGTAGTAACATCCTCTAATGGTTTTCTTGGTGGTTGTGCAGGTTGATTATCTTCAGCTACTCCTAGTGCTATCATAGACATTAATTCATATCCTGGTTTTTCAAATCCTATAAGATTTTCTATTTCAGTTTTAGCATGAGTAGGTCCTGTCATATAACAAGCCCCATAACCCATCTCAGTTGCCGCTAATAAAAAGTTTTCTACAGCAGCTCCGATACTTTGAGCTCCTGATTGTGGAGAAACAAGTGTATCTAAAATTTCTTTAGGAGCATCATTTTCTTTTAAAATTTTATATTCTATCATCTTATATTCGCATCCGTAAACTAAAACTACTACTGGAGCATTTTTAAAACAAGTATAATAATTTATTACACTCATATGTATTTTTTTATCTTTTTCAGTTTTTGCTAATTCTCCTATTTTTTCATGACTCTTAGTTACTATATCAGCCATTTCGTTTATCATATCTTTATTTTGAAGAACAACAAAGTGCCAGTTTTGTTGATGTTTTGCTGATGGTGCAAATGTAGCTGCTTTTAATAGTTCTATTATATCTTCCTTAGGCACAGGTGTATCTTTAAACTTTCTTATACTTTGACGATTATATATAAAATCTAAATTTGCCATTATTTTATCTCCTTTTAATATGTATTTATTTCTAAGCTAAATTATATAAATAAAATAGTTTTATGTCAAACTATTTTTTTATAGTTAATTTTTGTATCATTTTCATTAAGTTTTATATAATCTATTGTGTGCGCTTTTAAATAATGCTATTATATGCTGACACATAAATTTAATAATTATAAAGGGGGATTTTATGACCAAGGATATGACAACTGGAAATCCAGTAAAGTTAATTTTGTATTTTTCTATACCACTTTTAATAGGAAATATATTCCAACAGTTTTATAGCATGGTTGATACAATAATAGTTGGAAGGTTTTTAGGTGTAAATGCTCTTGCTGCCGTAGGTTCGACTGGTTCAATGAACTTTTTAATAATAGGATTTGTATTAGGTCTTACTTCAGGCTTTTCTGTTTTGGTTTCTCAAAAATTTGGAGCAGGTGATACTGAGGGAGTAAAAAAGGCTGTGGGTAGTGGTATAATATTATCTATAATTATGACAATTTTAATAACTTCAATTAGTATTCTTACTGCAAAGCCACTTTTAAGAGCTATAAATACACCTAATGATATAATAGATGATGCTTTTTCTTATATAATAGTTATTTATGCAGGAATATTTGCAACATTTTTTTATAACATGATTTCTAGTATCTTACGTGCATTGGGAGATAGTAAAACACCTCTGTACTTTTTAATTGTGGCTTCTATTTTAAATATCATTTTAGACTTAGTATTTATAGTTAATTTTTCAATGGGTGTAGCTGGTGCTGCCTATGCAACAGTTATATCTCAAGGTTTTTCTGGAATTTTATGTTTAATTTATACTTCAAAAAAATTTCCAATATTAAAACTTAACAAAAATCACTTTAAATATGATAAAGATCTCTTTAAAAAACATTTGGGTATTGGTATACCTATGGCTCTTCAATTTTCTATAACTGCAATTGGAGCAATAGTGCTTCAGGGAGCAGTTAATGCATTTGGCTCAACTGTTGTAGCTGCACATACTGCTGCTTCTAAAGTTGAACAGCTTGTTATGCAACCTAGCGTTACATTTGGGGTAACTATGGCAACTTATTGTGCCCAAAATCTTGGTGCTTCAAATATAGACCGCATTAAAGAAGGCGTAAAAAAATGTACTATTATAAATATAGGAATTGGTATAGTTGGTGGAGTTATACTAACTCTATTTGGAAGTTCTTTTGTGAAATTATTTATATCTGATGCAAATCCAGCCGTAATAGATTACTCCATGAAGTATTTAACTACTGTGGCATTCTTCTTTATACCACTTAGTTTAATATTTATTTACAGAAATGCTCTTCAAGGTATGGGATATACTTTTGTTCCTATGATGGCAGGAGTTTGTGAGTTGTTGGCTAGAACCATAGTTGCATTTACACTTCCATTAATTCTTGGATATACAGGTGTTTGTTTGGCAGGTCCGATGGCTTGGATAGCTGCTTGCATTCCATTAATTCTTGATTACACTAGAAAAATTAATAACCTAGAAAATTCAAACTGTTTATCTATAAATGCATAATAAAAAATAAAGTACCTTAAAATTTTTTAAAATTTTAAGGTACTTTATTTTTATATCTTTTTACTATTATATTCTCTAAGGAGTTGTTCTTCTCCCATTTTCACTAATTTTTTAGTCATCATTGCACCTATACTACCTGCCATCAATCCATTTTCATAAGATGTTTTATTCGCTCCATCTACATGATTATTTGGGATTCCAAACTCCCCTGCTATTTCTAATTTCATTTGATTTAAAGCTTCTTTTGCATTATTTACTAACGGTTTATTTGCCATTTATTTGACCTCCTAAATAGTTGTCCTACTTAGTATTTGCAAAGTAGTTTTATATTATTATACAGTTAGTAGCAAGATAGTTTTATTTTTACAAATAATTTTTATTAATTTAACTTCTTAAATCTTCTAATTTCTGAATTTTAGGATTATAATTTAATACTTTTTTTGCACTTTTACTAAAAAGTATAGGAGTACTTCCTATTATCCCTATAAGAAAGCATCCAATCATTATAATTCTTGGATAAAAAATATCTCCAAGTATACCTCCTACTAAACTTCCAATAGGATGTATTCCCATAGATAGAGTAAATATAATGCTCATAACTTTTCCTCTCATATTTTGAGGTATAACTAACATCATAGCTGATGTACTTACAGTATTTGATACAGTATTTAAAAAACTACCTATAAAAAAGCATATACACATTATATAAAATTTATTTATAAGTACACCTAAAAAGAAAAATACACTTTGTAATATTAATGCTGGTAACATAATATTTGCTCTTTTTTCAATTTTTATATTAACTTTTGTTAATAATATACTTGCAAAAATCATTCCAATACTTTGAAATGCAGATATCACGCCAAATCTAGATACCCCTAAATTTGAATCTGCTAAAAATAAAGGTTTAAGAAGCAAAAAAAACATCGCATATAAAAAGTTAAGAGAAAAAGCTGCCGAAAGCAATAAAACAAATCCCCTAAATCTAAATGTAAACTTTAATCCTTCTTTAAAGTCTTCTTTTAAATTTAATTTTGTATTTTTCCTATCTGTTTTTGGAATCTCTATAAAAATTTCACTTATAGTTGATGTTATATAACTAATTCCATTGAATATAAACATAATTGATTCCCCAAGAATTGAGTAGATAAATCCACCTGACATGCTTCCGATAAGACTGGTCGTTGATGTTGCCATTTGTTGAGCAGAATTTGCTTTGACTAGATCTTCATTAGATACTAAATCTGGAATTACAGAACTTATTGCAGGATTAAAAAATGCTGAACACACACCAGATATAATTCCAACTATTATTACCATCCATACATCTAAAAAGTTATTTAAGGCAGCGTAACCTACAAATAGCATACCTATTCCCCTTATAAAGTCACCTAAAAGTATAAGTTTTTTTCTATCAAACCTATCTACTATAACCCCTGCAAAAGGTCCTATTATTACTCTAGGAATACTTACTGCTGCCATTAAAATTCCCATTATTGCTGATGACCCCGTTTTGTCTAAAACCCAAAATCCAAGAGCAATTGAATAAAAAGCATCTCCTAAACAAGACACTAATTGACCTTGCCATAATAAGGAAAAGTTTTTGTTCCAAAGCTTGTTATTTTTCAAACTACTTGAATTATCCAAATTATATTCCACCTTTTATACTAAATTTGAATTTTAACATACTCTCCATTTGGGCTATCAACCTCTACAAGTATTAGTCCCTTATGATTTTTTCTTAAGTATTTTAGACCTTTTATAAGATTTTCTTTATTAAACTCTGTAAGAAAATTACTATTTATTTTATTTTTATCAACATATTTACTACTAGATATATTTGTAAATCTTAGTATAGTAGTTATCATACACATAGGTAAGTTTATATTAATATTTCTCTTTAAGTCATTGGTTTTAACAACTATTTTCAAAATATTCGCCCCCTTATCCTATCTCAATTATAACTCTATCTCCATCATCACTATTAACTTCTACCAATCTTCCTTCAAACCCATTTTCAACAGCATCGATTATACTATTTATATCAATATTATATTTGTCTAAATTTGCTGATCCCATTAAACTATTTGATCCTAGAACCTTTAAAAATCCAATAGGTATATTAACCTTTACTCTTTCTCCATTGCTACTTATAACTCTTATATATATCATTTTTTCTTTTGAGCTATTTTTATCTATCTTAAAAAATTCATTTTCATCTACAATTGGTTGTTTATTTACTTTTACTTCATCACCTGGATTTGATTCTAATGCCTCTAATAACTTTAAGCCCTCTTCTGCACTAATTTTTCCTTCTTCAACCATCTTTAAAACTCTCTTTTTATCTTCCATTTTTATACCACCTTTTAATTATAGATTTTTTAATAATTTTATAGCTTCATCTGAGGATATCTCTCCATTTTCTAACATATTCATAATATGTTGTTTTTCATTATCACTATTTTTTCTAGCATTCAATCCAAGTGTTTGATTTATTTCATCTAATTTACCTCTAACTGTTGGATAAGATATATTTAACTTTTTCTCAACATCTTTTATATTTCCTCTACAAGATAAAAATACTTCTACAAAGTGTAATTGCTCTTGAGATAATTTTTCAAATTTTGAAAATGAAAAATCATTTTCTATTTTTGTATTACAATTACTACACTCTAGCTTTGTAATCTTTAGTTCTTCGCTGCATATTGGACATTTAGTCAAAACTTTATACACTTTATCACTTCCTTTAATATAATTATATACATAAAATTAATATTTGGCACTAATTTATTTAAAATATTTAATTCAAATTTTAATATTATTAATTTTTAATTCTATTTTTATTAATTTATTTAATTTTTATTTTAAATATAAAAGAGTTATTACTATTTGTAATAACTCTTTTAGCTTTCTCACTTATTTATTTAATTCTAAACTTATAGTTTGATTTTTAAATTGAGTATCTTTTCCAACTTTCTTATTCCAATCTTCAATTACTGGTATAATTTTGATTTCTTTCATATCTTTATTAATTTCAAATTCTATAGTACTACCCTCTAAATTTTCTTTATCAGAGCTTAAATCATATGATGCTCCATTTGACTGTATTATATTCCCACTTTCATCTTTTATAATAAAATCTAGGAATATAGGATTTTTATATAAACTAGTAGTATTATTTTCTACTTCAAAATTATATTTTATTTTAATTCTAGTAGGTGTAACCCTTAATTCATCTATATTTGCTTTAATATTCATGCCTTTATAGTTTATATCTAAACTTTTATTTACATCATAAGATTTTATACTTTTAGATAATTCTTTTCCATTTAGATTAGTTTTAAAGTTCCAATTTCCATTTAAATAACCAGTTTTAGTCCCATAAGGTTCTCCATCTTCTGATGTTCCTCCACCATGAGCACCAATTCTGATATCATTAGTAACCTTTTTATCTTTATTGAAAGTATATCCAATTTCATCAATAATTACTTCTACATTATAGTTTTTACTTAAATCTAAGTCTTTTAATAGATCAAAGTTTTCAATATCTGCTTTTCCATCACCATTTTTATCTATACTATCTAATCTACATTTTAAAAGTATATCACTACGATTCTCATCTGTCTTTTCTGAACTCATTGCACCACCTGTATTTACAAAAGTTAAATCTCCTATTTTTACTTTAGGTTCATTAAATTCGGCATTTTTATTTTCACTGCTTATTCCAAGTTTATCTTTATCTAACTTTGAATCATCTAAAGTTAAACTAAGTAATAGCTCTCCATCCTCTAACATAATTTCATTTAGAGTAACATCTATGTTTTTATCAGTTTTAGTTTCATTAACTAAAGTTTTATATCCTCTTAATTCTTCATCATTTTTATTAAAGAAATGTTCTATTTGCTTACCTATATTTTGTATATAAGCCATAGAAGTTTCTCCACTTAAAATAATCCCCCCTGCTACAAGTATTGGTATACTAGCTACTAATATATTTTTTTTATAGTTTGATTTTCTATACTTTATTTTTTTATTCATCCTATTTTTTATAGCTTCTTTATCTTCTTCACTTATATTTATATTTTTATAATTATTTTCATCTATTTTAGTATCATTAAACATTTCATATTTATTTTTCATATTTACCCCTCCTTATGTATAGCTCTTAACTTTTTTCGACCTCTCGATATACGATTGTATAAATTATCTACATTTGTATTGAATTCTTTAGCTATATCACTTAATTCAATATCTTCCAAATAGTATTTTTTAAATATTTCTCTGTCTTTTTCAGATAAATGATTTAATAAACTATCTATTTCCTCTTTTATTTCATGTTGAAGTAAATCTTTATCTTTATAAGATATTGTATTTGCCTCTATTTCTATGGATTCAAGCTCTCTTATATATTTTTTCTTATAATTTATAGCTTTGTATTTAGCTATACTTCCTATCCAATTTTTAAAAGTTGATTTATCACCTTTGTAGGAATCAATATTATCCCATATAGCTAAAAGTACATCATCTAAACATTCCTCTTCATAATTTTTTAAACTTCCTAAATAGTTTCTAACTATTGCTAATATAAATCCTGAGTACTCATCTATTAGCATCTCCATGCCTTTTTCTTTTCTCTTTTTTATGTTTTTTATGAGAAATTTTTCTTTCATATCTTACCTCCTTTGTGAAGCTTCACATATATTAATACAATCTATTTAACAAATTCCTATCATTTATTTTAAATTTTTATTTAAATATATAATCTTTTACTTGATCATTAAAATTCCAGATACTATTAATGCTATATATACAAAGGTTGTAAATGAATCACTATTTATTTTTTTATGAATTATATTACTAACAATTATTGCAATAAACACAAATATCATAGTTATAAATGACAATTTAATTATATCCTTTGTTATTTCATTAGTGTATATATCAATTCCAACCATAACTAAATTTAAAGATGCCCATAAAGCACACAAAGTTGCTCTAAAACTCGTTTTATCTTTTATATTTTTAGTAGCATATACAACTATAAATGGTCCTCCACAAGTAAATGCTCCATGTAGTACCCCTCCACAAAATATGGTAAAGTTTTGAAAAATATTTAATCTTTTACTAGTAGTTTCTTCTATAGATATACAATCTTTATCTAAATTTGTTTCAATTTCTACAACTATTTCTCCTAAATCATTTGATTTTCTTTTTTCTTCATATAAACCCTTAATTCCAATTATAACCATGAATATTCCTAAAGCTATTTTTAAAGGTTTTTCTGGTATTGATTCAAATAGCCACATACCAATAGGCAGTCCTACCATCATTAATGTTGTTATTTTTAAAAACTCTTTTTTATTTATAAATTTTATATCTTTAATAGCTATAATAGTAGATGCTATTAACACTACTATTGTAAGTACTGGTACTGTTGGTTTTAATCCCACAATAGCTGATGCTAAAGGAATTGCAATTATTGTTCCCCCAAAGCCTATAACTCCTTCAATAATATAGGCAACCATAACTATAATTACAAATAATAAAATTTGACCTACTCCCATAATTCCCCCCTAAACTTATTTTTTAAACAGCAAAAACAATTTTACTATGCTATCTCTTTTTTTACAATAACCTTTTCCTAAAATTTCAAATATTTTCGTCAATTTTTAATATTCGCATAAAAAAAGTGAGTTTTTTATAAAAACCCACTTATCTTCTATATAGATATTCTTCTATAGCTTCTCTAGCTAATCTATCTGCAATGTCATTATATTTATTACAACTATGTCCTTTTACTTTTATAAAAGTAATTTCCATGTTTTCACTATATTTTTCTACGTATCTAACATAATCTTGAGTATATTCGTTTTTAGCCTGCCAACTACCACTAGCCCAAAGAGCTATATTTTTCAAATCATGATATATACAAATCTTTTTTAATTCTTTTTCATATCCAAGTTTAATTGCAAATTTAGAAGCTTCTATTTCTCCTACTATATTCCACTGATCCCATTTATCGTTACCTGCAACTTTAAATTCTTCAATAGTGTCGTTTTTTAAATCTAAAACAGCAATTCCAGATCCAAAAGTCTTAGAAACTCTATCATAACTACCATCTACAAAAGCAATAAAATCAAAATCATCTTTTATAGTTTCAGGTTCTATATATTTTTCAAAATATTTTACATTAGCACTACTTCTTATAGGCTTTAAATCACCTTCTTTTTTTATATCAGCTTTTTTAGCACTATTATTTAACTTATTATTTTTATTTTCATTAAAACTCGTTTTTACTCCAGAAAATTTTTCAGCTTCTTCTAAAGTTTTAAAACTTTTATATATAGCTCCTGGAAACTTGTTTACTTGTTCTTTACATTCATCCCATGTTTTGTAAATTCCAGGCTTTTTACCTACTTTAACTGCATAGTATTTATTACTCAAATTATACTCTCCTATCTTTAATTTTATTTATAGTTTTATATTAGTATGAATTTATATATTTATCAAATATTTTATACTAGTTTTTGATTTCTTTAAAATTTTTTTAAATTAATATTGACTTTTTAATTGAAAACAATTATCATTATATTGGCAAGAGAAATTGATAATTAATATCAGCTATCAAAATAATTTCATTATAAGCCTAAGTATATGAAATATTGTATATTCCTAAAAAACAAACAAATTTCAAGAAGGACCGCCTCCCTAAGTTGTGGTCCTTCTTGTTTTTTTGTCTTGAAAAATTTTAATAAAATTTTATAAATTTCGCATTGACTTTTCGTTTGAAAATAGTTATCATTTAATCAGGGTTATCAGTGATGATATTCAATTTCATTTAGGAGGTATTAATTATGAAAATTATATACTGGAGTGGTACTGGAAATACAGAAACTATGGCTAAACTTATATCTAAAGGAATTTCAAATAAAGATAAATCTGTTGATTTGATAAATGTAGAAAATGTGAACATAGATGATTTAAAAAATGAAGATATATTAATATTAGGTTGCCCTTCTATGGGTAATGAAAATCTAGAAGAGGTTGAATTTGAACCATTTATAGAATCTCTTAAGGATATCGGAAAAGGTAAAAAAGCTTGTTTATTTGGTTCTTATGGTTGGGGCGATGGTGAATGGATGAGAACTTGGGAAGATCAAATGAGATCTTATAGTTTTGAACTTCCTCTTGATTCTGTTATAGTAAATGAATCACCTGAAGGTGATGATGAAGATTTGTGCATTAAATATGGCGAAAGTATTGCACAGTTATAAAATCTTAACCTAAAAATCTTATGTAAAATAATATGTTCAAAATGGAGTCATAATAATGGCTCCATTTTTATTCATCATCATTTAACTTATAACCTACACTGATTTCAGTTAATATATATTCTGGATTTGCAGGTTCTTTTTCAATTTTTCTTCTTAATGTTGCCATAAAAACCCTAAGCGATTTGATTTCACTTCCAAATGCACTTCCCCAAATTTCTTTAGCTATAAATTTATGTGTAAGAACTTTTCCATGATGTTTGGACAATAAAGTCAATATATCATATTCACTAGGAGTTAAGTGAATCTCATCTCCTCTTACATTTACTTTTCTTTTGTCAAAATCTATACTTAAATCTTTATAATTAAAATTACTATTAACTATAGTTTTTGGCTTGTTTTTTTCTGAATGTCTAATAGCTACTCTTACTCTAGCTAATAATTCTGCTACTGAAAATGGTTTAGTTATATAATCATCTGCACCCATATCAAAAGCTTCTACTTTTTCTCTGTCTTGTTCTCTTGCGGAGACTACTATTATAGGTACATCTGACAAGTTTCTAATAGTTTTTATAACATCAATTCCATCCATATCTTCAAGCCCTAAGTCAAGTAAGATTACATCTGGAGAATAAGACATGCAAAGAGATATTCCTTCCTTACCTGTTATAGCTTCTTTGACTAAATAATCTTGAGTTGCCAATGAAGCATTTATAAATTTTCTTATAGTTGAGTCATCCTCTATTATAAGTACTAAATATTTACTCATTTTCTCCTCCTAAAATCAATTTTCCTTTGGTAATATAAATTTAAATGTTGCCCCTTTTAACTCATTATTTTTAACTTCTATATTACCTTTATGTGCAGTTATTATAGACTTGCAAATTGAAAGTCCTAATCCTACCCCTTTTCTTGAATCACTATGATTTATTTCTCCTGTAAAAAATCTATCAAAAACACTATCTATAAATTCTTCACAAATACCAGGACCATTATCTATAACTTCAAAAGCTACGTATTCTTCTTCTTCATAAACTTTTATATTAATTTCACATTCTGTGTTACAATATTTAATAGCATTATCTATTAAATTGATAAGTACTTGTTCTATAAGTTTTGCATCCATATCTACAAATAGTATCTCATCTGGTATATCTATTTTTAACTCTACATCTTTCATTCTTTTCTTTATATGCGATAAGGCTTCTGATATGACTTCTTCTACTATTTCTGGATTTTTTTTAACTTCAAGTCTTCCTTCATCTATTCTTGTCATACTTAAAAGATTTTCTACCAATCTAATTAACCACTGTGTATCTTCAAAAACACCATTTAGTAAATCGTCTACAACCTCTTCACCTATTAAATTTTTATTTTTAATTATAGTACTAATAGCTCCACTTATACCTGCAAGAGGCGTTCTTAAATCATGGGATATAGCTCTTAATAAATTACTTCTTAATCTTTCACTTTCAATTTCTAAGCTAACTTCCTTTTGCTCCTCAGCTAAAATTTCTCTATCAATAGATATGGCCATTTGAGCTATAACCGCTTCTATTAGTATTATATCTTCATTATCTATCTTTTCATTTAAGCAAGAAACTCCAACGACTCCTAAGGTTTCATTTATACCTATTATAGGAATGTAAAACCCTTTTGCTCCAGGTAATGTATCTGTTGAACTACCAGCTATAGTATTATTATTTAAAACCCAAGTTGCTACAGCTTTTTCGGAGTTATCTATGAGTAAACTTTCATCTTTATTGTCTTTTATATTTTTATAAAGCTTTAATCTTCGATTTTTTTTATCATTTAGGTAACATACAACATTTCTATTAAGGCCTATTGATAAAAATTCCAATCCTTTTTCTATAATTTCCTCTTTATTAGATATTCTTAAAAAACTCCTACTTAGTTTATATAGCATCTGGGTATTTTGTTCTCTTTTTGCATATATAGATACTTGTTGTTGTATCCTAGAAGTTAATGTTGAAGTTATAATTCCAGCTATACAAAATCCAATCAATGTAATAATGTAATTATGATTTTCAATTTTAAAAGTATATAGTGGATTTGTAAATAAGTAATTTATAATAAGTACACTTAAAACAGAACTTAATATACCTGCCCCATAACCTTTAGTCAAAACTGATACTAGTACTACTCCTAGCATATATGTTAAATATAAATTTTCTTGTATAAATCCAGCCCTATGCAGGGTATATGCAATTATAGTAGCAATCATAGTTATAACTGATAGCTTTATTAAATCAATATTACTTATCTTAAATTTACTTAATAAGTTTTTATTTTTTTTAGATTTAAATTTTCTTCTTTCATCTCCTTTGTAAGGAATTACATGAACATCAATATAATCAGCTTCATCTATTAACTTATCTACTATATCCTTTTTTATTAATTTTGAAAATAGACTATGCTTCTTATGATTTCTCCCTATAATTACCTTAGTAACATTTCGCATTTTAGAAAATCTCAAAATATCTTCTACCATATTGTCTCCATGTAGTAAAACAACTTCTGCTCCTAAGATTTTAGCTAGTTCTAAATTTAATTCAAGTTGTTTGTTAGCTTCTTTAGAAAGATTATCTTTAATTGGATCTTTTATATATATAGCAATTAATTTTGATAAAGATGCTTGAGAAATTCTAGATGCTGTTCTAATTAACTTTGCAGAAGATGGAGATGGAGATACACAAACAAGTATAGTTTCAGAGGTAGGAATTACCGAAGCCTCTCCTTTTGATAATCTATTTATCTCTACTTCTTTATTAACCTTTTGTGCAGTTTTTCTAAGCGCTAACTCTCTTAGCGCTACTAAGTTATCTTTTGTAAAAAAGTTTTCTTGAGCCCTTTTAGCTTGATCTTTTTTATAAATTTTACCTTGATTAAACCTTTCTATTAACACATCTGGTTCCACATCTATAAGTTCTAATTGGGAAGATAAATCTATTAATTTATCTGGTATTGTTTCCTTAACACATACATTTGCTACAATTTCTATTATGTCATTTAAACTTTCTAAATGTTGTACATTCACAGTTGTATAAACATCTATTCCAAAGCTTAGAAGTTCCTCAATATCTTGCCATCTTTTATTATGTCTACACCCTTTAGCATTTGTATGAGCTAATTCATCTACTAATATAACTTCTGGCTTTCTTTTAAGAGCTAAATCAATATCAAATTCTTTTAAATTTATATTTTTATATTTTACTTCTTTTACACTCAAAACTTCTAGCCCATCTATTAAAGCTATGGTTTCTTTTCTTGAGTGTGGCTCTATATAACCAACCACTACATCTACGCCACTATCTTTTAGCATATGTGCAGATTCAAGCATGGAGTAGGTCTTTCCTACTCCTGCTGCATATCCAAAGAATATTTTAAGTTGACCTCTTTTTAACTTAGCTTCCTCGTTGTTTACTTTAGAAAGTAAGCTTTCTGGATCTGGTCTATTCATCTTACCCTCCATTATCTTTATTTAATTTTATCTAAATCTATATTAAGTTTTAAAACATTGACTTTATCCTCTCCAAATATTCCAACAAATTTTCTTTCTGTATTTTTTTCTATAAGTTTCATTAATTTATCTTTTGATACATTACTATACTTTGCAACTCTATCTACTTGATATTTAGCTCCATTTAAAGATATATGTGGATCTAGTCCACTAGCTGAAGCTGTGATTAAATCAACAGGTATTTTCTTATTAGAGTCTTCATCATATTTTTCATATAATTTTATTCTTTCTTCTATAACTTTTTCAAAGTCTTTACCAGTTGGAGAACTGTTACTTCCTGAAGATCCTAATCCATTATATGGATAATCTACACTATTAGAAGGTCTTGACCAAAAGTAGTCAGGGTTAGTAAAGTTTTGCCCCACATATTCTGAACCTAATTTTTTTCCATCTTCTTCAATTATACTACCATTTGCTTTATTATTTACAAAAATTTGAGCAAAAGCAGTTACAGTCATCGGATATATAACTCCTGTTATAACTGTTAATATTGTAAAAATTAATAATGATTTTTTTATATACTTCATATTAACATCTCCTTATATTCTATATAAACTTACCTATTAACATATCTATTAACTTTATAAATATAAATGGTGTAACAATTCCTCCCACACCATATATCATAAGATTTCTTGATAATAATTTACTTGCAGGAAGTTCTTTGTATTTAACTCCTTTAAGTGCAAGTGGTACTAGTGCTATTATTACAAATGCATTATATATAACTGCACTCATTATTGCACTTTCAGGACTAGATAGATTCATTATATTTAGCTTATTTAATTGTGGATATATAGCTATAAATAGCGGTGGTATTATTGCAAAATACTTAGCTATATCATTGGCTATACTAAAAGTTGTAAGTGCTCCTCTAGTCATAAGTAGTTGTTTCCCTATCTTTACAATTTCAATTAATTTAGTTGGGCTCGAATCTAAATCTACCATATTACCAGCTTCTTTTGCCGCTTGTGTTCCTGTGTTCATAGCTACTGCTACATCAGCTTGAGCAAGTGCTGGAGCATCGTTACTACCATCACCTGTCATTGCTACTAAGTGACCTTTTCTTTGGTATTCATGTATTAAATCCAGTTTTGCTTTAGGAGTTGCTTCGGCTAAGAAGTCATCTACCCCTGCTTCAGCTGCAATGGCTGCTGCTGTTAAAGGATTATCTCCTGTTATCATTATAGTTTTTATTCCCATTTTTCTTAAATCATTAAATTTTTCATAGACACCTTTTTTTAATATATCTTTTAAATATATAACTCCTAATACCTTTTCATTTTTACAAACTACTAAAGGCGTTCCACCTTTTTTAGATATTTCTTCAACTATTTCATCACATTCTTTTGGGTAAACTCCTCCAAGTTCTTCTACAAAGGTTTTAATTGCACTAGCTGCACCTTTTCTTATTTTTTCTCCTTTAATATCAGCTCCACTCATTCTTGTCTTTGCTGAAAAAGGAACAAATTGAGCATCTTTAGTTGATAAATACTTACCATTTATAGAGTAACTTTGCTTAGCAAGAATAACTATACTTCTACCTTCTGGTGTTTCATCTAAAACAGAACTTAGTGCAGCATATTCCACAAAATTTTCAATATGAACATTTTTAAGTGGTATAAATTCACTTGCTTGTCTATTTCCATAGGTTATAGTTCCTGTTTTATCTAAAAGTAACACGTCAACATCTCCAGCTGCTTCGATAGCCCTACCTGAAGTTGCAAGTACATTTTTATTATTTAATCTACTCATTCCTGCGATACCAATTGAAGAAAGTAATGCTCCTATTGTTGTAGGTGCTAAACAAACTAGTAAAGCTACTAAAGAAGTTATTGAAACTGGACTTCCTATTCCATTTTGCTTTACTGCAAATTCACTAAATGGATATAAAGTTATAGTTACTATTAAAAATATAGATGTCAATGCAATTAATAAAGTTTGTAGAGCTATTTCATTTGGAGTTTTCTTTCTTTGAGCTCCCTCTACCATAGCTATCATTTTATCTAAAAAGCTTTCTCCAGGACTTGATGTAACCTGTATTATAAGATAATCTGAGACTACTGTCGTTCCTCCTGTTACAGCACATCTATCTCCACCAGACTCTCTTATAACAGGTGCACTTTCTCCTGTTATAGCACTTTCATCTACCGAAGCTACTCCCTCTATAACATCTCCATCTGCGGGTATTTGATTGTTTGCTTCAACTAAAACTATATCTCCTTTTTTTAATAGATTAGATGAAATCATTTCAAAATCACTATTTATATCACAAGTTTTAAGTTTTTTAGCTAATACATCTTTTTTTGCAGCTCTTAAACTACTAGCTTGAGCTTTACCACGACCTTCGGCTATAGCTTCTGCAAAATTTGCAAATAGTACAGTAGCCCATAAAAATATACTTATTAATAAAGTAAATATAGGGTCGTCTTTTGTAACATTTAAAAAAGCCAATAAAGTTATAATACTAGTAATTATTGAACCTATATAAACTATAAACATTACTGGGTTTTTAAGCTGAACTTTAAAATCTAATTTCTTAAAAGAGTCTTTAAAAGCTTGTTTTAAAGTATCTTTATCAATAAAATTTTTATTTAAATCACTCATATTAATATCTCCTCATTAAATATTTAAAATATCATACTTAAATGTTCTGCTATTGGTCCAAGCGCTAATGAAGGTAGAAAACTTAATGCACCTATCATAAGCACAACTCCTACTAATAAAAATACAAATAACATGTTATTGGTAGCTAAAGTACCAGAACTTGCTGGAACTATTTTTTTACTAGCTAAAGATTGAGCTATTTTTATAATTAAAACTATAGGTATAAAACGAGCTAGTAGCATAACTATACCTGTTAGGACATTTACAAACACATTGTTTGCACTAAATCCTGCAAAGGCACTACCATTGTTATTTCCTGTAGAACTTAATGCATATAATATTTCTGAAAATCCATGTGCTCCACTGTTATTTAAAATCTCATTAACACTTGGTAGTAAACAAATTATAGAAGTTCCAACTAAAACTAAAACTGGTGTAGTTATAATTAATATAGATGCCATTTTCATTTCATATGGTTCTATTTTCTTTCCTAAATACTCAGGTGTTCTACCAACCATAAGCCCTGATATAAACACTGTAAGTATTACAAATGCTAACATTCCATAAAGTCCACATCCAACTCCACCAAATATAACTTCTCCAAGTTGCATAAGTATCATCATAGTCATTCCGCCAATTGGTGTAAAGGAATCATGCATTGAGTTTACTGACCCATTAGATGCTGAAGTTGTTGCTACGCCCCATATTGATGAGTTTGTCACACCAAATCTAGTTTCTTTGCCTTCCATATTACCACCAGATTGTCCTAATGAAATATCACTGTTTATACTTACATTATTTACAAGTTCTGGTGTAGATTTATATTCAAAATATATCGTAGCGCTCATAGCCAATATAAATATAATTAACATTGCATATAAAATAACTTTTCCTTGTTTTTTATCATTCATCATATCTCCAAAAGTGAAACATAATGCTGCAGGTATTAAAATTATAGACACTACTTGTGCTAAATTAGATAAATATGTTGGATTTTCTAATGGATGAGCTGAATTTGTTCCAAAGAATCCTCCTCCATTTGTACCTAGTTGTTTTATAGCTATCTGGCTTGCAGCCGGTCCACCAGGAATTATTTGCTTATCAATAACCTCTCCATTATCTAAAGTCATTTCTTGAACTAAACTAACTTCTTGATATGGTTTTAGGTTTTGTACTACTCCCTGTGTAGTTAAAAATATTGCTAATACAAAGGATAACGGTAAAAGTATATATAAAGTAGATTTAGTTAAATCCACCCAAAAGTTTCCTAACTTAGAAATTTTACTTCTTTTAAATCCTCTTATTAAAACCATAAGTACACTTATACCAACAGCTGCTGATACAAAATTTTGAACTGTTAACCCTATCATTTGAGATAAATAACTCAATGTAGTTTCTCCGCTATATGACTGCCAGTTAGTATTAGTTACAAAACTTATTGCTGTGTTAAAAGCTAAATCCCATCTTACATTGGCCAATTTTTCTGGATTTAACGGAAGTAAATACTGTACCATCTGTAAAAATAAAACAAATAGTAAACTTAAGATACTAAAAGAAATTAAACTTATTGTATATTCCTTACCATTCATTTCTTCTTTTTCATTCACTTTTAAAACTTTATAAATGAATTTCTCCACTGGTATTATAATTTTGCTTAAAAATACTTTTTCATTTTTAAATACTTTAGAAATATAAATTCCTAAGGGTTTTGCTAATAATAAAACTAGCAAAATAAATACTATAACTTGAATCAAAATACTACTCATATTTATTCCTCCTAAATATTTTATATAATCATTTTATTTTTTTTCACATTAATTGAGCGTTAAGATGAATTAATATGTATTAAGATTGTATTAAGATTCATATTTAAATAAATAATTTTTTTAGTTTATTTATATATAAATTCTATTTAACAAAAAAGGTCATATAAGAATAAAGTTTTATTAAAAACTGTATCCTTATATGACCTTTTTACCTATTTTGTAAAATAATAAATTATAGGATTATTTTCCTATAATTTATTATTTTATTGTTTATATAGTCTTTTAAAATATAAAGTAGTTAATCCAAGTATTATAGCCCATATAAATATATATGATTCAACTGCAATAACACCATATCTAAATAAAGTTATAACAGGAGCATTTATAACTGTATGTACAAATATAGCTAAAAATAAATACTTAATGCTTTTTTGTCTAATTCCATATAATACTATCATAGACAGTCCAACCTGTATAACCATGACAAATAATCTCTCAAATCCTGCTGAAAAAGCCTCTAATGGAGTAATTGACATAAACATGTCATTTCCAATAAAACTTCCAACTAAAACTGTTATACATGAAATTCCTGTCATTAATATAGACTCTATTCCTCCATGTCCAAGTCCACAAGCTATCCCATCATTATAAGTTCTATTATTTTTTAATAAATACTTAAATGCTATATATCTGCCTACTTCTTCAACTAGTGCTGCTGTTAATGCTAAGAAAATAGAATAAATCCAAGGATTTAAAGACATGCTTAAGTACCAGTCATGATTTGGTAAAACATAATTTATTATTGGTATTCTAATAGCTATCTGAGATATAAAGAATATAGCCATTCCTATGAAAAAACTTTTTAATAATTTTTTGTCTTTAATTACAAAATACACTAAACTTCCTAATGGTATAAGAAAGCATATACATGCGCTTATTATTAAAGCTAACTTTGTTAGCACACTCATTTGATTCACCTCTATATTGGTATTTTTTTCAATTATAACCTTTAGTATTTACAATAGCAATAAATATTTTACTACTAAAAGCCTTAAATAATACATGTAAAACATATAAATAAAAAAATGTCTTAAAATGATTAAAAATCAATTTAAGACATCTATTATTTATTTTACGTAAACACTAGATACATATCCATATTTGCCATCAAATTTTATCTTATGCCAGTCAAACTTAGTATCTATAAGTTCTACTTTTTGACCTTTTGATAGATTTCCGATTTGATTAAAAGTGTATCCACGTCCACTTCTAACCTTTACATTGTCCTCTAATGCAATTGCTATATTTTTATTTGATTTAACACCTATGCCAAATGTTTTTAGTCCTAAATTTTCTTTAACCCCAGCTACAATACCATCGGCAATTTTATCTTGATATTCACTTGTGTTTAGCTTTTTTCCATCTTGATTTCCAGAAATAAATCCACATTCTACTAAAACTGCTGGTTTTTCATTATCTCTTAAAACTTGTAAATTTCCTTTTCTAACCCCTCTATCTTGTCCTTTAGTACTTGTTAGTAAATTCTTTTGTATATCTTTTGCAAGATTTTTATTAACATCATTATAGTAGTAAGTTTCTACACCATTTGCAGTTATATCATTTGCTGCATTTTGATGTATGGATATAAACATATCTGCATCCGATAAATTAGATTTTTTAGTTCTTTCAGATAAAGATACATAACTATCATTACATCTACTTACTTCTACATCTATTCCACTTTTCTTAAGCTTAGCTTCTAATTTATTTGCTATTTGAAGGTTTATTTTATCCTCTATTCTATCTCCATATGATGATCCATTATCTCTTCCTCCATGTCCTGCGTCTATAAAAACCTTATATCCATCAGCATGGGCTACTGTCATTCCTGAAATAAAGGTTGAAGAGATTATCATTGCTGCTATACTTCTTCTTATTGTCTTAATCTTCAAAATATTCCTCCTTTTTAACCTTTATGTAATTTTTATTACAAATTTAATTATACAGATTTTTCTTTTTTTTTCAACTCTATTATTTTATAAATTATTTTTAACTAATTTTAAAAAAATAATTTATAAAATATAAAAAGTGTGCACTTTTATAAGTGCACACTAATTTTTAAAGTTTTTAATTATCTTATTTAACAATCACAATCATTTTTACATGGATGCTTATCACAATCTTCATCCCAAGGTATTAATATTGGATTTGATCCTCTTTCACTCAAGCAATCAACAACATCATCTAATGCTTTATTTAGTTTATCTAATATTCCTTTAACTTCCTTTTGTTTGTCTTTAGCATCTTTTATATCCTCAATAGCATTTTGTTGATCTGGTAAAATTTGATTTAAGTCTTTTATCATATTATCTACATTTTTAACTGCATTACTTAAAGCTTTTTTAATATCAGATAAATCACAAGCTAAATTTAAAAGATTATCCTCTAACCCTTTTATTCCTTCTTTTGCAGCATTTTGGTTTTCCAATGCCTCTTTTAAATCTTTTCCTAACATATTGTTAGTATCCTTTGCATCATCAATAAGGTCTTTTGCATCTTTTATTTCTGCTTTACATTTTTTAGACCCACAACCATTATCCTTACATTTATAATAACATACATTATCCCACTTTTGGTTTTCTATACATTTATAACCTTTCCATACATTGTTTTTGCAGCTCATATTAAAAACTCCTTACATATATTCAGAAATTTAAATTTCTGTAATATAAACTATGATTACATATATTATTTGTTGACAATATTTCTTCATTTTGTACATATTATATAATTTTTTATAAAAAAATAAGAGTTATAAACTCTTATTTTATATTTAATATTTGATTGATTATACAAACACAACCTTTAAATCCCATATAAGGATTTTGTCCACATATGCTGCACTTTTCTTCATTTAAATTACTGATTGGTAAATCTGCTTTTGAATTATGATACATTGCAATAACTGATTCATCACCAAGTAACATTAATAGTTCTTTATCACTTAAATACTTCATTCGATCTAATTCTGCAGTACTTGTTATAATATCCCTATCACTACATTTAACCTTATATATTACTTCTTTTCTATCAACATTAAAGCCTAGTTCTTTCATCATCTCACTAATTCCCGAAACAGTATCAAAGTCTCCAAATATTGCACAATCCTTACTTTCTTCATAAAAATAAAACCTTTTCTTTATTTTAAATATACTCTTTTTTACAAAACAAATTTCTTTATTGTATTTTTCTTCATCTAATTCATATCCATCTATCTTTTTTACAGTTTCTATGAATTTAATAGTATTTTTTAGCCCATATAAATTTTTATATACATATGGTATTCCAAATTTTTCTTTCATATATTCAGCTGCTTTTAAAGCTTCTTTTCTCAAGACTATATTTAAAGATGCACTAGCTGCATTTTCTATCTCATGAATATTTGAATTTATAGTAAATACAACATTAAGTTCTTTATTAAATAAATCCTTCATTATCCTCTTAAGTTCATTTATATCTTGTCGATAATTATATTTATCAATACTAAACCCAATTATATTATATTTATTTTCATCCTTTTCTTTTGGCTTTACTATATCTTTAGCAAATAACTCTAATCCTAATTCAATCCCATTATTGTAATCATAGTTTAAATTGTTTTCATTTATAAATAAAACTTTTGAATTAACTTTTCCCTTTAAATTTGAATCTATCTCTAATACTTTTAATCCTATAATAGCTGGCACACAAGCTTCTACAACAAATATGTATTTAGGTTTTATCTTTTTATCTACATCTAGTATAAATTTTTCTAATTTGTAACAATGGTTATAAATAGTATCTTTTTCATCTAGATTTATAGAATATACATTTGATTGCCTTGTTATATTTAAATTTCTTATTCCTTCTACTGAATTATGAGTTGTTCCAATAGTCCCAAACTCTATAATACAAGCATCTTTTATTGATGATAATGTCCATATCATTCCTATTTTTTCATCGGCTACTGGTAAATACTTATACGCTACCATGTATTGTACCTCCCATATTATTGTTTTAGTCTAAACAATTTAGTTGAATTTGATGTAATAGCATTTAAAAACTCATATGATTTTTTAGTGAGTAATCTAGCTAAAACGCTTACATATGGGTTATGTCCTTATCGGAGTAAAGTTTATTTAAATGGTTTACTTTTTAAAATGTTGTTCTCTTGAATAACACAAAATATAATTACTAAATCATTTAAAAAGCCTACAATTTCAAAAGCCATGATCGAATATTGCCATATATAAGCTTTTTATATTCAAGTGTTTATTTTAATTTATACCCATAAATATAATAGTTCTACCATATTTTTTTATTTTTTTCTAATTTATATTTATTCTTACAATATAAAAAAAGAAGAGCTATGCTCTTCTTAATAAAATTAATCTATATTAAATTAAAACTTTCCTCATCAACGATGATTTTATTAAATTCACTCAATTTTTA
The DNA here is from genome assembly GCF_000953675.1 of Paraclostridium sordellii. Lineage (NCBI taxonomy): Bacteria > Bacillati > Bacillota > Clostridia > Peptostreptococcales > Peptostreptococcaceae > Paraclostridium > Paraclostridium sordellii. Next base: position 887,349 of record NZ_LN679998.1, on the reverse strand, counting down.
AAGCTTTCTAAATGTCTACAAAACTTTTCAAACTCTTCAATATCTTTTATTTGCTGAAGATCTGTTATTCCTATCATATACTTACTATACTTATGGTATAAAAATTGAACTTTATACATTTCACATTTTTTAAATCCATCTTTAAAAGAATACGAATATGGTATAAAATCATCTAAGTGGTTTTCAAAGTATTTTATTTTTGCAAAACAAAGTTTATGTATTTGAAAAACCATAGCAAGTGCAGTATGCTTTGATGCAAATTTTTGTGAAAAATATTCAACAGGCTGATATTTATTTTTTGGATGTCTGTATTCCCAATTTAAATTAGAATTTAAATATAGCCTATACTCATTTATTACTTTTAGTTTTTCTTCCTCTAATTTATATTCCCTTGAAGTAAGTTCCAAAATAATACCCCCTTTGTTTTATTATATCAACTCAATTAATATTTATAAACAATATAAATTCACTATAGATAATTTCTATTACATATCATTTTAAATTTGGTAAATACTATTAAAGAAAATATACATAATGGAGGCAAATTATGAATTTATTAAAAGATAGTAAAACTGCATTAAATTTAATGAGAGCTTTTGCAGGAGAGAGCCAAGCTAGAAATAGATATACATTTGGAGAATCACTTGCAAAAAAACAAAACTTTGAAGCAATACGCCAAGTATTTAATTATACAGCTAATCAGGAAAAAGCTCATGCTTGGATATTTTATAACCACTTAAAAGATCTATCTGGAGAATCTATAACTGTAGATGGAGGATATCCAGTAGAGGTATATACTGATTTAGTCACAACTTTAAAATCAGCACAACACAATGAATATGAAGAATGGGATAAAGTTTATAAAGAATTTGGACAAATAGCTAGGGAAGAAGGGTTTATAAACGTAGCTACAAGTTTTGAAAAAATAGCAGAAATAGAAAAAGTTCATGGAGATAGATTTGGTAAGTTTGCAGATAGATTAGAGTCAAATACTTTATTTAAAAGTAATAATGAAGAAAAATGGATATGCCTAAACTGCGGACATGTGCATACATCAAAGGATGCTCCAAAAGCCTGTCCAGTATGTCAATATCCACAAGGATATTTCCTACTATACTCTGAATCTCCATTTGAAAATTAATAAAATAAAAAAGGCTATAATTGAAGTAAATCAATTATAGCCTTTTATTAATTATATTTAAAATAAATTTCTACTTAAAGCTTTCTTCAACAGCAACAGCTATTGCAACTGTAGCTCCAACCATAGGATTGTTACCCATTCCTATAAGCCCCATCATTTCAACATGTGCTGGCACAGAAGAAGACCCTGCAAATTGTGCATCTGAATGCATTCTTCCCATAGTATCAGTCATACCATAAGAAGCTGGTCCAGCTGCCATATTATCAGGATGAAGAGTTCTTCCTGTACCTCCACCTGAAGCTACTGAGAAATATTTTTTCCCTTCTTGATAACACTCTTTTTTATATGTTCCAGCTACTGGATGTTGGAATCTTGTTGGATTAGTTGAGTTACCAGTTATAGAAACATCAACTCCCTCATTATGCATTATTGCAACACCTTCTCTAACATCATCACATCCATAGCATCTAACTTTACTTCTTTCTCCTTTAGAAAAGGCTTTTTCTCTTACTATTTTTAGTTCTCCAGTATAGTAATCAAACTCTGTTTGAACATATGTAAATCCGTTGATTCTAGATATTATATAAGCAGCATCTTTTCCAAGACCATTTAATATAACTCTTAAATCTTCTTTTCTAACCTTATTTGCCTTTTCAGCTATTTTTATAGCACCTTCTGCTGCTGCAAAAGATTCGTGTCCTGCTAAAAAAGCAAAACACTTAGTTTCATCTCTTAAAAGCATTCCACCTAAATTACCATGACCAAGACCTACTTTTCTATCATCAGCAACAGAACCTGGAATACAAAATGCTTGTAAACCTTCACCTATAGCTTCAGCAGCATCTGCTGCTTTTTTGCACTCTTTTTTTATAGCTATTGCAGCTCCTAATGTGTATGCCCAACAAGCATTTTCAAATGCTATATTTTGGGTATCTTTAACTATTTGATAAGGGTCAAATCCCTTTGAGTTACAAAGTTCTCTACACTCTTCTATAGAATTAAATCCGTATTTTTCAAGTACAGGAGTTATTTGATTTATTCTTCTTTCATAACTTTCAAATAAAGCCATTTAAGTTCACCTTCCTTTTTATTATTCATGTCTTGGGTCTATAACTTTAACACCTTCATTAAATCTTCCATATGTAGATTTAGCTTTTTCTAGTGCCTCATTAGCTTCTACACCCTTAGCCACCATTTCCATCATTTTTCCAAGGTGAACATATTCATATCCTATTATTTCACTATCTTCATCTAAAGCAACTTTAGTTATGTATCCTTCAGCCATCTCTAAGTATCTAGGTCCTTTTTCAAGACTTCCATACATAGTTCCTACTTGACTTCTAAGACCTTTTCCTAAATCTTCAAGTCCTGCTCCTACTGGTAAACCACCTTCAGAAAATGCAGTTTGACTTCTACCATATACTATTTGTAAAAATAACTCTCTCATAGCAGTATTTATTGCATCACATACTAAATCAGTATTTAATGCTTCAAGTATAGTTTTTCCTGGAAGAATTTCAGATGCCATTGCAGCTGAGTGAGTCATTCCTGAACATCCTATTGTTTCAACTAGAGCTTCTTGTATTATTCCATCTTTAACATTTAATGTTAACTTACATGCTCCTTGTTGAGGTGCACACCAACCTACACCATGAGTTAATCCTGATATATCTGTTATTTGTGTAGCTTTTACCCATTTACCTTCTTCTGGTATTGGCGCTGGTCCATGATTAGGCCCTTTATTAATTTTACACATATTTGTGATTTCTGTTGTATAAATCATAAGAAATCTCCTTCCTCGGTGTAATTTTTACTTTCCTATAAGTCATCTACATCTTGTATCGGTTTTATAGCTTTTCCTTTTGGACATCCAGTATAATGTCCATCTGGATCAGATTTACTTGTACTTTCACTTAATATAGAATTTACAACAGAACTTATTCTTTTCTTTTTCTCTGTTAAGTTCTCTTCTTTAATATTTTTCTTGATATTGTTTTCCTTCATAGTAAAATCACCTCTTACTTATGATTTCCAACACTAAAAATATTAAAAGTAAAATATAGGAAATTTCTTTATGTCATTATTATATTCCTATGTTAAAATTAAATCAATGTCAGTTCTTTAAGATATAATATTCCTATTTTTTTGTATTTTTCAAATTTTAAATTAATTTTAATTATATTTTTCAGTAAAATTACTTTTGTATAGCTTTAATTGGATCTAATCTAGATGCCTTAAATGCTGGTATAAGTCCAAATATAATTCCTGTTAAAATAGATGTTAATGATGCATATACAAATCCTTTAACAGATAGTATTGCTTTAAATGGCAACATATTAGATACATAATTTACAGCTACAATACCTATAATCATTCCTAATATTCCGCCTATAATTGTTATAAACGTAGATTCAACTAAAAACTGAAACATTATATTTCTTGGTTTTGCACCTATAGCTCTTCTTATACCTATTTCTTTTTGTCTTTCAACTACAGACATATACATTATATTCATTACCCCTATTCCACCTACAAATAAAGAAACTAAAGTTATTATTTTTACAAATTTATCAATACTTGATGTCATATACTCTAATTCCATATGAGCATTGTCCATATTTTCTGTTACATAATTTCCATCTAAATCCGAATGTAATTCTTGAAGTTTCATAGCCACATTGTTTGCAACTTCATATACATCATGTCCAGGAGATGCAACTATATCAATACTATTTATTTCACTGTTTCCATAGTTATACTTATTGACTAATTTTTCAAACACTTTTTTAGGCATTAAAGCTGTTTGATATTCCATATTTCCACCACTGTACATAGCTTCAATTTGATTTTGTGATTCTTGGACTTCCTCTTCTAAAATACCTACAATTTCATATAAATCACCATCTATATTTATTGCATTTCCTATTGCCTCTTCTGGATTTTCAAATAAATCCATAGCATTTTGCATTGTAATTAATACTACTTTTCGTTCGACATCATCGTAACCAAAATCTCTACCATGAGAAATTTTTACTTTTTTACTTTTTTTATATGAATTAAGTTCTATGGAAGTTGATTTTTTATCAACAAAACCTTCATATCCATAAGTTGTACTAAGTTCACTTCCTTCAGTTGTAGGTTTTACTCTTTGTACTCCTTCTATAAAAGATATAGATTCTATATCTTGCATTGTAAAAGGTCTTAAAAATACAGAATAATCAACCATACTATAATTTGTAGGCTCAAACCTTATAGTGGTTTTTTTCTTACTTACTTTATCAGTTGATTCTTTCATCTTTTCTTCAAGGCCAGCTCCAATTGAAGTTACAACTATTACGGAAGTTATACCTATAATTATCCATATCATGGTTACAAATACACGTAATTTATGAGCTTTTAAATTTGCTAGAGCATTTTTTATCAAATTCACAGCTAAACCCCCTCTACTATGGCACCATCTTTTAAATTTATAAGCTTTGTTGCATAGTTTGTTAGATCTGGATCATGAGTAACCATTATTACAGTTTTACCACTGTCATTTAAACTTTTAAGTAAATTCATTATCTCAATTCCAGTTTCACTGTCTAGTGCTCCTGTTGGTTCATCTGCAAATATTATTTGAGGATCATTTACCAAAGCTCTTGCAATTGCTACACGTTGTTGTTGTCCCCCTGATAATTGAAGCGGTTTTTGATTTACTTTATCTAAAAGTCCTACTACTTTTAGACTCCTTTCTACTCTTTCTTTTCTTTCTTTTTTTGAAAATTTACTATTATATATCATAGGAAGTTCTACATTTTGGAAAACATTTAAAGTTTCTACTAAATTAAATTGTTGAAATACAAAACCTATATTTGTATTTCTAAATTCAGAGCGCTTATTTTCATTTAAATTTGTAACATTATTATATTCAAAAAAATAGCTTCCATCATCAAACTTATCCAAAAAACCCAATATATTTAATAATGTAGTTTTTCCACTACCTGATTTACCCATTATCATTACAAATTCGCCTTGGTTTATAGTTAAATTTATAGATTTCAAAACGTGTAGTTTTTCTTTGCCAACCTTGTATCTTTTTTGAAGGTTCTTAAGTTCTATTACTTTACTCAATTACTTTACCTCTCCTTCAGATGCTACACCTTGACCTTCATAAATATTTTGACCCTCTTTTATACCTTTATCATCTGAATATCTTATTACTTCATCGTTTTCTCCTACACCTTCAACTATAGTGGCAAATTCATCTGTAACTTCTTCTGCTTTTACTTCTTGTTTATACACTATTCCATCGATAACTTTGTATACAAACTTCTTTTCATCTTCTTGAATTAAAGCAGTATATGGAACTTTTATTTTATTATTTGAAGCTTCTATTGTACTTTGAACATGAAATCCATTTTTAACTTTTGATAAATCTTGATTTTCTAAAAAGCTAACTTTTATATCATAGTAAGACATATTTTGATTTCCAGACATATTACCTTCATTTTGATCAGTCGATGGTCTTTCTCCTATAGATGTAACTTTTCCTTTAAACTTTTCCTTTGTTGAGTATACTAATATATCAACTTCTTGATCTATATTAATCTTAGATAAGTCTTGCTCACTTGCTTGTCCTTTTATATAAAATTCATTAGTCTCTAATGTCATTAACGAAGGAGATTGTTCTCCATTTTGAGTTTTTTCATTTATATAAATTTTTCCACTAAACGGTGCATAGACTGTTTGATAAGCCTTTGATTCAAGGCTCTTTATCTTATTATTCATTTGCCCAATTTCTAAATCTATAGACTTTTTTTGTTCTTCTTCTAAATTATTTAAATTATTTTTTTCATTTTCTTTTACTTTTATTTGTTCTTTTAAATCTTCAATTTCGGATATTACAGTTTCATTTTTACAAATAAATAATTGCTGACCTTGTTCTACATTTTGTCCATCTTCTACTTTTATAGTATCTAATATCCCTTTTTCCCCATCTACAGAAAAATCTTCTTTTTTTGCTGGTACGATTTTCCCATTTACAAATATTTTTTCTTTTCCTGGAACAGTATATATTTCTGGAGTCGCTTGCATTACCGCTTCGGATTGTTTATTACCTTGAACTTTTTTTACTATAGTAAACCCCCCTGCAAATATAGATATAACAACTATTCCCCCAATAATAGTTTGTTTTTTACTTAATTTAATACTTTTTTTCAAAAAAATCCCCCCAAATTACCTTATTTTGTCTTTTATAAGTTAATTATATAATAATTTTGCATACGTTGTCATAAAATAAGATTCAAAATTAGTTACAACATTTTAACTTTAAAGGAAAATAAAAAATGAGGATATATTAACCCTCATTAGTTTTCAAATATTGTATTTTCAACTTTCCATTTTATTACATTTATATATAACCAAAATCCATATATTCCTAAAGTTATTATAGTAAGTATCCACCATTTTATATATTGGAAAAATAAATCCGTCCCGCTTCCTACAAACTTTAATCTTTTTCCATCTACAACAGTATTATCTATTTCCCATCTGTACTTTATACACATAGCCCATGGAGTAGCTATTCCCAATGTCACAAAACTTATTATTGCTGCTAATATGTTAACTCCTATTAATCCTAATAAATTTCCTTCAAATCTTGATGTCATTTTGTCTCCTCCTATTATTGATTATTCATTAATTATAAGGGTATATCAAATTATAGTCTATAAATTAAACTTTAAATTTTTCTTAAATAAACCTTAATTATTAAGTGAGTTTACTAGATTTTTTCTTTTTAATTTAATGTTATAGTTTATGTGCTTAAAATCAATTAATAAAAGGAGCTTTTTATATGACTATAAAAACTATATCACCATTTACAATACTATTTTCTGCTCTTTCATCACTAACATTAGGGTTACTAGTATTATTTAATTTTACGTTTATAGCTGATGTAACTTTGGATATGATATCATTCGTATTTATAGTTTTAGGAGCTTTGTCTATACTTACATATATTTTTAACAAAGAAAAAAGGTTACTAATTAAATTAATTATAGGTATTTTTTATGTATCTTTAGCAATTTTTATCAAATTTAATCCAATATTTTTAGGAATATCTATTGTAAGAATAATTGGTATGTATGCTTTTTTAAATTTCATTGCAAGATTGGTAGCTGCCATTGTTCTTTATAAAAATAAAGTAAAGGGTTGGGCTATTGGTATAGCAGTTAGCGTCATATCTTTAGTATTTAGCTTAATTTTATTATTTCATCCTCAACAATATATGTATGTGGTTGCTAAATTTTCAGGAATTTATATAGTATTATATTCTCTTACACTATTTTCTGATTTCTTTAAAGAGATTTCTTATAATAATATAATTCCAGATAGAGTTAAAAGGAAAATAAGAATTGGACTACCTTTATTGTACGCAGCCTTTATTCCCCAACGTCTACTTGAAAAAATAAATGAATCTATAAAAATAAATCCGAGAAATGATATTTTTGTAGAAAGCAAAGAAAGTTATATAGAGAATAATTATTATTCTACTATAGAAATATTTATTCATTTGGCGCCTGATTGTGCTAATGGCTTTGGTCATATAGATATATCTATTGATAATATAACTTATTCTTATGGAACTTATGATAGTAGTTCAAATAGATTATTTACTTTAATAAGTGATGGTGTTTTAATTGAAGCAAGTACCAAAGAATATATAAAATTTTTAAATAAAGAATGTAATCGATCTTTAATAGGTTTTACTTTGGCTTTAAATAAAAATCAGTATAATGCTATAAAATCTAAAATAGATATAATTAAATCAAATTGCTATGAATGGAAATGTGATGTTCAAAAACACCCTAATTCAACTTACACTGATGAAACTAACTTACTTTATTTAGCTACAAATTGTACTTTTTATAAGTTTAAACAAGGTTATTTTAAAACATATTTTACTTTAACTTCTAATTGTGTTAGATTAGCTGATACAATAGTTGGTTCTGCTGGACTAGATTTAATAGCTATAAACGGTATAATAACCCCAGGTACTTATTATAATTATCTAGACAAATTATTTAAAAGAAAAAATACTATTGTTATTAAAAAGAAAATATATAGAAAAGATACATTTAATAAAAAAGATGAATTATCTAATCATTAGATAGTTCATCTTTGTATGATAAAACGCTACTTAAAAATACACTTAAACAAACTACGCTTGTAACAGAGATTAACATAGATGCTATCTTTGCTAAAACTGTAGTTGGTATTATATCTCCATATCCAATTGTAGTAAAGGTTATTACTGTATAATAGAATAAATCAAAGTTAGTATTAGCGTTTAAAAATGCTCCTTTTTCAAGCCCATTTATTAAACAAACTATTAGATATAAATTTATTATCAACATTAAAAGTATTAATATTGAAGCTATTATAATTCTTGAGTATCCATTATCTTCTTTTTTCATAGATTTTATATTGTATGGATTTGCTATTATAGTTATCAAAGTTTTTATATTTAAGTAATAACAAACTCCCATTCCTAATAGTCCTATAACTACATTGTCTATAAATTCCTTTGGAAATAATACAAGTATAGTCAAATATGTACTTATCATAAAATAGCTTAGTATAAAATCTAATTTTAGATTTTTATGTTCAACTGTATTTATAAAACTTTGTATTTTCAAACTTAAATACAACATATATCCAATTGAATAATGTACTATTATAAAACAAATTATCGTTATAATACCTTTTAATAAAAATTCAACTCCACCAGATAAAGTTCCTAATTCTAAGTGCTTAGTTATTGTTGTATATATACCAACAAAACTAGACACTTCAGCAAAAACTAAAAGAGCACCTTGAATAAGTCTTGATAAAATTTGTTTTTGTTTAAAAATTTCTATATACGTTTTATTGATTGCTTTAAAAGTTGATGTAACTCTTTTTTTAAGATGCTTGTCAATTTTTCTATTTCTGGCAATTAAAACTATAAACGTTAATATAGTAACTACTGTAATTATAAACCTACCCATTTTACACCACCTTTTTGCATACTTATTTATTAATATTACTTATTTTTTATATAAAGTCAAATTTAATTTAAACACTAAAAAAGTGATTAGAATTAATTAATTCTAATCACTTTTTATTTTTATTTAAATTCAATGACCATATATGAAATATTATTGTTCTTCAATTATTCCATATCCTAGTCCATGTCTTTTATATACTGTACTTATTTTATCAGTTTCTGAATTTCTAAACATATAGAAGTCATGTCCCAATAGTTCCATTTGTAAAATAGCTTCTTCACTACTCATAGGCTTTATTGAGAATTTTTTCACCCTTTCTATATGTATATCTTTTTCATCAGTATCATTAGTAAAATCATAATCTTCAATGTTTTCAAATCTTATGCTTTTATGATGATGTTTTCTATTTTTTGCTCTAGTTTTATACTTTCTAAGTTGCTTATATAGTTTATCATACACTGTATCTATAGCTGCATATAAGTCTTTTTGAGTATCTTCAGCTCTTATTATAGGTCCCTTTATAGGTGCTATAGTTACTTCTACTGATTGATCTTCTTTTTTAGCACTTATTGTCACTTTTACATCTGTATCTACGTTAAGGTACTGTTGTAACTTCTCCATCTTACTTTCAATCTTAGATTCTATACTTTCTGTTGGATTTATATTTTTACCAATTACTCTTACGTTCATAAGTAGTACCCCCTTGTATAAAACATTAGTTAAATACTTAATTGTTTTTAAGTTTTATATTTAACTTACATTAATTGTAATGGAAATCGTTGGGTTTTTCCATTCTATTTTTTATTTTTTTTTCGTGGTATAATAGTAATAGTGAGGTGTTTTTTGAGAACAATAATAAAAGGTATGTCTTTTTTCAAGACATACCTTTATATATATCGCTTATATAGTAGCTGCTATCTCATCTATAACTAAATTTTCATATTTAGCTAACCATTCTTGTCTTTCTAATTTTAACTTAGTTGCTATTTTAGCATACTCTTCCTTAGTATAATAATTTCTTGGATTATATTTTTCTATATCTATTCCACAAACATTAGTAGGAATCATATAACCCCATTCATCATCTTTTACCCAAGTTATATTGTCTCTTGCTATTTCTTTCATTATAGTTGTAGAAACTTTTATAGTTAATTTTTCACCATCAGTATTTTCTTTTGCTCCAACACTTCCTGTATTTAATATAAAGCATTCCATATCTGGATTATTTTGAAGTATTTCTTTAAGCCTTAATCCTTCTTCTATTTCTGGTCCCATTATAAAAGGATTTGTTCCAACACATCTTTTTGATTGCCCTGCTTTTGTAGGGTCTCCTGCTGAAGTCTCTATGGATTCTCCTAACATAAATGCATCTAGTGCTTGTTTTGGATCTAACTTAACAACAGGTGGTACTATATCATTTCTTCTAGTTATAAAAATTATTTTATTTGCTTTTTCTAAATCTACTGTACCATCAGTTGTATCTATTTCATCTCTTAATATAACTCCTCTACCATTTGATGTAAGAGTTGTATCATAGAAATCTACTTTTCCATTTTCGTCAACTTTTATATTTTCTAATGCTGCATTTTCACTTGTTGCAGCTTTATATAAAACACTTTGTTGCTTAGGATTTAATCCTTCTGTTTTTATATAAAATCCATTCTCTGTTCCAAAACAGCATCTATCTTCATCCATAAATACAACATCATCTTGTCTTACTACTGCTTTTTCTTCTCCAGATAATTCATGATCATGTATAGTTAATGTAGTTTTACCAGTTCCACTAAGACCAAACATTATAAATCCTACATCTTTTAATTCATCGTTTTTATCATAAACTCTAAGTACTTTACTTCCAGCATGAAATCCTAATCCACCTGCTTTTTTTACTTTATACATAGCCATTCTTAAGAAAGATTTTTTAGATTCTCCAAAATAGTCACTACCTAGTATAAATGTAACTCCACTTTCAGGATAAGCTATCATTATTCTTTCTGGCCATTCAGGAATATATATACTTACTAAATCTGGATTTTCACTATCTGTTGGATTAAATAAAGTATTATTCCACATATGAGCTATTCTTGCATATTCTTTTGATATATATAATCTACAGTTAAAAGAGAACTTTTCATTCATTCCCATTTTTCTATCTACTCTTATTACATCTTTATTTTTTATATATTCAAAAACCTTAGCTGCTATTTCATCTGCTTTGGCTTTGCTTATTTTCTGTTGATCTACCCCTGTTTCTATTTCATCAACTATATAAGTATTTTTTGCACTTCTATTTTTTACTTCACTTATATAACTAGCACTATTAAACTCCGTAGTTTTTTCCACATTATTTGCTAGTGATCTTAATTCACCTCTAGTTGGATTTACTATAACATTCCCAAATAATCTATCACTTATATTATTTATGTTAGACATACTTACCCTCCAAATTTAATTAGTGTATCCTTTTTACACTAATTAGTATATCATATTAATTAAAAAAGTCTACTCTTTTTTTTAAATTTACTAAATTTATTATTTGGCTTTATCTTATAATGTTTTGCTCCTAATTTTAAAAATAAAAATAGAGCCTATAAATAGACTCTATCTCCCCTAAAATTCACAATTTTTATTTACATATTAAGATTTAATATAATAAAATATACAGTCGCTGCCAATCCTACTGAACCTATTGTAAATAATGTTCTAATTAATATCTTCGATTCCACTTAAATACCTCCTTAGTTCATAAGTGGCTTTATTATATCCTTTGGTATAGTAAATTCAACTAATCCCATAGCTCCAGGTCCTACTTCATACTTATCAAAACATATAACAAGTTCTCCACTTTTATTTATATAAAATCCCTGATCTCTTTTTATAGACTTAAAATTACTATTTCTAGCTTCTTTATCATTTAGCCAGTAAATTTTATTCTTATCTTTTTTCATTTGTTCTGCCATTTGCTGTTTTATATTTTCACTGATTACGTTTATATAATCATCATTTTTAAACATACCTTCTAATGTTAGTACAGTTTGATTCTTCTTATCTATATTGTAAAATCTTCTTGTAGTATTAGATGAGCCTTCTGCCTCATACTCATATATAACAAGAGATAATATATTGTCATTATCAGTTTTTACTTCATACCAAGATTCAGCAGATTTATGACCACTTTCATTTGATTCCTTTAATCCCTTTACCTCTTCTAAGTATTGACTGTATAATTTCTTTCCATTTTCCTCAAACTCTTTATTTAGTTTATACTCTAACTCTTTATTATCTAGCCCTTCAATCTTAGGCACTTTTATAGAAGCCTCATATCCGTTATCCTTTATTTGGTAGTTAGAAAAATTCACTATCTTTACTAGGTTTCCTATAACAGGAATTTGTTCTAAATTGTCAGCAAATACTGGATTTATATTTATAGCTCCTACAACTGCGCATATAGATGCAGCTGTTACTAACCATTTTGTTTGTATCTTATGATTACTTTTTTTATTTATAGCATCATTTACTACATCATTTAATCTTGCAGGAATTTTTATATTGTTGTAGTTTTCTTTTAGTTTATCTATTTTATATCTATCACCCATAAATAGCTCTCCTCACTAATCCTCTGTATTTATTTTTATTTTAAGCCGTCTTAACCCTTTGTATAATTTTGTTTTCACAGTGTTTATGTTTTGTTGTAAAACATTAGCTATTTCTTCTATTTTCATATCCTCAAAGTATCTCAACATTATTATACTTTTGTATTCTTCCGGAAGCCTATCTAGTGCTTGTTCAAGATCTATATCAGAATATATATCATTTGATATTTTTTCATTTATCATATCTTCTTGACTTAAGCTTACATACTTGTTGTTTTTTCTTATATAATCTATAGCGCTATTTACTAATATTTTATAAAACCAAGTTTTAACTACTTCTATATTTTTAAGCGTATCTATTTTTTGAAGTGCCTTACATATAGCATCATGTACAATATCTAATGCGTCATCTTCGTTTTTGACATAACTGTATGCTATTTTGTAAAACCTTTCTTGATTTTCAACTATATAGTCTTTTACTTTTGATTCTTTTATTTTTTTGCTTGAGCTCAATATATTCATTTAAATCTTTGGGCCTCCTCTCTCTTACATATATATAGACGTTTTATATGTATTAAAAAGTTTTAATTTTTTCAAATTTTATTTTGTGTAATATTTTGCATATCCATTCAAAATAAAAAAATATCAATATAAAGCTATACACAAAGCTTAATAATACAATAAATAAAGGGTATCGTAAATCACGATACCCCCTAGTAAACTTTTAATTTATATATCACTATTTGAAATTTGCCTTGGCCATGAAAGTAAATCCTTCTTAGCTATTTTTAACCATTTTTCATTTGGAAAATGTAAATCACAGAAACAATTATGGTAATTTGCTGTCCAAACATATTTATCCCAAACTTCTATGTTGGTCTTGTGTATACTTAGTAATTCTTCAAGCTTCTTTTTATGTCTAAATAAAAGTTCATGCTGCACTCTTTCAAATTCATAGTCATTATTGCACTCTGTATAAAATTTAAATATAGTATTTAGATAATTTAAAAACCACTGTCCATCACTATCTATTAGTATCTTATTTTTTTGAGGAGCTGCATCATAATAATTTATATATTTTTTTAATAATTTAACAGTTTTTTCATCTAGTACGATTCTTGGATAGCAAGCTATTTTACTTTCAGTATTATGTGCATCAAGAAGTGCAGGTCCAAATACTATATCTTCATTTATATAAAAATCACCTACACTTACTCCCCCTCTAACAAAAAGTCCTTCTAATGATAAGTTAAATTGATATTCTGAAACATTTTCTAAAATTTCATCTAGTTCTTTTTCTCCATCATCTTTTATAGGATATGCAACTACCATATTATCAGTAAAAATTTTAACCTTACCTTTACTGTATTTATTTGGTGTTATACATTGTTTATTTTTAGTTATAAGGTAATTAATTTCTTTAAGTAATTTGTCTCCATATCCATCTCGACAAGAATCAACTATCATTTGTGAAAACCCTAATATATCAATTGCACATACCATAGAGTTTACTAAGCTTGGATTATCTTTATCATATTTTTTTGCGTCCATTTCTACCCACCTTTAAAATATAATTCTATTTTGTATTTATTATATAGTATTTTTAAAGATTGTATAGAAAATTTTAAATAAATTTTATATTTTGTTAAGTTTATTCACATCTTTAGTCATTAAATTTAAATATTTTTTATCCTAAGTTTCTAAATAAATTTACACCCTTAGTTTTTATTATTTTCCATAAAATTAAATCCATTGCTAAAGTTATAGTAGTTGCCAAAATTAATAGCACATTAAAATCAAGCTTAAAAAAATAATATATTGCTCCATAAACTCCTAAATAGGCTAAGCTAGAAAATATTGATATAGTTGAACTTAATCCTCTTTTAACAACTTCAACTTCATTTATATAATCAAGTTTTGGATAAAGTAAATTTATAAATAATCCATATAGTGCTATAAAAAATGAACTAACTATTATTAAAATAGACATTATTATTATATAAAATATACTAAATTTAAGTTTAATAGATATCAGTAAAAAGCTTATTAATGCAATAGGTAAAACTAATAAAATATTTATACCTAATTTAGATTTAAATATATCTAATTCGTCTATAGGTAAACTTTTTAGTATCCATAAATTTTTACCTTCTAAAGATATAGAACTACTAGTAGTACAACTCATAAATATACAAAACATAATTATCATAGTTATCTGTACATTAAACATACTAGTATAAGATGATAAATTTATTATAGTAGCTATTTTATCTTTTCCTAATATTATAATTCCCACCGCTAAAACACCTAATAAAACCAATCCAAAAGAAGTATTTAAAACATATATATAAGATGAAAAATATCTTTTTAGTTCTTTATTTAATAACGCTTTTATAGGTTTAGAACTTTTAAGTCCTTTTACTTTATAATCATTTACTTTATAACCTTCAGTCATTTTTGAATTTATTTTTCTAAATCCTTTTGAAAATATTAAAATAAATACTATAAATGGCGTTATAGATAAAAAAGAAAATATTAAAACTGATAGTAAGTTATTATTTTTAAGTCCATCTATAAAATAATAAGCTGGAATATAAATTTTTTTAGAAATTTCAATTATAGATGAACTATTTTTTATTATAACCTCTAAAAAGTTATCCATATTGTAAGATATCAAAATAATTACCAAAGTAGCCAATATACTGCCTATTATTAAAATAGAATTTTTATATCTACTATTGTATGATAACCTTCCTATTAAATAAGTTATTATTGAAGATATTATTATAGGTATAAAAGGTGTTGTTATAAACATAATTAATAAATTTATTATATAAATAAAAGAGTAATTGCCTTTAATAAAATATACAAGTGATGGAATTATCATAATAAAGGCTGAATATAGATAGTTACTTAAAACTAATAAAATTATCTTACTTGCAAAGATTGTTGAGTCCTTAATTGGTAAACTAGATAACATTTCATAATCTCTTGCTTGATACAAATATGAAGGAGCTTTATATATAGAGTTAATTAAATTAAAAAGTATAGCTCCTATAAATCCAATTACTAATAGTAGTTCAATCTGATTTACTTTTTTTAACATATCTGCTAAATCTAGCATTAAAGAAAACATTGAACCCATTAAAACAATAATTGAAAATAATATAAGTATTCCTATTGATATTTTTTTTATGTTTTCACCTTTACTACTTTCTCTTAATTTATTTATTCCAATAGTGTTTAAAAAACTTATTTTTAATAAAAGTCCTAAATTACTCATTATCAATCAACTCCATAAATAAATTTTCAAGAGATTTATCCCCTTTAACTTCATTTGTAGTTCCAGAAGTTATTATTTTCCCATCTTTTATTATTGCTATTTTATCGCATATTTTTTCAGCTACTTCAAGCACATGTGTTGAAAATAATATACAACCTCCATTTTCACAAAACTTTTTCATTATTTCTTTAAGTGTATAAGAAGCTTTTGGATCAAGACCTACAAAAGGTTCATCAAGTATTAATATATTTGGGTCATGTATAAGTCCAGATATAATAGCTAACTTTTGTTTCATCCCATGAGAGTAAGCTCCAATAATTGAACCTAGTGCACTTTCTATTTCAAACTTTTTAGCATATTCCTTTATAAGCTCTTCTCTTTTAATTTTGTCTACTTTAAATATATCTGCAATAAAGTTTAGATACTGTATTCCAGTTAAAGATTCATATAAGTCTGGGTTATCAGGTATATATGCAATTTGTCTTTTACATTCGATAGCATTGGTTTTTATTGATTTTGAATTTATAATTATATCTCCACTTTCAAAATCATGAATTCCAACAATGGCTTTTAAAGTTGTTGTTTTACCTGCTCCATTATGTCCTATAAACCCAAATATCTCACCTTTGTTTATTTCTATAGATATATTTTCTATAGCTATTTTTTTATTATAATATTTTGTTACATTTTCTAATTTTAACATATTAATACTCCCCCTAATATTATACTATCTGTTATATATAATATATAACAGATAGTACTCATGTGCAATATAATTTTATATTTAATAAAAAAAGCTATCTCGAAATCGAGATAGCTTTTTATTTATCCTACAACTTTTTCAGTTTTCTTTACCTTCTTTAAGTGTTTATTTTCATAAACAGTAAATAGTATAAATCCTGTTAATGCAAATGCCGCTGGTCCACCTATCATAGTCAATGTATCTTTTAATCCGTCTTTAGAAGATAGCACTGGTTCTATTATAGTAAATACATTTGCAAATCCTACTATTGCGGTTACTATTATAGATGATATAATTGCTGCTCCTTTAGTCTTATAAACTACATATGATTTTTCTATTTCTCCATTTAATTGTTTCTTTTTAAATGCAGGAAATGCTGCTGATAAGAACATATATGTTATTGTCATGGCAACATTAGTCATTAAAGTTAATATAGTAAAGAATTCATCTGCATTTTTACCACCAAATGATACTATAAGTATCATTCCTATAACTACTATAGCTTGAACTTTCATAGCGTTTACAGGCATCCCATTTTTTAACTCTCCTAATTTACCAGGCCATAACTCTTTTGGTGCACCTTGTATTAATGTTTTTAAAGGAGAATAAGTTAAAGTAAAGAATGCTCCTGTTAATGATAAGAACATTGAAAGACCTACAAATCTTGCAGTCCATGCTCCTATAGCTAATGATATCCCTTCAGATAAACCAAATCCCGAACCTATTTTATATCCTAAGTTACTCATTAATATGTATGTCGCATTAGCCATATTAACGTTTTCCCCACCTAAAACTTGATTCCAGTTAGTAAACATACCACAAGCAAATATACCAAGTGCATATCCTAATGATATTACTATTGCTGATATAGCAAGCCCTTTAGGGAAAGTTTTTTCAGCATTTTCAGTTTGATCAACTAATCCACCTAAAACTTCCAACCCACCAAATGCAAATACTGCAAATGTTAAGAAAGATAATACAGCTAATCCAGTTTGATAATTTGGACTTGGTGATTGTGTAAATGATTGAGCGATATTACTTATAGGTTGAGCCAATTCTCCATTTAAAATAACTACAAGTACACCTCCACCTAATAAAACTATATTTAAAAGTGCAACAGCTGTTCCACCTATTGAAGTTATTTTACTTATTTTATCAATACCTTTAGTTGATATAAATGTAACTACAGCTATCCATATTATCCCCAATATTCCTAAAGTCTGAACTGAACTTAATCCAAATAAACTCCATGTTGCTGTAGCATCGTATCCAAATATTGCATTTGATAATGGTATCCATAAACTTGAAGATACACTTACCATCCAAATTATATAAGAAGCATACCACATAAATGTTCCTATAAAAGCATATTTAGCTCCTATAGATTTTTCCATCCATGAATACATTCCTCCACTTTCTTTTTTAAATGCTGAACCATACTCTGCCATCATAAATGCATATGGTATGAAAAATAGTATTGCACTTAAAACATACCATGGTATTGCTGAGTATCCCATTAAATAGAACGCTCTTGGCATGTTAGAAAAACCAAATACTGATGTAAATATCATAAGTATTAATGGCATTAATGTAAGTTTTTTAGCATTATTGCTTGGTTGTGACATGTTAATCCCCCTTAAATATGTATGATTTCTTTAAATGATAAATTTTCAATTTTGTTATAAATTTATCATCTCTTTCATTTCAAAGAATAGCATTATTATTTTTACTTTTCAATATAATTTGATTTTTATTAAATATTACAACTATTCTTATTTTTCTAAATAATATACCAAATGAAAACAGTTTTTTTAATTCAATTTAATCGTTATTTCTACATTTACTCATGTTATTTATCTATAATCCTATGTTAATTTTATTTTTCGATAATTTACTATGTTTTTCTACATATATTATAATTTGACACCTACTATTTTTATTAATAAATTATTGAATTAATTTTAATTTATATAAATTATTAATTATTAATTTGTATTTATTTTTTGTCTAATATAAAATTTTGTTTGATATATTCTCAATCCTTCAAATATTTATCAATTGACGAAAAACTTTTTTAATAAAATTTTTTTCATTTTTTATTGCATTTTTTTCATTTAATGCATATAATGATTTAAAATAAAAAATTTTTAGAGGAGATAAAATAGAATGATTAATATAAACTTAACCAAAGCTTTACAATTTCATAACTTTTATTTTAGCTATTATAGTTAAGTTTGTATTTATGATATAAATCGAAAGTCATAGATACAGACACTAAATTTTGTTTGTATCTATGATGGCTAATTTTAGCATGTACTTAGGCCACATAGATAAATACTATGTGGTTTTTTTAATCCTAGGCAAAAAAGGCCACATAGTATATAACTATGTGGCCTTTTTATATATAAATTTAAAAATAATTAAAAGAGAGGTTAAATAATGAATAAAAATAAAGATATATTAATAATAGGATTCGCATTATTCTCTATGTTCTTTGGAGCTGGAAATTTAATATTTCCACCTTTCATAGGATTAACATCTGGAAATCAATGGCTAATAAGTTTTTTAGGATTTATATTTGCAGATGTTGGAATAATTTTATTATCAATTATTGCTGTTGCTAAATCAGGTTCACTACAAAATGTTATAGGAAGAGCTGGTAAAAAGTTTGGATTGACCTTAGAGATTTTAATGATGCTTTGCCTTGGTCCAATACTAGTTGTACCAAGAACTGCTGCAACAACTTTTGAAATGAGTATTTTACCTATATTTAAAAATATGAATCCAGTATTATTTTCTATAGTATTTTTCTCTATAACTTTAGTTTTAACTATAAAACCTAATAAGGTTATGGATATTATAGGTAAGTTTTTGACTCCAATACTATTGATATCATTAGCAGTTTTAATAATAAAAGGAATAATATCTCCTATTGGAGATTTAAAAGAAGTAAATTCTAACGATTTATTTATAACAGGACTTACTCAAGGATATCAGACAATGGATGCCTTAGGTATAGGAGGTATAGTCGCTTTAGTTATGACTTCCTTTATAAGTAAAGGTTACAAAGAAAAATCAGAAATTATGTCTCTTACAATAAAATCAGCTTTACTTGCATGTATAGGTCTTACTGTAGTTTATGGTGGTTTGACATTTTTAGGTGCATCATCTTCTAATATTTATGATAGTTCTATATCTCAAACAGTTTTACTTATAAATATAACTCATCTGATTTTAGGTAATGTAGGAACTATAATGCTAGCTATAGTAGTTGGTTTTGCTTGCCTAACTACTGCAATTGGCTTGACTTCAGTTACAGGAAAATACTTTGAAGATGTTACTAATAAAAAGCTTAAATACGAATATATAGTTGTATTTATATGTATTTTTAGTGCTATTATATCCAATTTTGGTGTTGATAAGATAATACAAGTTGCTGTACCTATATTAAGTTTAATCTATCCTGTATCTATAGTTTTAGTAGTTATGAATATATTTAAAAATATCTTTCCTCATGATGTGACTTTTAAAGGAGCTTCGTATGCAACGCTTTTAGTGAGCCTTCTTACAGTTTTAAATAATTTAGGGTTTAATATAGAAATAGTTCAAAAGCTTCCATTTTCAAACCTTGGACTTAATTGGATTGTTCCAGCTATAATAGGTGGATTTTTATTTACTGTGATTTTTAAGAAAAAAGAAGATAATATTTTATATAAAAACTAATATATTAGATTAAAATAAAAAGAGCTGTCTTAAAATAGACAGCTCCTTAATTTAAGTTAGTTTTCTATTACTTCTATTGTATCACCAGGTATTACTTTTCCACCTTTAATAACTTTGGTAAATATACCTTCTCTTGGCATTACACAATCGCCAACTTGAGTTTTTATAGCACACCCTTTATGACAAGTTTTCCCTATTTGAGTTACTTCTTGTATAGTATCTCCTATTTTTAATTTGGTTCCAACAGGAAGTTCATATAAAACTATACCTTTAGTAGTTATATTTTCTGCAAATTTTCCAACTGATAAATCTTCTATTCCCTTATTTCTTAGCTTATCTATACTCTCATCCGACAATAAGCTAACTTGCCTATGCCAGTTACCAGCATGCGCATCCCCTACTAACCCATGATCTTCTTTAAATATACCTACTTCTACTGGATTTTTTATTACTCCTTTTTTATCACTTATATTTATAGCTAGTACAATTCCTTTTTTATTCATTTCTAATATACTCCCCACTTTTTCCACCTATTTTTTTCATAACTCTTATATTTCCTATTACCATTTCCTTATCAACAGCTTTACACATATCATATATAGTAAGCATAGCTACTGATGCAGCTGTTAAAGCTTCCATTTCAACTCCAGTTTTTCCAACTGTTGATACTTTTGCCTCAACTTCAATTTCATCTTCTAAAATATTAAATTTTATATCTGAACCAGTTAAAAAAATATTATGACACATAGGTATTATATCCCAAGTTTTTTTAGCTCCAGTTATACCACCAATTTGAGCTACTGATAAAACATCCCCCTTTTTCATTTGGTTGTTCTTTATCATCTCTATAGTTTTAGGATTCATTTTTATACTTCCCTTTGCTATAGCTACTCTTTTTGTCTCATTTTTTTCACTTACATCTACCATTTTTGCTTTACCATATTCATTAAAATGAGTAAATTCCATAAATTACCCTCCTATAAAACCTCTATAATTCCATATAATTATATAATCTTATTTATAACCTATTAATTATACATTAACATATAAATTTTATTTCATATAAAATTATATCACCTATGTCTAGCTTGTATTTAAATAGGATGTCTATATTTAGACATCCTATTTAAATAATTATTATAATTTTATACTTTTCATTTCATATTTATCTAATTGTTCTTGTAATATTTTTTTATCTATATTTATTTTTAAATCTTCTAAACTTATATCTAAGTTTATATCAGTTTTTATTGTAGCTAACTTTTTAGACATAAATGCATTTTCTTTTTCTGCTACTAATTTTTTCATAGGATTTCTAATCCCTAATTCATTTTTCCATTCTGTTGCTACAAGCTTTAATCCTTTTTCATCTAAACCATCTATTGATTCATAAATATCCTCTAAAGTATCATACTTTTGAAGTAGTGGTATACTCGTCGTATCCCCTAAACCTTTTATACCAGGTATATTATCTGATGAATCACCTGATATAGCTTTGTAATCTATTATTTGATGTGGCTTTAAATTTTTAACTTGCTTTAGGGAATCTATAGTATATTCAAATGTATTATTTGGTAAATTTAGTTCTTTTAAGTTTAAATCCATACTGCTAGCAAGGTCTTGTGCCTTTGATGTATTCATCCATACAACAGTATTATAATCTACTAGTTGAAGGTAATCTTCATCTTTTGTATATAGTGCTACTGGTATTTCTGATTGAAATTTTTTAGATAAAGTACCTGCAAAATCATCTGCTTCAAATACATTTTCGTAATTTTCACTCGGATTTGACATTAATACTTTAACCCCTATTGTTTCTAACATATCTTTTAGTAAGTCGTATTGTTCTTTAAGAGGCACCTCTACTGGCTTTCTTGTACCTTTGTAATCATCATATATTAATTTTCTAAAAGTCATTCTTGTAGAGTCTAGACATACTGCTAAGTGAGTTGGATTTTGATTTTTAATCATAGATAACATAACTTGCATAAATCCATAAACTCCATTTGTGTATACTCCATCTTTTGTTTGAAGTATTTTATCATAATATTGCTCTTTTTCTTCTATTGTTTTTGCAAACATTACTTGTCTTGGAAGTCTTGCAAAGTAGCTTGTGCTAAGTAATGATGATCCATCTATTACAAGTAACTTTTCCTTACTTATAGTTTCATTTATTTGTATTTCTTCTATTTTATTATCTTCATCACATTCATTATTTATAGATACTTTAACTTCTTCATTTGTAGGAACTTCTTCTTTATTGTTAATTTTTCTATTTTTTATTCTAAAGTCAGTGTTAATTCTAGACCCAACATAACTATTAAGCCTAATTTGATCACTATATGACATATCTACTTTTTCATTTTCTTCTTTTTCTTGATTTTGTTCTAATAAATCAAATAAATCCATACTATTCTCCTTTTATGTTTAATTACATATAATATATAAATTATATCATATCATGCAAATTTTTATCGATTACAGTAGTTTCTAAATAAAAAAATTCTAAGGCTTTAAAACCTTAGAATTTTTTTCACTTTACTTTTCATCAAAGTCTATATGAACTTTTCCTACTGGAGTAACTATATCTATATATGATAAATTGAAGTTTTCATCCATTACATCTATTTTATATTCAAATAACACATCATCTTCTTTTTTAGACATGAATATATAACTTCCATTTTCCTTATCTTCTATTTCATCACATATTTCATCGTATATTTCTTCTCCACTTACAGGTCCATTGTACCCAGCATTTTTTATTTTTTCTTCTATTAATCTGTATATTTCTTCCATATTATTACCTTCTTTCTAATCATATATCAAATACAGTCTACATTCTGTTTTTATATATTGTCAACTATATTACTTGAATTTTATTTGTAATCCTTTTCTTTTAAGTTGTTAATTTCAGCCTTATCTTCTCCAATAGCCCTTCCTATGCTTCCATCTAACATTTTCCAGGCAGTATTGTGCATATCTTCAACATTTGTAAATTTTCCTTTTTCCCAATTTTTTAGATTTTCTAAAAAGAAATCTCTATGTGGTATTTTTGTTTTTTCTAATATAGTTTTAAGTTTATATATATTATCTGGACTAGGTTCTATAACCCCTATTTTTTTACCTTGCTTAGCTTTTATTACTGGATTTGACATCCAATGCACTAAATCATATATATTATCTTGTTTAAACTCAAACACTTTATATGATTTAGCTTTATCAAACTCTTTCTGTAACAATTCTTGATAGTTACCTGTATAAGATACTACTTTTCCACTTTCATCTTTAACTTGTTCCTTTTTACTATCTTTGTAAGAAACTTCTTCAAATAACTTATATCCTATGACCCCGACAACAATAACTATAATTAA
Source organism: Paraclostridium sordellii (assembly GCF_000953675.1). Lineage (NCBI taxonomy): Bacteria > Bacillati > Bacillota > Clostridia > Peptostreptococcales > Peptostreptococcaceae > Paraclostridium > Paraclostridium sordellii. The sequence continues at coordinate 863,460 of NZ_LN679998.1, read as the reverse complement.
AGCAAATAAAATTTGTTTTAATTTTTTCATAATCTCCTCCCCAAATGTAAATCTAAACATGATTTAAAATTTCATCAATATGTTTAAATCAATACCCCTACTAATTTTCTTAAGTAAAATAAATATATTAATGATATAGATATTATATCTAACTTTGTTACATTAAATCAAATTAGATTATACCCTAACTATACTCAAACCATATAATTTAAATACATAAAAACCAAAATAAAATACTTTATTTTTAGTATTTAATATTTTTTAATTACAGTATTTTTTAATAGCTGATTTAAAATGTTTTATATGAACTTTCTCATCTAATATTATTCTTTGAATTATTTTTATTATATAATCATCGTCTATTATTTCTATATGTCTCTTATATGATGCTATATCAGAATACTCTGATTCTAAATCTTTATACAATCTCTCACATATATTTACTCCATAATATACAAAGGAGCCATTCCAAGGCTTAAAATTAGTACTATATGACCCTCTATATTGAGGATTTCCTCCTAGTAAAGTTATTACTTGCCCAAGTATGTCTAAATGATGCATTTCTACCTTTGATATCTGTATATACATATTAGCTAAATAAATCTACTCATATAATTTAATATATTACTTTTTAATTTACATTGACTCTAATGTATTATTTTTAAATAACTTAGCTAAATAGTATTTATAAAAATTAGTAATAAAAAAAGAGATGTATAAAGTAAATTTTATACATCTCCTTTTTTAATTATTACCTAAGTTTAAAGCTTTATTAAATCTATTGAGTGGTAATATAGAAATTATTATAGTTGATAATAATCCTTCTACTCCTACACTTGACACGTTATATAAGAATGAATAAACAAATATATTCATACCTTTAGGTACATATTGTCCAAAGAATACGCATCCAGATATTATATTCATAGATACACTAAGTACTAAGGCAAATAAACACCCTAATATAACTTTTGATTTTTTTTCTTTTCCAAATATTCCAGCTAGTCCAAGTAACATCGTTGGTAGAATATAGTCTAATAAAAATTGCGCTGGGTGAATTATATAAGCCCCTTTTAATAGCTTTAATAAACCATATAATAGCCCCCCAGTTATTCCTATAGTATTTCCACATAATACTGATAATAACATTGTTGGTAACATTGAAAATAGTGAAATTCCTCCACCTTGTGGATATTTTATAAATTCTATCATGCTAAGTATATATGATATAGCACTAAACATACCTATTGTAACTATTAGTTTTGCATTAAACTTAGTATTTTTTAAACCTTTAAGATAATATATGAAAAACGCTATACTTCCTATTATTATAATCGCATTAATCATTTGTTTTCCTCCATTTTAAACATTCATTATATATATCATCACTATTTAATATAGCTGATACTATTGCATATCCATCTACATTTATATCCTTAAATGTAGATATATTATCTAAAGTTATTCCCCCTATTAAAACTTTAGGTATCTCTACACCTTTATCTATTTCCTCTAATTCTTTTAATGTTACTAATGTTGCATCATTTTTAGTAGATGTATTAAACATTGCACCTACTCCTATATAATCAGCTCCATTATTTTTAGCTTCCATAGCTTCTTTTATATTGTGTGCTGATACTCCTATTATCTTATTATCTCCAACTAACTTTCTAACTTCTCTTAGTGGAATGTCACTTTGACCTACATGCACTCCATCTGCATCACAAAGCATAGCAATATCAACTCTATCATTTATTATAAAAAGTACATTATATTTTTTAGTAAGTTCTCTTAATTTATATGCTTTTTCTAAAAATTCTTTTCCATTAACATTTTTTTCTCTTAATTGTAATGTAGTTACCCCTCCTTTTAAAGCATCTTCTATACATTTATAAAAGTCTCTTTCCTTTAAAATTTCTGAATCAGTAACTAAATATAATTTTAATTTTTCTTTCATTTTTATATCTCCTTCTAGTTTTTAGATACCTTTAAAACTTTTTGAAATCTTTTTATTGGTAATAAAACTAATATTATAGTTGAAAGTATTCCTTCAACTCCAGAACTAGATATATTGTATATACAAGAATATAATAATATGTTCATTCCTTTTGGCGCATATTGGCCGAAAAATACTACACCTGAAATTATATTTACTATTACACTTAAAGCACTTGCAAATAAACAACCTTTTACAATATCAATCTTTTTATCTGTTCCAAATTCTCCTGCTAGTCCAAGTGCCATAGTAGATAATAAATAATCTAGTATAAACTGTGCTGGATGAACTACATATACGCCATTTAACAGTTTTAATAATCCAAACACTAATCCCCCTGTAACACCTGCACATCTTCCATATAATATAGCTAATAGCATAGGAGGCAACATAGAAAATAATGTGATTCCTCCACCTTGTGGATATTTTATAAATTGTATCATATACAATATAAAAGATATTGCACTAAACATAGCTATTACAACTATTTCCTTTGTCGTAAACTTAGTTTTGTTTATATCTTTTATATAAACCCAAAATAATCCTATACTTATAAGAATTATTAATATACTTGTCATTAAATACTCGCCTCTTTTACTTTTTCATATGCCATATTCCAAAAATCTAATTCATATAAGCTAGATTTTATAAATATTTCTGTAAGTTTTTTCATTTCCTCTTCACTTAAATTACTACATAAATTGTTTGTATAATCTAACCATTCTTTTAATAATTCATCAAATTCATTATCTGCATACATTTTTATCCAATCTTTATAATAGTTTGTATCTAAAGTATCTTTGTATGTTTCATATAAGTAATGTCCTATATAGTTATAACTCCAGTTACAAGGTAGAGTTGCCATTACTATTTCTTTTACTCCACCTGTTAAAGCTACTGCTTGCATATAACTTGTATAACTACTTGAAACCATTTCAAGTTCACACTTTTCTGCTTCTACTGGCGGTATATCTAGTTTTTTCATATAATCTATGTGTATAGCAGCTTCATCTTCCATTGACCCTTTTGCCGCCCTATTAAAAAACTTCATTTCCTTAATAGTTGCTGATTTTACTATTCCCATTGCAAATACCTTTGAGAACTCTTTTAAATATAAATAATCTTGTATAAGATAGCTTTTAAATTTTTCTTTTGGTAATGTTCCTTCTCCTATTTCCTTTACAAAAGGATGATTTAAGTAGCTTTCCCATATATCTTTAACTTCATCGAATAAATAATCTGTAAACTTCACTAAAGCACCTCCACCCTAGAGAATTTATTTAATGTTTCTTTATTTAAGCTATATATATTATCCATTAAACTTACCTTAAAGCTTCCAATCCCTATGTTGTCTTTATCTGCTAGTTCTCCACATAAGCTCATTGTAAGAATACCCATACTAGCCGATTCTAATTTATTTTCACTAATTCCTAAGTAACTTCCTATTAAACTAGCACTCATACATCCTGTTCCTGTTATACTTTTTAGTTTTGAAGATCCATTGTCAATCTTTATAACTTTTTCTCCATCAGTTATAACATCAATCTTTCCTGTTGAAGCTACTACACATTCTAATTTTTTAGCTACTTTTTTTATTATGTCATCTATATTTTCATCTTCTTCAAAAGAATCTACACCTTTTCCCTTTACATCAAATCCACCTATGTATTTTATCTCTGATGCATTTCCTTTTATAACATCAAACTTAACTTCGTTTAATAACTTTTCTACTAATAAGGCTCTCGATTTAGTAGCAAATACACCTACTGGATCTAATACAACTGGTTTATTAAATTTATTAGCAATTTTTCCAGCCTTTAAAAATAATTCTGTATGTGATGAATTCATTGTTCCTATATTTATAACAACACAACTTGCAATTGGAATTATCTCTTCGATTTCTTCATAAGAATAACTCATAAGCGGACTTGCACCTAAAGCAAGTGTTATATTTGCACAATCGTTTATAGTTACTTCATTTGTATAATGAAGTACTAATGGATTAACCTCTCTTACTTTACTTAATAAATTAAACATATTTTATCTCCCCCGTTTACCTTAGTTTATTATTTATTTAAATCAAATTTATAGAAATGATGTACAGGCCCTACACCTTTGCCTATGTCAAAACTATATTTTATTGCATTTGTTATATATTTTTTAGCTTCCAAAACCGCTTCCTTAACATCTAATCCTAGTGCTAAGTATGCAGTTATAGCAGAAGATAATGTACAACCTGTCCCATGAGTATTTTTCATATCTAATCTTTCACTCTTATAAGTTTCAAAAGTATCTTTTCCAATTAAAACATCTATTGCATCTCCATCTAAATGACCACCTTTCATAAGAACATAATTAGGTCCTAATCCTAAAATCTTTTCTCCAACTAATTTCATATCATCTAGATTATTTATTTTAATTCCTGCTATTTCTTCTGCTTCTAGTGTATTAGGTGTTAATATGTACGCTTTAGGTATAAGATACTTAACTAAGTTCTCTTTAGCTTCTGGCTTTAAAAGTGAATATCCACTTTTAGAAATCATAACTGGATCTACTACTAGATTTTTAGGATTATACTTACCTAGAGTATCAACTATAACTCTTATTATTTCCGGACTTGATACCATACCTATTTTTACGGCTTTAGGTGGTATATCATCAAATACAACCTCTATTTGCTTTTTAATTATTTCCTTACTTAAGTCTTCTACTAAAAATACTCCTTGTGTACTTTGAGCTGTAATAGCAGTTATAACACTCATTCCATAGGTTCCTATAGCACTGAAGGTTTTTAAGTCAGCTTGAATCCCAGCTCCTCCTGATGAATCAGAACCTGCTATTGTAAGAGTTGGTATTTTGTATTTTTCCATTTTGTAGTCCCCCTTATAGTTCTTGTAAGTTTCATTTAATAACAAAAGGCCATATTCCTATGTAGGAATATGGCCTTAAATTTCTATGCAAATAAATTTCATTTGTATATTAAGTAAAGCTTTCCTACGCTGGCATTATCCAGATCAGGTTTGAGGGTTAATGAATAAAAATTCATCTCTCAGCCATAAGGCACCCCTAGCTATTCATTTTAGATTACAATTTTATTATAGCTTAGTTTATACATATGTCAACAAAAAGTTTATATAAAAAACACCCCCTCAATATTTTATATTGAGGGGGTGTTTTTTTATTAAGCTACTTCTACTTCTCTTATAGAATCTTCTTCAAATTCCTTTTCACTACTTGCAACAACTAATGTGCAAGTGTTGTCTCCCATTACGTTTACTGTTGTTCTAAACATATCTATTATTCTTTCAACTCCCATTATAAGTCCGATTCCTTCAAGTGGAAGTCCTACTGATTGAAGAACCATAGATAGCATTATCATTCCGACTCCCGGAACACCTGCTGTTCCAACTGATGCTAATGTTGCTGTTAACACTATTGTTAACATATCATTTATTCCTAAGTTAACTCCATAAACTTGAGCTATAAATAATGCTGCTACACCTTGCATTATAGCTGTTCCGTCCATATTTATAGTAGCTCCCATAGGTATAGTAAACGAACGTATACTCTTGCTTACACCCATTTCTTCCATAAGCTCTAAACTTACTGGTACAGATGCATTGCTTGAAGCTGTTGAAAAAGTAACTGCTGCTACTTTAGTGAACTTACGAGCAAAATCTATAAAACTAAATTTAGTAAATATTTTAAGTGAACCTCCATAAACTACAACAACATGTATTAAAAGCCCAAATAAAACTACTAATATATACTTAACTAATGAACCGATAGCTTGTGTACCAACTGTTGCGAAAGTATTTGTTATAAGAGCAAATACTCCAAATGGAGCAAAATTCATTATAACGCCAACCATCTTCATACAAACTTCATTTGCACTTTCAAATATATTTTTTAAAGGTTGAGCTTTTTGACCAACTAAACTCATTGAAATTCCTGTAAGCATTGCAAAGAATATTATTTGTAACATTTCTCCTTTTACAAAAGATTCTATTGGGTTTGAAGGAATTATGTTTAATACTATTTCCGATAAAGACTGATTTTTAGCTATTGTGGTACTTTGAGATGCAACTGTTCCTAAATCAAGTCCTGCACCAGGCTTTAACATTGCTCCTAAAGCTAAAGATACGCATATAGCAAGAGCTGTAGTTGTTAAATAAAATCCCATAGTTTTAAATCCGATTCTTCCAAGTTTCTTTATATCTTCCATTGCAGATACTCCACAAACTAAAGATACAAATACCAAAGGCACTACCATCATCTTTATAGCTTTTGTAAATCCACTTCCGATAACATTTATAAATCCACCTAATAATAAAGTATCTTTTATATATCCTCCTGGCATTTTACTAAGAATTATACCAAATAACATACCTAAAAATAGTCCGATTAAAATTTTGCTAGTTAATCCAAGTTTCCTCATATTTTATGTCCTCCGTCTCTTTATTATATTTATATTATACATTAAAACCCGCATTTTGTGTAATTTTTTAAAGTTTTATATAATTTATAAAGCTTTTTTCTTAATTTTTTTAAGTATTTTCCTATCAGACTTTATTTTATTCTTCATTATCACTTTATTACCTTATATAATTTTTTAAATTTACTGAAAAAACTTAAATATCAAACTATTACTAGTATTTTTTTATTATAGTTCATAGGATAACGATTATTTGGTTTTATTTGCAAAAATAAAAAACGGTATTAAGTAAAATTACTTAATACCGTTTTATTTAAAATCATCCCTTAAACCTTTAGATCAATTTCTGTTTTTAATTATCCTAATATTTGTATTTCTATATTTTGTCTACCAAAGCTGTTACACTCAGCTTCACTATTCATGAATATATCTATTTTATTACCTTTTATAGCTCCTCCACAGTCTTCTGCTGTAAATACCATATCAAACTTAGGTATATATACTTTTGTTCCATAAGGTATTACTGAAGGGTCTACTGCTATTGTTCCCCACTTTGGAGTTGTTCCTGTAGCAGTTATTGTATGTCCTGCATATGCAGTTGCATTAACAGTCATTAAACGACCTGTATTATTGTTGTTAGAAGCTGTTGTTTCCTCTTTTTGAGTATTTTCTTCAGGCTTAGTAGCTGTATTATTTTGACTTGTTTCAGATACTGCTGTATCATTTTTTTGCTCAACAGTATTATTTGCAGTATTTTCACTTACAGCTGCAGCTTTAACTTCTTTAACCTCTTTATTATTTTGAGATTTTTTACTTACTTGTTGCTTTTTAGCTTGCTCATTTGCTTGAGATTCTGTTAATACATAATCTCCAGAAATCCAACCTTCTTGGTTATCATCTAATTTTATTTTATACCAGTTATCTTGATCTTCTAATATTTCAACAACTGTATTATTATCTAATAATCCTATTTTATCGTTTTCTACAGATGGTCCTTTTCTTACATTTAATTTAGTTGCAGTTACTGTACCTTTTTCTTTAGCAGTGTAATCCCCATTTACCCAGCCTTCTTCTCCATTTGAAAGCTTAACTTTGTTCCATCCATTGTTAGACTCTAATATTTCAACAACCATTCCTCTATCTAATGATCCCACTCTATCATTTTCTACAGATGGTCCTTTTCTTACGTTTAATGATTGTGCAGTTACTATTTCTTTTTCTGCTGCGTATATATTATTTGTTGATGCATATAAACCACCAACTACCAATCCTAATGCTAATACCAATGATTTTTGTGCTCTTTTATTCATACTCATAAAATTCCTCCCTATTTAACCAAATAAAATTATATATTATTAATTATATTGTTTTGTCTTATCCATATTTTTTAACTTTGTTACTTTTTCGTAACTATTTTCAAGTTGTTATTAATGGTAATACATTTTTGTTTGTTTGTAAACACCTAAAGCACAAAAAAACTTAAAAGGGTTACAAAAGAGTTACAATTTGTTACAAGCTCAATACATTGGAATTTCAGAGTTTTATAAATAGTTATATATATAAATTTAAATCAAAAAATTTTTTTAATTTTTTGTAATCTTTATAGTTTTGTAACTTTTTCATATAAAATTTTAATAAAAGCATTAAAAAAGGCTATACAAAGATAATATCATCAGGATAAATATCAACCCTAATTAAAATACTATTTTTATATAACCTCTTATATGTTTAATTTATTTTCTAGGCATAAGAAACAAAAGTGCTATGTAAAATGCTACAGACCCTCCGCCTAATATTACAAATATGACAAACACTATTCTAAGCGTTGTAGAGTTAAATCCAAAAAACTCAGATATTCCTCCACAAACTCCACCTAATACCGAGTCTGATTCAGATAGATACATTTTTCTTTCCATAACTCATCTCCAATCTACTTTATACTTTTATAAATATATTTTGACAATATGCATATTGATACCTTTATTTTTTTAATTTATTATGCATATTATGAAGATTTATTTAATAAGTATATATAGTATTACTTTATAGAAATGAGTTTATCTATCTAAAATACTATTAAACTTTGTAATATTTATGTTAATTACTATAATTATGTGTATACTTAGTTTTTAAGATTGGCATTTTTCTTTCCACTTTGATAGTTTCTTATCATATATTTTTTTTACTTCTTCTAAATCTACATTATTTTCACAACTTTGACTTATTATTGAACTAGCTACTATTATTACATCTAGACACTCTTCAACTACATCTTCTTTAGTTTTATTTTTATATTCACATCCACAAGCCTTTGAGTAGCTTAAAACAGCTTGTGATACTTCTCCTACTTCTTCAGAAAGCTTTAAAGTTCTTTCTACTAATGTTTTTTTATCAAGCTTTGTTAGGCTTTCTATTTCTTTAAAATTTACTAATGAATCATTTTTCATAAATATACCTCTTTCTTATTAAACAAGTTGTTAATTTAAATATTAATAATTATAGATTACAATATTTTATTAATTTATAAAACACATAAAAAAAATGAGTGAAGAATTCTTCACTCATTTATATGTTAACTAGCTTGTTTATTTTCACTGTTTCCATTAGTTTTCTTAGCTATAACAGGTAGTATTAATCCTATTCCCATTAATACTAATGGAGTTATAACATTTAGTGAAACTCTAAATATCCACTCAGAGCTAAATGCAGCTACATCTGTTGGGAACATACCCATTATACATGCAAATGCAGTAAACCCAAAACACCAAGCTCCTACTATAAATCCAAACTTATTACTTTTTATAAACTTATACTCTGTTTTAAACTTGCTACTCATCTTCTTAAGACCCATGTAAGCTAAGAATACCCATAGGTATCTCATTGGCATTACAACTGAGTTTAATTTTAGTAACCAGTTGAATAATTCATTAGTATTACCTATACCTAATGCAGGAACTACTATTAAAGTAGAAACTAATATAGCAGTCATTATATATCCATTAACTAAAACACCATTTTTATTTGTTTTAGATAAAGCTTTAGGTATAAAGTTAGAATCAGCTTCACCTAATAGTACTCTAAGTGGTGCATCTATTGAAAATACTAATGCAGATAATTGAGCAGCAGTATTAGCTAAAGCATAAACTATAACAAATAAGCTACCTAATCCATAGTGTTCTCCAAGTAATTGGAATGCATAGTATTGACCATTCATCATTAAATCTTCTGGTATAGCATTTGCATTAAACATCATACCCATAGCAATAGATCCTAAAAGCGCACATACTGCAACCATTCCAGCTAATACTAACATTCCTTTAGGGAAGTTCTTAGATGGATTCTTTGTATTGTTTACATATGGAGCTATTTTTTCACATCCTCCAACTGCAAATACTAACATTGATAAAGTTGTTAAGTATGCAAAATCAAACTTAGGAACAAATGATTTAACTGTTATATCTGGTGTTGCAACATGACCTGTTATTGCAGGAGCTGCTAACCCTAATACTATATATAGTAATGACATTATAAACATTGACATACCAGCTATATTACCTATAACTTTTAATACTTTTACCCCTTTAGTTGATATATATAAGAATACTAAAAATACCGCTAAAACCATTGATTGTAATATTAAAGGGTTTAAAGCTTTTAAAACTTCTGCTAATTCTCCTGATGGACTTATAGCCCAAGAAAGTGCTATTAATAAAGCTTGTGGCTTTTGAGCCAAGTAAGGAACGTGTACAACCCAGTATGTCCATCCTGCCATAAATGCAAGCATCGGTGTTGTAGTTGATCTTATCCAAGCTGATACTCCACCTTGTGAATCCTTAAATGCAGATCCTAACTCTCCTACCATTAAAGCGTATGGTACAAAGTATAGTGCTATCATAAATATCCATGAAAATACTACTGTAAGTCCTTGATTTGCAAAGTTGTTTACAACATTTCCAAATCCCCATACCATGACAAATCCCATTAAAGCTATATTTTGCCACGTTAAATTTCTGTTTTGATCAGACATTGCTGTTCTCCTCCCGAAAAATTTGTATAATTACGTTTTCTATTATATATTTTTAAAACTCATTGTCAACAGCATTTCATCGAATCGTTTTCATAAATATTCTTAAATTTTCTGACAATTAACTGATAATCAGTCTTTTTTTATCAAAAATGCAAGTTCTATATTTGGAAAATTTTCACTATTGAGGTAAATTTAAATAATTGAATACTGTCATTAAAATAACAATTGAAATTTTTTTGAACTTTTATTAAAAATACCTTTCACTTTTTTAAATTAATTTTTTAATTAAATTTTTTCAATTAATTTTTTATATTTTTATAAATTTATATTTTTAATTATTTTTGTATAGATTTATTAAAATAATACTTAAGTAAATAAATAAAAAACATTAGTTTAATAAACTAATGTTTTTTATTTATTTACTTAAAGTTTTCTATATGCTCTTGTAACTTTTGAGCTTGTAACCCTTCAACCTTAGCAAACTCTCTAAAGCATTTACTTAGTTCCTTATCTTCTATTACATCAGCATATGCCATAAAATCTCTAACTTTCTCTTGAGTATCTAGTAATGCTTTTTTTAGACAATCTTGTGTATTCATTTCCATACTATCACCTCATTAAATAATTTTTTTATTATTATTCCTCTATTAAAAAATTATTATTCAGTTATAATTCAAAGTAAGATTTTATTATTGAGTCAAAAGGATTATTTTTTCTTTATTAAAAAATATTTTTCTCAATTGCTAATTTTATTTACCATTGCTATACTCATAGTATATATATTAATTCATTCGTAAAATTTTTTTATCAATTTTAAAAAACATATTTTTAACAATATATCATAACACTTAATTTTATTTAGCTAATCTTAAATTTAACTTATCCGAATTTTTTAATCATAAATAATTTCTTTAGTTTATCCTTATTATTTTTAATAATTAATATATTGGGGGGAATCTTTTTATGGTATTAAGAAAAAAACTTGCTTTATTATTTGCTCTATCATCATCTGGTATATTGGCATTAACAGGTTGTTCTAACACTGGTTCATCAGGCGGTAACTCAGGCTCTTCAAAGTCTGCAGATCCATATGCAGTTTTAGCAAATGAAAATGCTAGAAAGGCAATAGTTATGTCTATTGATACACCTCAAATTTCCGATGTTATATTAAATAATGGTTCTAAATCAGTTTCATTTGTTACTCCTGAGTCATTAGCTTTTACAAAAGAAGGTAAAGATTATAGAGAAGTAGCTGGTGATATGGGTTATAAACCAAATGATGAAGAAGCTAAAAAAGCTTGGGAAAAAGCTAAAGAAGAATTAGGCTTTGACAATGTAACAATCGAACTTTTATCTTATGAGGGAGAAGCTGGAAGAAAAACAGCAGAATTTATACAGTCAGAGCTTAACTCTAATTTAGAAGGAATCAACGTTGAAATAAAACAACAACCTTTAAAACAAAAACTAGAGTTGGCAACTAAAGGAGATTATCATATAGACTTAAATGGTTGGTCTGCTGATTATCCTGATCCACTAACATTTTTAGACATATTCACATCTCAAGGAATGTATGCTCAAAGATTGTCTTATTCTAATACTGAATACGATAAGTTAATAGAAGAAGCTAAGAATGCTGAAACTCCAGAGGAAAGTTTTAAGAAGTATGGAGAAGCTGAAAAGTTATTCTTAGATGAAGCTTATGCAGCTCCACTTTATCAAACGGGTAGTTCGTTACTTCAAAAGGATTATGTTAAAGATATAGTTAGATACACTTACGGTTCTCCTGCCTCATATAAATGGGCTGATGTTGATAAAGCTAATAAGGAATTAAACTTAACTTTAGCTGGAGATATTCCTACATTAGATGTTAGTAAAGCATCTGATATGGATTCTTTTTATATGATAACAAATACTATGGAAGGTCTTACAAGAGTTGATGCTAAAGGTGTAGCTACTCCTGCTATGGCTGAAAGTTGGGAGCAATCAGAAGATGGTAAAACTTGGACTTTCAAAATAAGAAAAGATGCTAAATGGTCTAATGGTGATCCTGTTACTGCAAAAGACTTTGAGTATTCTTGGAAGAGAACTTTAAATCCTGAAACAGCTTCTCAATATGGATATGTTATGTATGATATAGAAGGTGCTAGTGATTATAATAATGGAAAAGTTGATAATGCAGATAATGTTGGGGTTAAAGCATTAGACGATAATACACTACAAGTTAAATTAAATAGACGTGTTAATTATTTTGACCAACTTATGTCTTTCTGTGTATTCTTCCCTCAAAATCAAAAATTTGTAGAAGCTCAACCTGATAAGATTGGGACTACTGCTGAAAATACAGTTTATAATGGACCATTTACAATGTCTACATGGAAAATGGATGACCTTTGTGTATTAAGTAAAAATGATAACTATTGGGATAAAGATACTGTTAAGTTAAATAAAGTTAATCTAAAAGTTGTTAAAGATCCAAATGCTGCAATAAACTTATATGAGACAGGCGGAATAGATGTTGTTGGATTAACATCTGAAAATGTTGATAAGTATAAAGATTCAAAAGAATTTATGACTACTAAAAAAGCTGAAACTTACTTCTTATTACTAAATAATAAAGGTAATAAGTAAGTTTTTATAATTTTTTTATAAAAAATTGTTTAGAATTCAAATTAAAGTGTATATATATAAAGATAGCTTATATAAATTAAGTTTTTATCTTGCCAATAAAAAAAGCTGACAATAAATTGTCGGCTTTTTTTGTTTTCTATATTCATTATTAATCTAAGTTTCTTAAATCGTCCATTAATTTTGTTTTGTCAGCAGTTTTTTCATCTTTCATTTTTATTACTTTTGCAGGAGAACCAGCAACAACTGCTCCAGCAGGAACATTTTCAGTAACTACAGAACCAGCAGCTACAACTGCACCTTCTCCGATTCTAACACCTTCAAGTATTACTGCATTAGCACCTATCATTGCATTGTCCTCTACTATAACTGGATCTGCTGAAGGTGGCTCTAATACACCTGCAACTACTGCTCCAGCTCCAAGGTGAACATTTTTACCAAGTGTTCCTCTAGCTCCTATTACAGCATTCATATCTACCATAGAACCTTCTCCAACTACTGCTCCTATGTTTATAACTGCTCCCATCATTACTACAGCATTTTTACCTATAGTAACCATATCTCTTATATAAGCACCTGGCTCTATTCTTGCATGTTCATGTAAGTAGTTATACATTGGTATTGCAGAGTTTCTTCTGTCATATTCCATGTGTATATCAACTAATTTATCCTTTTGAGCATCTAAAACTGGCTTTATTGCCTCATAGTCTCCTATTATAGTGAATGAACCGTTGTTTCCAAACACTTTGTAATCTTCAGTTGACTCAGCTTTTAAATCTCCGTTCACATAAACTTTTACAGGAGTTTTCTTCTCAACTGTCTTTATATATCTTGCTATTTCGTATGCGTCATTTAAATTTATCATTCGTTACCTCCTAATTAGCTTAGCATATCGTCCATATTGTAGTATCCAGCTTCTTTATTAACTAAATACTTAGCTGCTGTTATAGCTCCATTTGCAAATATATCTTTAGATTGAGCTCTATGACTTATCATAACTTCTTCATCTAATCCTGCAAATATAGCTTCGTGTTCTCCAACTATTGTTCCACCTCTTACAGCATGTATACCAACTTCATTTTCCATTCTCTTGGCATCTCTTCCGTGTCTTCCGTAGTTATAAGTAACTTCTGGTAAAACTTCTTTAACTGCATTGGCAACCATTATAGCTGTTCCACTTGGTGCATCAACTTTTTTATTATGATGTTTTTCTATTATTTCTATATCAAATCCCTTTAATGCCTTTGCTGCTTCTTTTACAAGTTTTAGCATTACATTAACTCCTAAAGACATATTAGAAGAATGGAATATTGGTATTATTTTTGAAGCTTCTTTTATAGTTTCTAATTGCTCTTTAGTAAATCCTGTTGTAGCTATTACTAAAGGTGTTTTTGTTTTAAGTGCATAGCTTAGCACATCATCAAGTGCAGAGAAATGTGAAAAGTCTATTATAACATCAGCTTCTTCTTTTATCTCACTCATTTTATTATATAATTTATAGTCAGTAGTTTCTCCTGTTGGCATTGAACACCCACAAACTAACTCTGTATCTTTATCTTCATTTACACATCTAGTAAGAACTTTTCCCATCTTACCAAGTGAACCATTTACTATAACCTTTATCATTTTAATCCTCCTAAAACTCAAAACCGTAGTTTACAAGTTCATCTCTTAAAGCTTTTAAATTATTTTCTTCCATAGGAGCAAGTGGCAATCTTAAATCTCCAACTTCAAATCCTAATATATTCATAGCAGTTTTTACTGGTATAGGATTAACTTCTATAAATAATTTATCTATTAATGCTTTCATACCCAATTGTAGCTCTCTTGAACCTTTAACATCACCATTTAAGAATTTTTCTACTAAATCATGAGTTTCTTTTGGGCAAATATTTGCAACTACAGATATAACTCCAACTCCACCAAGTGATAAAAGTGGTAATATAGAATCATCATTTCCTGAATAAATTGCAAAACCTTCTGGAACTAATCTAGCTATTTCTGCTACTTGTGCTATATCTCCACTAGCTTCTTTAACAGCTACTATATTTTCTATTTTTGCAAGTTCTGCTATTACGCTAGGCTTTATATTAACTCCTGTTCTTCCTGGAACATTGTATAATATAATTGGTAATTCTGTACTAGCTGCTATAGTCTCAAAGTGAAGTTTAAGACCTCTTTGATTTGTTTTATTGTAATAAGGAGTTATTACTAAAAGTCCATCTGCTCCTAATTTTTCAGCTTCTTGGCATAAGTAAACTGAATGCATAGTATCATTAGAACCTGTACCTGCTATAACTGGTATTCTTTTATTAACTTTTTTTACAGTAAAATCTATTACAGCAAACTGTTCTTCATCAGACATTGTTGTAGATTCTCCAGTAGTTCCACAAACTATTAATGCATCTGTGTTGTTTTCTATATGATACTCTATTAATTCTCCAAGTTTTTCAAAATCTACACCATCTTCGTTAAAAGGAGTAACTAAAGCAACTCCAGAACCCTTAAATAACATACTCAATACCTCCTAATTTTTATACTAAATCATATTTTAAAAGAAGTTCAGCAATTTGTACAGTATTTGTAGCAGCACCTTTTCTAATATTGTCAGCTACTACCCACATATTTATACCGTTATCTACGCTAAAGTCTCTTCTTACTCTACCTACAAATACTTCATCTCTTCCACTAAGTTCAAAAGCTGTAGGATATACATTATTTTCTATATCATCTACTAATTCTAACCCTTGTGAGTTTGCTAGTAAAGCCTTTAATTCTTCTATATCAAAATCTTTTTCAAACTCTACATTTATAGATTCACTATGTCCATTTACCACAGGTACTCTTACTGTAGTTGCTGTGATTTTTAAATCATAGTCATTTAAAATTTTCATAGTTTCATTTATCATTTTCATTTCTTCTTTTGTATATCCATTATCCATAAATACATCTATATGTGGTAAGCAGTTATATGCTATAGGGTGTGGATAGAATTTATTTTCTAATCCTTTTATTCCATCTTCTAAGTCTTTAGTTCCTTTTACCCCAGAACCTGATACTGCTTGATATGTTGAATATACTATTCTTTTTATATTGTACTTATCATTAAGAGGTTTTAATGGCACCATTGCTTGTATAGTAGAGCAATTTGGATTTGCTATTATACCTTTATGTTCTTTAACAGCTTCTGGGTTAACCTCAGGAACTACTAAAGGTACATTTTCATCCATTCTCCACGCACTTGAATTGTCTACAACAACTACACCTTTTGATGCTGCTATTGGTGCGTATTTTTCACTTATGCTTCCCCCTGCTGAGAAAAGTGCTATTTGTATATCTCTATCAAATGAATTTTCATTTAGTTCTTCTACTGTATATTCTTTTCCTTTAAATTCAACTTTAGATCCTGCTGATCTAGCTGAAGAAAATAAGTATAAATTATCTATTGGGAAATTTCTCTCTTCTAATACTTTTAAAAAAGTTCTTCCAACCATACCAGTGGCTCCAACTATCGCAACGTTTACTTTTTTCATTTCTATGCGCCTCTTTTCACTTAAAATTTCATTATCCAATAATATATACGTAATTTTATTATATATTATTTTAAATATCAATATCTAGTATATAAACATAGCATTAATAGCAATAATTTTTTTAATTTAAGCATTAATGTCCATGTTAGCATCCTCTATATGTTATATTATGACTTTGATGTATATTTAGTGATTTAAATAGATAACCTTATTATATTGCAAACACTTAATAAATATGGTATAATTCATGTAATTTGAATACATCACAAATAAAAGTAAAAGCCGATAGATATTTAATATCTATCGGCTTTTACTTTTATTTGTGATTTCCTCCGTTTAACATTAAAAAATATGTTATACAATCCATTTCTACTCCAAATTCACTACTGTCTTTGTATTTATCCACATTTTCAGATGTTAAAGTTACTCTATCAATATTTCCTGTTTCATATAAATTTAATAAACTATTATTATCTTTTATAATTTTTGTATGCACTTTATTTAACTTAACAGCATCTTTATCCCAATAATTTGAATTTTTTTCCATACTATACTGGTCTTCTAACTTCCATGAACTTAATATAAATGGACCATTAAATAAAGTATTTTCTATACTTGTTCCGAAAGTATCTCCTTTTTCTTCTACAAATTTTTGATTTTGTGGGGAGAATATTGGATGACACATTAATTTATCAAAGTAATTTACAGGTCTTACAAGTTTGATTTCAAGTGTATTATTATCTAGTGCCCTTACTCCTACACTATTTATATCCTTATTTTTCCCCATGTTATAATCCTCAGCTCCAACGATATCATAAAATACACTTGAATTTTCACAAGCTGTAGATGGCGTTAATGTTCTCTTAAATGAATATTCAAAGTCCTTTGCAGTAACAGGTTCTCCATTGTTCCAATAAGCATCTTCTCTCAATTCAAAAGTCCATGTTTTTTTATCCTCAGACATTTTCCATTCTTTAGCCACTCCAGGAACTACATTTAAATCTTTATCCATTCTAACTAAACCTTCCATAACATTTAGAGTTACTTCTCTTGATAGAGAATCTCTTATCTTAGCTGCATCTAAACTTGTTATATCTGCTGAGTTAGTTATGTTTAAAGTTTTATCTTTTTTATCTACATCTGCCCATTTATAAGAATATTTAGGTCCAAAAGTTGCAACGGCTATATCTTTTACATAATCCTTTTGAAGGTAAGACACTCCTCTTTGATACATTGGAGATATATAAGCATCATCTAACAAAACTTTTTCAGCTTTTGCAAATAACTCCCAAGCTTTTTTTATATCTGTTGAGTTTTTAGCCTTTGCCAAAAGGTCATTATATTCCTTATTTTCATAGCCAGTAGCAACTGAATAAATCTGACCTTTTGATAAAGTTCCTAAATACGTTAGTGGGTCTGGATAATCAGGTCCCCATCCATTAAAACTTATATCAAAATCTCCTTTTGAATGTGCTTGTGTAACTTGTTTATAAGGCATTTGTTTTATTTCTAAATTTAATCCTTCTAATATGGTTAACTCAGATTGCACATATTCTCCAAGCTTTCTATTCATTTCAGTATCTGATAAAACCATTTCTAAAGTAACTTTATCAAATCCTATTTCTTTTTTAGCTTTCTCCCACTCTTCTTTTGCTTTTTCATCATCATGAGTATACCCTACATCTTTGACTGTATCTCTAAAGTCCTTTTGATTTTCATCAAGCGCTAAATTTTTAGGTATAAAATAGTTAGCTGATATTGATCCGTTATTAAGTATTACATCTACAAAATTATCTTTGTCTACAGCCATAGCTATAGCTTTTCTTGCATTTAAATTCCCCATTACTTCATCTGAGCTTGCTTCTACATTTGAACCTGATTTTCCATTACTTGAACACCCTACATTAAAAGCTAAACCAACAATAAATATACTTGCTAAAGTCGATACTTTCTTTTTTAAGTGCATAGCATCCCCCCAATTTTTTTATTAACAAGGATATTCACTTAAAGTATATTTTATTCCTTATATTTTAATTGCAAGCATCTACGAAAGCTTTAAATAAATTAAGCATATATTCACAACTATCAACCATTAATTCTGGATGCCACTGAACTGCAACAACAAACTTTTTATCTTCTTTTTGAACAGCTTCTATAACTCCATCATTAGAATAAGCTATTACTCTTAGGTTATTCCCTAAAGTTTTTATACTTTGGTGGTGATAACTATTTACTAAAACTTTGCCCTTTATTATATCTTTTAATATTGAATTTTCTTTTATATCTATACTATGAGTTCCTAGATAAGTCTTAGTTTCTTGATTATGTTTTATGTGGCTTCCCTTTATATATTTTAAGTCTTGATATAAACTCCCCCCTAAAGCTACATTTAGCATTTGTAAACCTCTGCATATTCCAAAGATTGGTTTATCTAATTCTAAAGCTACATTTATAACTTCTATATCAAATTCATCTAATGTTGGATTTACATATCCAAGTTCTTTAAAAGGCTCTTCTTTATATATATTTGGATTTACATCATCCCCACCAGATATAATTATTCCATCCATAGCACTTACTTGTGCTTTTATATTTTCTTTATTTGTATTTGCCGGAATAACAATTGGTACCCCTCCAGCTTTCTCAATTGCATTTACATAAGCATTTGTAAGATTTACTCTTTCAAGACCATTAAATGCTCCTGAATCTATAGTGGCTAATCTTCCCAATACTCCTATTAAAGGCTTCATTTTTACCCCTCCGCATTAACTAAATTATTTAATTTAAAATTTGGTCTCATTTCTCCAATTATATCTTTTCGTGCGTTTAATAGTTTTGGGTTTGCAAACTTTTCTAGTTCTTTTAATTCTTTTTCATTTATTAATTTAAGTTGTCTTAAAACTTCCATAGTAGCACATGCAGTTGCTTGACCTGATCCATCATCAACTTTTATAGCTATTCCAAGTTTATTATTTTTATCTCCAACTAAATACACTCCCTGTGCTCCTGCTTTACCAAATATTCTATCTCCACAAACTCTCATAAGTGCAGTACAAAATCTATCTCTTCCTGCAACCATTTCAGGGTACTTCATCATAGACGATGTTATTTTATTTACATATTCTTCTTTTTGACCTAACTTTTTTGAATCTGCTAATCTTGAAAATCCATAAGCAAATTTCTCTAGAGGCATAGCATGAACTGGTGCTCCACATCCATCGATGCCAATTATTATATCTTCTTTATTGTAATCACAAACAAAAGATATGTTTTCTAAAATTCTTTGTTGAACTGGATGATTTATATCTAGATATGTATCTAAATCTTCATTTAAATTTTTAGCAGATATTAACATTCCACTATGCTTTCCAGAACAATTATTATGTTCTTGAGTTAAAGGTTCTTTACTTTCTATTAATTCTTTGTATATTTGACTATTGCCAGGGACATGTATACCACAGTTTAACTTATCTACGCTTATATTAGCTTTTTTTAATATTTCTCTGGTACACTCTACATGATATGGTTCTCCTGAATGAGATGAGCACATAAAAGATATTTCTCTATCACTTATATTAAATCTTTTATCTGCTTTAGTTTCTAAGACTTGTATAGCTTGTATTGGTTTTACTGATGATCTTGCATATATTACTTTTTTAGGATTTCCTAGAGAATATATAAGGTCCCCCTCTGAATTTACTACAGCTATATGTACACTATGAGTACATTCAATTAAACTGCCTCTAGTTACTTCTATTGCTTTGTTCAAGTTCAATCTCCCCCCTAAATCTATTCTTTTATATATATATTTATCTATAATTTAATTAGTCCTTTTATTTTTAAATTAATTTAGGGTTTACATCATTTTTTTCATCATCGTATCTATTTAAGTTTTTAAGAGCAGGACCTTCAATTACATTTCCCCTATAATCAAATCTAGATGCATGACATGGACAGTCCCATGTTTTTTCAGCAGAGTTAAAAGTTAATTCACAGCCTAAATGAGTGCATGTTATATCTACTATATATAACTTTCCATCACTATCTCTATAAGCTCCACACCTTTTACCATCTACATTAACTACTTTTCCTTCTCCTTTATCTACATTAAAATCTGTATCTCCAACTTTAAATTTTCCTTTTATATACTCTTTACCTACATTTAAATTTTCTGTTACAAACTGTGTAGTTAATAAGCTTCCTGCTCTAGTAGGTTTAAATATATTTTCATAGTCAGATTTCCTATAACACATTAAATCTTTTATTATAATAGAAGCTAATGTTCCATTGCTCATTCCCCACTTACAAAATCCTGTTGCTACATAAACATTATCTTCTCTTTTATTTACATAACCTATATATGGCATATTATCAAAGCTTATATAATCTTGAGCTGACCATTTGTATTTAAATTCACTTACCTTAAATTTTTCTCCTAGTTTAGTTTTTAACTTTTCGTAAATAGCTTCTTCATTGCTACATTGTCCAACTTTGTGGTCTCCTCCACCTGCTATAATTAATTTTTTACCTTCTCCTATATAAGTTTTAAATGTAATTCCATTTTCTTCTACATTTAAATACATACCTCTTGGTATCTTTTCTTTGTACTCTCCACCTAATAAATAAGATCTTTCACCTTTTTCTTTTGCAAAGTAAAAATTTAGCCCATCATACCATGGAAAATGTGAAGCCATAACAATATTTAATGCACTTATTATTTTATGATCCTTAGTTTTTACCTTGTAAATATTTTCTTTTTCATAATCTACAATAGGCGTATGTTCATAAATTTTCACTCCTAATTTTAAGCATACTTTAGTTAATCCATCTAAATATTTTTTTGGATTAAATTGAGCTTGATTAAAAAATTCTATAGCTCCTTTTACTTCAAAAGGAATATCTAATGTGTCGTGGTACTTACATTTTATACCTAGGTTATCACAAGTGCTAAATTCTTCTTTTAACTCTTCTATATAATTTTCATTATCTGCATATATATACGAAGACAACCTTTCAAAACTACATTCTATTTTATTGTCTTTTATTATTTCTTCTATTAAGTCTATAGCTTTTTCATTTCCTTCATAATATAATTTTGCACTATCTAATCCATACTTATCTCTTATCTTTGAATAAATTATTCCATGTTGTGAAGTAATCTTACCTGTATTTCTTCCAGAACTTCCACAACCTATTTTATTTGTTTCTACTATAGCTGTTTCAATTCCCTTTTTAGATAATAAATAAGCTGTAGTAAGTCCAACTATCCCTCCACCTATTATAAGTGTATCTACCTCTAAATCTTCTTTTAAACTTTCAAAATCTAAGCCTTTAGAACTTAACATCCAATATGATTCATTCATAAAATTTTCAACTAGATTATCTAGTTTCTCCTTCCTTATAAATTAATTTACCTTATATTTGTATAGTTCCCTTTTTTTTCTCAATTATAATAAACACTTAATATGACTTTAAATATTTAAGAATTATTTAAGGATTGATTAACAATTAGTTAAATTTGATGTGTTAATATTATTTTTTAAATAATATAAGAGGTGATAATAATGAGATTAAATAAAAGACTTTTTTTAATATTAAGTATATCTATAATTTCTATAAATATGGTTGGTTGTAGTCAAAAAAATTTTTACAATGGAAAAGTAAAAGAAACAATAAATACTATAGACAATACAAAAATTGGTAAGTCTATAAATAAATTTATGGATGTTGATATTAGTGATTCTGTAAATGAATTAATAGATACAAGCATTATAAAAAAGATTATAGATTCTATTAATGTATCTGAATTTAAAAATAACCTTAATAATTTCTTAGATAGTAAAGTATTTGAATAAACAAAAGAGGGTATCGTAAAATGCGATACCCTCTTTTATTTAGATTAGACGAGATGATTATATAACCTGACCAAACATTAAAGCCGATGTCTTGTGTAGGAAGGTTATGTACAATTTCAAGTCATCCTAAATTAATACTGATTTATAAAGAAGAATTCACCTGGTCCTATAGGAGCTCCTGCTAGTGCCCAGGCAACTGCAAACACAGTCCAAGCTATCAAGAATCCTATAGATATCGGTAACATCATTCCCATCAAGTTACCTATTCCAAAGTTTTTCTTATATTTTTGTCCAAAGATTACTATAACTCCCATGTAACTCATAAGTGGAGATATTATATTTGTAGATGAATCACCTATTCTATACATTAACTGTACTCCAGCAGGTGAGAATCCAGCACTCATAAGTATTGGTATAAATATTGGAGCAAGTAAACCATATTTAGATGTACCACCAGCTATAAATAAGTTAACTATTGCTGTAAACCATATAAATGCAATCATTAACATCATAGCCATGAAAGTATTATCTGTTGGTATCTTAGCTACTAAATCTGCTCCTAATGATGCAATCCATATACCTAAGTGTGAATCGTTAAAGAAGTTTAAGAACTGTGCAACAAAGAATAATATAACTATTATAGAAGCCATACTCTTCATAGATACGACCATTGCACCTATAACATCATCTTTAGTCTTAAATTTCCCTGATTTAAATCCATAAACCATACCTGGTACTAAGAATACGATAAACATTAACATCATTATCATATCACCACTAAAGAATATAGAATCTAAAAACTTACTAACTCCATCTACTGCCATAGTTCCTTCTGGAGTTATGCTAGTCATTGGAACTGTTTTAGATAAATCACCAACTATAGGTATTACATTATTTTTATCAAATGGTAAAACTGTTAAAGCTATAAATGCCACTACTCCTAGTAAACTCATATTAGCAGCTTTAAATGCTTTCTTTTCTTGTTGAGTTAACTCCCCAGTTTTTTCAACAACATCTGCTTCTTTCTTATCATATTTACCCATGCTTGGCTCAACAATTTTATCTATAATTAAAGTACCTACTAAAACTATAATAAATGTTGAAGCCATTAAGAAAAACATATTAGATGTAGATTTTAATAATGGCGCAAAACTTGTACCAACTAAAGCATCACCTGTTTCAGCAGCTGCTTGAGTAAATGGTATTAATAATGCATCAAATGAACCTATAAGTAAGTTTGCACTAAATCCTCCTGAAACCCCTGCAAATCCAGCAGCAAGACCGACCATAGGGTTTCTTCCTACTGTGTAGTAAACTAGTGCTGCAAGTGGTATTAAAACAACATAACCTGCATCAGATGCAACGTTTGACATAACCCCTAAAAATATTACAACTGGTGTTACAAGCTTAGCTGGTGTAGCTTTAACTATACTTTGTATACCTATTGATAAGTATCCACTTTGTTCCATTACGCCTATTGCTAACATTATAATAAGTATTGCTCCTAAAGCTGTCATCCCCATAAAGTTCTTTATAACAGAACCTATTATATAAGATAGTCCATTAGAATATGTTTCTGCAACAGCAGTCCCCCCTGCAGTTACCTTTAAAACTTCAATTGGCTTTTGACCTAATAAGTTATTTATTGGGAAAGTTCCAAGTTCTGTTTTAGCAACTACTCCAAACATTCCAAGTATTGCTGAAAGTATAAGTACTCCTATTGATATATAAACAAATAATAACGCTGGACTTGGTAGTTTATTCCCAACTTTTTCAATTACAGCCATGCACGATTGAAGTTTCGACTGTTTTTCACTTTTACTCGATACATTTAATTCCATAATAACAATTTCCCCCTAAAAAATTTTTAATACATATAATTCCCTTTTCTCAAGTTGATTATACAACACAATTTTAATTTTTTCTACAATTTTGAATATTTTAATTATTGAAACTTTTCCCTAAATTTCGAGTTTAACTGTCGATTATGAACTTTTTTAAAAGAGTTTTAAATTTGATTAGTGTATAGATATGAATTTGACAAAAAAAAATAAAACAAGACTTAAAAAGTCTTGTTTTTGAGCTTGAAAAAAATTGTATATTAATTAAAATTTCTATGGCGGAAAATCTTATGATATTATATATATAACCAATTAGAATAGTTTTAAACACTTCAAATTAAAATTTTTTGATTTTTGTAGATTATTATTTTTATTATATATAATTCATTATACTTTTCCTTTTATTATTATCTCGCCCTACAGTTTCTTTTGAATGTATCATAGAACTAATTATAGATTCTTCAATGGATTCTATGCTTGCTCTAAAAATTAAATCTATTTTATTTTCATTTATAAATTTCATTGAATTTATATCTTTTTCTTCATAATGACTAACTTTATTTGCAGTTGAAAATGCAACTACTATATCTCCACTTCCATTTCCTAAGTGAGAACCAGTTCTTCCTAATGATATACTAGCTCTTTTTGCTACCCTTTTTA
Organism: Paraclostridium sordellii; assembly: GCF_000953675.1. Lineage (NCBI taxonomy): Bacteria > Bacillati > Bacillota > Clostridia > Peptostreptococcales > Peptostreptococcaceae > Paraclostridium > Paraclostridium sordellii. The sequence continues at coordinate 838,488 of NZ_LN679998.1, read as the reverse complement.
ATTGTCTTTCACTAAGAGGTATATCAGTTGCTATTACAATTATTATAGATCCTTTTTCTAATTCTAAATCTTTTTTACTAGTTATCTCTCTGCCTATTTTTCTTCCATCTAATATTAAATCTTTTTCTAGTCCACAGTTAGATAAAACTAAACTTCCTACTATGTATTCCTTATTATCTAAAGTTATAGCTCTTGAAGATGACCCTATTCCACCTTTTAATTGATAACAACTCATTCCTGTCCCAGCTCCTACTGATCCTTCTTCAAAATCATTGCTTGCCTTTTTTATAGCTTCTATTATGTGTGATTCTTTTACATGAAGTCCTCTTATATCATTTAAAAATCCATCATTACATTCAAGCACCATTGGATTTACTGTAGATGTAGTTTTTCCTATATCTTCATTTTCACTTAACATATATTTTATTAATCCAGTACATGCTGTTCCAATACTTAGTGTATTAGTTAGAATTATTGGTGTTTCTATAGTCCCAAGTTCATCTACTTGTATAAGCCCAATGCTTTTCCCAAAACCATTTATAACAAAAGTAGATGCCATTACCTTTTCTTTAAAAATATTTCCTCCATGAGGTAGTATGGCTGTTACACCTGTTTTTATATCTTGATTATCTAAAGTTACATGACCTACCCTAACTCCATCAACATCTGTTATTAAATTATTTTTCCCTTTTTTTAATTCCCCAATATTTATTAAATACTCTTTTTCTATTCCCATATATCCTCCAAATTATATATTTTTTAATATATTTAAAATATATATAATTTTTATTTAAAAACAAAGATATTATTTTTTATTTATATATAATTTTTTGATTGCGACCTATTTTTCCTTTTTTTGACAACAAATATTTTTTATCTTAATATATTGTTATATCTAATTTAAATAGAATGGAGCTTTTTATTTTTATGGTTACTACGAAAAAAAAACATATTGCTTACAATTTAATGATGGCTTTTTTATCCTTATTAATAGCAGTAATTTTAATCGTTCAACTTACTCTACATTTAAGTTTTAATATAAATGTTATTTTAACAAATACAGCCTGTATAATATGGATAATATTTGTTGTAGATTATATAACTCGATTTGTTTTAAGTAATGATAAAAAATCATTTGTTAAAAATAATATAATAGATTTAATTTCAATTATTCCTTTTCATACTTTTTTTATTTTACTATCTAATTATGGTATTTTAAAACTTGGAAAGTATGTAATACTATTAAAACTTGTTATGGTTCTTAGAATAGTAGCTATTATTAAAAAAAGTGATAGTAATTTTTATAAATTACTTAAAACTAATAACTTTAGTTATACTTTGTTTATAGCTTTATTTATGATATTTTTAAGTTCAGTAACTATGAGTTATTTTGAACATTGGAATATAGGAGATTCTCTTTGGTGGAGCATAGTTACTGTTACTACCGTTGGATATGGATATATTTGTCCTAAAACTTTTTCAGGAAGAATTATTGCTTGTATTTTGATGATATTTGGAATAGGCTTTATAGGTTCTTTAACTTCTACATTATCTACATACTTTATAAAAAAAGAAAATATAAGACATCATAATAATAAGCATAAAAGTAAAAATAACTATCAAATTCTAAACGATAGTTTAAAGGATGTAATATCTAGTTCTAAGTTTAGTAATGATGAGTACAAAGATAAAGTTATATTGGATATTGTAAATAGATTAGAAAATTTTGATAATCTAAGCAAGGATGATATTAATACCATGTGTAATGTACTTTCATCACTTAAAAATGATTAATTTAAAAATAATTTATAAAAATTATAAATTTAATGTATATATTTTTTTTATTTGTTTATAATTTTAATATAATTTCAAATGAAATTTTTAATTATATCGCTAAATATACTATACTTATTTCTCCTTTTAAGAAAAGACGAGTGCCCCACTGACACTCGTCTTTTTATTTTAGGTATTCATGAATTTTTTTAATATTCTCTTTCATATTTGCATCTATTACCCACTTTTTATCTATTATTTTAGTTTCAAAACTTCCTTCAAATGGTATCATATGTTGATTTATAGTAAAATCTTTATCACTTAAAATTTTATTTTGAAGATCTTTTATATCATTTATAGGTATATTTGTATTTACTTGAGACATCATTTCCATACCTACTTCAAACCTTTTACCTGAATCTAACTTCTCATATTTTAAAAGTATAGCTTTTAATACATTTCTTTGTCTTTGAGTTCTTTCATAATCTCCATTACCTTCTTTTCTTATTCTACAATAAGCCACAGCTTGTCTCCCGTTTAAATTTTTTAAGCCGCTTCCTTGTATATAATCAGTTTCTTTAGGTAACTTTTCTATACCATTTATTTCGTTTAAGTTTTGATTTATTTGATTTGCTTCATAATCTTTTAAATCTATATCTACGCCACCTATTATATCAATTACCTTTGCTAAGCTGAAAAAATCAACACTTACATATTTATTTATGTCTAAATCAAAGTTTGAATTTATAGTTTCCATTGAAAGTTCAGGTCCTCCATAAGCATAAGAATGATTTAGCTTATCTTTTCCATGACCTTTTATATCTACTAAAGTATCTCTAAGTATTGATACTAGATTTATTGTTTTTGTTTCAAAATTTATATTTGCAACCATTATAGAGTCTGCTCTTGATTTTTCTTCTTTACTTCTTCTATCTAATCCAAATAAAGCAATATTCATAGATTTTTCATTTTTTAAAGCTTCTTGTTTTGCTTCTTTCTTTGCTATTTCTTCTTTTTTATGATTTTCTTTTATCATAAATGTTAATATTCCTGCTGGAATAAATATAATTAGTAATAATATTACTATAATTTTTTTATTGATTTTCACAAATTCACTTCCTTACATTTTTTATGTTAGTTATAATTATTGACAATTTATTATTATAACATAAAAAAATCCCAAGCTTTTAAAAGCTTAGAATTTTATTCAATAGATTTATTAAATTCTTTTAGAGTTTTAATCTCTTCTATTATTTTGCTTAGGTGATAATTAAATACAGGACTTTTATTCTCTTCAACATCAAAACTTATTTCTTCTGTATTGTATAATTCTCTTAATGCATTATAGTTATCTTTATTTAAGTACAGTTTGCTTTCTAATAATTCTATGGATTGCATATGAAAATAAATTTCTCTACATATACTTATTGATTTCTCTAGATTTTCTATATCTGCATCATTCTTTCCACCATAATCTAGTTCATCCGTTAATTTTGAATATATTTTATCAAGTTGTTGTATATTTTTCTTAAATACGTTTATATCTAAATCTTCCTCATTTACGATTTTAGATTCTATAAGTTGTATTGCAGATTTTTCTATGTTTTTAAATTCAGATACTGTTTTTGCTAAGTAATTAGGTCTAGCGATTAAGTAATTTGTCACAACACCTATAATTACTCCAACTGAAGTATCTATAACCCTGTGAATTGAGTAATATGCAGGATTGTATGTACCAACACCTAAGTGTATTGCTAAAAATGTTACACAAGATACTACTACGGAACTTATTTTTAGCATATTACAAGTGTAAATTGTAAGCATTATACCTATACCACATAAAATAGGTTCTCCTGGTTGAATTAAAGCAAATAAAAATCCGATTATACCACCTACAATAGTTCCCTTTACTCTGTTTAATCCAACTTTCATAGAGCCTTTTACTGTGTCTTGAACTGAAATTACACAAGCTATTGCACAGTAAAATAGTTTTTGAACAAGGAACTTACCTAATAACAGACATATCATTACTGCTATACCTGTTTTTATAGTCCGCATCCCCATTTTTTTTAGCTTCAATGTATTTCCCTCCTAGTATATATCCGATTAGTCTAAGATTATTATGTCATTTATATTTATATAGTATAATTTATTATTTAAAATTTGGGTATACTTAAAATCATTTATTTTGCAATTTATTTCTACCCTATTTGTATATATATAATCATTTAAATAGTTATATATGTGTTACTTTATGAATTTTCTGTTTATTTTAATCATTATTTTCTTTATTTTAAAATATATAAAATTAAATTTTTAATATATAATTTTTAAAGATAAAATCCTTTAAATATAAAAAAGATAAAATGAATTATAATTCATTTTATCTTTTTTATATTTAAATTTAGTTTTAACTCTTGTTAATATTTAATATTACTGTAAACAACTTTTTAAACATTATATATCCAATAACAGCTCCAATTGTATTTAATATAATACTATATATATTACTAGGTATGTAATCATATCCTATAATAACACTGGTTAAAAATTCTACAAATTCTATACATGCACTAAAACCAAATCCTAATATAATAACTTCTTTTATGTTTTTTCTTCTATCAAGAAATGCTAAGTATATTCCAACTGGTATAAACATTATAATGTTTTCTGCTAAATCTTTTAATATAATTACTTTACTTTCTAACTCTATATTTAAGAATAAGCTTTCATATATATAATTTATAGATAAAAATTTATTATTTTCTCCTATGCTATTTTTTAAATTAAACAGAATTCTTTGGGTATTAATTGATATAGGAAATATTGATGATACAATACCTAAACAGATATATATGCCTAATATGTAGTATATAAATTTATTTATATTCTTATTTACTTTAATTTTGGATTTTAAAAATATAGTTGAATATAATATGAAAAAAATTATAAATACATTTTTAAATGATAGCATTGTTAATCCCCTTGTTTAAATTAATTTTCATAAAAATAACTTATCATAAATTTAACAATTTTACTTAAAATTGTACTAAAATGCTTAAGATATGGAGTAAGATTAAAAGTTTTTACATTAAATTATAATTAAATGAATTTTAAAATTATTTCGATACTTTATTGTAACTAATTTTTTGTCTTTTTTTGTTATAATTTGTAGAATAGTTTTAAGGAGGTTGAATTTTATGAAAAAAACTAAAAAGTATTCTATTATGTTTTTTATTTTAAACTTGCTACTAACAGCGACAATAGTCCTGTCTGAATATATATATTCTTCTTATTACAATGTGTTTAGTTGGTATGAAAACTGTGGAACCCAATTTTTAGTTATATTAATTATTTCTATTCCAATCTTTATACTATTAAGTGTTTTGTATTATTTATTAGGAAGAAAAAATATTATTTCTGGATTAAGTAAAAATCTTCCATTGATATCTTTAGGAGTTTTTTTAATTCCAATAATAATAGATACTAGTCTTTCCCCTGCTGTTATATCTGTAGGTACATTTTTAGGATTTTGTGTTTTAATAACTTCAATTTTTACACTGCTTAAAAGCTTTAAAAATATATTTTTATAAAGATTATTATACATAAGAGGGTATCGTGTTTTACGATGCCCTCTTAATGTGCAGTTACATAATTATCTTTTGCTTTATTTTCTGTTTCCAAATTAATTTCTATAGAATAACTTTATATCATATCTAAAGAGATTTTAAAAATTATATCCTCTATTAAATAAATTCTTTTGTGACATTATCACAGATTTATAAAGTAGGTTTGAATATAATCATTATTAGATTGATATTGGAGGGAAAATTATGGCTAAAAAAAGAAAGGCAATAGTTGACACAAATTATTGTGTGGCTTGTGGAGTTTGTGCGAAATCTTGTCCTTTACAGATTATAAGTATTGAACAAGGTGTTTTTGCTAAAATTAATTTTGAAAAATGTGTTGGATGTGGAAAGTGTGCTAAAACTTGTCCTGCATCAGTTATAGAAATTCAGTTAAAGGAGGTTAGTAGTTAATTATGAAAAAGTCTAAAAAAAAGTTTACGGATTATATGTGGATCATTAGTGCTCTTTATTTATTCCTAGGATTATTTAACATACTTTTTGCTTGGCTAGGACTTTTATGTTTTTTTATACCTCTAATAATTTCTTTTTCTGGTGGAGGAAAGTTATATTGTAATAAATATTGTGGAAGAGGTCAGCTTTTAGAGCTTATGGGAAATAAGTTAAAGCTATCAAGATATAAAGATATTCCTAAATTTTTAAAAAGTAAATATTTTAGATATGGATTTTTAACATTTTTTATGACTATGTTTATTGTTATGTTATTTAACACTTATTTAGTTTTTAATGGCACTAATGAGTTAAAAGAATTTATAAAAATACTTTGGACTTTTAAGTTACCTTGGAATTGGGTGAATACTAGTATGGTTTCTCCTTGGGTTGCTCAGTTTGCATTTGGTTTTTATAGTATTATGCTTACTTCTACTATTCTTGGTGTGTTTACTATGATTTTATATAAACCCAAGTCTTGGTGTGTTTATTGTCCAATGGGAACTATGACTCAACTTATTTCAAAAGCTAAGTATAAGGAGTAATTCATTTGTTCAAATATCAAAATAAAAAAGACTAGGATTATTTCTAGCCTTTTTTATTTGCTCTAAATTATAAGTCCTCTTTACACCTATTAAAAGCCTTTCTAAATACTCTATTTTAACTAAAATCCCCCCTCCCTTTTATTTCTTATATACATATTGAATAATTGTCCCTACCATTATCCCTAGTACTATAAACTTGGTTATATCTTTAAATATAAATCCTAGTATTGATCCAAATATAATTCCCAATTCCAAATAATTAAATTTATTTCCTATAATCCTATCCACTAGCCCAATACTAAATATTAAACCCCCAATTATCATAAGTGAGTTTATAAATCCATTTAACAATTCATTAAGAACTCCTAGCAAATTCTTATTTTTATAAAAAATATTAAGCATTATACATCCAAGTTGTGTACTAAATAAGATTATAATAACCCCTAATAAAAAGTATTTAACTTGATATTTTATAAATTATATTGTAAAAATTATTCTTGGTATTAAATCTACTATACATATCGTAGCTAATATTATTATTGATCCTTGTACTCTTGATTTATTTAATTCTACATCTATTCCCTTTTTCTTCAGACTTAACCCTCCATAGATATTTGCTATGTTAGCAACTACAGCTCCTAAGGTTATAATCCAATTTTCATTGTCTAAACTAGCTTTAATCCCACCTCTAACAAATACAAAATATATCATAATTATAGATAATATTATCGAAAAGCATAAAAATAGATTTGCATATTTTTGACTTATTTTCTTAGTCATCAACTTCCCCCTAAAAACTCTATATAGTATATGATATTTAATGTTTATACTAATTTCAATAACTTTCAGCTTCTGTCCATTTATTTAATAGATCATCTAATTCCCCTTCAAGTTTATTTTTTCTTCAAGGAAGCTTTGTAATTTTATATAATCACAATCTATATTTTGTATTTTAAAATCTAATTCTTTTATGTTACCTTCTAATTTTTCCATGTCTTTTTCTATTTTGTATTTATTTATTTTTCTTTCTTCTTTTGCTTTAGTTTTTTCTGTTTTTTTAGATATTTTAATAACTTCAACCGGTTTTACTTTATTTTTTAGTTCTTCTCTTTTTTCTTTATAGTAATCATAGTTTCCATTCCAGCTTAGAACTTGATTGTCTTCTATTGATAATATTTTATTACATAAATTATTTATAAAATATCTATCATGGGATACAAATAAAATACTTCCCTTAAAGTCTTTTAATACTTTTTCTAAATTATTTATACTTTCAATATCTAAATGATTTGTCGGTTCATCTAATATTAGTAAATTCACTTCAAAGTAAAGTATCTTACTTAGTTTAAGTCGTGATTTTTCTCCACCTGATAGAGATTTTACTTTTTTAAATACATCTTCTTTAAAAAACATGTATTTAGATAAGTATTCTCTGGCTTTTCCTTCTGTTATAACTATATCTTCTCTAAACCAATCTAGTATAGTTTTTTCTTTATATTCAAATTCTATATTTTGTGGAAGATATCCTATTTTAGAACTACTTGCTACTTTTAAGTTTCCACTATCTAGTTTTTCTTCTTGTAGTATTATTTTTACAAGTGTTGATTTGCCACATCCATTATCTCCTATTAAGGCTATGTTTTCTCCTTTTCTTACTAAGATGTCTACATCTTTAAATAATAGTTTATTATCAAATGCTTTACTTCCTTCTTTTATTAAAATAACATCTTGAGATTGTTTACTGTTATTATTTATATTTATTTTCATATTTTCGATTTTCTTATTTGGATTTTCTAATTTATCAATTTTATCTAACCTCTTTTGCATACTTTGTGCTCTTTTTACGAATTTCTCATTAGATCCATTTCTTGAAAATACTTTTAATTGTTTTATAGATTCTTCCATAGCTTTTATTTTCTTTTGTTGTTCTTTATAGTTCTGGTTTGCCAAAATTAAAGCTTCTTCTTTTTGACTTAAGTAACTTGAATAGTTTCCTATATAAGTTTTTGAAGTTAAGTTTTCAATTTCAACTACTTTGTTTACAACCTTATCTAAAAAGTATCTATCATGAGATACTATAATTACACTTCCATCATAATCTTTTAAATAGCTTTCAAGCCACTCTATACTTTTCATATCAAGATGATTTGTCGGTTCATCTAGTAATAAAAGATCTGGACTTTCAATTAATATTTTTCCTAGCATAACTCTAGTTTTTTCTCCTCCACTTAGAGAGTAAAATTCTGCTTTTAAAAAATCTTCATTTATATTTAATCCAGTACATACCTTAGATATTTTAGTTTCTTTTTCATAACCTCCTAGGCTTTCATATTCCTGTTGAAGATTGCTGTACTTGTTAAGAATTTTCTCCATATCACAATTTTCATTTTTCATATCTTTTTCTAAATCTCTTAAGTTTTCCTCAAGTTTTATTAAATGTGAAAATCCTAGGTTTAAAATTTCTTTTACTTTATAATTTTCAAATTTTGGTATTTGTTCTAAGTAACCTAATTTTAAATTTTTTCTTTTTAATATTTCTCCTTTATCTTGTTTTTCTTTATCTACTATTATATTGAATATACTACTTTTCCCACACCCATTTCTTCCTACTATAGCTACTCTTTCTTTAGTTTTTACATCAAAATTAATATCTTCAAATATTAAATTTGCTCCATAGTACTTTTTTACATTTTTTACTTCTAGTTCTATCATAATTAAAACCTCCATTAAAAAAACCTAAGCAAGTTTGCTCGGGTTTAAAGGCATGACAAATTAAAGTAAATTTGTGTACTAAAAAATCCGAGCAAATATAAACTTGCCCGGATAAATTTTCTTAAAATATTATATCTGGATTAAAATTTATAACTTACTCTTTGCTTCAAATATTTAATTTTAGACGTACTTATCCCATAGTTAGCTTTATATGCTGAAATATTGAATGAATATTGTCTAATTTTGCACATTTGGTTTACAAAGTAAGTTTTCATTTTAATCCTCCTTTTTATAGTATTTAAAATATATTATAGTTTTACTTTTCTGAAAATTCAAGCTATTTATTGAAATATATTTAATATTTATATTATTAGCTTTTAAATATCTATTTATAACCATTTTTTATTTATTTTCTTCCAATATATAAGCTATGTTTACTATAACCTATTAAATTTGGATTTTCACAAGTTTCTAAGTGATATTTAAGCCATAAATTAAATTCTTCTTTTGTAAAAGAATTTATTCTACCTCTCATCATATCTGCTATTCCATCCGTTGCTATATGATTAATTTTTATAACATCATTTTCTTCCATTAAGTTTTCAATTTCATTATATGTGGAAAAATAGAAATAGTTGCTTTTGTTTTCAAATTCTACACCATTTTTTAATATGTTTTGTAGCTCTTTAGATTTAATTTCTTCTTTATCTCTATTTACCATATCAACAAAATGAGCAAATCTGTTTATATAAGCTACTGTAATTATTCCACCTGGCTTTAATACTCGTAGTGCTTCCTCTACACACTTAGTTCTATCTTCTTTAGTTGTAAGGTGATACATTGGCCCTAGAAGTAATACAAAGTCGTAGTATTCATTTTTAAATTTACTTAAATCTAGTGCATTTCCTTGAATTATATCTAGTTTAAGCTTATTTTCTTTTTGTTTATTTTTCATAATTTCTATATGATTTTCTGATAGTTCTAAAGCTGTTACTTTACAACCTTTTTTAGCATAATAAAAAGAGTATCTTCCTGTCGCTGCTCCTACTTCAAGTATTTTAGATTCTTTCGATATATATTTGTCTAAGTATTTAGTAGTAGTAATAAATTCAATGCTATGAGAGTTATCTTTTATAAGTCTGTTGTCTTCATCATATCCTTCGTAGTATTTTTTTATTTGTGATTCTAATAAATTCATAAAACCCCACCTTTTTAAGTTTTATTATTTGTTGGCTATAAATTTTATAAATCCTTTATAAAATTAAAATACTATTATTTATAATTACTTATATTAACTTTAAACTCCGTAACTTCACTATCTTTTTTATTTTTAAAGTTTTTAAATTTAATTGTTAAAAATTCATTTGTATCGTGATAACCTATCTTATAAATATTTTCACTTGTTACATTATCATAAACCATTTTATTTTTAACTTTATAGTTATTAAATTCCTTTGTATCTAGTTTAATATGGTTTTCTTGAATTTTTTTAACTTGATTATTTTTTGTATAAACATTATTTACAAGTATTTTTGTTATCCAAGTTTTAAATGCTTTTCTATCTTTTAATTTAGTTATATTTAAATATGCCTTTAATACTGTTTCTTGGTATATATCCATAGCATCTTGTTCATTTTTTACATATAAAAATGCCATTTTATAAAGATATCCTTCATATCTATCTATTAACTTTTCAAAAGCATCATCATTCCCCCATTGTGATTGCTTTATTAAGGTTTCTTCTACGGATAGTTCCTTACCTATATCAAAACCCCTAACCTTATTTAAAATATTACTTTTTATCATCTCTATCTCCTTAATAATTTTAATTACATATATAAGACATATTATATAGTCATTTAGTTTCAAAGTTTTCAAAATTTTTATTAAAAAGTTGCTTGATAATGTTGTTACTGTTATATTTATTGTGTATTTGAAAATATGTTATATAAAGTAGGTATTGCATTATGAATTATCGTAAATATAAATTATTCATATAAAATTTGTACAGTAGTGAGTTATAAAACCCTTACTACTTTTTTAATAAAATGAACCTATCACAAAGTCATGACAATAATAAGTAGAAGGGAAGTGATAGATTGAGTGTTGAGGAAATTGAAGATCTTATAGGTGAGTATGGAAATATTTTATACAAATTTTGTATAAAACTTACTCAAAATAAAGAAGATGCAGAAGATCTTTACCAACAAACTTTTTTAAAAGCTACAGAACTTAGGCACAAGATAAATAAAAATTCTAGCCCTAAAAGTTTTTTGGTATCTATTTCAATAAAACTTTGGAAAAATAATATTCGCAAAAATAACAGAAGAAATTTTATAGCTCCAACTATAAATATTGATGAACATGAACATCTAGAAATAAAGGATACTTCCTTTGACATAGAATTGGACCTTTTACATACAGAAGAAAAAAATTATGTAAATAGAGCCATAGAAAATTTAAAAGATAAATATAAAATAGTAATTATAATGTATTATACAGCTGATATGTCTATAGATGAAATTTCAAAGTCTTTAATCATTCCTAAAGGTACTGTAAAAAGCAGATTACACAAAGCTAGAAATTTAATAAAAGACGAATTGGAGGCAATAGGTTATGAAAGAAAAAGATGTTGATAAGCTTTTAAAGGAAACTCTTTCTATAGAAGATTTACCTTCTGATGAATTAAATAATAAAGTAAAGTTTTTAATAAATCAAAATAAAAAAGAAAAAGAATTGTCAATTTGGTGGATGCCAGCTTGTGTTTCAATTCTTATCTCTTTTATGCTATCATTTTTCACTTTTGTGTTTTTATCAAGTTCTTTGATAAAACTTTTGGCTTTACTTTTTATAATTATAATAATTTTAGCAAATATAATTTTAACTTTTGTTGGAGTTAAATATTTTGACTTAAAAAAAGGAGCGGTGATATAAATGCTTTTAATGCTAGGGTTGGTTTTTGTTTTCGTAATACTTGCAATGGTTTTTATGGGTATTTGGACTTATAAAGATGCTTCAAGTAGAGGTTTAAATGCAACACTTTGGACACTTGTAGTAATTTTAATTCCAAATTTAATAGGATTATTATTATACTTTTTAGTTGGAAGAAACAGTGTCTCTGGAAGATGTGAAAATTGTAATGCCACTATTTCTAAATCATCATCTTATTGTAATAAATGTGGTGAAAAAGTAAATATTATTAATCCTATTAAAGATAATTATTCAAAGAAATATTTAATTTGTTTTGTAGCAAGTATTATACTTTCAATATTATGCTTTGTAGGTCTTATAGTATTTGCAATAATGGGTTCAACTTCTGATAATTTCCTAGGTGGATTTTCACTTTTAAAAGTTGAAACTAATATAGGAGACCATTGGAATGTATCTTGTTATAAGACAAATGAAATTGAGTACAAAACAATAGAAATAAAATCAGGTTCCCCAAAATATCTTTTCGTTAAAGGAAATTGCGAGTCAGGAAGTTTAAGTTTAATTATTGAACAAGGTGATAAAATAGAAACAATTGACTTAACAAATTCCTCAGATTATAAAAAAATTGACTTAAGTAAATTTAATGAAGGAAAAATAGAACTTAAGCTAGATGCTACTGGTGCTACAAGTTCCGAGTTTAAATCTTACTGGGAGTAATCTTTTCTTCAATACCCCAGTTTAATATAAAATAAAAAAGCTACATTTTAATATATTTATTAAATCGTAGCTTTTTTGTTTTATAATTATACAAGTTCTTTTTAAAACTGTGTTATAATATAAATAATATATATTTGTATATTATTTTAATGACATTTCTTTTTTTAATTAGCAATTAGTTTCAAATCTTATATCAATATATTAGCTTTTTAGTTTCAAACCATAATAACATATATATTTGTTTTCTGTTTTTTAACTTTATTAAATAAAGTTGTCTACATATAATTTAAAGAAGTTTCAAAATCACCCTAGTTAAATTAATATCAATTAATTAAAATTTATTTATTAAAATTTGAGAGGTGTTGTAATGAAAATTGCTATAATAGGTTATAGTGGAAGTGGAAAATCTACACTTGCTAAACAACTTTCAACATACTACAAGATTCCTGTTTTATTTCTTGATAAGGTTAAGTTTTTACCTAATTGGGTTGATCGTGGTTTAGATGACTCTCGTTTGATGGTACAAGATTTTATGAAAAATGATTCTTGGGTAATAGATGGAAATTATAGAGATTTTCTTCAAAGGCAACGGTTAGAAGAAGCTACTAAAATAATATTTTTAGATTTTCCTAGATATTCTTGCCTTTATAGAGCTTTTAAAAGATATCGTAAATATAAAAATAAAACTCGAGAAGATATGGCTAATGGATGTGTTGAAAAAATGGACTTTGAGTTTGTTAATTGGATTCTTCGTGAAGGTCGAACCAAAGAAATCAAGAGTCATTATGATGAGATAAAAAAAGAATTTGCAGATAAGATAGTAATTTTGAGAAATCAAAAAGAAATAGATTTGTTTGTATTAAATATAGTCAATTCATAAATTTTATGAATTGACTATATTTAATTATTATATCTTTATAGTTAATTAAAGTTTAAAATAAATACTAGTTCTTTTAAATTTATTATTTAAACCATTCACTAGGTGATTCATTAAAATAATGAGGCGAAAATTCTACAATTTTATAATCTTGTATTCCCTCAAGTTTAAATGGTTCATTGTCTAAATACTCTTTTATATTTTCAATGGAATCTGATTTCATAATAAATATTCCACCACTCATATTTTCTTTAAGCCCAGACATTAATATAAGTCCTTCATCCATTGCCTTTTGAGAATAATTCATATGTTTTGTCATAGTGTCCTTATCAATTTCATTTGTACTTTTTAATATACCTTCAACAATAAAATATTTCATTATTATTATCCTCCGTTATAATTAACCTAACCTTATTTTAAATAATAAATACCCCTACTACGATTTATTAAACAATATGTATTTTTAAAACCATTCACAATCAACTTACCTATTTCAAATAAAAATTTATTGTAAAACAATAATAAATCTTTTATAATAAAAGTATACTATCAAAAGGGGTTGTTTTTATGAAAGCTACATTTTCAAAGGATATTTTAAGTTTTATATTGTATTTTTTAGTACTAGCTCTAGGAATTGGCTTTATAGGATTTCCTATAATGGTACTTCAAAAGTTTAGTAATCTTGATTTATTTTCAGTTTTTAATGCAATCATAAACTTAGTATACATATTAATGTATTTAACAGTTGTACTCTGCTTAATAAAAATAATAAGCAGTACTTTAGTTTCACCATTTATAAAAGAAAATGTAAAAAGATTTAAAATAATGGGTTGCTGTTTAATAGTAAATACTATGTTTGAATGTATAATTGGATATAATGCAGCAGCTATATCAAAGTCCGTAACAATAATAGGAAGTGATAGTGGAGGAATTACTCCCCCAATGATTATTTGTCTTATTTCAGCTTTAATATGTTTTGTAATTGGGGAAGTTTTTGATAAAGCTATAAAAATTAAAAATGAAAGTGACTTAACAATATAGCAAAATAGCTGTTTCAAAACTTAATTTGAAACAGCTATTTTTTATTAATTATTTTTATTTACAATACGCTTATACGCTTTATATGTTCCAAAGAAGTATATAGCATAAATTACACATATACTTAATACTGCACCTACATTGGTTCCTACTGTATCATAGTCTCCAAACATTTTAACTACGTTATTTGCTACCTTTATTCCAAAATAACTATGAACTAATGCTAGGGCTATTGGAAGTGAGAAATATATGAAAACTTGTATAAAAATTGATCTGTTTATCATCTTTGAACTTACTCCAAGTTTTTTAAGTATTTCATATCTTCCTAAACTTTCAGTTGCTCCTGATAATTGGTTAAGTGCAAGTACTGCTGCACTAGATATTAAGAATATTATCCCTATATATAAACCTATATATAAAAACATAGCTGAGTTAGACATATTAATTTCTAAAACCATTTGTTTACTCACAAATAATAAGAATGACCCATGGTCTTTTTGATATTGAATTTGTTTATTTTCACTTTTTTCAAGATACTTTGTTATTTTATTTTCTGTATCTTTTTTATCTCCTTCATAATTAAAGCTTAAACATTTTTGACTTATATCATATTTATCTGCGTATTTATCTTCAACTACAAATATCACAAAATCATTTTTAGCTAAATCATTCTTTAAAGATTGATATTGGTAATTTTTATTTATTTTAAATTCATCATTTCCTATTTTTATACTTTTATTATTTTTTATATATTCTTTTATTGGATTCTCCATAGCAGATATGTTTGTAACCAAAATTACTTCTTTATCTTTTAAATCTATTGTTTTTTTGCCTTGTATTTTATTTAGCTTATTATAATCTGATAGTTTTATAATAGGAATATTAGAATCCATCATAACTTTTATTTGTTTAGATAAAAAATCATCTGAAGTATTTTCAAACATTTTAATAAAACTCACAGGAGAGTTGTAAAAATTATAATCCAAGTATTCTTTTGAGTAATCATTTACATTAAAATCTAGCTTTTTAAGTATTTCACTTAATTTTTCATTACTAAAGTGTGTCTTTTCTCCATGCTTATAAAATTCTGTAGCAGTCACATCATATGGAGTTTGAAGCTCTGTCGAACTTTCTATAGATCTTTTTAATCCTATTGCTGTAGAATACATACCAATTGAAATAAATAACATTAAGCATATAATGCTCATTGATATATAGTTTGTATTAATTCTGCTGTTTAATTGTCTTAAAGTGAAAGTGTTAAGATTTTTTAAATATAAGTTTTTATCATTTTGAACTAATTTTATAAAAAATCCTGCCAAAGATCTGAAAAATAATATCGTACCTACAATTCCTAAAAGTATAGATAAATTAAATTTAATATCTGTTATGTTTATAAGAGCATTTTCTAAAATCAATTTATATGCAAATCCTAAACAAACTATAGATATTATAAACAGTATTACAGATAATATTAAGTTTGTACCTTTTAACTTTTCATTTTTTCTTTGGGCATTTATTAAATTTATAAGCTTATATCTTGAAACTACTATAAAGTTTAGAATCATAGTTATAAAAAACATTATGCTAAAATCTATTATTGTTTTTATACAAGCTTCTTTTGAAAATACAAATTGATATTTTTTCATATCCATTGAAAATAATTTTGCAGTAACTGAAGCTAGTCCTTGTGATAAAAATACTCCCACAAATAGCCCTACTACTAAAGACATAACCCCAACTATTATAGTTTCATAAAACAGCATAAAAGTAATTTTACTTCTACTAATACCTAGTGTCATATATATACCAAACTCTCTATTTCTTTTTTTAATTATAAAGTTATTTGCATATATTATTAAAAATCCTAGGATGAAAGACACAAAAACTGATACTATTTCGATTATCCTAGTTGACATTTTCATTAGCATTTTTTGATTATCTGACATATCCATAAGGGATGTTTGTGCTTCTACTGAGTTGAATATATAAAATATACAAACTCCTAGGGCAAGGGTAAAAAAGTAAATACTATAATCTTTTATACTTCTTTGAACATTTCTTTTGGAAAGCTTAAATAACATTGTTATTGTCACCTCCTAAAAGAGTAACAACTTCTATAATTCTTTTGAAAAATTCTTTTCTGTCATCATTTCCTCTTATCAATTCATTAAAGATTTTTCCATCTTTTATAAATAAAATTCTTTTACAATAACTAGCTGTAAAAGCATCATGAGTTACCATCATTATTGTAGAATTCATACTTTCGTTTAAATCAGATAAATTTTCAAGTAAAACTCTCGCTGATTTTGAATCTAGTGACCCAGTTGGTTCATCTGCAAGAATTAAAGCTGGTTCATTTATTATTGCTCTTGCACAAGCTACCCTTTGCTTTTGTCCTCCTGATATTTCATATGGAAATTTAGTTAATATATCAGCTATTCCTAGTCTACTTGATACACTTTTTACTCTTTTATCTATTTCTGCTCCCTTTACTCCTAGTATAGATAATGCTAAAGATATATTTTCATATACAGTTAAAGTATCTAGTAAATTAAACTCTTGAAATATAAATCCTAAATGTTCTCTTCTAAACTTTTCTATGTTCTTTCTTGATAAAGTTGTTATGTCTTTGTCTTCAATTTGTATGTTTCCAGTAGTTGCTTTATCTATTGTTGCTATACAATTTAAAAGTGTAGTTTTACCACTTCCACTAGGCCCCATAATTCCTATAAACTCACCCTTATCAACCTCAAATGAAATATTATTAATAGCCTTTGTTAAATTTTTCTTATTCCCATAATATTTTTCTATATTTTTAACTTTAAGAACTGTACTCATCTTATCTCCTCCATATTTTTAATTTATAATTTTATTTTATAGTCTTTAGAGGATTTAATTAATAAGATAACCTTACCACTATCTTACGAAAATGTAAGTTTATTTATAGTTGAATCATATTACTTTTTGGAAAAGTTATTTTTACAGTGGTTTCTTCATTAACAATAGAGTATATATCTAGTCCTAAATACATCTTTTGGGCTAATCGGTTTGATATATAAAGTCCCATTCCTGTTGATTTTTTTAGTTTTCTTCCATTGATTCCTGTAAATCCTTTGTTAAAAACTTTATTTAAATCCTTCTTATCAATTCCAATACCATTATCTTTTATATATAATTCTAAGCTATTGTCTTTAAGTTTTGTGTATATAGATATTGTTGGAAGTTCTTTTTCTAGCTTTTTATTTATAGATTTATCTCCTATGTATTTTATAGAATTTGCTATAATTTGATTTAATATAAACTCCATCCATTTTCCATCACAATAAACTTTCTCCATAAAATCTTCTATGTCTATACAAATCTTCTTTTCTCTAATTAAGTTTTTATTTCTTTTAATAGTGTTATTTATACATTTTCTTAAATCTGTTTCTTTTATTATGTAATCTATTTCGATTTCACTTGACTTTGAATAATAAAGAGCTTGCTCTATAAAACCTTCTACTTTTTCAATTTCTTCTAAAATACTTAATGTATGTTCATTTTTATTGTTTTCTATAACTAACTTACTAGCTGCTATTGGAGTTTTTATTTCATGTACCCACAAATCAAGATACTCTCTGTATTCTTCTTGATTAAATTTATATTTATTAACTTCTTCATTCATAGATTTATCTGTAATGCTAAGTACATCATATAAAATTTTCCCTTCGCAAAAAGATGGTCTTTTTATAACTACTGGTAGTAAGTATTTTTTGTCTAGTTCATTTAAAGAATTTATCACTTGATCGTAGTAACTTTTCTTTTTTAAATATCCATAAAAAATTTCTATACCACTTAAAGCTATCCAAAGCATAGTTGTAAAAATTATTGTTACTCTTTCAACTTGAGATGCTTTTAGTATAAAAATTACAAAAGCAAAAAATATAAAATTTAATAATATAGCTAAGCTTCTATCTTTTAAATAATCTTTTATATTCATAGTTACGGCATTATATAGCCTCTCCCCCTTTTAGTTTCTATATATCCACTACATCCAATTTCACTTAATTTTTTTCTAAGTCTATTTATATTAACTGTAAGGGTATTATCATCTATAAATAAATCTAGATCCCATAAATAATCCATTAAATCTCCTCTTGAAACTATCTTTCCTTCATTTTTTATAAGGCAATTTAGTATTCTAAACTCATTTTTAGTAAGCTCTACTTCTTGATTTTCAAAGCTTGCACTATTTTTAGATAAATCTAGTTCTAATTCTTTATATTTAATTATATCTGTATTAGCTTTTTTGTAAGTTCTTTTTAAAAGTGAATTTATGCGTGCAAGTAGAATTTGTGTGTTATATGGTTTTGTTATAAAGTCATCAGCCCCTAAGTTCATACTCATTAGCTCATCCATTTCAGTATCTCTACTTGTAACTACAATTATTGGAACATCTGATTTTTCTCTGATTTTTCTACATAAGTAATAACCATCACATACAGGAAGGTTTATATCTAGTAAAATTAAATGTGCTTCTAAACTTAAAACTTCGTCTACTACATTTTCAAAGTCTGAAACAGCAATAACTTCATAATCATAATTAGTTAAAAAGCATTTTAATTCATTTCTTATTTTTTCTTCATCTTCTATAATAATAATTTTTTTCATAAATTATCTCCCCTTAAATTTCTGTTGCTCGTACTTATATTATATATAAAAAACTACTTTATCCAAAGTTATTAAATTCTATAAATTTAATTTAAAGTAAAATAAGGTATCGTAAAACACGATACCCTCTTTTATTATCTTACTTTTGATTGTTTGATTGATTCCCTACAATAAGAAATTGTTTGAACTAACCATATAATAGTTACCATTACCATAGGCATAATTCCAAAATCCCATAAACCATAACCTAAAATACAAAATACCCAAAGTATTAAACATGTTATGGATACAGAACTAAACGCTTTATAAGCACTCTTAAATATTCCTAATCTTATAGCTTCATCACAGCTGTCTATCCATTTTTTAGTGAACTTTGCATCATATACACTTCCCTTTAGTAGAGGATTAATTTCCTTTTCTAAATTAACTATTTTCTTTTGAATTAATATAGAAGATGCAATGCTTATCACAAACCCTATAATAAAACAAATAACTTTTATATGACTAAGACCTCCATCTACATTATCAAAAGGTGCTAACATAACTCCTATTCCAAAGAAGAAAAATCCTAAAATTGTATTTATAGAAGTAAATAATAGTATATATGATAATTTTATTTCAATTTTATCTATTGTATCATCATCATCATTTGCCTCTTTCCATAAAGCATATTTTTTTCGTGAGTCCTTATAGATTATCTGGCTTACTATTATTAATAATATTGAAAGTGCAAGGCTTGCAAATGGTGTAATTATCTCAAATATATTTGTTATTAATCTAGGAACACTACTTCCTAGAAATTCCTTTAAATGCACCGACATAAAACCTAGAATCCACCCTACAATTGCACCAATTATTATTATAATAAGAAAACCTTTAAAAGCTTTCTTATCTTCCTTTTTTATTTCATCTACACGGCTATTATTCATTACAATCCTCCTCCTCATAACTAAAAATATCTTCCACACTTACATTGAAAACCTTAGCTATTTTTAATGCTAAAGTTACTGAAGGGGAATAGTCTCCACGTTCAATTTGACTTATTGTTTGTCTAGATACTCCAACTAAACTTCCCATTTCAGTTTGATTTACATTAATTTTAGCTCTATATTCTTTTAAACGATTATTTAATGGCATTTAACCCCTCCTGACTATTTTTATTGTCACTATGACAACTATATTTGTCAATTTTATTATATGTTATGACAATTATAGTTGTCAACATATGGATTAGATTTTTATATTTAAAATATTAAATAAGAAAAAAAAGAGTAATTATATTAGGCATAAATCACCTGCAATAATCACTCTTTTTAATATTTATACTTGTTATCCTTTGTTTAAACAAACCCTAAAATTTATATAGTTTAATTATTTACTAAATCAAATAGTTTAATATTAAATATTATCAAACGTCTAATATTATATTAATATAGTAAAACATTTATCTTTTAGCATTTTGTATAAACTCATTTAAATCATTTATCTCTTTTATATAAATTGTCTTATTAATATAATAAGTAATCAAAGCTATTAAAATATACTGAATTAAAAAGCTAATATAACTAGTTACATACCCTAACATATTTGCTACTAGAAATAATATTGTTGATAAAATTAAATTCTGAAAAAACAATATTAACTTAAAATGTCTCTCTCCAAACTTATTTACCAACTTTGGATAAACGATAGCTACTGAATATGCAAATAAAAAAGATATTCCTAAAACACTAAGTATCCAAACAGAAATATCTCTACTTGCTGTAAATACTCCATATATCATAAACACAACAAGGCACTGTGCTAAAATCGTAAAAAATCTAGAAGTGCAACTTTTCATTTATTATAAACCTCCTCTATGCATTTTTTAAAATTATTAAAATAACTCCTATTAACAACCTGCTTATACTCATTGCTTAATAATATCTGAAATCTCATATTAGAGTGATAACTAACCTCCTCAACATGATTAACATTAATAATCGTAGTTTTATTCACCTTGATGAAATACCTTCGATTTGATAATAGTTCTTCAAGTTTTTTCATAGATAATTTTAAAACTAATAACTTATTTTCAACAGTTATAAAACAAACATCTCGTCCATAAGTTTCAAAGTAAATAATATCCTTATCAGTTACCTTAAAATCTATACCAGTGTCTAAATCCCTCCCCATAATATTTGAACTTGAGGATAATATTAAATCTTTTATATACATATAGTCATTTTTATTAAATTCATTCGTTATAACATTTACACTTGTTTCATCTACTAAATTATCTTTAATATGATTAACCTTCATAACAACCTCCTTTCTATAATTTAATTGTATGAATATAAAAGCATAGTGTCTACATGGTAAACACTATCTTGCATATAAACCTACATATATTACAAATACTTAAAACTAAACTACATTTTACATAAAAAATGGCATTAAATATTAATGCCTTTAATACCTAGTATATAAAATTAATTTCTATAAGTTTAGGTAATCATATCAATTAATCTCTTTTATTAATTTCATCTGTTATAAGTGATTTTGAAATATACATTGCGTCTATTATTTTCTTGAATCGGTTGTAAAAAGATGTCCCTTCATCAAATTTTGACTGGGCTTTTTCACATTTACTAATAACTGAATCTACTGGTCGTATAGCATCTTTTAATTCTTCTTTTGTATATTTATCCATAACATTTTCACCTGTTATTAATTCTTTTGAAATATTCATAGCTTTTATTCTATTTTTAAGAAGTGTATGTTGAGAAGTTCCTTTTGCAAATTTGGGATGTATTTTTTCACATTTGTTTATAGTTGAAGTTACAACTTGTAGTGCCTTTGATAATTCTTCTTTTGTGTATTTATTCATAATGTTTCACCTCAAATTCCTATTTATATTAAAGTCATTAGTCTAATTATATCTAAATTTAAGGCTTTAAAAAAGTTGTATTTAAATACTAATCATCTTTGTAATGGTTTTTATGATTTCATATCAAATCTATAAGTTAAAAATGCCCATATATTTACAGATACTGCAAAAGTTAATGCTAATATTAACAATTGTGTTCTACAAAGTAACTCAAATGTTAAATTTGGTTGTAAAAAACTTAATACACTTAATACAAATGCTATTAAAAGACATAGCCTAAAAGCTATTGATCCAGCCCTATATTTATTAAACTTTAAGCGTTCATCCTCAAAATTATCCATTTTAGCCCACCAAATATAAGAAAACTTTAATTTCACTCCATTAAAACATTATTTCAGTCCATTTTAGTATTAAAATGTGTTAATTTATGGTAAAAGTATTAAATAAAAAACTAGTAAATAGACGGAGGAGAAATCATGGAATTGGAAGCAAAAAAATCTAAAGCCCCAATTATTTTAGGTGTTCTGAGTTTAATAGCTTGGCTTATACCAATATTAGGGTTAATTATAAGTGGGTTTGGGATAGTAATCTCTTCTAAAAATATAAAAAAATATAATTGTAAAGCATATAAAATAGGTTTTGTTTTAAGCATAATAGGATTAATTTTAGCAATTGGATACTTTGCACTTTCATATTATTTAATTATGAATGGTATGGTTTAAGGAGAATATTATGAAAAAACTTTTAAAATCTATAGGTCTATGCCTAGGCCTACTCGTATTAAATGTTATAATGACAAATATAGTTTTATCTATATTTGCTGTGTTTGCTAAAAATCCTAATGAATTAAATCAAAACTTATATACTTTGGTTTTTATAGGTGATTTAATTACATTAATTTTAGTACATTTAATATTTTTAAACTTTAATAAAAAAATATTAAGTAAAGATATTTTTAAAAAGATAAGCATGAAAGATGCAATTAATATTAGCTTATTCGGAATTGGTTGTAGTGTAGTTTTATTAATTTTATCTGGAATACTAAGCCAAATTTTCCCAGATTATAAAAATGTAACAGCCCAAATTCAATTAGCTAGTAATTATTGGAGCCAATTAATATTAGCTATAGTTTTAATACCTATATATGAAGAAATATTTTTTAGACATGTCATCTTTGGATATTTGAGAGAAAAATATAATTTAATAGGAGCAGTTATTGGTCAAGCTCTAGTATTTGGGTTAGTACATGGAAATATTGTTCAAGGAATATATACTTTTATATTAGGAATAGCATTAGCTTTAATATATGTTTATTCTGAGTCTTTAGTTGGAAGTATTATTGTTCATATAACTTTCAATCTACTTGGAGTATTGGTAATTCCTAAATTAATAGCTGTTAATCCAGCAATGATATATTTAATAATTATATTTGGAATAGTTTGTATAGGTATTTCAATTTTTAAAATTCTAAAAAAATATGAAAATGTCTTGTATTAAAATTTTAACAATAAACTAATAAAAACACATTTATAGTTCATAAGTTTATATTATTTTTAGTTAGGTAACTTTGTAGTTATGATTAATATATTATAAATTTATGAACTATTTTTAGTTATAATTAAAATTAAATTCTTAAAGTATTTTAAATTTATATCAATCTTTAAGGGTATTTAAGTTTTGGCTAAAAAATCTAAAATATTTAATACTAAAAAAGCTGAATTATTAGCTGATGTTTTTTCGAAATCTATATAATTTGTAAAATTATCATCTGCATTATCAGAAATACTTCTTATAATTAAAAATGGAATGTTATTTATATGTGCAACATGACCAATAGCTGCTCCTTCCATTTCAACGCAATGAGGTGAGTATTCTTTTATAATTATATCTCTTAAATTGCAATCCGAAATAAATGCCTCTCCACTAACTATTTTTCCAATATGACAATTAAACTTAATAGATTCTATATTTTTATAAGCTTTTATTGCAGCTTCTATTAAAAACTTATCTGATTCAAATTCTTCTTTAAATGGGAAAAATTTTTTCATTTGAGATTTACGAACATCATGATGAGTTACAGTTTTAGAAATGACTATATCACAGATTTTCACAGATTCATTTAAACTTCCTGCAATACCTGTATTTATTATATGTGTAACATTAAATTTATCTATTAATATTTGAGTACAACTAGCTGCATTAACCTTTCCAATACTGCAAGAAGTTAATATTATTTTTATATTTTCTCTATTACAAATATAAAATGTAAACCCTGCATACTCTATTTCATTTACTATCTTTAAGTTTTCTTTTAGAAGACTTATTTCAATAGGCATAGCTCCTATTATTCCAATTACACTCAATGATATCTCCCCTTTTATAAAAATCATATTTATATATAACTTAAAAAGTTATTTAAAAATATATAGTAAAAATAATCCTATACTTCATTCTTTATTTTTAAATACTGTAATATTTTATATCCATCACTTGTAAACCCCTTATAGGTATTATCCCT
The DNA here is from genome assembly GCF_000953675.1 of Paraclostridium sordellii. Classification (NCBI taxonomy): domain Bacteria; kingdom Bacillati; phylum Bacillota; class Clostridia; order Peptostreptococcales; family Peptostreptococcaceae; genus Paraclostridium; species Paraclostridium sordellii. The sequence goes on along the minus strand of NZ_LN679998.1, from coordinate 813,779 downwards.
ATACTTTATTGGTAAAATTGTTACTATAAACTGACCTATACTAAATAGTAATATTCCATTAAATATTATCATAATCAAGTAAGGGAATTCTGTTTTATATAAACTTAGATATAAAACTATTGAAGTACATAAAGATGCTATTGGACCACCTGCAATCATTATAATTGATTTAAATTTATTATCTATAGGTTTCCAGTTAACATAACCATAAGATACGTCCATTATCGATTTGTATCCATTAATATTAATTATTAATCTACTTAGTTTTATTTGTTTCTTTAAATTAGAATTTCCTATGTTAATATTAACTTCATATTTAGTAAATATCAAAGCAGGTATTGCATGACCTATCTCATGAATTGTTGTTAATACAGGCATAAATAAAATATACACTAATGGATATACGATAAAATCTATAAATTCCATAAATTCCCCCCTAAATTATTTTACTAAATATCTTTAAATAAATTTTTACAATTCAATAACCTTATTCATACTTCATAACAAAAAACTCACCAAACCCAGCATAAGTTTCCTGTTTTTTAATATTAATTACTTTAAAACCTTGAGATTCATAACAATTAATAGCTCTTTTATTCCAACTTCTAACCTCTAAAATAATTGGCTTATTTTTATATCTTTTTTTACATTCATCTAAGGCCACCTTAATTATTTGCTTTCCTATTCCAACCCCACAGTACTTAGGTTTAACACCTATTCCCAAAAATACAGAATCCTCTTCATCTACTAAATTTACATATCCAACTAGATTATTTTGTTCATTCACATATCCAATAAAGTTCTTCCTTTTTTCTTCTCTACATAAAGAAATTTGCTTTTTTAAAACTTCATCCCAAGAAGGCAAATTATATATTTCATAATCTCCTTCATATTTCCAAGTCGTTACCTCTTTTGCCAACTCTTCAGTAAATTTAACTGGTTTTAAATTCATGCTAATCCTCCTAAAATCATTAATAGTCTATGTTTAAACATTCCATTCAGACTTTAAAATTGAGTAAACACTTAAGTCATAGAAAGTATCATTTAACCTAACTGCTTGCCTTAAAGTTCCTTCATACTTCATATTGTTTTTTTATCATTACTTTTCCTGAAGCAATATTTTTAGTATTATGCATAGCTACAATTCTATTTAATCCGATTTCCTCAAATAAGTATTTAATAACTGCATTTAATGCTTCACTCATAAACCCTTTATTCCAATGCTCTCTTGATAAACAATAACCTATCTCGCAACAATCATGCTTATCCTTTAAATGAAATACCTTAATATCACCAATAACTTCTTTAATTTCTTTAAGTTCAATAGCCCAGTGATAGTTTCTATCATCACTATATTGACTAATCCAAGAATCTAAAAGCAGCTGAGTAAACATAACATCCTTATGTACATCCCATGCTAAAAATTTAGAAACCTCCTTATCTGATGCCCAGTTTTTAAACATATCATTGGCATCATTTATTTCAAATCTTCTTAAAACAAGTCTATCTGTATTTATTGTTTTAGTACCTATGTGTTTTAACATAAAAGATCCTCCTTTATTTATAATTACAAGTTTTATAATTTATCACTTTATATACAATTTTCTTTATAGTTTTAAACTCCTCTAAATTTAACTTTAAATAATCGATATATAGTGTTAAGTAAAATATATATTTCTTTAATACAAAATATGAGTATTTGTTATTCACTATTTTTATTATCTTTTTTTGGCATTAAAAAAGCGAAATAACAAAGTTATCTCGCCATTAAGTACCTAAATGTTTTTTACCTTATATAATCAAGTCTACGACCTTCATATAAAATCATCTAAAATAGAATCTCCAATTAACCATTATCTATATAATTTTATGTATAGATTCATCTACCCATTGTTTAAAAAACTTTAATTGTTCTTGTGTATGAAAATAATGTTCACCTTTATTCATAACAGTAATATTGCAATTGAATCTTTTAACAAACTTAAATACAATATCGGATTCGCATAAATCATCTTTTAATCCATATAGTATATTTGTTGGGATATTCCATTTATCAATAGGATTATCTTTTACATAGCAATAATAATCCCAGTATAAGTTTTGTCCTATAGGTGTTTTAACTGTTTGCTTGCTTTTTAAATATTCTTCATCTATATCAAACCATAACATCATATTATCTATAATTCTTTTCATATTTAAAACTGGTGAAATAAATAATGATTGCTTTATAAAATCATCTTTATATGCTAATAAACTAAAATACGCTCCCATACTACATGCAAACAAACTAATATTATTCCAATTCTGTTTTGCATAGTTCATAATTAAATTAAGCTCTCTTACACAATCACATACTTTACATTTTATATCTTCCTCAACTCGTTCACCATGTTCAGGTAAATCAAAGCTAATAACTTGATACCCTAAATATACAGCTTTCTTTGCAAATATTTGAATAATATCATCTTCTTTGTTTGACATATTTCCATGTACAGCTATAAATATATTCTCAGAACTTTCTCCCCATAAAATTGCAGGTATATTTTCTATTTTAAAATACTTTTTTATCATTATTATCCTTCTATATTATAGAAGTCTTCCCCCCTAATTCTTTTTGTTTTTCATCTCTTCCCATAAAAAACCTCCTTTATAATATAACATATCAATTTGCTTTATAAATTATCAACAAATACTACAGTATTATTTTTTCCAAAAATAGTTAAATAACATGGTATCGTATTTCACGATACCCTATTAAGTATCTAATTTATAATAAAGTTATGTCAAGTAGTTGGATTGTATCAATATTCATTCCTCACTTATGGTTTATAAACAATCTTATTATCACCATCATAAATAATAAGAGAATTCCCCTTAATCACATCATCCTTATATTTAAAATCACCATTAGAAAAATTAGCAACAACTCTTAAATTATCACCATAACAAGTAGTTTGAACAAGTCTATCCTCACTTAAAAACTCAAAATCAGTCATAGGATAACTCAATGCTTTCTTATTAAACTCAGACCAAACCTTATCATGATTTAATATATCCTCTTTATGTTTTTCCCACTCACTTTTGTCAATATGATACATTGGAGCAGTATTATATAAAACTTCCTTCATCATTCTACTTTCCACCTCATCAGCTATTTTAAAAGTACCCCATAACCAATGGTCAGATGTAACCACAGAATCATTATAAACCAACCTAAATAAAGGAAGTGAATACTCAGGACTTATAAAAATCTTTTTATAAAGTTCTTTAACTGGAACTTGCTTAGAGAAAACTTCAGGAACTCCTCCAGTAGGAGAATAATATCTTCCTACATAATATTTACTATCTTTATTCTTATTCATGTCAGGATCTACCCAAGAAAAAGCAGGAGTCTCAAGTCCATGAGCAAAAGCAATAGTAGTACTTGCAAAATCATTACCACCTTCAGAACCTATAACCATATTCTTATCATCTCTTATATAACTCATTCTCTTTAACCTAGCTTCTAAATCTTTAGCTTGAGTAGTTATATGATTTTTGGAATAATCATCATAAATTTCTCCTGTAGCATCACAATCTATAAACCAAGAATTAAAATCATAGCCTTCATTTAAAACTCTATCTACTCTTGACTTAACACTTGGAATAGATAAAGTTGGATTTAACTTTCTCCCAGTACCTTGAAAACCTTCTAACTTCTTACCATTTTTATCTTTTATAGTAGCATTTTCATACAAAGATTTATCCTCAAAAGTAGCTGTGCTCCACTTTTCCTCACCTGGCTTGTGAATAGAATGATATGAATCATAAGGTCCAACTAAATATCCGTAATCGTTAGCTTTTTTTACGAATTCAGGAGAAACATAACCTGAGTCTATATCATCAAATCCAATCCAAGCCTTATCCATGCCAGACCTTTTCATATCTTCTAAAACATCTATAGTATTAGATTTAGCCCATTCATTTACAGGCTTTGTAGCATTTTTAAGCTCTGATTTTAATAATTTTTTATTTAAATTTACTAACTCAACTCTATTTAATTTATCAATTCCTTTTTTTATAGCTTCTTTACTTTCATTATCTATGTTTTTAAATACATTTGGATTATAAAACTCTTTTAAAGTTATAACTGAATTTAAACCTCTGACTATACTTTGCTTTTGGTAATTATCTATATAATCTTGATTTTTAATAGTATCTAAAATATTTGAAATTTCTTTACCATCTTCCACCTTTGTATTTAAAAGCTCTTTCATCCAATCTATAAATTCTTTGCTCATATTGGTTTTAAATAAATTCCACTTTATATCTTCAACTGTATTTATAGACTTGTCCCAAAAATAAATTTGAGGAGCTCCATATAATTTTTCAATATTTTTATTATCTTTAGCCTTTTCATTTAAAGTCTTAAATTCACCATTTTCTATTACATAATTTTTATAGTTTTTAGTTACATCATCTACATTTTTATCTGTTATATATACTCTAAATCCATAATCTTTATTTTCATTTATACTTGGATACTCATGAGTAAGCTCAAATTTTATATCATTTTTAGAATCAAACTTCACTTCATTGTTAAACTTATTTTTCATAATATATGTGGCTGCAAAATTTTCTTTATTAACAGAGAAAAACTGCATAGAAAAACTTTCTATGGTATTTAAAACTTGATTATTTAAATACTCTTTCCAGTATTTATCATTACTTGGTATAAATTTACCTTCATTTATAGGAAGCACATAACTTTCACCACTTATAGTTGGCCATGTAAAACTATTTTCTTCTTTAACATTAGATTTTATATCTATATCTAAATAGTCATCTTCTTTTTTTATATCAACATCAATATGTTCTTTTGGATAAGTCCATGAAATCTCATTTTTACTTGTCTTTAGATTTGTTACTTGCCTTTCTTTTGTAGGTTCAGATATATTTTCTTTTTTCCCATTTACATCAACTGAAATACTAAAGTTTTTAGGATTAACATCATATTTAAAATCTAAATTGTTAACTTTCTCAACCTTAGCAGATATATTTTTAGAGTTGCTTGAAAAATTATTACTGCACCCTACTAGGATAATACCTGTAAGTAAACAACTTGTTACTACACTTATTTTCTTATTCATTTTATCACCTCAAAATCATTTTATTTTAGTTTTGTTACACCTAGGTTACAAGTTTTAATTAGTTTGAACTTCACTATCTATAATTTGTAAGTTATACTGTCTAATTATTTCAATTAACCTTTGTGCATAGACTTTCTCTCCTTTTTCATTGGTATCTGTACTATAACCTCCATTTTGTAAAGCTTTAGCTTGATGTATATAAGTATTTGCATCAAATACTCCACTTTTTTCGTATCTGTTGTTTTCTGCTAAAAACTTAGCATGATCACTTATTGAATCTCCTGCTTTTTCGTATTTTCTAAATTTGCCATTTATAGTATCATTTTTAAATTCTCTAGTCTCTAAGACTACATAATCTCCTTTCCAGTATTTATCTGCTTTTATTCCAAATAGGTTGTTGTAGTCTTTTGCCAGCTTTGACTTACCCCATCCAGATTCTAATATGCCTTGGGCTATTGTTATTGATGGTAAAACTTTATATTTTTTATAGTTTTTTATAGCATCAGCTTTTATTGAGTTTATAAATTTCATATAATGACTATCACTATTTAATCTTTGTGGCATTAGTCCAAAATCTTTTAATTGATTTATATATTCATAAGTTAAGTTTTTTTGTTTGTTATTAAAATTTAGTTCTTCCAAAATTTTGTCTACACTTTTTAATTCATATTTTCCATTTTTCTTTTGTAAAAACTGTTTTGATACTTCTTTAATTTCTTTTGTAGTTATATCTTCAAAATTATTTTTTTCCATAACTCCAGTTATTGCAGCTACGTATTTCCAGTTTATTTGAACTTTGTTTTCACTTACTTCATCTACGACATCAATAAATTTTGAAGTGTCTATTTCATTTTTATTGATCTCTTTTAATGAGTAGTTTGTTATCATTGTATAAATTATGGTAATTAGTATTATCATTAAAGCTACAAAACCTTTATTTTTCATAAGTTTTCACTCCTTTTTAACTTTATGAAGTCATTATAAATAGGTTTTGTTTCACCAATGTTACAAGTTTAAAATTAATAATTAATTGACTTTAAATTTTCATATATAAAAAAAGGAAACTAACTTAATTTAAGTTAGTTTCCTTTTTTATTTCTAATACATATATTCACTCATGTAGGTTATTAAATCATTTTCAATATTATTATGAATATCATTAATTCCAATCATAGCAAATATTATAAATCCGCTTAAAAATATAGTATTCATAGTTGATTTTACTTCATATTTAGTTTTATATTTTATATTTTGAACTAACATCATTAAAACCATAAATGCCATTCCAAAATAAGAATATACTTTTAAAACTTGGAAATTCATCCATATACTAGCTTTATTTATATATTTATCAAAATATTTTTCATTTTTATTATCTTCTATAATCGTTGAATCCATAGATTTTGATTTTATAGAAACTTCCCTTTTGTTGCTTTTAGAAATTAAGCTATATTCATAATCAAAAATTTTGACATAGCCTTTTTCTTTCCCCTTATTCAAATCTGTAAAAAATACTAATGTAAATATTATAAAGACTATACATATAATTATTGTTATAAATTTATATTTCATAAATACGTTCTTAACATTTTCATCTTTATTGTGAATACACTTAACATATTTTTTAGATAAATAACTTTCATAGGGTACCATTAAAATAACTAATAGTAAAGACTCTATCATAGTGTATCCATTGTATTTACTTAAAAGTATGCTAATTATCCTAATTGCTACGTATATATCTATAAATATAGCAAATTTTTTTAATCCTTTTTTATATTTTTCCTCATCTATAAATTCATAGTTTTTATATTCCTCTGAATTTTTAATATTTCCAAAGTATTTATGACATATATATGAAAACATTATCAAAATAGCTATGTTCATTCCATCTTTTACAAATAACTCCAATATCGATCCTAAGAATAATAGTGATAATACTAGTTTTGCATCTTCCCTTTTAATTATCTCACTTGTCATAATCTCCCCCAAATCTACATATTCTAATTAAATAATATCATATTATTAATATTATATTTTATAAATTTTATATTTTTATGAATTTTTTTAATATTCATAAATCAAAATCAAATTAAAATCTATAATCTTAACCAGATATGATTTGAGTGCTTATAAAACTTCCCCTAGACTTAGCTCTATTAAATTTCACAACTTTCCTTAATTTATATCTTTAGTCATATCCCTTTCTTATATAAGCTTTATAGTTCTTAATTCGATATATATCCCATTAAATCTATCATATACCTCTTTAAATCACTATATATAGAAAAATATGTTGAATTATATATAACTAACTGCTACCATTTAAATTATCTATATTAAATTTTATTATATTTATTAATGTTAGGTAAAATAAACAAAAGGGGACAGGGGAATGAATAGAAAAAATTTAAAGAATTTAATTGGCTGTAGCTTAGCTATATGCTTAATAACAGCAAATTGTGCCTCATCGGTTGTATTTGCTGAAAAAGGAACAAACAGGCAACAAATCCAGACAGAAACATCAATCACAGAAAAAATTCAATTAGATAACGGGATTACTCTTAATTCAAAGGAAATGGGTCAAGGAGATGCAACTATCGTATTTGACACAGGATATGGAAACTCTCTAGATAACTTTTCATATATACAAGGTCAGTTATCAAAGATAACAAAAACTTTTACATACGATAGAGCAGGGTTAGGAGAAAGTAGTGATACAGGAAATATGGCTCCACTTTCTAAAAGTGATAGAGAAACTCTTATATACGGCGGAGTAATTGAGTATAATGAAGATGATTTTAATGGAACTACTAAAACTGCAAAAGATAAAGCTGTCAATTTGTATAAGTTATTACAAGCTAAAAAACTTCCAGAGCCATATATTTTAGTAACACATTCATTAGGAGGTCATACTGCTATAGAGTTTGCAAAGATGTATAAAGAAAAAGTTAAGGGAATTGTATTTATAGACTCTACTGGAAGAAGTGCAAATGGGCAAATGTATGAATTTTTCGAAACGTTTGTACCAGGAATGGGAGATGAACAATTATCTGTCTATAATAAGCAAGACGGAACTTTAGATGAAGTTCTTATGGGTGAAAATCAAGTAAAACACGATAATAATGCTTTGAGAAATATACCTTTACTTTATATAGAATGTGACCCTTATGCAATGGCACAAGGAGCTATGGGTGATGCTTTTGCTAAATTAAAAGTTAAACAAATAGATGATATATTATCAATGTCTGATTATACTAAACATGTTCAAATAAAAGGTGCAACTCATCAAGTCCATACAGATAAACCTGAAGAAACATTATCATATATAACAGAATTTATAAATTCTATTATAAAATAATATTAAATAGGGCTAAATAAGCCCTCTTTTACGCAAAGTTAAAATCTTAATATATATTAAATGAATCATATAATATTTATCTAATATATCCAACCATATTCATCTCTTCTAACTTTTTCAGATTAAATGATTTATAAAATTTATTATCAACTATATCTTCTAAGTCAGTTACAACCATAAACATTCTTACATTAGAATATTTTTGCATTATAGTCTTAAAAAGATATGTTCCAATTCCACGTTGTTGACACTTAGGCTCAACAATTAAATCTTGCACTACCAAAATATGTTCTCCATCCCCAACACATCTAATAAAACCTACAAGTTTACAATTATCAAATGCTCCCATTATATATAATGAATTATCAAATGCTCTTATTAGTTTTTCATCATCTTTTAAATAGGCATTCCAAGATTCTTCTTTATAAATATCTTTTATTTCCTCAATCATTGATGAATCAAATTCCTTATAATTAATCATAAATGTAATTTCCCCTTTTATATCTTTATTAACCTTAATTCACCCTTTGAAGTATTTCATCTAACTCATCTACTTGTTTAATTTCATCTAGTAGCCATTTTCCATTTACATTATTAAACTTCCAATATTCAATGTACTTACTTGGAATATTCTTGCTACCCTCTATTATTTGCCCTTCTTTTTCTATGTAATCAATCATCGAACCTCTTATTACTACCCATATATTACTTTCATTATCAATTTCAAAAACTTTAGCAGAAAGTAGTTTTTCATTTTTCAAAATATTTCTTTCATTTCTAGCATCCATCCATTGAAGTTTAGTATTATGATTTCTATATAGTTTATCAGTTGAATACTCAATAGCTATATCTTGATTCATTTCAGTCCAAGCCTTTGCCATTATGTAAAAAGTATCACTAACATCTTTTTGTATTTTTTCTAATTTATAGTCTGGGTTAGATTTACTTAACTCTTTTAATACTTTCTTATACTGATGTTTTCTTTTAATCAATTTAGTTCTAATTATTATATTATTAGTATTTCCCATTATAAAAATCACTGATGAGAATAATACAAATGTGACAAACTGTCCTTTATGATCTTCTTTCGTTCTGTGAACTCTTCCACCTCTTCCACTAGAAGAATGACTCCCTGAACCGCCCCCTGATGATCCTCCACCTCCAGACGAACCCCCTCCAGGTCTAGCATATGATATAGATGTAAATATCATCAATACAATTGATAAAACTACTAATCTTTTTACTATTTTCATCCTAAACATACTCCTTTTTAAAATCTATAATATTAATGTTATCAATTAAAATAATAACATAACTTCAGTTCCCCATTTATAACCATTGTTTACTTTTTTATTATAGCATTCTTTTAACTCGCTTATTACCAGTTACATAAACTGTGTCGTTCTTAATTTGAAATTTTTTATTATTTGCCTAAAAAGTCATCTTAAATTTCTATAAAGAATTTTAAATACTCATTATTTAATTTTATTCCATATTTAAAATTATGAGAATCTAGTATCTCTTTTACCAAGCTAAGACCTAATCCAGTTCCTGATAGTTGTTTATTTCTTGATTTTTCTAATACATAAAAAGGTTCCCATATTTTTTCTAATTCTTTTTCTATATTAGGATTAGCTTTATTATATATAGCTAAATAAATTTTTTCATTTTTATTTAAATCTATATATATTTTTTTATCTGTTGTATATTTTATCGCATTACTTATTAAGTTGTTTATTACTAACTTTATCCCCTCTTTATCTGTATTTATTATAAATTTATCTTTACTTATATTTAAATTCACTTCTATGTCATTACTTTCTATAAAAACATCATATTCCTTAATTGTATCTTCTAGTAAATCTTTTAAATTTACATTTTCTAATTTTAATTCTCTTTTTTCATATTTGGATAAATACAATAAGTTATTTATTATGTCATTCATTTTTTCACTTTGTTCTATTATTGTGTCCAAATAAGTTCCATCGTCTATTCCATCTTGAATCCCCATTGCATATGCTTTTATTAAAGCTATTGGAGTTTTTAGTTCATGAGATGCTCCACCAATAAAAATCTTTAAATTTTCATTTCTTTTATTTAATTCATTTTGAGCATTTTGTAAACTCATACTCATTTGATTTACACTGTCTGCTAGTTCTTCTATTTCATCATTGGTTTTTATTTTTTCAGTTCTAAAGTTTAATTTTGCAATATCTCTAGATAATAGCTTTATTTTTTCTAATGGGTTTATTATCTTTTTAGATAGTATAAATGTTAGAATAACTATTATAATTACTGAAAAACTTGTCAGTATTAAGTTAAATTTATTTATAATAGCTATAGTTTCTTGTGAATGTTCTATTGGCATTGTTACTGCAAATATATAATTGTCTTTTAATATGAATTTAGTCAATATACTATATTTTAACTTTCCTTGATTATATATTTCATTTATACTTTTTTCTTTCATATCTTCTATCTTTGGTTTTGAAAGCCAAAATTTTTTTAAACTTATACCTTTTTTACTAAATTCATTTACTAGGTTTTGGGTTATAAAATTTTCACTATCTCCTTTTAAATTCACAGGTATATAAACTATAGATGTTTTGTATTTTTCTTCTAGTAAATTAATATTTTTTATTGCACTTTCTATATTTAAATCTTCAATTTCTTCTCCTATTTTATTTATAGTTTTCTTTTTTTCATGTAAATAATATTTATCTATAAATATATTATTTAATGCTAAAGATATAATCGAAACTAATATAACTACCATAGATATACTAATTGCTAGTTTTTTATTTAGTTTAGTCATCTACATCCTCCAAGCAATAACCTAAACCTCTGTGAGTAGTTATGTATTCTTCTCCAATTTTTCTTCTTAGCCTTCTTATATGGGTATCTACTGTTCTTAAATCGCCATAATAATCCATACCCCACACCAAATCTAGTAACTTTTCTCTTGGTAGTATTGACGCTTTGTTATTTACAAGAGTTTTTAATAATTCAAATTCAGTTTTTGTAAGCCCTAAATCTTTATCATCTTTAAATGCTTTTTGTTGTTTTAAATCTACTTTTAAGTTTTTTAGTTTGAATATATCATTATATCCTATTAATTTTTTTACTCTTATTATTAGTAATCTTGGATCAAAGGGCTTTTTTATATAGTCATCTGCTCCTATATTTAGGGCATCTATTTCATCATCAACTTGTCCTTTTGCTGTTAGCATCATTACTTTTGTATCACTTTTTTCTTTTATTTGTTTACAAGCTTCTATTCCATCTATATTTGGCATCATCCAATCTAGTATCGCTAAGTCTATTTTATTTTCATAGAATTTTTCTAGTGCTTCTTCTCCATCACTTGCTGTTAATACGTTGAAGTTTTCTTTTTTTAGGTAAGCTTCTATTATTTTTAACATGCTTAGTTCATCATCTGCTACTAGTATGTTCATGTCTTCACGTCCTTTATAAAATCACTTTTGTTTATATATTATTTTATCATTAGTTTATTACATGAATGTTACAGTTATTTTATTATTTATATTCTTAATAAAATATATGTATTTGTTTAAGAGGGTCTCGTGTTTTACGATACCCCCTATTTGATTTCTTAGGTTTAGAGTTAAGTTTTTTTCTTTTGGTATGTATATGGATCTTCCTCCCATATATTTGACTAGTTTTTTGAAGTTTTCTATTACAATTAATTGAGCTAGGTCTTGGTTGTTTTGTAGGATATCTTTGATAGTTATTTTCATTATATTAGGTATTTTAAAAAAAGTGGTGTGGCTAGTTGTCCGATAAGATTATTTAGTTATTCTATTTCGCTCCTTAAAAAGCTTATCTTAGTCCAATTTTAATATAGTTTTATTCTATAATGTTATAATTTAGAATAAGGCATCTTAGGGAGGTATTTTATGGAAGCTAAAAAAAACTCATTATTTATAACTACAATTTCAACACTTGTTTGCATAGCTATAATTTCACACTATTTACTTGGTAACAATCCTCACGTAAATGCATTTGGAAAAATTGCTATTGTGTTTGCATCTTTAGGATTATGTTTAAATCTAATGTCTGTTATATGTAATATAATTTCTAAGAAGAATATATCCAAAGAAATATTAACGACTATAAATTTTATAATATTTAGTATAGTAGGATTTATCACAGGAATGTTAATATTTTAAGTATAAACTTACATAAAAGAGATTATGTTATCATTAACACTCTTTTATTTTTATAAATAAAATTTTATTTAAATTCAAAAAGCTAATATATTGTGTTATTAGCTTTTTTGTTCGTAAAATTATAAATTTTAAGTTAGATATTAATTCCTACCTATTTTTATTAGTTACATATTTTATCACGACAAACCTCAACTTTATTACGAAAAATCCTCTCTATATACTCTAAATTAAGCTTTCTTCTCTTAAACAAATCCTCTACGGGCAGTTCTATATGATTAGTAATTTTATGATTTTTAAGTTTGATACTTTTATTTAGACATCTTTAAAAATAAAATTAGATGCTGGTCTTAATGATGAAGGTAATACTATTGTAAAAAATAGGACTTATAGTAATGTTCGCCATGATGCTAATAGTCAAGATGTGTTAGATATATCTAAGGCTATTATAGGTCTTCAAGTTCATACTGAGCTTGAGGTTTTAAAACAAGATAATACTATTTTAAATTAATTAGTTTTAGTTTAGTTAAAAGGAGGTGTTTTTATGGAGGTTAAGAAAAATCAAATTGTTAATTAATAGAGCAATAGATTAAATTTATTGCTCTATTTTTTTCCATATGAAGTTGTTAAAATTAAAATAAATTATATATTTTTAAATACTAAAATATAAAGTTATAACTGTATATTAAAATTAAATACCCAATTCTCTAATATACAGTTATTTTAATTTTTAAGCTGGATTTTTATATGATTTTACCAATATTTTCAATATAGTAATTGCAGATATAATAGTTACTATCAATCCAATTATAGATAATATTAAAAGTATCATATGAATTATAGCAATTATCCATCCCAATCCAGTATGAAATTCAGTGTTTCCCCCTGTAAGTCTTAGATATAAATCTCCAACTATTGAAGGTCCTAATACATTTAATAGCATTAAAGCTAATCCACTTATAATACCCATTAATGGATTTATAAACTTCCTCATTTTTATCCCCCTTTTCATTAGTTAATAATTTAATATTTCTTCCAGTAAAATATTGATATTAAAATATTCACTCAAAGTTGTTTTTCTTCCCTCTAAATCCCAGTTTTTATATAATCAAAAAAACTTTTTAGAATTATCATTTCCTACTACTGCTACTAATTTTTTTACAATATGAAAGCTTCTATAGTATTCATACATGATTTTTTCCAAAATATTTTAAAGTTATTTTAGTATAACTATCATAAGGGAATTTTTATTTAAAGTAATTAAAACCAAGTTTCTTTCAAACATGACTTTAATACTGTTAAATTATCAGTACCAATAACTTCTTCAATTGATTTTTCTAATTGATTTTTTAAAACTAAAGTTTCTTCACAAAATTTTTCACCTTTTTTAGTTAATATAAGTGTTTTATCTCTTGAAGAGCTATCATAATTTTCTATTTCTATATATCCTTTTGCAATTAGATTTTTAGTATTTTTATGTGCCCCTTGCCTAGATATATCAATTATTCTAGCAAGTTGCGAAGCTGTCATAGCCTTTCTTTCAAGTAAAGCTATAATATATGATTCTGTATCTGTAATATACTCTCCAGCATTTTCACTCCATTTATCCCTAACAATTTTACGAAGTTGAGCATGTTTTTCACTTAATAAATCTATTAAATTTAAATTATCTAGGTATGAATTCATCTTTCTCTCCTATATTAAAAATATATTATATTCAATTAAGAATATTATACATTATAAATTTAATATTATCATTATTTTTGTCAACTTAATTGACATTTTTAATCAAAGAATTTATAATAGTTTTGTCAACTAAGTTTACAAACTATTATAAGGAGATGAATGATTTGGGAAAAAATAAAGTAGAACATTTTATATTTATTTTAATGATATGTACATCAATGGTATTTATAATGAGCTGTTATAACATTGCTTTAATGGAAGGTTTATCTTTTAATGTGCTTAAGCATGCTGTATTAGGATTTATCCCTGCCTTTTTATTTGCACTAGTAGGAGATATTTTTATAGTTGGTCAAATTGTAAAAAAAATAATGCCTAAAATAATTAACCCTACTGATACTGTTAAAAAGAAAGCTATTTGTATGGCCTTTTTTATGGGATGTGGTATGGTATTATGGATGTCATTTTATGGAGCTGTTGTAAATGTAGGATTTAATGAACACTTACTTTCGGCTTATGGTAGTAATATAGTTAAAAACTTTATATTTGCAATACCATTGAATTTATTGATTGTTTCACCATCTGCAAGAACAGTATTTTTCAAGTTATTTCCACCAGAAAATTTAAACACAAAATCAACTAGTTTAAAAATTTAGATGTATTTGAAGGACTATGAATTAAAATTCATAGTCCTTTTTTAATATTTAAATATATTAATCCTCCTTAAAAATGTCTAGTTAGATTATTTGTATAAATCAAATAACCCTTACGCATCTCATAAGACCTACTCCCCACAGCTTCATCAACATATAATGTCTCATCAATACCCATTTCACAACTTATAATAATAGGTAAATTATTAAAATATCTAAAATTCACTATCTCAAACATAATATTTACATCACTTTTACTAATACTTACCTTAAACAAATCATCTATTAAAAGCACCCTTACATTTTTATATTTACCAACAATCTTTTCATAAATTTCTTTAGCTATAATATTTTGCTTTATATAAGTCATAACATTCCTATAGGTCATATACAAAACCCCTAAATACCTTTAACATAACCTTTATTACATCTTTTATTATCTATTAGATATTTTAAATAGTTTAATATCTATAACTTCACTTATTTCAATTAACCACTTATAAGCTATATTATTTATATTTCCTAGATTCTCTTCATAAATTTTTACATACTTACTTATATCTAAATCTTTACCTATATATTTTTATTTTTCTTTTTCTTTTTTTTATTCTTTTTCTTTTTTTTCTTTTTCTTCCCCATAGTGGTTCTTAAAGTTAATTTCTACTTTAGGTATGGGTATGAATAGAGTATCTATACTGTATCCATACTTACTACATTCATCTAAAAATAAATTTATTAGTTTTTTACTTTTTATTGCTCTTAGTTCCTTTTCAACACACTTTTTTACTTTTGGACTTACTATTTTATTATACTTAACCCAATTGTATATAAATATCTCATTAGTATCTTTATCATATATGATTTTTTCATAATCTTTAAACCTATCTAATAGTTTTTCAATAGTTTCTCTGTTATAGCCTGTTTCCGTTTCTATTATTCGTTTTGGAAGTTCATAGACTCCACATTGTGTTGTTTTACTATTTGTCATTAAATATAGATAAAAATATTTTTCTTCTGGTGTTAAATCTAATATAAATCCATCTTGCCAAAAATCTATGTGTATCTGTCTAAATACAGCCATTTTATACCTCTTTTCTCGGTGTGTTTTCACCTTTTCTTTTAATTTATTAAAACCTTTTCCTATTTCGAATTTTTATAATCTTTAAATTAATTCTTGATGTGTTGTGTTTAAATTTATCAAGTTGTATAATTTAAATATATCTAAATAAAGGACTATATTTTTCTTTAACTACAACATACTTAAATTAAATATTTATTGTTGTTTGTTTATTAGTTTTTTAGATATTGGTGGTAACTTTATACCATCTAAACTGTAGTTGAAATATTTCTATATTTTATTTAACTACAATAAACTAGGTTGGTGATTATAGTAATTTTCAAAATGTTTATAAACGCGCCTCCGATTCAATATGATGTAAATTACTATGATCATCATCTAAGTATATAATCTTCTCCTATACCTTTTCTAACCTCTTTATATGAGTTTGTTTTATACTCTAATTTATTAATTAGGTTTTCTAAGAACTTAGGATTATCTAATAATTCATCTATAGTTTTATTACCTAAATATGCTCCATACTTCCTAATACTTGGAAGTACCTCTTCAAATATCCACCTTTCAAATTTTTCAGCACTTTTAAGCTTTGACCTTATAATTAATCTATATAGGTTTGGTTCATCTATAAATTTTCTGTTAACATATTGTATAATATCTTCTCCATTTCTCTTTTTACCAGAAACTATTCCAATTTCATAAAAAATTATTCCCTCTTTTTCGCAGTGTCTAGTAATTGCATCATGTGTATTTGAATACCCTAAGATTTTACAACACTCTACTGCATCAAAATATTCTTTCCTGTTTATATTTAAAGCCCTAATTTCCCCAAAATCTTTATGTTTAAAAATCTCCATTTTAATACCTCCTAATTATTCTTAAAAATATCATCATCATTATAATTTAAAATTTCTTTAATTTTTAAAGCTATATCAAGAGATGGTGTTCTTTGACCTCTTTCTATTTTTGTGTAATAAGACCTTTCTATATTTAGTTTGTTTGCAACTTGAAGCTGAGTTAAATTTTTATTTTTTCTAACTTCTTTTAAATTTGTTCTCATTTTAATCCCCCCTTTTCTTTGAGTGTCTTTATGTTACTTAAATATTTTCGTGTCTTAATGCCACGACCTTATATTTATGATTATAGTAACGTTTTGAAACCTTGTCTATAAAACTTATTAAATAGTCACATTTTTGTTTACACTAAGACACACATTCTATAAAATATAAGTATGTAAACATTTTCTATATTAAAGATAGATAATTAAATATTTTTAATATAAAAGTTTTGAATAAATTAAATTTAGATTTAATGGAGGTGAATTTTCATGTCATTTGGTCAAAGATTAAAAGATTTAAGAATAGAAAAAAATGTTACTCAACAACAAGTTGGAGACTTTTTAGGTGTTGGAAGAGCAACTATCGCAGGATATGAAACCAAAGATAAGCATCCAGATTTTGATAAGCTAAATTTATTAGCGCAGTTTTTTAATGTTACTACAGATTATTTAATAGGTGTTCCTAATTCTGTTAAGACTTTAGATGATAAGGATATAACTATTGCAACTCATAGAACTGATTCTTATAAAAAGGATTTAGATACTAAAGAGTATTTTACAACTAGTGATGGTCAAAAGGTTAATTTATGTGAGGATTTATCAACAGAAGCTAGAGAACAATTAGAAAGTTATCTTAACTATCTTATGTTTAAATATCCAAAGGAGGATTAGTTTTTTATATTTTTAGGGGGATAATTGTTTATGGATAAATTAGACAAGTTATATGAATTATGTGAGGAAAATGGGATAGTTGTTGAAACTGTTACTTTAATGCCTTCTTTACTAGGTCTTTATACAAAAATGGAAGGCTACCCACCTATTATAACTTTAAATAAAATTATTTTAGGAGATAAAAAGAAAACTCTAGAAGTTCTTTCAGAAGAACTTGGTCATCATTTTACTACTGATGGAAATTTTGTTGGAGTTCTTACTCATTATACAGATAGGATTAATCTCGATTCAATGGAGTTAAAAGCACTTAAGTGGGCTTGTAATTTTTTAATTCCAGATAATGAGCTTATTGAAAATTTAGGAAATGAAACAAATCTTTATGATTTGGCAGAAATTCTTGAAGTTCCTTATCCTATGCTTGTGTCTAAGCTTAATTTTATAAAAAAGGATAAAGGATATATAAAGTTTGGTGATAAGACTCTATATTTATATAGTAATGATAATCTTTTATATCACGAATCTTTAATATGATATATATTAATTTAAAATAAAAAAGTGTATCTATTGAAACCACTACATTTCATTAGATACACTCTTTTTATATTTTTTATTTATCTAAGCTTTAATTTTTAAAGTTTTATGTATAATTATTTATTAAACTTATCAACAATATCGCTTAAACATGAATTGCAAATAGAGAAATTTTTATAAAGCTCTAGGCTTTCCTCACTACCACAAAAACAACAAGTTGTCTTTGATTTTTCTATTTGTATATGATTTTCAAATAATTTAATGTTTACTGCCTGGTTCTCTTTAAATTGCAATTTATCTCTCATTTCTTTTGGTACAACAACTCTTCCTAAACTATCAACTGTTCGTTCCACACCTACTGATAAATCTTTTGAGCTAGCTTTCATTTTCATCCTCCAATAAATCAAAATACTTTAATATATTTTATTAGAAATTAATGGAAAAGTAACTGGAAAAAAATACCTTTAATTTCAAATAAAGTCCTGAATCTATTGAAATTTCAACATTTTTCTGTGTGTTATATAAATTTAGTTAATTTTTAATCATTCTCAAATCAATGAAATTTAAGTAAATAATTTACTTATTTAATACATCTTTTAATTTATCTATGCTAATTGGTCTATAATATACAAAACCTTGAACAATATTACAGTTTAAATTTTTCAAAATATTTATTTGATTCATATTTTCAATTCCTTCACATACAACTTCAAATTTATATTCCTTTGCAAGGTTAATTATTAATTCTAGAAGTTTTCTAGATTTTTCACTTGTTTCTATATCTAATGATAAATACCTATCTATTTTAACTGTATCGACTTCTAAATTTTTTAAATTTTCTAAAGTTGAATATCCCTTACCAAAATCATCAATTGCTATTTTCATACCTAACTTTCTTAAATCTCCAACTTTTTTATTTATCATTTTAGTGTCATTAATATCTGCTGTTTCTGTAATTTCAAATTCTAAAAGTTCAGGTTCAATATCATATTTTTTAATTATTTTCGATATGTAATTAATTAAAGTCACTTGATATAATTCTCTTCTTGAAAGATTTATTGCAACTGGTACAATCTTTTCATTATTATCCTTGCATCTTCTTAGTTCTTTACAAACTTCTTTTATAACCCAACGACCTATTAAATTAATATCTCCATTTTTTTCTGCTATAGGTATAAATATAGCTGGTGAAATATATCCTAAAGTTTTATGTTTCCATCTAATTAATGCTTCTACAGATTCGATTTCTTCTGTATGAATATTTACTTTAGGTTGGTATAATAACTCTATTTCCTTATTTTTAAATGCATTTTTTAAATCTTTTTTTATAATAATCTCTTGATGAGTTTTTAATTCTAGTTCATCGTTGTATATATAATATAGACATTCTCTATTTTTCTTAGATTCCATTCTTGCAGCATTTGAATTGTCTATAATTTTAGCCATTTCCATTTCTCTATCGTTTATTTTAAATACGCCTACATTTAATTCTAAATCTATTTTATTTTTACCATCAAAGTAAAGTGAAGTTTTATCTTCTATGTATTTTATTTTGTTGTCTAAATCCTCTAAATCCTCTATTTTAAATAATATTGAGAATATACCTTCCCCTATCTTACCACTAATGTTTTCAAATTCTATATCTCTTATATCATCAGCTATTTTTACTACTATTTTATCTCCAATACTATATCCAAATAGCTCATTTATACTTTTTAAGTTTTTAATATCAAAGACTATATTTACGTAATTATCTTCTTTATTACTATTTTTTAAAACTATACTGCAATCTTTTTTAAACTTATGTGCATTTCTAAGCTTAGTCAAACAGTCTCTATCTTTCATTTCTTTTATTTGTTTAGCTTTTTTTAAATCTTTTACTGTAGCTAAGATTATATATGAGGATAGTATTATAGCAATGGCTAATCTTGCTAATCTAATTGTATTATATGTTCCTTTAAAAGCTTGTTTTACAGATGCTACTGTAACAACATACCAATCACTTTCTTTTATTTTGTCAAATGACATTACATATTTCATATGGTCATTTTTAAATATTTGAAAGTTTTTTTCACTATAATTAGATATTCCTTTTTTTATAAAGTCTTCATAAAGTGTTTCTTCTCCCTCTGAAGTGATTAATAGTTTTCCTGTTTTATCAACTATAGCTACTTTTGTATTATTTGAAAAAACATTTTCAACTAAACTTTTTTGTAGAGAAGCTTTACTTTGAAAACCAACAATAACCCCCTGTATTTTATTATTTATTATTATAGGCTTAGAGTATACTATAGATGCTTCATGATTAAATCTATCTTCTACTACATCACTTACTGTGTCGTTTCCTAAAATAGCATCTTTAAAATATCTTCTATCTCCTACATATACTTTTTTACCCTTACCAAAATTAATATATCCATCTTTATTTACTACCCCTATGTATTTAAATAGCTTTCCATCACTTATGGTGTTTATTTTCCTTAATAATCCATTTTCATCGTATTTGTTTTTGCTTTCCTTAATATCATTTTTTATATATCTATCTATATAAGATAATTTATCCATATTATTATCTATGTCTAATGATATTTTTTTAGAAATTTGATTATTTACTTCAATTGTAGTTTCTTTTAATTCCTTAGAAAGATTTAGTTCTATCAATTGAATCAAAAAAATGCTTATTAATGATATATAAACTATGCCTTTTATTCTGTTTAAAATTATATTCCTCTTAATCATTTTCAACTTTTAAGTCAGCCTCCTCTGTAGCATAATTTATTTTATATTCATATAAAGTATTTACGGACTAAAAATATACTTTCTTTAATCATATATTCCCCTAGTTTAGCTTTGTAATCTAAAGACCACTGTTATTTACTGGAAGTTACCTATAATTTTACTTTAAATTAAAATTTTTATTAACACATATTTTACAAATAAATTTTTATATATTGTAGAATCAATGTAAACTTTATATTAAAATTAAATTAAAGAAAGAAAATTTCAATTTAGTCCTAATATATAATAAAAAACAATCATTAATATATTTAGTTAAAGCAGTTTTAGTTTATATATTATTCAAAATCCTACCTATAATAATTCTAAATTTTAAAATTTAAAAACTTAATTAACTCAAATAAAGGAGGTAGTAATTATTTGACAAGTTTAATGATCACATGTGCATTAGTTTTACTAATATGCATAACTTCAAGCAAAATCTTATATAAATTTGGAGTGCCTATTCTTTTAATCTTTATAGTATTGGGAATGCTATTTGGCTCTGATGGTATTGTTGGAATATATTTTGATAACTATGAACTAACAAGCCAATTATGCTCTATTGGATTGGTTTTTATAATGTTTTATGGAGGATTTGGTACTAGCTGGGAGATGGCAAAGCCGGTTGCTTTTTCATCTATACTTCTTTCAACTCTTGGAGTTGTTATAACGGCTGGTTTAACAGGTTTGTTTTGTTTTAAGATGCTCAATACAACATTGTTAGAAGGATTGCTTATAGGCTCTGTAGTGGCCTCTACAGATGCTGCATCGGTATTTGCAATACTACGTTCTCAAAAGCTAAATTTAAAGGGCTCTATTGCTTCAATATTAGAAATCGAAAGTGGCAGTAACGATCCACTAGCTTATATGTTAACTGTTATTATACTAGGCCTTGTTGGAAATAAAGGTTATGGTTCTATATTACCTATGCTTTTAAATCAAGTTGTGGTTGGAATTATAGTAGCAGTTTTATTATCCAAACTTACAATTTATTTATTAAGACATATTCATTTTGAGATAGATGGTTTTTACCCTATATTCATTATGGGAATTGCAGTTTTATCTTACGCCTTAAGTGAATACTTTAGTGGCAATGGATATTTATCTGTATATATATCTGGTCTTATGATAGGTAATAGCAAAATACCTCATAAAAAAAGTGTTTTTCAATTCTTTGATGGGATATCTTGGATTATGCAAATTATGCTATTTTTCATATTAGGACTATTGGCATTTCCATCTAAAATACCTTCTATTGTTTTACAGGGAGTTTCTATATCAATATTTATGATTTTTGTATCAAGACCAATTGCAACTTTTAGTATATTAAGTTGGTTTAAAGTTCCTATAAAACAACAACTCTTTGTATCTTGGGTAGGACTTAGAGGAGCCGCCTCAATAGTTTTTGCAATATATGCCCTAACTTATGGAGTTCCTATTGAAAGTGATATTTTTCATATAGTATTCTTTGTAGCACTGTTTTCTGTTGCCATACAGGGTACTCTTTTACCTGCCATTGCTAAAAAGCTTGATTTAATTGATGACGAGTCTCCAGTATTAAAAACATTTAATGATTATAAGGAAGAAATAAATACAAAGCTATTAGAAATAACTGTCGATTATGATAGTGGTATTGCAAATAAAACTATCATGGATTCTAATATACCTGAGGATATTCTTATTGTTATGATAAAGCGTCATGGAGAGGTTATAATTCCAAATGGCTCAACTAACATACTTCCTCAAGATGTATTAGTTGTTACAGGAAATAACTTTGATGGATTAGACGATTTACTAAAATATAATAATCCAAATTTAAGTGTATAGGTAAAATTCTCAAAATATTTCAAATTTATAATCTATCTTATTTAAGGTATTCTAGTAAAGTTTATATGGATCTTTATTCTAAAATAGATAAAAATCTTTTTAATGATTATATAAATTCAGGAAAAGACGTACTTTTTAAATTAGATGGGAAATATTCTCCTTTTACTAAAGATTTTATATATCCACTACATTACAAACCTAATCCTAAAAATAATCAAGTAACAACAGATTTGTTTCAATATATTATGTTAATAAATGGTGTTAATAAATCAAATTCTTTATAAAAAGAGGGTATCGTATTTTACGATACCCTTTTTTTATTTATTAACTCTCAACTAATAATTTATCTTTATTATCATTATATTTAATTATTGATCCATTATAATACCTTTCACATTCCCAGGCATTACGTATAGTATCTAACAGTATTAATTTATAATTATTATCATAAAAATATAAATATAGTCCTTCTCTTCTTAAAACATAAGAGATTGGAAATATCTCTTTAATATTTCCTTTAACTTCTACCCTTACAAAAGATTTTTTATCTAGACAATTATTAATTACTTTTTTTATATAACTATCAGTTCTTATTTTATCTTCTTCTAAATCTATAACTAATCTATCTTGTAGTTTTTCTAATATTTCACTACATCTAGTTGAGTCAACAAGTTTAAATTTGTTAATTAAGTCTGATTTTTTTAAGTCCTCTATTATATTTTCAGAAATATACAATGATAATATTAAATCTTTATAATCATTTTCAGTTAGTACATATTTAGCTATTATATAGTTTTTATCTAGTTCTATTCCTCCATTAAAACCTCTGTATGAAATTATAGGAATACCAATAAGTGATAATTTATCTAAATCCCTTTGTATGGTTTTTTCAGATACATTAAACCTTTCTGCTAGTTCTTTAATTGTGGTTTTAGAATTAATTTTTAATAAATAAAATAGTATTTCCAATAATCTCATCTAAATCTCCTTCTAAGTAAATTCTTTATGCTACTTATTATTTTTTAACCATTTAATTGCACAATACGCATGCATTGCTGCTCCAGTTACCATTATATCTTCATTAAATACAACCTTATTATTGTGCATTGGCTCTCCATATAGTGGATTTTCTTGTTTTGTACCTGCACCTAACATAAAATAAACACTTGGAACTTCATATGAGTAAGATGCAAAATCTTCTGAACCCATACCCCCACCTTCAAATTCAACAACACCTTTTTCACCAACTAAATCCTTTACATAAGAGCCTAATTCTTTAGCTAAATCTGTATCATTTGCTAACGGTGGAACTGAAGATAGTTCTATTAGCTCAGCTTCTCCTCTAAACATTTTTGCTGTTGATTTTACTATATCATTTATTCTATTAAATATAAATTGTCCTAATTCTTTGTCTAAACTTCTTATAGTCCCTTCCATCATAACTTCTTTCGGTATTATATTTGGAGCATCTCCTCCTACAAACTTACCAATTGTTAACACAGCTGGCTTAGTTGGAGGTATTTCTCTGCTAGTTATTTCTTGTAGAGATAAATATATATGAGCAGCTATATTTATAGGGTCTACACCTGTTTCTGGCATAGCTCCATGGCATCCAGTTCCTTTTACAACTATTCTAAATCTATTACATCCAGCTATGCTAGTTCCTAGTCCGTATAACACAACATTTGAAGGTGTTCCAGAATGAACATGCATAGCCATGGCTGCATTAACCTTAGGATTTTCAAGTACTCCTGCTTTTATCATTTTTTTAGCTCCAGTAAATCCTTCTTCATCTGGTTGAAATACTAATTTAACAGTTCCTTCTATTTGGTCTTGATTTTGCTTAAGTAATTTAGCTGCACCTAAAAGCATTGCAGTATGCATATCATGTCCACAAGAGTGCATACATCCATTATTTGATTTAAAATCACAATTGGTATCTTCTTTCATAGGTAGAGCATCCATATCTGCTCTTAATAAAAATGTTTTTGAAGATTTATTACCTTCTATAGTAGCTACTATCCCACTTTCACAAATTTCTATAGGTTCATATCCAAACTCTCTTAACTTATCCATTACAAAAGCTTTAGTTTTTGGTAATTTATCTCCAACCTCTGGATTACTATGAATTGTCCTTCTATAATTTAATAAATCTTCTTTTATCAATTTTGCTTGTTTAATAAAGTTTTCCATAAATACACCTCATAATTCATTTAATAAAATTTTATTCTTTTTATATTGTTCCTTTTTTTAGTAAAATAATTACTCTTACCTAAATCTATACTGTATATAGTTTTTATATTTATACAACTTAGATTTGTCTACTATAATAATCATCAAATAGGACATATATAGTCCATTTTCTATAAAATATAAAGAGGTTCTCGTAAAATGCGATACCCTCTTTATATTTTATAAACTATTTATGTAAGTTAATTTTCACTTTTAATTATTAATCTCATTAATAAAAATACAGGTATGGTTGAAACTACTGGAGCTACCATAGGTGCAAATACCTTGCTTATATGTATGTAATTAACCAAAATTATAATAACTAGCATATTTATTCCATATTCAAATATATAAACTAAAAATGTAAGCAAAAGCTTCTTTAAAGAAAAATCTTTATTTTTAAAAGTAATTTTTGAATTTAAAAAATAAGAAGCAGTTATGCTGATTAAACTTGTCAGTGTGTAGGCTACTATATAATTAATTTTAAATCCAATATATAATGTAAGATAAAAAATCTGAGATACACAAAAATTACATATCCCTACTATATTAAATTTAATGTACTCAAGAAATTTGGAGTTTAATGTTTTTATCCTTGGTAAAAAGTTTTTAGTCATCTTTATTTTATCTCCTTTTGATTTTATCTTGATATACTTACATATCAGATTATATATATTATATCTTAATACTGGATTATATATAAATATAATAAAATAAATAGCCATATCTTATAGATATAGCTATTTATTTTATTTAGTTAGTTTAAATTTTATTTCAAATTACTTTTTACCAATATACTCTATTGTGTGATGATAATGCTTACCTATATTCTCATCTATATCTAATTCCATTCCTGTTTTGATTGAAATTGTTTCTAGACTATTAAAGTAATTTAAAATCTCATCTTTACTAGAATAGTAATACCTATACGTTTTATATTCCTCAAAATACAAAGTATTTTCTTCACCACAAAATCTATCTAAATTTTTAATATAAAAATCATATAAAATAGAAAATGCAGAAAAATAAACTATTCCATTTTTCTTTAATCCTTTTTTAATTTTTTCAATAATAATATCTATCTCACTTTTTCTAAAAAAGTTTAAAACCCATGAAACTATTATTAATGAATATTCATTTTCTTTAATTTCAAAATTTTTAATATCCATTACAGTTCCTTTTAAATCTAATCCCAAATTTTTTGCTTTATTAAGATAAGAAGTTATATTTTCTTTAGAAATATCTACCCCTTCTACTTCATATCCTAATGCTGAAAGAAAAAATGAATTTCTTCCTGTTCCTACTCCTAAATCTAATACTTTTCCTTTTTCAATCAAATCAATATACTCAATAATTTTATGTTCTGGCTCTGCTCCATAAGTATTTTTTAATGAATCATAAAAATCAAACCAATTTTTCATAATATCCCCCGTAAATAATTTTTAATTTAAGCTTAATATACTATCACTATCTTCTAAAATATAATCTATATTTAAAACATTAGTTTTCTCAAACTCCATACATACAATAAATGGCATTACATCTTTAATTTTGGTAAAAGATAAATAATCAAAGGTTTTATCGTAATAGTTGATTATGGTGCTTAGTGCAGTTCCATGTGTTCCTATAACTATATTTTGATTACTATTTTCATTAAGTATCCTATGAAGTGCCTTTATATTTCTAGACTGTACTTCATTTAAGCTTTCTCCATCATTTAATTTATACTCAAAATTCTCCCACTGACTTTTTGAAAATTTATTAAAATCCTCTATCCAAATATTACTTATCTTTCTTTCTCTAAAATCATCTACTACTTCTATTTTGATACTAAGATTTTGTGCAAGTTCCTTTATAGTATCTATTGCCCTTTTATATGGACTTGAATATATTTTATTTATACTTTTTTCCTTTAAAAATTCACATATATTTTTGCTATCTATAATCCCTTTATCAGTAAGAGGCCTAGTTAAATCATCATGTACTGAAAAATCAGGTTTAGCATGCCTAACAAAATATATTTTATTCATTTTATCCCCTCCATGATTTAAAAATATCACATTAACATCAAATTTTCCCAAAAATCATGTCGAAATACATTAATTAAAGTTAATTTATATAAATATATTGAAAAATAAACTTCAATTATCTAAAGAAGAATTAAAGGTTTTAAAGTTGCTGTGGAGAAATATAAAAACAACTAGTAAATAAATTCTAAGCTTTTAAGTATCTGACAAAAAATAATGAATACACTAATTTCTAGATTAGTTGAAAATATATTCTAAACATACATAATAAAATCCCAATTATAATTTTCAAATAAATATTTTCTAAAAAGCTTTTTAAATAACTATTAACCCTTATGATTTTAACCTATCAAAATAAACATCTTAGATTTAAAACTCTTATAAAAGATAAAAATATATGGAGGATAAAGTATGAATGTAAAACTTATGAAAAAAACTAAAGGTAAAAAATTAATATGTACAACTATAGGTATATTAACTATTGGAGCATTATCTCCTGTTATAAATCCAAATATCAAAAACAATTTATTTGTATCTTATGCACTTACAACTGAAAATAAAGTTTCAAATAATCATAAGTTAAGTAAATTTCAAAATACCTTTTTTGATTTAATTGAATTTATGGATAAAGATATATCTGTAGAAAATCTAAGAAGTAAAATTAAAGATTTAAAATTAGTAAAAACTGAGCGCTTAGGTAATAATGATATAGTTGATATATATGAAAAAAATAATGAGCAAATAAAAATTTATTACAATAAAATAGATGGAAAAGAATCTTATTATGCTCGAAATGTTGAATATAAAATTAATAATAAAAACTCCAGTATAAATTCAATTACATTAGGTAATTTAGATCCTTCAACTAATAAAAAATCCATTTCACTACAAGTATCTACAGAGTCAATTAAGGATTTAGATAAAACATCTAAAATATTTAAATTAGATAAATCTAATCCTGATACATATAAAATTTATTTGAATTTAATTAAAGCAATAGAATCTAAAGATAGTTTTACAAGTAAAGATTTAGTTAAGTTTAATTCAGGTTTTAAAAAATTAGAAAATCCATATGATAAAGACAGATCAACATTTGAAATAAAAGTTAACGAATATGAATATATTACTGTTGTATTTAATAAGTACGAAAAAATAAATACAATTAATTTAAGCGATAAAAAAAATGTAAAAACAGTTAAAGACCTTATAATTACAAAAACTAAGGATTCTAAAGATATAGGATGGGATATTCAAAAACATTATAAACAAGAATATAATTTAACTTATGGTGAAACAGGTCATGTTATAAGTGTGGAAAAGCCTAACCCTGATGATGCAAAAAA
This sequence comes from Paraclostridium sordellii, assembly GCF_000953675.1. Taxonomy (NCBI): domain Bacteria; kingdom Bacillati; phylum Bacillota; class Clostridia; order Peptostreptococcales; family Peptostreptococcaceae; genus Paraclostridium; species Paraclostridium sordellii. The sequence continues at coordinate 785,224 of NZ_LN679998.1, read as the reverse complement.
ATTATTTATAGATTTTTTAAGAGAATATAATTAAATTTAAGAGGGTATCGTAAAACACGATACCCTCTTTTATATTTTCTAAATTTCTATCCCCATTTAAACCCTACATAAAATATAAATTAAATAATTTCCGAACAATATTGATTATAATAAAATTTCTATATTATTTAGCTTTTTTAATTTTATTTTGAACTTTTTATTCTTTCTTTTAGTAGATTAACAAATTCATCTTTTTCATCAGTACTTTTAAATACACTTATCGGTATTGTACATAATATTTTTTTATCATATGCTATATCTATAATATCTTTATGAGAAGTATTTACAAATAGCTTAGGATAATCGTATTCTAAACGTTCATCATTAGATATAATAATAAGTTTATCATTATTAATTTCTATAATTTTATTTCCTATCATATTAGGATAATTGCTAAGAACTTTATTTAAATTTCTTTCTAAACATAGTTTATCAAATATATGATTAAGCATTTTTAATGCAAATTTACAAATTATATATCCTAAAAAACATATAATTAATGCTGTAAAAAAAGCAATAATCATAAATAACCCCTTGAATTTTAAAATCATACTTATGGATTTAAAAAATAAAAAAAGTACAAATAAAATACTTAAAACCTTTGAAATTAATATATTTGAGTAGTTCAAATGCTTTATATAATCTTCCCTAGAGTTATAAAAACTTATAACCATCCTTTTCCCCCTTGTTTAATTTTTTATATATTCAAAATATATTGTTAAATCTATTTTATCATATTTTGTTAAATCTAAATAGTTAAATACAAAAGAGGGTATCGCATTTCACGATACCCTCTTTTAAATTGCTAATCGAAGTAGTGGCAAGTAGGTTTATAGCAACCTGACGAAACGTTAAAGCCGCTCTTTGGCTTTCAGTGAAGGAAGGTGCTATAAAGCTACTGCCACTAAAAGCCTTATAGTTGTAGTTTACTTATGCCCATCCCCAACAACTTGATTTAACTCAAACTCACCATCTTTAACTAAAATATCAAAAGCTTGCCCAAACCCTTTAACAAGTCTTCCCTTCTTTATATCCAACTTAAATATATCAAAATCTAAATTCTTTAAAACCGTCATCATTTGAGATCCATGAACATTCTCAAACTCTTCAAACACAACCTCTACATTTTCCTTTAAAATACTTGCTTCACAACTAAAACTTACTCTTTGTCTTGCAAATACAGTCTTACATGTACTTTCATCTTCAATAACCATAACTGAACAATTACTATTATCAATTAGATTTTGATAATGACTAGCAGTCTTACTTATATAAATATATAAATTATTATCCTTCATTATAAAAGGAGCATAACTTATCTCTGGTTGATTTTCCTTACTTAATGAACTTATCATTAAACTCTTTTGTATATTTAATAAATTTTGCATATTCTCTCTCCTAAGCCTTTATATTTAATATTTTTTCCATTATATATAAACATCCTCTAAACCCAACAAATGGAGTATATGGATATATGTTTATCTTCTCTAGGTTTGGATTACTAACTTGTAAATCCAGTTTTGAATTATGAACCATATCTAAGCTTGGCCCATCTCCTAAAAGCATTAATAATTCTTTATCTTTTAAATACTTCATTCTATCTAACTCCGAGGTACTTATTAAAACATCTTCATCTTCACAATTAGTCTTATAAAGAATTTCTTTTCTATCAACATTAAATCCAAACTCATTTAACATATCACTAATTCCAATAACTGTATCATAATCCCCAAACACAGCACAGTCTTTAGTTTTATCATAGAAATAAAACTTTCTCTTTATACTAAACATGTTCTTCTTAACAAAATTAATTTCTTCATTGTATCTTACTTCATTTAATATATACCCATCAATTGCTTTTATAGACTCTATAAATTTAATAGTATTTTTCAAACCATATAAATTCTTATAAATATAGGGAATGTTATATTTTTCTTTCATATACTCAGCAGCTTTTAAAGCTTCTTTTCTAATAACTATATTTAATGATGCTTTTGAAGCTTCTTCAATTTCATCTATACTTGTATTAGCTGTAAAAGTTGTATTTAATTTTTTATCAAATAAATTATTCATAATTCTTTCAACTTCTTTTACATCAGATAAATAATTATACTTATCAATATTAGCCCCTAATATGTTGTACTTATTTATATCGATATTGTTATCCTTTACAATCTCACAAGCTAATAACTCTAGAGCATACTCTACTCCAGTATTATAATCATCTTTTAAACCTCCAGTAGTTATTGGAATTAACTTTGCATTTGTCAAATCTTTTAAAGTATCACACACACTTATTATGTCAGCTCCGATAATAGATGATATTGATGATGCCATGACAAATATATACTTAGGTGAAATATTTTTATCAATTTCTAATATAGCTTTTTCAAGTCTTTCATACTTTCCAAAAGTAACATCACTTTGGTCCATATGTGTAGAATATACTTTTGCTTCATCTTCTCCATTTAGACTTCCTATACCTTCAATTGCATAGTGAGTTGTCCCAGCTGGTCCAAACTCTACAATACAAGCATCTTTTATAGAAGATAGTGTCCAAATTATACCCATTCTATCATTTGCTACAGGAAAATACTTATAAGCCTCCATGCATCATCCCTCCTTTGTGTTCTTTTTTCATTTCAAATAGTTTTATTAAATCCTTCATCATACCTATTGGTAGTTCATATCCAATTTTTTGTGCATGAGAATCTAGAGTTATCTGCATAAGTCCTTTTTCTTTAAGTAGCATAGGATTTTCATGTCCTATATAAATATTTGCTCCTATTGTATCGTATAAATGTCTTAGTGGAGCAATATTTGCTATTCTACTTATATATGGATTGTGACCTTTTTTGATTAAATTATCTTTAAAGATCTTATCTTGTTCATATAATTCTCTAACTTGAACAAATACAGGTATTGCTCCTAAATCACTTAAAAAATCTACTGTTTCAAAAGCCATCATTGGAGTATTTCCATATATTAATTTCTTATCTTTTAAAATTCCACTTAAAGTTAAGAACAGCTCATCATATATTTTTCTTTCTTTTTCTAATTTTTCATTTAAGTTTATTCCTAATATTTCACTTAGCTTTTCATAGTTTTTAAATATTATTTCTTTGTTCATATGCTTATCAAAGTATATATAATCTATATCAAACTTATTTTTCATATATTCAGCTAAAGCTAGTGCTATCATATCAGTCACTATATTTAACTTTGCACTTGTAGCATTTTTTATATCTTCTATATCACACTTAGATGGTATAACTGTATTTATTTTTATCCCTTGATCTTTTAGTAATTTAACTAATTCAGTTTTTTCAACTTCACTTTGTCTATGACCTAATATGTTTATACCTTCTTTTAAATCCGATTTTTTCATAGCACTTCCTAATGATTTTAAAGCCCTAGTCATTCCCGGAATATGTGAATTACATTTAAAATGTTCTGTATTTACTACAAATATTGGTATATCAACTTCTTCACTTAAACTGTACTCAATAGATGAATAGTCTTCTCCTATAAGTTCTGGAACACAAGTTGTAACTATCATTATTGCATCTGGATTTTCTATTTCTATAATTTGCTTTATAGCTTTTTCAACCTTTTTCTGTGCTCCAAATACTACATCTTTTTCTTTAAGTGCTATTGAATATACACTATCCTTACCCTTTTGCCTATGATATGCAAAGTTTTTAGTGTAATATGTACATTCACTAGTTCCAACTACTACTAGTGGCATATTTTTTATATAACTTGCTGTAAGTGCTACCCCAAACAATGGACAGTGTGTCCCTGGAAATATTGCATGGGATAAAGATTTTATATCTTTATCATCATTTATTTCATCTAATTTATTTAAAACGTCTAAACTATACATATTTATTCCTTTCCCTAAGCGACTTTTATTGTTTGAATAGGATGTATTCTTGGTTTATTAGAGATCGGATCATTATCTATATCACAATCTATGTTATATACCTTTTTAATAATTTCTTTATTTATTATCTCTTTTGGACATCCATCAGAAACAATTTCCCCACTTTTCATAATAATAAGTCTATCGCTATACTTACTTGCTTGATTTAGTTCATGAAGTACCATAACTATAGTGATATTAAGTCTTTCATTTATTTCTCTTACTAATTCCATAAGCTCAAGTTGATAAGATATATCCAAATATGTAGTTGGCTCATCTAGTAAAAGAACATCTGGTTTTTGACAAAGGGCTTGAGCTATGTATGCCCTTTGTCTCTCCCCTCCTGATAATGAACTTATAGGAGTGTTTTTATATCTTGTTAATCCTGTATTTTCTATTGCCCAATTAACTAATTCTTCATCTGATTTACTTTTACTTTCATACCATTTTTTATGAGGTATTCTACCAAAATAAACTAGTTCTTCAACAGTTAAGTCTCCTGGTGCATCATTGTGTTGTGACAATAAACACATCTTTTGAGATATAGCTTTGTTTTTTAAACTTTTTATATTTTCACTTTGTATATATATATCACCACTTACTGGTTTTATCATCCTAGATAAACTTTTAAGTAGTGTAGATTTTCCACATCCATTAGGTCCTATTATAGATACTACTTCTCCTTTTTTAATATTTAGGCTTAGGTTTTCAATTATTATTTTTTCTTCGTATCCAACTTTTAAATTCTTACAACTAATCATTAAAAGTTACCTCTCTTTCTTAATAGATATAAAAAGAATGGACCTCCTACTATAGACATTATTACCCCAACTGGTATTTCCACTGCTCCGCCTATAGTTCTACCTAAAGTATCTGCAACTAAAAGCACCATACTTCCCAATATAATACTAAATGGGATAGTAAATTTATGGTCACTTCCCATTAACATTCTTGAAATATGAGGTACTATAAGTCCCACAAAACTTATAACTCCAACTACTGCTGTTGAAGTTGCCGCTAAAAATACTGCAACTACTGATATTAACAGTCTTGTTAAATTAACATTAAATCCTAAATTTGTAGCTGCATCATCACCTAATTGTAATACATTTGCACTTCTTATAAGTAGTAATGATACTATAAGCCCTACGATTGAATATACAAATAACATTTCAACATCTGCCCAAGTTTTAGTAGCCAAGCTACCATTTAACCAAAGCATAGCACTTTGGATTCTATCACTATACATAGTTGATAAATATGATATTACCCCTCCTAATATAGTGTTTATAGCAACCCCTGCTAGAACTATTCTTCCTGGCTTTAACCCATTTTTATAAGCCATTAAAAATACCAACATACAAGCTATAGCCCCTCCTATAAAAGCAGCTATAGGTAATATACTTGTAAATTGAGGTGCAACTAGTAGTATAATAATTGCTGCAACACTAGCTCCAGTGGAAACCCCAGTTATCCCAGGGTCCGCCAATGGATTTTTCATAACTGACTGAAGTAAAATACCACTTACAGCTAAGTTTGCTCCAACTAATACAGCCAGTATATTTCTTGGTAATCTCATTTTATAAACTATGGTAGTTACCATTTTATTATCATCATTAATAAGTGCACTGATAATTTCTCCAAAGCTTAAATTTACACTTCCAACAGTAGTTAATAAAACTAAGAGTACAATCAATAATATTAATGATATTCCTATTGTTAAGTACTTTTTATTAAGTTTCATAATTATTTACCGTAGAATGTTTCTCCAAGAGTTTTTATAGCTTCTTTAACTTGTAAGTTAGCAGATACGTTAAAAATACTTGGGTCTAAGTCTATTACTTTGTTGTTTTTTACAGCGTCTAATTCTTTATATGCTGGGTTTTTATCAAATGCTGAATCAAAAGCTTTTTTAGTTTGTTCTATTTCACCATGAGCAAATCTTAATATATAATCTGGATCTTGTTCTAATATTTGTTCTAAACTAAATTGTATATATGGAGATTTTACACTTGTATCTAAATTATTAGTTATATTCTTAGCTCCAACAGTTTTAACTAAGTCTCCTAAGTAAGAACTTTCAGTAGCTAACATGAAGTTTTCTCCTCCACCAAATATTATTGCTACTTTAGGTGCTTCTCCTTTTTTATTTTTAACAGCTTCTTTTTCTACATCTTTTAATTCATTTATAACTTTTGTAGCTTCTTTTTCTTGACCAATTTTAGCTCCAAGTTTTTCTATACTAGTTAAAAAGTTTGTGTATGTACTTGTGTCAAAGTAGAAAGTATCTAAATCATACTTTTTCATACTTTCTTCAACTTTTTCTTTAAACATATTATCCATAACAAATACATCTGGTTCTAATGATGCTACTATTTCTAAATCAGGACTCATTGCCTGCCCAACTTCTGGAAGCCCCTTTAATTTTTCTGGTAATGTCATTTTAGTAGTAGGAACTCCTACAACATTTGCATCTAATTTATCTAAAACTTGAGCCCCAGATACTGTTGCCGCTACAACACTAGGCTTTTTTTCTGTAGTTTCTTCCTTTTGGCTTTTACCACTAGTTGATTGGCATCCTGTTAAAAATAATGCAGATACCATAAATACTGATGCTAACTTTCTAAATTTCATAATATTTTCCTCCATAGACTTTCATTTTATTTTATTTGTTTTATTATTTTTGATTTATTATTTTTCTAGCTAGTTCTAAATAAACATTTGCCATTTCACACTCTTTATCTTTTTCTATAACAGTCTTTCCATCATTTTCTGATATTTGAACCATTCTTTCTCTTGGTACATAATGAAATACTTCACTATTTATTTCATTTGCTAAAGTTTCAACTAAATCTATTTCATTTTCAACATTTTTAGCATTTAATATAAGACCTTTTAAAGATGCATATCCTCTATTTTTAAATTGGTTTACAGCAGTTGAAATATTACTTGCCGCATACATAGACATCATTTCTCCTGATGTTACTATATAAACATCTTTAGCGTATCCATTTCTTATTGGCATTGAAAACCCACCACATACAACATCTCCAAGTACATCATATATAACTATGTCTGGTTTATAATTTTCAAATGCATTTAATTCTTCTAGCTTTTCAAAAGCAGCTATTATTCCTCTACCTGCACATCCAACTCCTGGTGTTGGTCCTCCTGCCTCTACACAAAGAACCCCATTATATCCTTCAAATACAATATCTTCTAATTTAACGTCATCACCTTTTTTATCCATTACATCTAATACTGTAGGTATGAATTCACCTTTCATTAAGTTTTTAGTAGAATCAGCTTTTGGATCACAACCTATTTGCATAACTTTATAACCTAAGCTTGATAAAGCTGCTGATAAGTTTGATGTAGTAGTAGATTTACCTATTCCACCTTTTCCATATATAGCAATTTTTCTCATTGACTTTCTCCCCGATTTCTTTCATAATATTTATATGTTTATTTGATATTAATTATCATTTACAATTACATTTTATTATCTATTGAATATTATTTCTTTAACTATATTTTTTATTTTTATAAATATATTTGTATTACACGGAGGGTGATTTATGGGAGCATTGGAAAGTATATTATGCGATTTTTACGATTGCTTAAAAATACCGATTCAAATTTTAGATGAAAATCTAAAATTTATAACTAGTAAGGGATACTGTGATAGTTTTTTAGATATGTTTAATGAGTTAGAAGTTATAAATGAAATTAAAAGTGATGTATCATCTACAATAAAACTTAACTATTTTAAAAGTATTCACTTTATAGTAATCCCTGTACTTGGGAAACATAAAAAGAATAATTACTTTATTGTAGGTCCATTTAAAAGCGAAAATACTTTTGATGAAATCGATATGCCTTTTAAACCTTATTCTTGTATAGATTATATATCATCAATGCTAGAAGGTATGATAAAGGATAGAATTTATAAAAAAAATAATTTTAGTTCTTATATAAAAGAGGCTATAGATTTTATACATAGAAATTATTATAATGATATAAATTTAGAAACAGTTTGTAATCATCTTAAATTAAACAAAAGTTATTTTTGCCATATATTTAAAAAAGAAACAGGTTATACTTTTTCTGATTTTTTAAATAGAATAAGAGTTGAAAAAAGTAAGGAATATCTAACTGAAAATAATGATTCTATTTTAGATATAGCTTTATCAGTTGGTTATAACAACCATACCTACTACACTTCTATTTTTAAAAAATATAACGGAGTAACACCTAAAGAATATAGGCAAAAAATATAATATTTCGTATTATATTCTTAATTACGTATATCCTATTTTATAAATACAACAAATGAAAGGATGTATGTTATGAATAAGCCAGTTAATCAAAATGCAAAAAAAGCTTTAAATATGCTTAAAATGGAAATTGCTAATGAACAGGGATATAACTATAATCCAGTTAGTGATAAAATTGAAAGTAATGCTCCTCAAAACACACTAGAAGGAATATCTAAAAATGTTCTCGCTGGAGAACAAGTTGGAGGAGCTATGACTAAATCATTAGTTTCTAAAGGTGAAGAAATTCTTTTACAAATGTATAAAGATAAATAACAAAAAGGGTATCGTATTTCACGATACCCTTTTTCACTAAATGTCTAATTTTTTTGATAGATAAGTCTAGTTGAATAAATTCCGTTATTTGGATTTTTATCTCCCTTAGCAATTTTAAAATAATCATTTTTACCAGGAGTCATAACAAAAACTCCATCTTTAAAATCAGCATTATCAAAATCTATAGTATATGGCATTAAATAACTTTGCCAGTCTGAATAAAAAACGACCTTATCCTTATCCATAAGAATAACTCTATAAACATCATCTGTTTCTGTAATTCTTGCAAACTTATATCCTACTTTATCATATATCTTTTCCCTAGGCGTTTCAGGTTTAAATACATAAGCTTTGTCCCATTTTAAATCACTTATCTTTGATAAACTTATCTTTTCCCCTAACTTTTCACTTACATCATCTATTGCCATCATAACTGCTACCTTGTTATCAAATAATTTTTTATTGGTATTTTTATCCTTATCAAATTGAACAATATCACTAGACTTACTAGCAACTTCCCAGCCATCTTTAGATTTCTCAAGCTTTATATTAATTTTAGACATACACTCTCCATGTTTTCCTGGTTCTGTAACTATAACGTTTTCTCCAGATTTATTCTTATAGTCATGTTGTTTAATCTGAACATGATTATGACCTGCAACTATTGCATCAATACCATCAACATTTTGAGCTAAATTCTGTATTCTATTACCTGGATTTTTAGGTTTCTTTGGCCTTTCTCCAGTGTGTGCTACAGCTACAATAACATCAGCTTTATCTTTTTCCTTCATAACTTTAACCCATTTTTTAGCATCTTCTACTAAATCATTCATATATAGCTCTCCATTGTACTGTTTCTGATCCTTTAACTCCAAAGACTTAGCAGGTACTAATTTGCCATCTACATAATCCTTACTTTCACCAACTTCTTTAATAGTAAGGCCTAATATACCTAACTTTACAGTTCCTTCTGAAGTTTTAATTTCTTTTATAACATAAGGTTTTGTATAACTATCTCCATTTTTTTATAAGTATTTGCGGATAAAACACTTATACCTTGTTTTTCAAAATCATATATAATATTATCTAAATTAGTTTTATCATTAGATACAAATTCGTGATTTCCAAGAGTTACAGTATCAAATCCAGCTTCTTTCATTTCCTTTGCAATAGGTATTTCTCTATGAGTAACTACTCCATTGTTACTATCTTTTCTTCTTTGTTTAAAAAACTTTTCCATGTCTTCAGAAGTCCCAAATTCGCTATCAAAGAAATCTCCTGCATCTACAACTGTTGTATTTTTATCTTTCTTTTTTTCATTTTCTACATATGTAACCATCTCATACGGAATTACACCATGTAAATCACTAGTTGCTAATATATTTATATCTGTTGTTTTTGTAGATGTACACCCTCCTATTAGGAATGTTGATAAACACAATGCCCCAAGTAATGCTTTCTTTTTCATACGTAATATTTTCCCCCAAAATTAATTAATACAAACTTTCAATATACTAAGCTTTTTTTACAAATTAAGCTTTACCTTAATTTTAATATATATCTTATTGATAATTCTACATAAATAGTGAAAAATTTTTACTACTAATTAAATTTTTCTACTGTAATTTAAAATTCTAATATAAAGAAAATAAAGCCATAAATATTTTTAAAAATATTTATGGCTTTATTTTCTTTATACTTTTTATTTTTTTTGATAGATAAGTCTAACTGAATAAATATCATTATATGGATTTTTATCTCCTTTAGATACTTTAAAATAATCATTTTTACCAGGAGTCATAACAAAAACTCCATATTTAAAATTAGCATTATCAAAATCCATAGTATATGGCATTAAATAATTAGTCCAATCTGAATAAAAAACAACCTTGCCCTTATCCATAAGAATAACTCTATAAACATTATCTGTTTCTGTAATTCTTGCAAACTTATATCCTACAATATCATATATCTTTTCTCTAGGCGTCTCAGGTTTAAACACATAAGCTTTATCCCATCTTAAATCATTTGTCTTTGATAAACTTATATTCTCACCTATCTTTTCACTTATGCTCTCTATTCCCATCATAAACTTTACACTATTGTCAAATAACTTTTTATTTATATTCTTACTTTTCTCAAACTGAACAATATCACTAGACTTACTGTCAACTTTCCAACCATCTTTAGATTTTTCAACCTTTAAATTAATTTTAGACATACACTCTCCATGTTTTCCTGGTTCTGTAACTATAACAGTTTCTCCAGATTTATTCTTATAATCATGTTGTTTAATCTCAACATGATTATGACCTGCAACAATTGCATCAATCCCATCGACATTTTGAGCTAAATCCTGTATTCTATTTCCTGGGTTTTTAGGTTTCTTTGGCTTTTCTCCAGTGTGTGCTACAGCTACAATAATATCAGCCTTATCTTTTTCCTTCATAACTTTAACCCATTTTTTAGCATCTTCTACCAAATCATTCATATATAATTTATCTTTAAACCCTGGTTGATCTTTTAATTCTAAAGACTTAGCAGTAACTTTCTTTCCATCTACATAATCTATTTTTTCTCCAACTTCCTTAATAGTAAGGCCTAATATACCTAACTTTACTGTTCCATTTGGAGTTTTAATTTCTTTTATAACATAAGGTTTTATATAACTATCTCCATTTTGTTTATAGATATTTGCTGATAAAACACTTATTCCTTGTTTTTCAAAATCACCGACCATATTGTCTACTTTAGTTTTATTACTACCTACAAATTCATGATTGCCAAGAGTTACAGTTTCAAATCCAGCTTCTTTCATTTCCTTTGCAATAGGTATTTCTCTATGATTAACTAATCCATTATCAATATCTTTTTTTTCTTGCTGAAAATATTTATCCATATCTTCAGAAGTTCCAAATTCACTACCAAGAAAATCTCCAGCATCTACAACTGTTGTATTTTTATCTTTCTTTTTTTCATTTTCAACATATGTAACCATCTCATAAGGAATTACACCATGTAAATCACTAGTTGCAAGTATATTTATATCTGCTGTATTTTTAGATTTACAACCGCCTATTAATAATGTAGATAAACCCAATGCCCAAAGTAATACTTTCTTTCTCATAAATAACATTTTCCCTTCAAAAATAATTAACCCAAAATTTTAGTGCATTAAGCTTTTTTATAAATCAAAGTTTTTTTAAATTTAAATTTATATCTTACTAATAAAACTATATAAGTAATTAAAGAAAGTACTCCAACATAGAAAACTCCATTATAAAAACTTCCAACTCTTAAAACAGGTCTATAATCTATTCCAAGGTCAAGGTATGCTGAACTTCCATTTTTATCTGGAATACCTATGTTTACTCCTCTCATAGCCATAGATTTAGTTTGATTTGAATCATCACTATATCTATAAATAGGTTTTTTCTCAGAAGGCAAAGTAATATTAACAAACCTTATATATTTAAATTTTTTATCTTTTAATATACTTTCAAGTTGCTTTTTATATGTTTCTGGCTTATCTATTTTGTCTTCAATACCTGCTTTGTAAAGTTCTCCACGCAAATCATATCTTAGATACTCTACTTTATCAACTAATCTATCTGAGTAAACCAAAGTTGCAAGACCTACTATTAATGACAGTATAAATATATTTCTAAAAACATTTATAAATCTTTTGTTTAATCTTTCATTATCCTTTTTACTTTCATTAAGAGCCTTATGTAAATCCTTTAACATATCGGCTCCATCATCAAATTGATTTATAGCTTCAAGCTGTGCATCTTCTTTAGAATATCCCTTAGCTATAAATTCATTAGTTGATGCTACTAAATGACCTTTTAACTCTTCCTTTAAATCTTTTACTTCTTGGCTTTTATCATTTGCATACAAAGAATTTAAATATTCATCTATTATTTTCATAACCTATAATCTCCCTTTTAAAAATTCATTCATAATAGTTTGCACAAAGTTCCACTCTTTTGCTTTTATATCCAAGGCTTCTTTCCCTTCATCAGTTATATGATAGTACTTTCTTCTACTACCTCCACCTTGTTCACTTCCCCAATAAGACTTTATAAGTCCTTTAGACTCAAGTCTTTTTAAAGAAACATACATTGTTCCATCTTTAAGTTCAAAAGTGGTTTTTTCTCTAACAGTTTTAGCAATCTCATATCCATAAGAATCTTCTTCATCTAAAATAGCTAAAATTAAAGTATCTATATGACCTTTTAAAACTTCTTTATTTAATTCCATAATGCACCTCCTTTTATATAATACCTCACTATACGATGTAATTACATATTCATAATAAACCATAATACATCGTTATGCAAGGTATATTTTGTAAATTTTTACCAAATATTATATTCTTAACTACTTTATCTAAGTTTATAAAATAAATATAATTTCCTATATTCACCTATAATATTAAGTAATTTCAAATTGTTTATGGAAAATTTTTCCGGGTATAACTCTTACAGTAATCGTTTTATTTTACTATTTTAAATTCCTAAATAAAGCGTTTATAAATCTTAAAGAAAGGGGTTAAATAATGAGTAAACATCTATCAATGGATATTCGTGTTCCAATAGAACCAGATAATCCTTCTATTTGTAGACACGAAGACTTATGTATAAAATGTGGCTCTTGTAGAGATGTTTGTACCGATTATATTGGTGTAAATAAAACTTATTCTCTAGAAAATACAAACGATACTGCAGTTTGTATAAATTGTGGTCAATGTGCAAATGTTTGTCCAGTATCAAGTATTACAGAAGTTTATGATTTTAATAAAGTTCAAGAAGCAATAAATGACAAAAATAAAGTAGTCATCTTTTCAACTTCACCTTCTGTTAGAGTATCGCTTGGGGAAGAATTTGAAATGCCTGATGGAAGTTTTGTTGAAGGAAAAATGGTCGCTCTACTTAGAAAACTAGGTGCAAATTATGTTTTAGATACAAACTTTGCAGCAGACCTTACAATAGCTGAAGAAGCTGCTGAATTAGTAGAGCGCCTTACAACTAAAAATAAACCTCTACCTCAGTTTACTAGTTGTTGCCCTGGATGGGTAAAGTATGCAGAAATTTATCATCCAGATATGTTAAATCATATTTCAAGTACTAAAAGTCCTATAGGTATGCAAGGTCCTACGATAAAAACATATTTTGCAAATAAAATGGGAATAAATCCATCAGATATTGTAAACGTAGCTTTAACACCTTGTACTGCAAAAAAATATGAGATTTTAAGAAATGAAATGAATGCTTCTTCAAAATATCATAATATACCTAATATGCGTGATATGGATTATGTTATAACTACGAGAGAACTAGCAATTTGGGCAAAAGAAAATAATATCGACTTTAAGTCTTTAGTTAATAGTTCCTTTGATAAATTAATGGGAGAGGCTTCTGGCTCAGGTGTAATATTTGGTAATACAGGTGGAGTTATGGAAGCAGCACTTAGAACTGCTTATGCATATATAACAAAGAAAAATCCTCCTGATTTATTTTATGATTTAGAAACCGTAAGAGGTTTGGAAGGTGTTCGTGAAGCTAGTTTTAAGATAAACGACGACACTATAAACATAGCAGTTATATACGGAACTAAACAAGCTTCTGAGTTTATTAAGTACATTAAAAATGTAAATAAAAAATATCACTTTATCGAAGTGATGACTTGCCCTGGTGGATGCATTGGAGGAGGCGGACAACCAAAGGATACTCAATTTAAAGGTGATAAGCTTCGTAAAAAGCGAATTGAAGGACTTTATAAAAGAGATTCTAGTATGGACCTTCGTTTAAGCCATGAAAATGAAGAAATTAAAAAACTTTATGAAGAGTTTTATGGTAAGCCCCTAAGTGAGCTTTCAGAAAAAATGTTACATACATCTTACTTTCATAAAAGTAATTATTTAGGAGGAAAAAATATGAGTACATCAGTTAAATATCGTTGCACAGTATGTGGATACATACATGAAGGAGAACTTCCAGAAGGATTTAAGTGCCCAATTTGTAAAAGTCCAGCATCAGCATTTGTAAAAATAGAAGATGCTAGTCAAACAAATTCTAACTCAAATTCTAAAAATGATAAACAAGAAACTAATAAGTATTCAGGAACTAAAACAGAGCAAAATTTAAAAGAAGCATTAGCAGGCGAATCAATAGCTAGAAATAAATATACTTTCTTTGCAGATGTTGCTAAAAATGAAGGATATGAACAAATTTATCAATTATTCTTAAAAACAGCAGGAAACGAAAGAGAACATGCTAAGTTATGGTTTAAAGAACTTGGATATTTAGGAGATACTAGTGATAATCTTTTACATGGTGCAGAAGGTGAACATTATGAATGGACAGATATGTACGCTAGATTTGCAAAAGATGCAGAAGAAGAAGGTTTCTTTGATTTAGCAGAAAAATTTATAGAAGTTGGTAAAATAGAAAAATCTCATGAAGATAGATATAGAAAACTTCTAAATAATGTACAAATGAAGCAAGTATTTGAAAAATCAGGAGAAACAATGTGGGAATGCCTAAACTGTGGTCATCTTGTAATGGGTAAAAAAGCCCCAGATATATGTCCAGTTTGTAAATATGCACAAGGATTCTTTGAAGTAAGAGCTGAAAACTATTAAAATAATGACACTAATGAATAACTAAGCTTTAATTATTTGATAGTATTATTATTTTAATATATAGTAAATCATAGGTGTTCTAGCAATTTAAATCGTTATTACACCTATTTTTATTATCTTTATATAAAACTTAAGTTTCTAAATTTTTTCTATTTATATAACAAAATTTCAAAATATACATATCTATTAATATTTCCTTTTGATACATTTATACCTTAATTAGATTATAAATACTAATGTTTAGCTAATTTAATATATTTTTCACAAATCTTAAATAGTGCTATAATAAAGGTAACTAATGGAAATTAGTTATTCTTAAATATCTAGGGGGTACTACTATGGATTTTTTAATGAAGATTGTATCATCAGTAAATAGTGTATTGTGGGACAAGAATATTCTATTGGTATTACTGGTAGGAACAGGTATTTGGTATACGTTTCAATTAGGATTTATTCAAATAAGGGGATTTGGAGAAGGATTTAGAAGAACTTTTGGCGGTCTTTTTAAAAAGCAAGAAGCCGCTAATAAAGATGGTATGTCACCATTTCAGTCATTAGCTACTGCAGTGGCTGCTCAAGTTGGTACTGGAAACTTGGCTGGAGCTGCAACTGCAATTGCTGTTGGAGGTCCTGGATCAATTTTTTGGATGTGGGTCAGCGCATTTTTCGGAATGGCGACAATATACGCAGAGGCTGTTATGGCTCAAAAGTACAAGCAAATCGGTACAGATGGTACCGTAACAGGTGGTCCTGTTTACTATATAGAAGCTGCTTTTAAGGGCAAATTTGGTAAAATTCTTGCAACAGCATTTGCAATATTCATAATTCTAGCTTTGGGCTTTATGGGAAATGCTGTACAATCAAATTCAATTGCAGCTGCTTTTGACAAGGCCTTTGGGTTAAATCCAATGATTATTGGTATTTTGTTATCTATATTATCTTTTATAGTATTCTCAGGAGGTATAAGTAGAATTGCCAAAGTTACAGAAACTATAGTTCCAATCATGGCAATATTTTATATCGTAGGTTCTTTAATAGTCATTTTTATCAATTTTAAAAACATTCCTTTAGCCTTTGAAGAAATATTTGTTGGTGCTTTTGCTCCTCAAGCAATTGCTGGTGGAGTTATCGGTGCAACTGTTCAAAAAGCCATGACAAAAGGTGTTGCTCGTGGATTGTTCTCTAATGAAGCCGGTATGGGTTCTACTCCACATGCACATGCAGTTGCTAAAGTTAAGTATCCTTCAGAACAAGGTTTTGTTGCTATGATGGGAGTATTTATAGATACTTTCGTTATATTAAATCTCACAGCTCTAGTCATTATCACAACTCGTTCAGTAACTCCAGATGGTTCATTAATAGGAACAGCTCTTACACAAGCAGGATTTTCATCAGTATTTGGTAAATTCGGAGATATATTTATAGCAATTTGTATGTTCTTCTTTGCATTTTCTACTATAATAGGTTGGTACTTTTTCGGAGAAGCAAATATAAAATACTTATTCGGTGTTAAGGCTGTTAAAGTTTATGGTATTTTAGTTTGTATATGTGTATTTTTAGGAACTCTAGGTGAGGTTTCTATTGTATGGAATATGTCTGATATGTTTAATGGACTTATGGTTATTCCTAACTTAATTGGATTACTTGCTCTCACTGGGGTTGTTAAAAGCGTACATAACGAATATATTAAAGTTAATGGAGGAATAAGCTCTAAAAAGAAAAAATCTACTTCAAAAAATAATTAACTTTTAGGTTCTAAAATTTAATATTTGTGTATTTTATCATTTTCTAGGCAAACATTTTCTTTATGTGTTTATTAATTATAAAGCCCTTAAAATTCATTTATTTGTATTTTAAGGGCTTTATATATTTATACTTGACCATGTATTTTTAATTATTTTCACTAAATATCTTATCTATTTCTTCATTTACATCAACTAAAATATCAACTAGTTTTGGATCAAAATGATTACCTTTTTCTGATATTATTATCTCCATAGCCTTTAAATGAGAAAATCCTTTTTTATAACATCTATCCATTCTTAAAGCATCATACACATCTGCTATTGCAACTATTCTAGCCTCTATAGGAATCTCGTTTCCTTTTAATCCTTTTACATATCCCCTACCATCATATCTTTCATGATGATAAAGTATTATGTTATTTGCAATATCACTTAGGTTGTTCTTTTTAATGATTTCATATCCTTTAGTTACATGAGTTTTCATTATTTCCATTTCTTCATCTGTTAACTTTCCTGGCTTTTTTAAAATGCTATCAGGTATAGCCACCTTTCCTATATCATGAAGTGATGAAAAATAAGTAATCTCTCTTATAAAATGTTCATCATCCGTTATACGCTTTGCTATTATTTCGCAATATTTAGAAATCCTATGTATATGACTTCCTGTATCACTATCATTTAAAGAGTTTACATCTTCTAGTGTTTCCACTAAAGACATTACTAGTTGTTTGTTTTCAGAAACTGCTTTTTTTAAGTTTTTTTGCAATTCAAGTTTAGACTTAATTTCTTTTCTTAAAATTATTATATATATAGAACTTATTATTATCATAAATAAAAATATATGAACTACCTTCATTATAAATGAGTAATCAAAATCATCTATGTTATTTACATTATTTTTATTATACTTAGGCAATACATCGGTATTTATGTTATTATCTAATTTTTTCATTATATTAACTAAAATTTTATTATCTTTATTTACACCTATATATTCGTAAAATATTTCATCTACCACACCTACATCAAAAATTTTCTTTATACTGTCATTTTCTTTTATACAGTACTGCATGATAGTTGAATCTCCTAATAAATAATCTATTTTATTATTTTCAAGAGCAGTTACCATTTCATCGTAACTATTATACTTCTTAACTTTTGAACTTAATACTTTAGATTTTATATATTTTTCAGCTGAATTTTCTATAACTCCAATTTTATAGCCCTCTAACTGATTTAAATTATCTATAACTATTTCTCTTTTGGAAAATATACATAATTTATAACTATTATACGGTTTCATTATTTCTAAGTTGCTTGCTTCTTTATCTGACTTATTAACTCCAAAATAAAGTTGTGGTTCTTGGTTTTTACTTTCAATGAATCTAACTCCTAAAATATACTCTAGCTCCGATATATATCTATTTAAAATGCCGATTTTTTTATTTAACATATTTTTATAATAATACGGTTTAAATTTATGATTAATTTTTATAGGTATTTCTTTATATTTTTGTAACCATTGTTTTTCTTCTTCGCTTAACCCTAAATTATATTTTATATATTCAATTTGATTTTTGGTTTTTATTTCATTCATTTTTCTTAAATTTATACTACTTAAAGCTTTATCTATTAGTCCTTTTAAAATTTCATCTTCTTTTATGTAAGCTAGTATTTGTAGTTTAAGTTCCTTAGATATATCTTTTGAGTACACAGCTTTATTTTGAGATATGTCTAAATATTTTAAAGCTGACGAACTTAGTATAAATCCAAATACTTCTCCATTTTCATAAAGTTTTTTAATATCATTAATGTCATCTACTTCTATAAAATTCATATATTTGCCATAAGTTTCTTGAGTTTTATTGAAAGACTTATGAACGGCAATTTTTTTATTTTTTACATCATCTAAAGAATTGATTTCTTTTGAAGTATAAATCTTTAATGTATCTAAATCATATTGTTTTGTTTTTATATAATTTTTATAATTATTTAAATTTATATCATCAGTTTCAACAGACCAAAATATATCAGGTTCTTTAACATTATCCTTCATTACTATATTTATATCATACAATTGATTTATATATTCTTGTACATCTTTAAATACTCCAAAAGTTTTTCCATTTTTATTTGTATAGTAAATTCTATTTTTAGGCACACTTTCAGCTACTATTTCTTTATCCTTATGTTCTTGTATCCACTGTTTTTCTTCTTTTGTAAGATATATTTCCGTTTTAGAATTGAAAAAAAGAAAGACAAGTGTAGATAATAGGATAATTACTGTAGTAGTAACTATAATTTTTGTATTTTTATACATACCTCACTTCCCTTATTTATAAATTTAATTAAATCCCTAGTATTTAATATTAACTTTATTTTTTCTGTTTTTCAACAAAATTCTACATTTTAATTTAGTACATTTTCCCAATTTTTTTAAATTATAATTATAAAGTCTATAAAATTTTTAATCTAAAAAAATTAAAGGAGATAACTTTTATTATCTCCTTTATAAGTATTTTTTTAATTTTTATGAATACTTTCTAAGTACCGTTTCGATTTCCCTTTTTATTTCTTCTTTTGTAAACTTACGGCTATTTTCCATTCTTATTCTTAAATTAGTTTCATCTGCCCCAATAGATTCACTAATAAAACTCATAAGTCCTCTTACTTTTCTATCTACTTGTAAAAGAATATCCAAATGAGTATTAGTAGGTATAAAAACAACTTCTAATTCATCTAATCTACCTCTATAAACTCCTCTAGTTGGAACAAACTCAAATTCTTGAACAAAATTTAAATTATTTAATCTTGCCTTACAATATTCATTTTCCACTTCTCTAAGAGAAAATCCTAACTCACCTATAGCATCAACTGTATTTTTCATATACTCGTTGTAATCTACATTTATATAATCTCTATCAGTTGAATCTATTCCATTTGCAATTCCTAATCCTGTTGATAACCAAACCTCGCATTTTTGCTTAGTAACAGGAACTCTCTTATATAAAATAAAGCTAAAATTAACTTCAAACTCTTCATTTGGTAAAACATTTCTATCTACTTTGATAGTATGAGAGTGTATTTTTTGATACTCTTGTATAACTTTATCATTAACTTCTTTTTTATAGTTAGTAAAAACTCCTATTGTAATTTGATCTATATACTGTTCAACTTTACCACCTTTTATCTTGCAAATTCCCTCTATTCGCTTTCCTGGCATTATATTTTTAGTATGTACTATAGTATTTATTTTGGCAGCTCCTACCCCTAGGGCTGAAGCCATAAATTTATTAAATTTACTCATGTATTCCTTCCATTTAAAATCATATTTCCCCACTTGTTTATTAATATTATAACATTAATAATGTCTAAAAATTTATAAATTTGTAAATTATCAATTACAGTGATATCATATATATGTATGTTTTATAATTTTTATTTAATTATCTTATAAAGCATTTTTTAATTTAAACTTAGTTCAATTAATACTTTAATTACATAAATTTTGGTAAAATTATTGGTGTCATAATTATTTATATCAAGGAGAACCTTTTATGAGTACAAAACTAATAAATATTATTATATTTATTTTAAGCCTTGTAGCTTTGATAATATCAGCTAATATTTTTATAAATATATCTATATTTTCCAATGAAACAAAGACCTCTTTACCCATAATATATGGAAGTACTTTTTGGTTTTATATGAATTGGGCTAGATTAGGTTTTTTATCTGTAATATGTGTTTTAACAGGGGTCAATATATTTAGTAAAATGCAAAATTCAAATTAAAAAGGATGTCAAATTTAATGACATCCTTTTTTATTCTTTTTTTAAATTAAATTTCAGCTTGTTCTCTTAAAGTTTTTGCTTTATCAGTTCTCTCCCAAGGTAAATCTAAATCACATCTTCCAAAATGTCCGTATGCTGCAACATTTTTATACATAGGTTTTCTTAAATCTAAATCCCTTATTATTGCTCCTGGTCTTAAATCAAAGTTTTTATTAACTAAATCAACTAAAACTTCTTCACTAACCTTACCAGTTCCAAAAGTATCTATAAATATAGATAAAGGTCTAGCAACACCTATAGCATAAGCAAGCTCTATTTCACACTTATCTGCAAGTCCTGCAGCTACTATATTTTTAGCAACATATCTTGCAGCATAAGCCGCTGATCTATCAACCTTTGTAGGATCTTTACCAGAGAAAGCTCCTCCACCATGTCTAGAGTATCCACCGTAAGTATCTATTATTATTTTTCTCCCAGTAAGTCCTGTATCCCCTTGAGGTCCACCTATAACAAATCTTCCTGTTGGATTTATGTATATTTTAGTTTCCTCATCTAATAGTTCACTTGGTATAACTTCTTTTATAACTTTTTCTATTAAATCTCTTCTTATTGTATCATTATCTACATCTTCTCCATGTTGAGTAGATATTAATACAGTATGAACTCTAATAGCTTTATCTTTATCATATTCAACTGTAACTTGAGTTTTTCCATCTGGTCTTAAATAACTTAACTCTCCATTTTTTCTAACCTCAGTTAATCTTCTTGCTAACTTATGAGCTAAAGATATTGGAAGTGGCATTAATTCTTCAGTTTCATTACATGCAAAACCAAACATTATACCTTGGTCTCCTGCACCTACTTTCTCTATCTCATCTTCACTCAATTCTCCACTTCTATTTTCTAAAGCTTCATCAACACCCATAGCTATATCTCCTGATTGTTCATCTATAGAAGTTATAACTGCACAAGTATCCCCATCAAATCCAAACTTTGCTCTAGTATACCCTATACCTTTAACTGTTTCTCTAACTAATTTAGGTATATCAACATAAGTATTAGTACTTATTTCTCCCGCTACTAGTACCAATCCTGTTGTAACTGTAGTCTCACAAGCAACTCTTGCTAGTGGATCTTTTTCTAAAAGTGCATCTAATATTGCATCTGATATTTGATCACATATTTTATCTGGATGCCCTTCTGTAACTGATTCCGATGTAAATAAGTGTCTTGCCATTTTTTAAATTCCTCCTAAGTTTATCTATTTATTTTATCGCTTGCTATAAGTGCTAATTCTCTTAAAATCTTGCATGCAACAACTGTGGAAACATTTGTATTATCATAATCTGGACTAAGTTCTACAATATCTAATCCTACTAAGTTTATATTTGAATTTTTAAGTACTTTAAATACTTCTTCAAATTCTTTATAACTTATACCTCCTGGCTCTGGAGTTCCAGTGCCTGGAAATATCGATGGATCTAATACATCTAAATCAATAGTTAAATATATATTCTTACCTTCTAAAGATTTAACTATCTCTAAAAAAGTATTTATTGTATGAGTTTCCATGTATGTATGCTTTTCTTTTAAAGCAAAATCAAACTCTTTTTTAGTTCCAGATCTTATTCCAAACTGAAATATTTTTTCATCTCCTACAATGTCCCAAATACGCTTTATAACTGTAGCATGAGAATTTTTATTATTATTATACTCGTCTCTTAAATCTGTATGCGCATCAAAATGAAGTACATATATATCCTTGTATTTTTCATAAACTGCTTTAAATGATGGTAAAGTTACTAAATGTTCTCCACCTATCATAAAAGGAACTTTCCCATCATCTACAATAGCTTTCGTTCCTTTATATATTTCATCTAAAACCTTATCCGTATTTCCTATGCTAAGTTCTAAATCTCCAATATCACAAATTTTATAATCATCCATATCTAAATCAAGAATTGGGCTATATGTTTCAAGTCCGTAAAATTCAGGTCTCATAGAAGATGATGCAAATCTAGTTCCTGGTCTATTTGAAGTAGTTCCATCAAAACCTGCCCCAAATACTATAAGTTTACTTTCATTGTAATCATCTTCCATAGACATAAATGTTGGTGTATTATAAAACTTATTTTTCATTTAACATATCCACTACATATTGAGGTAGCATAAATGCTCCACTATGGATGTTACTGTTATAATATTTAGTTTTTAAACCTAGTTTTTCCCAATCTCCTTTATTTTGATCATTTATCGGATCGTATTTCTTAGATGCAAATCCAAATAACCAATGTCCTGATGGATAAGTTGGTATATGGGCTTGGTAAACCTTAACTATAGGGAATAAATTTTTAATTTTTTCATTTGCTCTTTTCATTTCTTTAGCATTAAAGTCAAAGTATGGACTTTCATTTTGATTTACAAGTATTCCTTCATCGCTTAGTACTCTGTAGCAGTCTTTATAAAAGTCAACTGAGAATAATCCTTCTCCAGGTCCTATAGGATCTGTTGAATCAACTATTATTAAATCATAAGATTTATCTTTTGAATTTTTCACAAAAGCTACTCCATCTTCAAAATATAAATTAACTCTAGAATCATCTAACTTGCAAGCACATATATCTATATACTCTTTAGATGCATCTACTACCATTTTATCTATTTCAACCATATCTATTTTTTCTATTTGAGGATATCTAGTAAGTTCTCTTACAGTACCACCATCACCGCCACCTATAACTAATACTTTTTTTATATTCATATTAGTAGCCATAGGAACATGAACTATCATATCGTGGTATATAAATTCGTCTTTATAATTTACCATCATTAACCCATCTAATGTTAAAAACTTTCCAAATTCCTTACTATCAAATACATCTACTCTTTGAAAGTTTGATTGTTCACTAAATAAGTGTTTATCTACTTTTATTGAAAAACGTACATTATCTGTCCATTCTTCTGTGTACCAAAGTTCCATAACCTAAGTCCTCCAAATTTTTGAATTTAATTTTTTATTTTATTTATATTTATGTTTTTATTTGTCTATTTTACTGGTCTTTTGACCATATTTTATTTGTATGTTATAATTTAATTTGAATTTAATTTTTTATTTGTTTATTTTTATTTAATTTAGGTGATTTTTATTTATATAGCTTCTTGATCTTCTTGTGGCTTATGAGTAATATTGCCTAAATCTTTTTTTGCAAATTTCTGTATTTTAGAAGTTAAACCTCTTGGTATTTCTGTTGATTCACTTCTTTCTGCTTGTAACAATTCTTCTAATAGTTCAAAACTTTTCCAAGGATCTATATCTCCACAAGTGAAAAAATCAGCTGATGCATATCCGTATTCTGGCCATGTGTGTATAGTTAAATGAGATTCAGCTATTATAACAGCTCCTGAAACCCCCCATGGATTAAAGTGATGAAATACCGAATCAACTATTGTAGCTTTTGCATTTAGCGCCGAATCGTTCATGAATTTTTCTATAAGCTTTGGATCTCTTAATATATCCTCATTACAGTTGTAGTATTCTACTAATATATGTCTTCCTAAAGTTTCAAATTTCATAGTTGCACTCTCCTTATTCAGTTTTTTGAATTTAATTTTTTATAACTAATATATAATCTAAGTTTTTATCTTTCATATCACATAAATATGCATTATTTTTCTTTAGTAATTTTATGTAATCGATTATTTCTTTTGTAATTTCTTCTCCAGGCGTTACTATTGGTATCCCTGGTGGATAAGCCATTATAGACTCACCTGAAATCCTACCTACACATTCATCAATTAAAATCATTTCTTTATCTTTATAAAAAGCATCTCTTGGATTTAATTTCTGTATTGGATTTATTTGCTTAGTTTTTATAACTTTCATTTTTTCTTCTTTTTTATAAATATTAGATATCGCTTCTAAAGAATCAATCAGTTTATCAACATCTTCTTTTGTAGTCCCAATAGATATAAGTGCTAGTATATTATACAAATCTCCAAGTTCTACTTGAACCGAAAACTCTTGATAAAGCAAATCATATACTTCATGACCTGTTAAATTAAGTTTTGCTACATTTATGCAAAGCTTAGTTTCATCTATAAATTTAACCCCATCATTTCCTAAATTCTCAGTAGTAACAACTTTAATTCCTTTTATTTTATTTATTCTTGCTTTTGCATATCTTGATAAATTAAGTGCTTTTGATAATTGAGCATCTCCATTTAAAACTAAGTTGGATCTTGCCCCATCAATACTTGCCATTAACAAGTATGATGCCGATGTAGATTGAATCATATTTATACTTTGCAATACCTTACTTGATTCTATACGTTCATTATTTAAAAGTAATGCAGAAGCCTGAGTTAGAGCTCCTCCAGTTTTGTGAATACTTATAGCTGACATATCAGCTCCTAAGCTTATACTTGGAGGTGGTAAGTCTTTATGAAATGGAAAATGTGCTCCGTGTGCTTCATCAACTAAAACTAAAACATTTTCCTCATGACATAACTCAATTATAGCTTCTAAATCACTACATGCTCCATAGTAAGTTGGATTTAGTAAAAATAAAGCTTTTATATCTTTATGATTTTTAAGTTCATTTTTTATATCTTCATAAGCTACATTTAAACTTATTCCAAGTTCATCATCAAATCCCGGTTGTATAAATACGGGTTTTCCACCAGTAAGTATTAAAGCATTAATAACCGATTTATGAATATTTCTTGGAAGAAGTATCTTATCTCCTGGATTTATAGTACTTAAAATCATAGCATGTATAGCCGATGTAGTCCCATTTGTTATGAAAAAAGCATCGTCTGCGTTATAAGCATTTGCTAATAAATCTTGAGCTTTTTTTATAATTCCACTGGGATTTGAAACATTATCCATAAGAGGTGATGAATTTATATCCATTTTCATAATATCCTTACCAAAGTACTCATTTAAAACTTCTACTCCTTGATGTCTAACATGACCAGGAACATCAAAACAAGCTATATCTTTATTAGAATAATCTTTCAAAGAAGTAAGTAATGGAGTTTGTTTATGACTTAATGTAGAGTCACTAAAAAAATTATCTTCTAACTTTTCTCCAATAGCTTCCATTTTAATCCTCCTTTCTATATTTTAAAATCAAATCTAAAAGTAAAGATTATTATTTCTATTTATAAAATTTAGTTTTATTAAACTTACAATATTTATTATATTAAGTTTTCAGTTTTTTGCAAGCAATTTTTTTATATTTTTTTATTTTTTTTATTTTTTTTGGTTTCAGTATTTTCAATAGTTTTATATCTAACTTTATATTTTTGTTTATATTAATTTTTCTTAAGTTTAGTATTTATTAACTTTTGTTTATATTAATTTTTCTTAAGTTTAGTATAACTAACTCATTTTTCAAGTTTTATCAATGGTTTCATTTTTATATTATATATTTTTGAGTATATCATTGCTAAACTTTTGAAAATAAACATATTTTGCCTTTTTTATAGAAATATCATAATTTTTTCACTTTTAAGACAAAAAGAGGTGATTAAATTTAATCACCTCTTTTTTTGCTATCTACAACCTTTATATATAATATTTATAGAATCATCTTCCTTATCTTTTATAACTTTTGCATCTACATCATAAACTTCTTTTATAAGTTCTTTTGTTAAAACATCTTTTGGAGTTCCATAAGCTACTATTTCTCCATTTTTTAAAACGTAAATTTTGTCACAGTACATAGCTGCTATATTTAAATCATGTATAGCTGCTATAACTTCAATACCTAAATCTTTTACGATTTCCATTAACTGCAATTGATATTTTATATCCAAATGGTTTGTAGGTTCATCTAAAATTAAGCACTTAGTTTTCTGAGCTAAAGCTCTTGCAAGAATTACCCTTTGTTGTTCTCCTCCAGATAAACTATTAAAACTTCTATTTGATAAATGTCTTATATTTACCTTATCAATAGCTTCATAAACAATATCATAATCTTCTTTTGTATCTCTATCCATAAGTTTTTTATATGGACTTCTACCCATTAAGACCATATCAAGTACTGTAAAATCAAAACTATGATGATTATGTTGTGCTAAAACTCCTATTTTTTTAGCACTTTCTCTAGTAGATATTTTTCCAATTTCTACCTTATCTATATATATACTCCCACTACTTGGACTTAAATTTCTGTATAAACACTTTAGCAAAGTAGACTTGCCACTTCCATTTGGCCCTATAACTCCTATAAATTCTTTATTTCCTAATTCTATATCAATACCTTTTAAAATTTCATTTTTATTTAATAAGACTTTAAGGTCTTTAGTTTCCAAATTCATTAATTACAACCTCCAAAACCATAACTTTTTCTTATCATTAGATATACGAAAAATGGAGCACCTACCATAGATATTAAAATACCTATTGGAAGTTCTGCATTTTCTATTATAATTCTAGAAAGTACATCTGCCCATACTAAAAATATAGCACCTAAAAGAGCTGATATCGGGATAAGTTTTTTATGGTCAGTTCCAAAGAAAATCCTAACAATATGAGGTATAATAAGTCCAACAAAGCCTATCATTCCCGCTGAATAAACTACTAATCCAACCATCAAAGATGTTATAACTAAATAAATCTGTCTATATCTGTGTAAATCAGTTCCAAGAGTTATAGAAACTTCATCTCCTAATAACATTAAATTTAAAATTCTATATTGACTCATGAAAAATAATAATCCAATTATTATAAGTGGAAGTATAAAAACTATCTCTTCCCACTTAGCTCCACCTAAACTTCCCATAAGCCAAAATGTAATACTTTTCATTCCTTCAGCATCATTTTTTATATAAACAATAAAACTTGAAAATGCACTACAAACCGAACTTAAAGCCATACCTGCTAATAATAATTTAGTAGAGTTTGGCCTACCTCCAGCATTAGAAATTAACAAAACTAACATAGAAACTACAAATGCTCCTATAAATGCAAATACCCCTATAGCATTTCCATTTAAAAATGTAGTTAATCCTAGCATTATAGCTATAGTAGCTCCCAAAGAAGCTCCTGATGAAACCCCTAAAATATATGGATCTGCCAATGGATTTTTAACTATAGCCTGCATAACAACTCCAGTTACAGAAAGACCTATTCCAACACATACCGCTAGAATTATTCTAGGTAATCGTATAAGCCAAACTACATCATGAATAGCTCCATTTGCTAGACTTTTATCTCCTATATTAAATAATCTAAATATAATTACATCATATACTTGTTTTATAGATATATCACTTGATCCTATAGTTATAGCTATTAATATAGACATTATAACTAAAAATATCAATAACATTATAACTAAAATATATAAAGGCTTTGATTTAACAAAGCCTTTCTTTTCTTTCATATCATAATTTTCTAAGCTTTTAATCGAATGCATATGTAAATATCCTTCTTTCTATTTTTGATCTGGATAAAGTCCATTTGCAAATGTTTCAATTCCATCTATAGTTCTTACCCCACTACAATACATTTGTCCAAGTTCAATTGGGTAAACTCTATCATTTTTTACAGCATTTAAACTTTGTAATGCTTTATCTTTCATTACTAAATCTTTTGTTTCACTTGCTTTGTTATCATCTTCTCTATTCATGTAAGCAACAAATATGCTATCTGGATTTAATTTTACTAAATCTTCTTTACTTAATGAGTTTCCATCTTCATTTAAAAGCTTAGCACCTAACTTAGTAACCATATCTCCACCTAAAGTAGTTTTTCCATACCCTCTAATCTTGCCATCGCCTAATTCTATTATTAAAGTTGTTTGCTGTTTTTTACCTTTTTCTGATTCTACAATTTTATTTACTTTGTTCTTTATATTATCAACTATCTTTTTAGCTTTATCTTCAACATTAAATATTTTACCTATATTTAATATATCGTCACACTCATTTTGTATAGTTTTTTTCTCAACTGCACCACTATTTAATGCCATATATGTATTTACACCTTTATCTTGCCAATAACTTACATCACCTATTGTTTTATCTGAAAATAATGAGTACCAACCTAATATTAAATCTGGTTGTAACATTGTAACAGTTTCTTTAGAAGGCGTAAATTCATCTAAGTATTTAACCTTTTTAAAGCTTTCTTTATACTCATCTTTAACCTTGTGGTCAAGTCCTGCTGCTGCAACCATATTATCTTCTAGTCCTAATGCAAGCATAGTCTCAATAGAGTCTTGGTATACAGCTAATACTTTTTTAGGTTTTTCTTTAAAAGTAACTTTTATTTCTTCTTTTTTGCTATTATGAGAAGTTATTGTAACTGGATAATACCCATCACTTTTCTCTGTGTTACTTTCAACCTTTGTGTTTTTAGCTTCTTCTTTCTTAGTATCATTCTTAGTACAACCAACTATACTAAGTCCTACCACTAAGCTAAGCAATCCTACTTTAATTTTTTTTGAAATTTTCATTCTTCTCTCCCTCCGAAAGTTAATAATTTAGGCAGGTCTCCTGGCTCATACTTCATCCTAATCTTTCCCTTCCCAAAGAATAATCTTTAGTGGATTTATAAAGACTCGTCCATATTTACAGTAGCGGGGGCTGCTAGTGATTTACACACTATTCCCTTTTAATATAAAAACCTAAATCTTTTTATATTTATCATTATAATATTAGCATAATTTTATATACAATTCTACAATATAAGAAATTCACTAAAATAAAAAGCTCGTAATTACAATAGGCTTTGCAAATACGAGCTTTTTATCTAAATTTGTATACGTATTAATTATATATTAAGCTAATTCTAAAGCTATATTCATCATTCTTGTAAATGCTGTTTGTCTTTCCATAGCAGTTGTTGCTTCACCTTTAAATGGACAATCTGATATTGTTAATATACAAAGTGCATTAACTCCAGCTCTAGCAGCATTCATATAAAGTGCAGCTGATTCCATTTCTACAGCTAAAACTCCCATTTTAGTCCATTTTGCTAAAGAATCTAATCCTTCATCTCCGTAGAATACATCACTACATAATATGTTTCCTACTTTAGGCTCAACACCTTGGCTCTTAGCCACATCTACAGCTTTGCTTAGTAACTCATAGCTTGCTATTGGTGCATAAGTACCTGGTAAATTATATTGTGATGCATAGTTAGAATCTGTACATGAACCCATACCTATAACTATATCATGCATTTTTAAATCTTCATGTAAAGCTCCTGCTGAACCTATTCTTATAAGATTTTTAACTCCATAAAAATGTATTAACTCATATGTATATATTCCTATAGATGGACATCCCATACCTGTTCCCTGTACAGATATTCTTCTTCCTTTGTAGTAACCTGTATATCCATTCATTCCTCTTACAGTATTGTATTGAACTACATCTTCTAAAAATGTCTCTGCTATAAATTTAGCTCTTAGAGGATCTCCTGGTAATAATACTGTTTCTGCTATATCTCCTAATTTTCCGTTATTATGTGGTGTTGGTGCTCCCATTGCCATAATCTTCGTCTCCTTTAGTTTTCATATTTTAATAATATCTTAATAGTATCTTATCTTCTTTTTGATTAAATAATTCATATGTTTTTTAAACTGATATACTATTTACCTTTAAATAAATTATATAATTAAAAATATATCTACATACCATGTATATTTATTTAATTAATCTATACTTTATTAAAAGTATTATACACTATATCATATTTACATTTTACATTTTTTTACTTAATATTACAATAGTTTAATTAATTTTTTAGAATTTTTATAATTTAATTTTAAATCAAATAAAATCCTACTTAATTTAAGTAGGACTTTTTATTATGCTAAATTCTTATTACTTTCTTTTATAACTTGTTGAGCTATATTTGCAGAATGGTCTGCAACTCTTTCTAAATTACTTATTAAGTCTAGGAATATAACTCCGCTATCAACACTACAAGAGTTTTCATTTAATCTTCTCATGTGATTTAATCTACAACTCTTTTCCATCATATCAACTTGTTCTTCTAACTTTATAACTCTACAAGCTAAATCTACATCTGATTTTTCCATACAATCTAGTGCTGTATTATAAGTTTCCATAACTTTATCATATAGATCTCTTAATTCTTTTTCTCCACCTTCAGATAAACTAAGCTTTCCTTCTATAACTGAACTTGCAAGCTCTGCAATATTTTCAGCATGATCTCCAACTCTTTCTATATCATTTACAGTGTTAAATAATAAATCTACACTTTCTCTTGAATCATCATTTAATGAAGTTTTAGATAATTTTAATAAATAATTTAATATACTCTTTTGTAATTTATTTATAAGCTTTTCTTCTTCAAAAGAAGCATCTACTTTAGATTTTGATTTTTCTAAAAATCCTTCCATTGCATTATTTAAGCTTGATTTAGCTTTTTCACCCATTCTTAAAGTTTCTTTTACAGTGTTTGATAATGCTATTGATGGTGTTTCCATCATTCTTTCATCTATATAGTGAACAGTTTTATTTTTCTCTTTCTCAGATTCTTTCTCTGGCATAAGTTTCATAGTAAGCTTAACTATATATTTTGAAAACGGTAGTAATAATATAACATTTATTACATTAAATAGTGTATGAGCATTTGCTATTTGTCTACTTACATCATCTGGATTTAAATTTTGGACAATCATAGTTATTGGTTTAGTTAAAATTAACATAAAAACAATTGTTCCAATTACATTAAACACCAAATGCATTACTGCTGCCCTTCTAGCATTTATACTAGCCCCTATACTAGATATTAATGAAGTAACACAAGTTCCTATGTTTTCTCCATATAGTATAGGAAGTGCTGCTGTTAAAGGTATTAAACCTTGAGATGCAAGTGCTAATAACATCCCCATAGATGCACTTGAACTTTGAACTATTGCAGTTATTCCAAACCCTAGTAATATTCCTAATATCGGTTGATTACTAAAAGCTACTAATGCATCTGTAAACCCTTTAAATTCAGCTAGTGGTTTTACTGCTTCTTTCATAAAGTCCATACCAGTAAATAATATACCAAATCCAATTAATATTTCTGCTATTGTCTTTGCCTTTTGATTTTTAGAGAATAAGTAAATAACAATACCTATACCTAATGCTAAAGGTGCTATTCCAACTAAATCAAGTGATACTAATTGTGCTGTTATAGTTGTACCTATATTCGCACCCATTATAACTCCAATTGCCTGAGGTAATGTCATGATTCCTGCGTTAACAAATCCAACTACCATAACTGTAGTTGCACTACTACTTTGTATAATTGCTGTAACTAAAGCTCCAACTAGAACCCCCATTAATACATTGCTAGTCAAAAGCTCAACTATTCTTTTTAATTTTTCTCCTGCTGATTTTTGAAGCCCATCTGCCATAAGGTTCATACCATATAAGAAAAGCCCCAGTCCTCCCATTAAACTTATTGCTATTTGCACTTAATTTCTTCCTCCTTGATATATAAATATAAAAATTTATTTTACCTCTTTCGTTGTTTTAATTTTACCAAATATTTTGTCAATTTTAGTTAAGTGGATGTTAAGAAAAACAACCAACTGTTAACTAGGTGTTAATATATTGTTAAGAGAATGTTAACTGTTAAAAAACAATTAAGTTTTAGTTAAAAACCAAACTCTTACGGTAAAACATTTGTTAATTTTGTTAAATACAATAATAAAAGCGAGTAAACTATTAATTTACTCGCTTTTATTATTGTATTTATCTATTGATTATTCTTGTTCCTGTATATCCATTTAATGCTTCTTTTGCCTTTTCTAAGGAAGTTATTATAGCCTTTGAATTTTTATTATTTTCAACAAACTCTATACAAGCTTCAATTTTAGGAAGCATAGATCCTTTTGCAAAGTAGCCTTCTTTTACATATTCTTTTGCTAAATCTATATCCATAGTATCTATAACCTTTTGATTTTCTTCATTATAGTTTATATATACATTCTCAACAACTGTTAATATTAAAAGTGTATCAACTCCTAAATCTATTGCTAATTTACAACTAGATTTATCTTTATCAATTACAGCATCTACTCCTATATAAGAATTTTCTTCTTTTATTACAGGAATGCCACCTCCACCTACAGCTATAACAATACACTCTTTGGATAGTTTTTTAATTACATCAGCTTCTAAAATTTCCTGTGGTTTAGGGGAAGGTACTACTCTTCTATAACCTCTATTACTATCTTCTATAAATTTATATCCTTTTTCTTCACTTATTTTTTTAGCTTCTTCTTTACTATAAAATATACCTACTGGCTTTGTTGGATTTAAAAAAGCTTCATCCTTTTTATCAACAATAACTTGTGTTATTAAGCTTACAACGTCCATTTTAATGCTTCTTTTATTTAACTCTTCCTTTATAGCTTGTTGAAGATGATACCCTATATACCCTTGACTCATAGCTCCACATTCAGCAAAAGGAAAACTTGGTGTATTTCCTCCATTATTTGAAGAGAAATCCATAGCCAAATTTATAACTCCTACTTGAGGTCCATTCCCATGACTTACAATTACTTTATATCCTTCTTCAACTAAATCCACAATTATTTTAGAAGTATTTTTTACTAGTTTTAGTTGTTCTTTAGGATCTTTTCCTAAAGCATTTCCTCCAAGTGCTATAACTAAACTTTTCATAATCTAAACTCCAAGTGTAGCTAATATCAAAGCTTTTATAGTATGCATTCTATTTTCTGCCTCATCAAATACAACAGAATTTTCAGATTCAAACACTTCATTTGTTACTTCCATTTCTGATATTCCAAATTTTTCATATATTTCCTTTCCAACTTTTGTATTTAAATCATGAAATGCTGGTAGGCAGTGCATAAATATAGCATTTTCTTTAGCATTTTCCATGACTTCTACATTAACTTGATATCTCTTAAGCTTATTAATTCTTTCTTTCCATACTTCATCTGGCTCTCCCATAGATACCCAAACATCAGTATATATTACATCAGCATTTTTACTTCCTAAATATATATCATCTGTTAAAGTTATAATAGATCCACTTTCTTTTCCTATTTCTCTACATTTATCTACCAAATCTTTTGGAGGGAACAAATCTTTAGGGGCACAAGCAGTAAAGTTTAATCCCATTTTTGCACAACCTATCATCAATGAGTTAGCTACATTATTTCTTGCATCTCCCATATATACAAAATTTACTCCTTTTAGTCTCCCTATTTTTTCTTCTATAGTTAATAAGTCGGCTAATACCTGTGTAGGATGAAATTCATCTGTTAGCCCATTCCAAACAGGAACCTTTGAAAATTCACTAAGTTCATTTACTATTTCTTGAGAAAACCCTCTATATTCGATACCATCATAAAGTCTTCCAAGTACTCTAGCTGTATCTCTTATTGATTCTTTTTTCCCCATTTGAGATCCACTAGGACCTATATAAGTTACCCCTATTCCTAAATCCATTGCAGCCACTTCAAAAGCACATCTGGTTCTAGTTGAGTCTTTTTCAAATAATATTACTATATTTTTATTTTCTAAAAGCTTATGTGGTTTTTCTAGAAATTTAGCAGTTTTATAAAGTTTAGCTAAGTCTAGTAAATATCTTATTTCCTCTTCTTTATAGTCTAATAAAGTTAAAAAAGATCTTCCCTTTAAATCAATAGCCATTGTCCTTCCTCCCCAATATTATGTCTAATTTTCTCTGATTAGTGGCATGGACATACATCTAGGTCCCCCACGTCCTCTAGATAATTCAGATGATGCTATGATATGTGTTTTTATTCCATATTGTCTTAAAAGTTCATTAGTAACATAATTTCTAGAATAAACTATAACTTCTCCTGGCTTAATACATAAAGTATTGGACCCATCATTCCACTGTTCTCTTTCTGAAGCTATTTCATCATTACCTCCACATGGTATTAAAGTTACCTTTTCAACATTTAAATACTTTTCTAGAATTTTATCTAGTTCCATATTAAGCTTATTTATAACTAAACTCTTTCCCTTTCCTTTTTTTATTTCATATACCTTAAGTGGTCCTTGTATTTTAGGATGTATAGTAAATTTATCATAATCAACTTGAGTAAATACTGTATCTAAATGCATAAAAGCTCTAGCTTTTGGAATATCAAAAGCTAAAATAGTATTAATATTACAATCTGCATCTGAAAAAAATATTTCTTTAGCTATAACTTCAATAGCCTCTGGGCTAGTTCTTTGAGATATTCCAATAGCTATAACCTCGTTACTTAAATTTAAGATATCTCCTCCTTCAATTGAAAATTCAAAGTTTCTTTTGTACCATCTTTTAGTATTTTTAAAATCTTTATGATAATTAAATATATAATCTGAGTATATAGTTTCTCTGTTTCTAGTCTCAGAAAACATTTTGTTTATACTTACGCCATTTGAAATACTTGAAAATGGATCTCTTGTAAAATATAGATTTGGAATTGGATCTGTTATAAATGGATAGTCATTTTCAATATAATTTTTAAGAGTCAATCCGTTAATTTCATCAACTCTTATTCCTTCCATTGTTTTTTTTATTAATTTATCTAAATCTTTTATAGAACTTAAGTAATCAAAAACTAGTTTAATTATTCTTTCATCTTTTATATTTGCTTCTTTTATAAACTGCTCTATAAATTTTTCTTTTATATTTATATTGCTTAATACTTCCTTCATTAAATCATGCAAATAAACTACTTCTACTCCATTTTCTCTTAATAAGTTTGCAAACTCATCATGTTCCTTTTGAATTTCATCTAAATATGGAATATCATCAAACAATAATCGTTTCATTGTTTCAGGCGTTAAGTTTTCTACTTCTTTGCCTGGCCTGTGAAGTAAAACTTTTTTAAGCGGCTTTATTTCACTGCTTACACTAATACTATCTGTATTATATAATTTATTTTTCATATATTGTCCTCCTTTTACATAAAGAAAGCCCTAATTTATTTTACTAACTAATATAAACTTCTGTTACATATATTTTTTATATAAATTTATAATCTCATATAAAAAGGACTACTAAAAAGTAGTCCTTTAAATTTATTTAAACATTGAATTCATATCATTTGGTTTATCTGGTCCTGCTCCTGTTTTATAATAAGTAGTTTTATTTCCATACTTATCTACTTCAACTATTTTTTCTCTATCAGTATTAGTGTTTTCACTTTCCATATATAGCATTTCTTTAAATAGACCTTTTATGCCACTTAAAAACGAATTGTCTTTCAAAATAAACACCTCCAACTAAAATTTATGATTAACTTAGTAGTCATTTTTAGTTTTCTCTTATTTGAAAAACAAATACAGTAAATTTTTTCATAAATTATTTCATAACTTTTTTTATTAAGTTTAATTTATCCTTATATGGTGGAAATATTAAGTTTATATTTATTTTGCTATTTCTTTTTACTATTCCTTTTTCATAGGTAAAAGTTTTAAAACTATCATACCCATGGTATCTTCCCATTCCAGAAGTTTTAACCCCACCAAAAGGTAAATTTGTAGATGCAACATGAGTTATAGTATCATTTATACATCCTCCACCAAAAGTAAAGTTTTTCATAATATATTCACTAAAATATTTATCTTCACTAAATACATACAAGGCTAGTGGAGTTTTATAAAGATTTAAATAAAATTTAATATCATCTAAATCACTATATTTTATTATTGGCATTAATGGCCCAAAAATTTCATCTTCCATAATAGCATCATTATAGTTAACATTTGCTATTATAGTTGGAGAAATATATCTTTTTTCAAAATCTATATCTCCACCAAATACTATTTTTTCACGATCTTTATCTATTATATTTTTTAATCTATTCATATGGCGATCATTTACTATACGTCCAAAATCTTTATTTTCTTTTATATTCTCTCCATAAAAATCAATTATAGTATCTTTTAACTTTTCTATAAATTTATCGTAAATATCTTCATGAACTAATAAATAGTCTGGAGCTACACAAGTTTGACCTGCATTTGTAAATTTCCCCCAAACTATACGTTTTGCACTTATATCTAATTTCGCGGTTTTATCTACTATAGTAGGTGATTTTCCACCTAATTCTAATGTTGTTGGAGTTAGGTGTTTACTTGCTTTTTCCATTACAATTTTACCTACATTTACACTGCCTGTAAAAAATATATAATCAAAATTTAGATCTAATAATTTACTATTTACAGTATAGTCTCCAATTACAATATCTACATATTTTGCTTGAAAACATTCTTTTATAATTTTTACTAAAACACTTTCAACACTTACAGTGTATTCTGAAGGCTTAATAACAGCCGTGTTTCCTCCTGCTATAGCTCCTATTAATGGTTCTATAGTTAATTGAAATGGATAATTATAAGGTCCTATTATTAAAACACTACCATAAGGACAATTGTATACATAAGATTTGCCTGGTATTTGAGCTACATCATTTCTAACTCTTTTTACTTTATTCCACTTTTTTATATTTTTTAAAGCATGATTTATAGACCTATATATAAATCCAACTTCTGTTGTATAACTTTCAAATTCAGACTTTCCTAGATCTTTATAAAGTGCATCTATTATATCTTTTTCATACTTTTTTATTGTTATTTTTAAGTTTTTTAAGGCTTCTATTCTATAGTCTATACTTATAGTTCCAACTGAGTTTAAATACCTTTTTTGAGTTTCTAATATATCTATATAAGTTTTCACGTTATCATCTCCAATTAAGTTTTATAAGTTCATTATATATTATTTTTATTACTTATATAGATTTTTACCCTAAAATTAATAAAAGCAAGCATCGTATAAATCATATACTATGCTTGCTTAAATTTTTTTATTTTACAGGTTTAAGTTTTGATGTAAAGTGTCTTAAAACTTTAGGTTGCCAAGTTATTTCATATCCATTTATTTCACTAGCTCTTTCTTTTATAGATATTAAAGCATCTACTATAACATCTAAGTGAGCTTGTGTATATACCCTTCTTGGAACTGCAAGTCTTGTAAGTTCAAGTTCTGATTGGCGTTGTTCTCCTGTAACTGGGTCATTGTCTAACATATATGAACCTATATCACAAGATCTTATTCCAGCTTCTTTATATAACTCAATAGCTAAAGCTTGTGCTGGGAATTGATAATATGGTATATGTGGTAATAATTTTTTAGCATCTATAAATATTGCATGCCCTCCAACTGGTGATTGATAAGCTATTTCTGCTTCATCTAATCTATTTGCAATGTATTCCATTTGTCCTATACGATATCTTAAATAATCATAATCTATTCCTTCATATAATCCAACAGCTAAAGCTTCTAGATCACGTCCTGCTAAACCTCCATAAGATACAAATCCTTCAAAAGATATTGTACGAGCTTTTATATTATCATATAATTCTTCATCATCTTTAATTCCTATAAGTCCTCCCATATTTACTATGGCATCTTTTTTAGAACTCATAGTCATCATATCTCCGTAACTAAACATTTCTCTAACTATTTCTTTTATAGTTTTATCTTCATATCCAACTTCACGAGTTTTTATAAAGTAAGCATTTTCAGCATATCTAGCAGCATCTATAAGTACAGGTATATTATACTTTTTAGCAACTTTATATGTTTCTCTCATATTTTTCATAGATACAGGTTGCCCACCAGCAGTGTTGTTAGTAACAGTCATTATTATTACTCCAACATTTTCTGGCCCAAATTCATTTATAAGATTTTCCATTCTAGCTACGTCCATATTTCCTTTAAATGGTGCGTATTTTACAGTGTCTAGTGCTTCTGGCACTACACAGTCTATAGCTTTTGCCCCTGTAAGTTCAACATGTGCTCTAGTCGTATCAAAGTGCATATTTGAAATTGCATACTTCCCAGTCTCAGCAAACAAAGGAATTAAAACCTTTTCAGCCGCTCTACCTTGATGTACTGGTTGTATATATTTATATCCAAAAATATCTTTAGCTGCATCTACTAATTTAAAGTAGCTACTAGCCCCTGAATATGACTCGTCTCCTAACATAACTGCTGCCCATTGCTTTGAACTCATAGCACCAGTCCCACTATCAGTTAATAAGTCTATGTACACATCATCTGCTTTTAATGAAAATAAGTTATAATTTGCATTTGCTATCTTTACTTCTCTTTCCTCTTTTGTTGTCATTTTGATTGGTTCTACCATTTTGATTTTGAATGGTTCTGCTACGTATTTTTTACTCATAATAAAGACCCCCATGCTTTTAATAGTTTAACTTTATTTATGATGTATTTAAAATGTCATTGATATGATGTTGATTTGTCTTTCTAACTTTAATATTATCAAATAAAATTTTAACAATCAATATGTATATAAAAATATATTCTATTTTTAAAATTCAGTTTTATCTTAATATAAATACTTAATACTATATCTATTGTGTTTTAATATTTTACGACTAATTTTGATATTTCCTAAGAAATACAATAGGCATAAATAAAAAAAGATGTCTCTTTTTAGAGACATCTTTTTTATAAATATCTATCATTATATAATTTTATACTATTTACATTTACATCTTTTATTAACCTAAAACTATCAAATATCCAATGTACATCTTTTATTCTTACACATCTTGTCACCATAAGCATTATAGCATATATACCCATTGAAACTAAAAGTCTACTTAAAAACTCATTACTTATGTAATATGCTGAAATAGCTGATATACTTACACATATTATAGGCTTTAATACCCAACTAAAAATATTAAATTGAAGATTAGTAACTTTTAAAACATTAATCATATTCAATGTAAAATTAAAAATATTGCTTACAAATATAACTATTATAAAACCTTCTATGCCCCTTGTTGGTATTATAAAGTAAATTATTAATATTCTAATTATCATGTCTACTAAATTTATCTTTAAAAGCGCTACTTGTTTATTTAAGGAATTTAAAATCCCATCCATAATTCTCTCTAGATACATTATTGGAATTACAGGAGCTAAAATTTTTATAATCGACCCTATTTCCTTATTATTGTATACCAAAAATCCAATATCATTTGAAAATGTTATAAATATACCTGATGCAAAAATAGATATTATAAAAGTTATTCTAAACACATTAGATATTATAAAGTTAACCATTTTATTTCTATTAAGTGAGTGTGCTTCGGCAATTTCAGGTATTATTAAAGTTGCAAAAGAACTTAAAAATACAGCTGGAAAATTTATTATAGGTAATGCCATACCTTTTATCATACCAAATATAGATAAGGATGTAGATAAAGATGTTCCAGACATTCTAAGCGCATTTGGTATTAATACATCTTCTATGGTTCTAAGTCCACTTTGTATATATGAACTAGATGCTATAGGAAGTGCTATTTTAGTTATATCAATGATTTTACATTCACTGTAACTACTAAGTGAAGCTGTTCTATTTAAAGTTCTTACCTTTAATGCACATAAAAAATATGCATAAATACAAGATATTATACTCCCAACAGCCATTCCTACACATATAAGTGCACATACTTTTTCTATGCTACTATCAATAAATATATTTATTGATAGTATTACTATTACCATCATTATTAAATTTTCTATAATTTCAGCAGAAACAGATTTTACAACTTCTCTTGCTCCATAAAAGTATCCACTTAAACATGATGATACCCCTATAAAAGGAAGGCTATATGATAATATCTTTAATGATGATATAGCCCTTTCATCATTTAAAAAGTTTATACTTATATATTCTGCTCCATAAAAAAGAAGCACTGATGTTATTAAACTAAAAAACAAACTGTAAATACAGCCTTTATTAACTATTGATTTAATAGCTTTTTTGTTTCCTCTACCAACTTGTTCTGCTACAAGTCTTGTTATAGCTATCCTAATTCCTGCACTAGAAAAAGTAATAGACATTATATACACAGACATTATAAGTTGATATAGTCCCATTCCTTCAGTACCTATTTTTTTAGATAAGTAAACTCTAAAAAACATAGCTACAAATCCAAATATAATAGTTGAAAAAGTCATTACCAAAGCGTTTATTATAAGTTTTTTTCTTCTCATGTAATC
Organism: Paraclostridium sordellii; assembly: GCF_000953675.1. NCBI lineage: Bacteria > Bacillati > Bacillota > Clostridia > Peptostreptococcales > Peptostreptococcaceae > Paraclostridium > Paraclostridium sordellii. Next base: position 744,409 of record NZ_LN679998.1, on the reverse strand, counting down.
ACCACATATATTATTTTTTTATCTTGTACACTTTTAATATATATGTGACTTTAGTAAATAAAATTCTATAATAATTTTATATTTGATGTTAAATCTGTTATACAATCAAGAGCACATGCTACATTTTCTTCATCTGCCATTACAGTTAAATAATCTCCACCTAGTAAAACCGTATCTCCACATGGAATTATTTCTTTTCCACCTCTTGCTATTGAAACTATTAAACAGTTTGCTGGCCATTTAATTTCTTTTATTTTTTTATTTTCAACGTCACTACCTATATGAACAACAATTTCCATAAGACTTTTTCTAGATATATTTGTTTCGAATTTATCATTTCCACTTTGTAAGCATCTTTCAAGTAAACTTTCATATATTGGCTCAGATTTTAATAAATCAGAAGTTATATATGCAACTACACATACTATAGCTAATGAAAGTAAATGTTCAAAGCTTCCTGTCATTTCACAAATTAGTATTATACCTGTAATAGGTGCTTTTACAATAGCAGCAAAATTTGCAGCCATAGCAAGAATTATAAAGTTAAACATATAAACACTTGGAATATCAAATATATCTATTGCTACAATTCCAAATATATTTCCTATCAACGCTCCTAATACTAATAGTGGAAAGAATATACCTCCTGGTATTCCAGATCCAAATCCTACAAATGTAAGTAAATATTTAACTAATAAAAATAATAATAGCATTTTTAATGTTATAGATCCTTTACCTAATGACATTATAAGTCCATGCCCTCCACCTAATAGTACAGGTGCTAATAGACCTACAACTCCTGTTATTAAAAATGGGATTATTACTTTTATCTCTGTACTTAATTTAGATTTTTTAAACATAGCCTGTGTCTTTAATATACCACTATTAAATATTACTCCACTTACACCAACTATGGCACCTAGTATTATTAAAAGCCAATAATATTTTAAATCTAAAACTTTAACTCCAACAAAATTAAGTGATTTACCAATACCTAAAAGATTTTTAGTAACAAAGTCTGACATTAATGCAGACGACATTACAGATAGTAAAACTAATGGAGAGAAGTTTTTATGAACTTCTTCTAAAGCAAACATAACTCCTGATATTGGCGCATTAAATGCTGCTGCTAAACCAGCACTAGCCCCACTAGTAATTAAATATTTTTCTTCTATACTAACTCTTTTAAAAATCTTCGCAAATCCTTCTCCTATACTTGCTCCCATTTGTACAGAAGGACCTTCTCTACCAAGTGATAACCCAGCACCTAGAGCTAAAAGTCCACCTAAGAATTTATTAACTAATATGCTTAGCCAATTTCCTTTTAATTTTTTCATTAATATACCTTCAACTTGTGGAATACCACTACCACTTATCATAGGTACTTTCTTTACCATTATTGCAACTATATATCCACTTATAATTAAAAGTCCAAATAATACTATAGTATCTAATAGATTTCCTTTGCTATGAGTATATAAATTTAAAAATAGTCCAGATAACTTGTCAAGTAAAACTCTGTGTAGTACTATTGTTAAACCTACTATTGCTCCTATTATTGCACTTTCGAGTATAAGTTTAAACTTTAAATTTTCAGTATGCCTTAATAAGTTACACGTTTTTTCTTTCTCCATCTAGAGTCCTCCTTTTTTTATAGTACCTATCTATTATACTACTAAATCTAACTTTTTTAAATTGTATACAATGTGTAAAATAAATTTATTTTAATTTTGAACTATTTTTTGCAATTTATCCATGTTCGATTCCATATTTACTTTTTTTAATATATAATAAAATTTAAATAACCAAGATTAGAAAGGGTATTTTAATGACTAAAGAAACACATTCATCTGGAGGATACTTACTTACCGCTTTAACTTTTTCTTCATTTGCTAGTTTATATTTAGAAAATTATAGTATTTTATATAAATTAATACTTTTTTCAATTTGTTTTGGATGTGCTAATTTAGGAGCGCTTCTTCCTGACCTAGATACTAGAAAATCATATATAAGTAAGAAATGGCCTTACTTATCTAAGTTCATTTCCAAAAGATGTAAACATAGAGGTTTTACTCATAGTCTTTTATTCTTGATAATATTAGCTGAAATTTTAAAAATAATTATCTTAATAGGCGAAAATAATATTATACTAATATGTGCTTCATATGGCATATTTTCTGGTTATGTTTCTCATATAATTTTAGATGCCTTTACTTATGAAGGCGTGGATTTATTTTTTCCTTTAGGTTTTAACCTGAAATTATCAAGACTTAAAACTAGCTCTAAAGGCGAAAAACACGTCTATAGAATTTTAAAATTTATTTCTATAAACTTAATTCTTTATAATTTATATATGTTGCTACAATTAAAATTATAGCTCCTCAAATGAGGAGCTATAACTTTAATATATATCAGAAAATTCTATTTGTATTTTTTTATTCATATTTATAGACTCGTTTCTTATAAGATATTTATTGCCTTCAAACCCTTGCACCTTATTAGGTATTTTAACTTTAAATTCCGTTCCTACTCCAACTTTGCTACTAACATCTACCATCCCATTATGAAGTGCTACTAAAGATTTAACTATTGATAACCCTATACCACTGCCTTCACTTATTTTTGTAAGTCTATTGTCTACTTGTTTGAATTTTTCAAAAACATCTCCTATCTTATCACTTGGTATTCCAACCCCTGTATCCCTTACATTTATATCTATATAATCTTCATTACATTTAATTCCAACATCAATTCTTCCGTTTTCTTTATTGTATTTTATTGCATTAGATAGTAAATTCAAAACTATTCTTTCCATTTTATCACTATCAAAAGAAATTATTTTCTCTTCTTGGTCTGTATCAAATATTAAATCAATGTTTTGAGAATGACTAAACTCAACAACAGACTCACAAATATTTTCTACAAAAGCAACTATATCTTTATTTTGTGGGTTATAATCTAAACATCCCGAGTCTATTCTAGTTGAGTCAATTAAATTATTTACTAATTTTAAAAGTCTCATACCATTTTGTTCTATTATTCTTAGGTATCTTATTAATACATTTACATCTCCTTTTTTTATATTAGAGATGCTTTGATCAATTAATTGTACTGAAGAAAATATTAAATTTAGAGGAGTTCTAAATTCATGAGTTAAGTTTGAGAAAAAGTCTAGCCTCAGCTTTTCAAGTTCTATTTCAGTTGCTTTTTTCTGTGTTAAATCAATTACAATTCCGATTACTCCTATAACTTTTTTTCTATAATCCCATAAAGGAACTTTCGTTATCTCTATGTATTTATCCCCTGATTTTCTTTCTACATAAAGTTCATTTACAGTAGTTACCTTGTGTTTTATTACTTTATTATCGGCATCTTTATACATTTTAACTCTTTCTTCATCTATATTTAAATCATAATCTTTTTTACCTATTATATTATCTCTATCTAGTTCTATTAATTCATCAAAAGCTTCATTACAATACAAGTAAACTCCATGTTTGTCTTTATAGAATATAGGAATTGGTAAGTTATCCACTATAATTTCTAACATCTTATTTCTATTTTCTATACCTATTGGAGTTTTTGAATTAACATAATCATAAATTTTAAAACCATAAGTGCCTATAATATTTCTTTCATTGTCATACATAGGATGAATAAATACACTTATCCATTCATCATCTTCAAAAATTGTTTTTTCAATAACATGTTCTTTTTTTTCAAGTACAAGTTTTTCATATTCTTCCATATACTCAAAAGTATTTCCTATATTAAGCTGAGAATTTTTTTTACCTATTATATCTATATCTTCTAATCCCGTTATTTCTTCAAAATTCCTATTAACTTTTATATATCTTCCATTTACATCTTTTATCCATATCATAGCTTTTAAATTATTTTGTATGGCTAAGCTATAATTGTTGTTTATATGATACGATTCAAACCAAATAAAAAACTTATCATCTTCACACATACTTAAAGTTACCTTATATATGTCTCTTAAATTACATACATATTGATACTTCATTTGTTTATTTTCATCAATTCTTGAAAATGAATTAATCTCATTTCTAGATATTCCTAAAACCTCAGATACACTTTTCCCTATTATTTCCTTATCACTATTTACCCCTAACTTTTCAATTAATAGTTTATTTCCCCCTTCAATTATATACCTTGATTTTTTATCTCTAAAATCTGTCATGCGTTTTCCCCACACACATGGTATAGGGCATACCTCTAAAACTTCTGAGTGTTTGTTAAAGTCCAAGTTTATCCCCCTTAATCTATATACCGATTTTTATATTATTAATTATAGCAAATAAATACAAAAATCTCGATTACAATTTGTAATCGAGATTAATATTTATGCATATATATCTGAAAATTCTACTTTTATTTTCTCTATATAAGAATTTTGCAGATTTTTTTCTGTTATCGTATATTCACATTCATCAATAATTTTATTTGGTATTTGTATATTAAATATCGTTCCAATTCCAACTTCACTGTCTACAAATATGCTTCCTCCATGCATATCAACTAGACATTTAACTAGATATAATCCTATTCCGCTACCTTCACCTTTTCTTATTGTATTACCATCAACTTGCTTAAATCTATCAAATATAGAGTTTAACTTATTCTTTGGTATACCTATTCCGTTATCTGAAATTTTAATTTCTATATTATCATCATTTTCTTCAATGTCAATTTTAATTACTCCACCATCTTTACTAAATTTTATAGCATTAGATAAAATATTAAGAATTATACGCTCCATTTTATCAAGGTCAAAACATACCACTTTTTCCTCTATATATGTATCAAATACAATATCTATATTTTTTTGTTTTGCAAAGTCTACAACAGATTGACATATACCTTCTATAAAATATATAATATCATAATTTTGAGGACTATAATCAAAATATCCTGAGGTTATCTTATTGGAATCAATTATATTATTTACTAACTTTAATAATCTATATGTGTTTTGATTTGCCATATTTAAATATTTGGATATAGATTTCTCTTCTTTAAAATTTGCATTTTTTATTTTTAACTCTAAAATTTGTAGCGAGCTAAATATAAGGTTCAATGGAGTTCTTAATTCATGAGATAGGTTTGCAAAAAATTCTGATTTTATTTTATTGGATTCTTCATAATTTAATTCTTTAGTTATATCTATAAACCAAATTACATATTCATTTTCTGATACCTTTCTGGGTATCAACTCATATCCTACGTTAAACTCTTTAAATTCTATTTGTTTAATTTTTTCTTCCTTTACACACTTTAAAAACTCTTCATAATTATTTAACTCTAAAATTTCACTTATATCTTTATCTACTATCTCACTTTCTTCTATATTAAATTTATCTGTATAAACATCGTTGATTCCTTTTACCAAAAAAAACTCAATCCCACCAATGCTTTTTTCTAATTCTCCAAATATATATGGAATAGGTAAATATTCTACCATATCCATTTTTAAAACTTTAGATTTCATTATACCCCCCACTTCTAAAACAAATTAAAAAATAATTATATTATTAAATTTTCTATTTTTTTCTAACGATTCCCTTTTATATTTTCATATTTTTTTTAGACATTTTATTTAAATCATATATTTTTAAAGTCAAACCTTATTTTAACTTTATTTTTATTAGTTTTATTAAATTTAAACTTTATTAAATTTTCTATACATTTAAATTAGGGTTTATTTTTCATAATTTTTATTATAATATTATGTATATAAATTTAATAAAAATTTTTGTATTTTGTTGTTTTATATACTTTAATTGCAAATAACAGAGGAGTGTGTATATATGCGTAGGTACAACTTTAAGGAAATCAATGATATGTATGGAAAAATTAGCCCATTTGAATTTAAAGATATGTTAATAAAGTTGGCTAAATTTAGAGCTATGGAAAGTGGAAGAAGAGTTCTTGATGCCGGACGTGGTAATCCAAACTGGACAGCTGCAACACCTCGTGAAGCTTTTTTTACATTTGGACAGTTTGCAGTTAGTGAGACTAGAAGAACATGGAATGAAGGTGACTTAGCTGGAATGCCTAAAAAAGAAGGCATAGCTACTCGTTTCTATAAATATATTTATGAAAATATTAATATGCCTGGAGCAAATTTAGCCAAAGACATAGTAGATTACGGTATAGAAAATTTTGATTTTGATCCTGATTCTTGGGTTTTTGAACTAGCAGATGGAATAATTGGAGATAACTATCCTTCTCCTGATAGAATACTTGTTCATATAGAAGAAATCGTAACAAAATATTTAATTCAAGAAATGAAATATGATACTAAAAAGGGTGGTCCTTTAAGTATATTCGCTGTAGAAGGCGCAACTGCCGCTATGTGTTATGTCTTTGACTCTTTAATGGCTAATGAATTATTAAGAAAAGGTGATAAAATAGCTATTATTACTCCTATATTTACACCTTACTTGGAAATACCTCATTTACCAAGATATGATTTTGATGTTGTTTTTATAAATGCAGATGAAGTTGATGAAAATAACTGTCATACTTGGCAATATTCTAAAAAAGAACTAGAAAAACTTACTGATAAGTCTATAAAAGCATTATTTTTAGTTAATCCTAACAATCCCGCTTCTATAGCTATGGATGAAAATAGTTGTAAAAATTTAATAGACGTAGTAAAAAATAGTCATCCTGATTTAATGATTATTTCAGACGATGTTTACGGTACTTTTGTTAATGGGTTTAAATCTATAATGGCAAACCTACCTTATAACACAATAGGTGCTTATTCTTTCTCTAAATACTTTGGTGTAACTGGATGGAGATTAGGTACTTTAGCTCTTCACGAATATAATGTATTTGATAAGCTTATAAATGAATTACCATCTGATTTAAAAGCATCTGTAAATAAACGTTACAGCGATATGAGTTTAAATCCTGATAAAATATCTTTTATGGATAGAATAGTTGCAGATAGTAGATTAGTTGCACTTAATCACACAGCCGGATTATCTACTCCTCAACAAGTTCAAATGTCATTTTTCTCTGCATTTGCATTAATAGATAAAGAAAATTCTTATAAAAAAGTAAATATGTCTATTTGTAAACGTAGACAAAAATTATTTTATGATGCTTTAGGAGTAAAAATAAAAAAAGATATACATGATGCTTCATACTATGTGATATTTGATATTATGGAATGGGCAACAAATACTTATGGGGTTGAATTTGCTGATTTTATAAAAACTAATTATAAACCTGCAGATGTGCTATTTAAATTAGCAAATAATTACTCTATAGTTTTACTAAGTGGACATGGTTTCTATGGTCCAGAATGGTCTGTAAGGGTTTCATTAGCAAATTTAGATGATGAATGCTATACATTCATAGGTAATTCTATTAAAGAAGTATTAAGCTACTATGTATATACATGGAGAAAAGATAAATAAATTTTAATTATAATATAAAAACACTAAAGGGACTAATTAATTAGTCCCTTTTCAATATAGAATTATCTTCTTAAGCTATATTTAATTTCATATCTTCCTACCTTACAATCTCCAATTTTTAACCTATAAATGATTTCTGATTTATCTTTTTCAAAGAATTTTGCACAATCATCTATAGATTTAAATACATCTATAACTTCATGCTTTTTATCTATAAGCTCTATTTTTTTCTTTCCTCCACGTCTAATTAACTTCCCATATATTTTAAAATATTCATCATATTCATCATCTAAAGTTTTAAATTTATAATACATAGATATTGGTTCAATTTTATTGCTTGATAAAATTTCTTCTCTTTTACTCTCACTCATATTACTATTCCATAGTTCATTATGTAATAAATTAAATATCTCGTTTATATTTTTATCTCCCATTTTTTTAGAACTAATATCAAATCTTAATTTTTTGCTTAAAAACTTAACAGCTTCTCCATAGTAATCTGTATATCCATATTGTAAATTTTCTTTTATGTAATCAATTGGTACTCCTAATTTTTTACTACATTCTTTATGAGTATCAAATATAATTTCTTCGTTAGTATAAACATCTATTGCTTTTATTTTTTTACCTCTTTGTATTTTTACAAGTTTTATATAGTCTTGTTCTTCTTTTGTTAGAATATGTACTTCTTCATTTTGTTCTTTATCATCTTTCGTTTCTTCTGCAACTTGATTTATCGATTTGATTGTTTCTATTTTTTCAGGTTCTTCAGGTTCATTGGATATGTCTTCTTGAATTATTATTTCTTCAGATTTTATAACTTTCTCTTCAATGATTTCTTGTTCAATATGTAACTCTATTTCTTCTTTATTTATCTTTTCCTCTTTATTTGTCTTTATAAAATTTAATAACTTCTTTAACAAAATTATTCCTCCTATACCTTTTGTCTAATTCCTATTAAGCCTTTGTTACTATTATAGTATACTAAATATTTGTTTATTTATATATAAAAATATGCTTATTTGTCTTAAATATGTATATTTTTGTATATAAATAAATACACCTATCAATATGATAGGTGTATGTTTATTAATTTAAGTTAATATTAACTAGCTTTTTTATTGTTATCGTTTGATTTTCTTCCGTATTTTTTATCATATCTACTATATAACCAGAATCCTATTAAACCAAATGCTACTGGCCCAGCTATCATTGTTAATGTATCTGTTAATCCTGCTGGTGAAGATAATGTTGGTTCTATTATAGTAAATACATTAGCAAATCCAACTAATATACCTATTATTACAGCAAAAGTTGTTGCTAATCCAACACTTTTATAAACTACAAAAGCTTTATCTACTTTACCTTCTAATTGTTTCTTTTTAAATGCAGGGAATGCACTTGATAAGAATAAGTAAGGTATAGTCATTGCAACGTTAGTCATAAGAACTAGTAAGGCAAAGAACTTCTCAGCACTCTTACCACCAAATGATACAACAAGTATCATAACTATAACTATTATAGCTTGAACTTTCATAGCATTTATAGGCATACCATTTTTTATTTCTCCTAATTTTCCAGGCCAAACTTCTTTTGGTGCACCCTCTATAAGAGTTTTTAGTGGAGAATATGTTAATGTGAAGAATGCTCCTGATAATGCTAAGAACATTGATAATCCAACGAATCTAGCAACCCAAGCACCCATTACTAATGAAGTAGCTTCACTAGCTCCAAATGCAACACCTAATTGATATCCTAAGTTTTGCATTAATACATAAGCAACATTAGCCATGTTTACATTTGATCCTGATAGTATATCACTCCAGTTAGTAAACATACCACAAGCAAATATACCTAATGCATATCCTATAGATATTACTATAGCCGCTAAAGTAAGACCTTTAGGGAAAGTTTTTTCAGCATTTTCAGTTTGGTCAACTAATCCACCTAAAACTTCTAATCCACCAAATGCAAATATTGCAAATGTTAAGAATGATAATACAGTTACAGGAGTTTGATAAGCTGGGTTTGGAGAATTTGTAAATGCTTTAGCCACATTATGTATAGGCTCTGCAAATTCACCTTTATTCATTGCTACAACAGCAACTCCACCAATTAATAAAACTAAGTTTAGTAATGCAACTGCAGTACCACCTATAGATGTCACTTTTGTTATCTTTTCTATACCTTTAGTAGATACGTAAGTAACTAAAACTATCCATAATGCTCCTATGATACCTAATGTTTGAACTGAACTTAATCCAAATAAAGACCAAGTTGATGTAGCATCGTATCCAACTATAGCATTTGATAACGGTATCCATAAAGTTGATGCAACGTTTACCATCCAAATAATATAAGATGCGTACCACATAAATGTTCCTACGAACGCATATTTAGGCCCAACTGATTTTTCCATCCAAGAATACATACCACCTGATTCTTTTTTAAATGCAGATCCGTATTCAGCCATCATAAATGCATATGGTATGAAGAATAAAACTGCACTTAATATATACCAAGGTATAGCTGCATATCCCATTAGGAAAAAGGCTCTTGGCATATTAGCAAACCCGAATACTGATGTAAATATCATAAGTACTAGGGGTACTAATGTTAATTTTTTAGCATTATTAGTATTTCCTGCCATTTGTTTTCCTCCTCTTAAATTGTACAAATACTTTTTACATTTAAAGGTTTTCAACTAATTATTTTATTATATTAATTAATTGACCTTTTGTACTTTACATATAATATCATAATTCTACATTTTTTCCAATACGTTTTAAATTTAATTGAATTTTTAGATTTTCTTAACATTTCAACCTTTATACCATATATTATCTCCTCTAGACTTCTAATTATTTATGTTTATAGCTTTTTATTTTTTAACCATAATTTTTAGAATTTTCATAAAAAAATAGAGGTTAAAACCTCTATTTTTTAAACATTTAAATCTATTTTTATGCCCATAGAATCCTTAAATTCTTCTATAGCTGGTTTAATAGTCTCATCAACAAACTCAACAACTTGTACTGGCGCTCTACCAACAAAGTTTTTAGGATCCATTATAGCAAGTATTTCATCTTTACTCATTTTAAAGGTTTCACAATCTGCTAATATTAATTCTAATAAGTTATTATCCTTACCTTCTTGTTTAACTCTCTTTGCAGCTTGCATAGAATACTCTCTTATTACTTCATGTAACTCTTGTCTATCTCCACCTCTTTTTACAGCTTCCATAAGTATAGTTTCAGTTGCCATAAAAGGTAATTCTTCATTTATATGTTTGTTTATTATGTTTTCATAAACAACAAGTCCATCAGTTACATTTATACCTATTTCAAGTATAGCATCAACTGCCATAAATGCTTGAGGTATAGCTAGTCTCTTATTTGCAGAGTCGTCTAAGCTTCTTTCTAGCCATTGAGTAGCTTGTACAAGTGCTGGACTTAAAGACTCAGCTATAACATACTTAGATAAAGATGCTATTCTTTCACTTCTCATTGGGTTTCTTTTATAAGCCATAGCTGATGAACCTATTTGATTTTTCTCAAATGGTTCTTCTAACTCTTTTAAACTTTGTAATAATCTTATGTCATTTGTCATTTTATGCATACTTTGAGCTATACCAGATAGTATAGATATTACTTGATAATCTAATTTTCTAGTATATGTTTGTCCACTTACAGCATAAGAAGCTTTGTATCCCATTTTCTCACAAACTAGCTTATCTAATTCTTTTACTTTTTCATTATCACCTTCAAATAAACTTAAGAAACTTGCTTGTGTACCAGTTGTCCCTTTAGCACCTCTAAGTTTCATATGTTCTATTCTAAAGTTTAAATCTTCTAAATCTATTAATAAATCTTGAGCCCAAAGACAAGCTCTTTTACCTACTGTTGTAAGTTGAGCTGCTTGGAAATGTGTAAATCCTAAAGTTGGTATATCCTTGTTTTTTATTGCAAAATCTTTTAAATTATTAATTAAGTTAACTAATTTTACTCTTATAAGTTTTAGCGCTTCTGTCATTTGTATAACATCAGTGTTATCTCCTACATAAGCACTAGTAGCACCTAAATGTATTATACCTTTTGCACTATCACATTGTAATCCATAAGCTTTTACATGGCTCATTACATCATGTCTTACTTCTTTTTCTATTTTTCTAGCTTCATCAAAATTTATATTATCTATATTAGCTTTTAATTCATTTATTTGCTCATCTGTTATATTAAGCCCTAACTCTTTTTCTGACTCTGCTAAAGCAACCCATAGTCTTCTCCAAGTTGAAAATTTATATTGTGGAGAAAATATATAACTCATATCTTTACTGCAATATCTATCTATTAACGGATTTGCATATGTACTATATTTACTTTCCATATTAATTAGCACCTTCCTTATGTCTTTATTTTATAAATTAATTATATATAATTTTACGAACGATAACAAGTTATTTTTTATTTATGTTCATTTTATCACTATCCATAATATAATCTATACTTTCACTGTCTACAAAATTAATTACATATTTATATCTAATAGCGTAATACTTATCACTCCAGCCAAGTTGATTTTTTATGTCTTCAGTTCCTGCTCCAAGTCTTAAACTTATAGCTGCAAATGAATGTCTAAAATCTTTTGCAGAATAATTGCTAAGACCTGCTATATCTAATGCTTTCTTTACTATTATTCTGACATTTCTATCTGTTATAGAACTTCTTTTTTGACTTACAAATACAAAATCATCTGATGGAATTATCATTTCTGGAAGACCTAAGTAAGCTCTGTATGATTCTATTGTAGAAAAACAATACGGATGTAACTTAACAACTCTCTCTCTTTTGTTTTTACCTAACCTTACATAAGCATTATTTTTTTCATCTAACATTAAGTCTTTCCATTTTAAATTAACTAATTCATTTAATAAACATCCTGTAGTAACTAAGAATATCATTATAAGCCTATCTCTCATGTTAAGCCTTGGTAAGCTATCTATTAGCTTATTAATTTCTTGTATACTAAGCACATCATCTTTAGTTTTTATTCTACTAACTTGAGGTTTTTCCACAAATTTAAAAGGATTTACCTCTATATATCCCTGCTTTTTCATAAAATTATAAAAACTATGTAAATAGCTATAAATCTTTTCTGAAGTAGATTTTGCATAACTTCCCCTTACAAATTCTACAAACCCCTTACAATCTTCTTTCGATACTTCAATTAATTCTTTATTTTTAATAAAGTCCTTAAATAGTATAATTTTGCTAAAATAATCATGTTTAGTAGCTGGATTATGTTTTTTAGAAAAATCATTAAAAATCTCAAATTCATATTCATTCAATAAAACTTTTTCTTCCATTTTTGCCCCCTATTTTTATACTTAATTAATTTATTTTTTAATAACTCTTTAATATATTCTAATATATTGAATATCTCCCTTAATCTTGATATACTTTAACTTATGGTTAAAATATATTTATAATTAGGAGGTAGTTAAATTTGATAGAAATGTTAAAAGCCGTTATACTTGGTATAGTTCAAGGTATAACTGAATGGCTTCCTGTAAGTAGTACTGGACATCTTATATTAGTTGAGCAGTTTGTAAAATTTAATTTAACAGATGTTTTTGTAAGTACTTTTATGGTAGTAATACAACTAGGATCAATACTAGCAGTATTAACACTTTACTTTAGGAAATTAAATCCTTTAGATAATTCTAAAACCGAAAAAGAAAAAAGAGCTACTATAGATTTATGGCTTAAGGTTATTGTTGCTGTCATACCATCTGCAATATTAGGATTTTTATTTGATGATGCAATAGATGCATTATTCTTTAATCCAACTACAGTATCTATAACACTTATTCTTTACGGAGTTATTATGATAATACTTGAAAATAGAAATAAAAAACCTATTGTAAGCGATTTTTCTCAACTTACATATAAATTAGCAATCGGTATAGGTATTTTCCAATGCTTAGCATTAATACCAGGTACATCTAGATCTGGTGCAACTATAATCGGTGCTGTATTTTTAGGAGCATCTAGATATATAGCTGCTGAATTTTCATTTTTCTTAGCTATACCGACAATGTTTGGAGCTAGTGGTTTAAAATTATTAAAAACTGGAGCTAGCTTTTCAGGGTTTGAATGGGGAGTTATAGGAGTAGGATTTGTTACAGCATTTATAGTTTCTGTATTTGCAATCAAATTCTTAATGGATTACATCAAGAAACATGACTTTAAAGCATTTGGTTACTATAGAATAGTTCTTGGTATAATAGTTTTAGCTTATTTTAACTTTATACTTTAATATAAATAAAAGAAGCACATCGTGCTTCTTTTATTTTTTCGACTCTACCAATAACTTGATTATATCGCTTGCACTTTCATTAAAAGTAGTTATTATACTTAAATAATCTGTCGATCTATTTATAGCAAGGTAAACTTTATTTAAATCTCCTATAAAATCATTCACTTGATAGTCCTGTTTTACATCATTTATACTATGATTATAAAGCATTTCTAACTCACAAAATATTACAGCTTTATATTCTAAATTTTTTATGGAGTATATATTTGAAATAGTAACTCCTACTTTTTTAGACATATTAGTTAAATCATCATCTCCATATATATATGGAATTTCATTTTCTTCTAAATCTTTCTTTAACATATACTGAAAGTATATCGTTTTTCCATTTTTTAATCTTTTTTTATTAAAAGGATATACTACCGCTATATCAGAATAACTTAGCCCTTTTTTATGTGTTAAATATTCAATTTCCCAAAGAACAGAACTTATCTGTTCTTCAATATCTGATACTTTTATTATATCTACAGAATTATTACTTTCTCTAACAGGTTCTGATAGATAATACATATCATTAGTTATATTTGGTCTAATACCTTTTATATATTCATTTGAATTTTCATCAAAATTATTTACAAATTCAACTAGTAGACTACTTTGTCTATAGTTTTTTTCTAATTTTATAATATGATCAAAATCTATATTGTCCCAAGAATTTTTAAATAAACTTAAATTACTTGAAATATTTAATCCCTTACATTCAAATCCATTAAAAATATACTTAGACTTATATAAGAACTCTCTAATAAAACTTAACTGTTCAGGTTCAAAGCTTTCTATTTCATCCACAAATATTCCCTTAAACATGCTCTTATTTTTAATAGTGTTTTTAGCTTGTAATACAAGATTCTTATAAACTTTTTCAGGAGTATTTTTAAGCATGCCATAATCAAATACCAAATTATATATTTTGGCTAATTTGAATAAGAAAGAACTAAATGTATGTACCTCTATATTATTATTATCTTTATACAATATAGAAATCCTTTCTTTCAGTTCATTTTTAAGCTGTTTAGTATGAGTAAATACAACAAATTTATGGTGAGGATATACTCTTGCCAACTTGATTGCTCTAGCTAATAAAATAGTTGTTTTCCCTGATCCTGAAGGTCCTCTATATAATGTATCTCCATATTTTATAGATACTGCTTCTTCTATTTGACACCTTTCTAATATAGTTGCTGTGTAATTATAATCCTTATTAGAAAAAGAAATTTTCTTTAACTTGTTATTTAAATTTAAATTGTTGTTTATAACATAATACTCAGGACATATTTGCAACATAAATAAGTTAACTAAAATTTCATCATTCGGATTACTTAAATACTCATCTATACTACTTTCATAGTCCATCATCTTATATAACTTAGCTTTATCTATTATATTATTTTCCACGAAATCATTATGTTCTTCATCTTCATATATAGTTACATGAGGCATAATAAATACATAATTGTACTCTATGTCATTTCCTATTTTACTCATTTTTTTCTTTAAAAGTTCGTATTCCTCTTCCATTATTTCTAAAAGTTCATCTTCTAATATCATAAATAAATCTTCTGTTGTGTCCATAAATTTTATAAAGAGAATACGTCCATCTTTTATGTATAAAAGATCTGTATTTATTCCTTTAAAAGGAGTCACCTTTGGCACTACATTTGCTTCCTCTTTCATATTTAGATAAAATATTTTTTCAAATTCTTTTACCTTTAATGCATCTAGCTCGGAATTTATATTTATGTACTGGCTCAACTTCTCATCCCCCTTATTTTATATAATTATATCATTTTCGTGGACTTTTTTCTATATTTGATACATTTAATATATTATTACCATTATTTTTTAATATTAATTCAATTATTTTAATTTAATATTAATATTATATACAAAAAAGGAAACTTTAATAAGTTTCCTTTAATTACATTTTATAGTGATTTTCCATCCATATATTCATTTTTCTTCTTATTTCATTTTTCTTTACTTCATCAAAGTTAGCATCTTTAATTTTATAACTTTGAACAAGCTTTTCAACCTCTGGAGGATATTCTAAAAAGTTCCCATTTTTATTTTCAAATCCAATACTCATAATATCATAATTATCTTCATTTGCATTAATTACTACTCCATACTCAACAACTTCATTTATTTTGTCGCTGTCTGTAATTTTTACATATTGATTTTTAGATAAACTATTTAGCATACTTGATTTTCCTTTCATATATTATTTAATATTATTATTATCTTATTTTAGTAAATTTATTATTTATATCTTATAAACTTCTCATTTTTGCTAAATTGCTTAAATCAATTAAAATTTTCATATAAATAAATCTATAATTTATAATCAAAAAAGCGAATATATCAATTGATATATTCGCTTACATTATTTTCTTATTTAGCGTATTCTATTGCTCTTGTTTCTCTTATTATACTAACTTTTATTTGTCCTGGATATTCTAATTCATCCTCTATTCTCTTAGTCATATCTCTAGCTAGTAAATGAATATCTTCATCACTTACATTTTCAGGTTTAACCATTATTCTAATCTCTCTACCCGCTTGTATAGCAAATGATTTATCAACACCATCATATGAGTTCGCAATTTCTTCAAGTTTTTCTAAACGTTTAATATACGCTTCTAGAGTTTCACGTCTAGCTCCTGGTCTAGCTGCTGATATAGCATCTGCAGCAGTAACTAATACGGCTTCTATAGTTTGTGGCTCATAATCACCATGGTGTGTACTCATAGCATGGATAACATCTTTAGATTCTTTATATCTTCTAAGTAAATCCATACCTATTTCTACATGAGTACCTTCCATCTCATGATCTACAGCTTTTCCTATATCATGTAAAAGACCAGCTCTCTTAGCTAATTTAACATCTGCACCTATTTCAGCTGCCATTATACCTGCGATATGTGCAACTTCTATAGAATGTCTTAAGACATTTTGACCATAACTAGTTCTATAATTTAATCTACCTAAAAGTCTTACTAACTCTGGATGTAATCCATGTACCCCTGTTTCAAAAGTAGCTTGTTCCCCAAATTCTTTAATAATACTATCTACTTCTTTTCTAGCTTTTTCAACCATTTCTTCGATTCTAGCTGGATGTATTCTACCATCTGCTATAAGTTTTTCAAGAGCTATTCTTGCAACTTCTCTTCTTATAGGATCGAATCCTGATAATATAACAGCTTCTGGAGTATCATCTATTATTAAATCTATACCAGTAAGTGTTTCTAATGTTCTTATGTTTCTACCTTCTCTACCGATGATTCTACCTTTCATCTCATCATTAGGTAAGTTAACTACGGTAACAGTAGTTTCTGCAACATGATCTGCTGCACATTTTTGTATAGCATATCCTATTATTTCTCTAGATTTCTTGTCCGCTTCTTCTTTTGCTTGAGACTCTATTTCTTTTATCATTATAGACATTTCACGTCTTACGTCTCTTTCTGCATTAGTTAAAATGATTTCCTTAGCTTTATCAGAAGTTATTCCAGATATATTTTCTAACTTTTCTAATTGTTGAACTTTTATGTTTTCAACTTGCTCTTCTTTCTTCTCAACCTTTTTTAACTTATCGCTTAAAACATTTTCTTTGTTCTCTAGAGCTTGAAGTTTTTTATCTAAAACTTCTTCTTTTTGTATTAATCTTCTTTCAAATTTTTGTAATTCAGTTCTTCTTTCCTTATTTTCTTTCTCTGCTTCATTTCTCCATTTATGGATCTCTTCTTTTGCTTCTAATAGTTTTTCTTTTTGTAGAGTTTCTGCATCTTTTTTTGCTTTATCTATTATATCATCGGCCATCTTCTCAGCTTGGCCAATCTTAGCTTCAGATATGTTTTTTCTTACAAAATAACCAACTATAATACCCACAAATATTCCCAATAAAGCGCTTATTATTGCCTCTATGACATCCACCTCCTTTGTTAATATAAACCGTCAACTACAGTATTTATAACATCTATTTTTATAAACTAAATAAGAATATTTCATTCTTATTTAATTTTATAATTTTTTCTACCTTGTGTCAAGTTAATAGGAGGTATAGGAACCATTATTCTCCAATATTTTCTGTTGACTCTTCGTTTTCTGAAGAACCTTCTCTATTTTCATCTAATTTATAATATTTTCTTACTAAAACTTCAATTTCTTCTATTAAATCAGGATTATCTGATAAGAACTTTTTAACATTTTCTCTACCTTGTCCTAATTTTGTTTCATTGTAGCTATACCAAGCTCCAGACTTTTTAACTATATCTACATCTGTAGCTATATCTAATAAATCCCCAACTTTAGATATACCTTCTCCATACATTATGTCAAATTCACATTGTTTAAATGGAGGAGCAACCTTATTTTTAACTACTTTTACTCTTGTTCTACTTCCCATTACTTTATCCCCTTGTTTTATAGTGTCTATTTTTCTGACATCTAATCTTACAGAAGAGTAGAATTTAAGAGCACGTCCACCTGTTGTAGTCTCAGGACTACCAAACATAACTCCAACTTTTTCTCTTAATTGGTTTATAAATATTGCTACACAGTTAGATTTCTTTATAGAACCTGTTAACTTTCTTAAGGCTTGAGACATAAGTCTTGCTTGAAGACCTACATGTGAATCTCCCATATCTCCTTCTATTTCAGCTTTTGGAACTAATGCTGCAACTGAGTCTATTACAATTATATCTATAGCACCACTTCTAATTAGTGCCTCTGCTATTTCTAATGCTTGTTCTCCTGTATCTGGTTGAGAAACTATTAAGTTATCTACATCTACACCTAAAGCTTTTGCATATATCGGATCTAGAGCATGCTCTGCATCTATGAATGCTGCTATTCCACCTTGTTTTTGAGCTTCTGCAACTGCATGTAGTGTAACTGTTGTTTTACCAGAAGATTCTGGTCCATATATCTCAACTATTCTTCCCTTTGGAAGACCTCCTATACCAACTGCTATATCAAGCCCTATAGAACCTGTTGGTATAACATCTATAGCCATAGAGTTAGCTTCACCTAACTTCATTACTGATCCTTTACCAAAATCTTTTTCTATTTGAGATAACGCTGAATTTAACGCTTTTAATTTTTCATCTTGTATTCCTGCCATTTATGGTACCTTCCCTTCTATAAATCATGTATATTATCTTTATTTTATTTAATTTAAAGTTTCCAATCAAACACTTGTTCTATTAATATTATATCTAGTTTTATAATTAAAGTCAATTAAATAATACTTTATTAGTATTAACTTTAATTATAAAACTTTATACTATTCTTCCATAAATTGTATAAATATTTTTAATTGATTATAAATTGATATTTACCAGTTTATAGTTTAAATTTTTTAAATAAAAAAAGACAGGCATAAATGATTTATCCCCACCTTTTTATAATTACTTACTTTCCATAAATAGATTTTTGTTTTTATATAAATATTCCCACCCTGAATAAAGAGTAAGTAGTGTAGCTATTAAAATAGTTACTTTACCTATATTTAAAAGTGGTATACTTCCAAAGTCTTTTCCTAATAATAAAACTATTATAGCTATCATCTGTGAAATAGTCTTTAACTTACCTCCAGAGCTTGCTGCTATAACTTTTCCATCAGCAGCTGCTATAGCTCTTAATATACTAACCGTAAGTTCTCTTGCAACTATAATTATAACCATCCATGCTGGAACTAAGTCAAATTCTATCATAGTTGTCAAAGCTGAAATCACTAATAGTTTATCTGCAAGTGGATCCATAAACTTTCCAAAATCAGTAACTAAATTATATTTTCTTGCTATATATCCATCCATTGCATCTGTAGCTGAAGCCACTATAAATATCATACATGCTATTAAAAATTTATTTGGTACGTTTAACATCATTATGATTATAAATACTGGTATTAAAAATATCCTAAATAAAGTTAATTTATTAGGCAAGTTCATTAACTACATCTCCCATCAAATCATACTCTAGAGCATTGTTTATTTTTACATTTACAAAATCTCCTAGATTAAGTTTATTGTCAGATTTAACATAAACTATACTATCTATTTCCTCTGCATCTCCTTGAGTTCTTCCTATATAAACCTTGTCTTCTATTTGTTCTTCTATTAAAACTTCATACTCATTATCTACCTTTTGAGCGTTTAACTCTTTAGATATTTCTTGTTGAACTAGCATAAGTTCATCTCTTCTTCTTATCTTAACATCTTCTTCTAAGTGATTTGGTAGTTTATCTGCTGGAGTATCTTCTTCTCTAGAATAAGCAAAAGCTCCTAATCTATCAAATTTAACTTCTTTTGCAAATTCTACTAATTCTTTGAAATCTTCTTCTGTCTCTCCAGGGAATCCAACTATTATAGTAGTTCTTAATGTTGCATCTGGTATATAACTTCTTATCATCTCAACCTTAGCTTTTATATCTTCTTTAGTTGTATGTCTATTCATTAATTTTAATACACTATTGCTTGCATGTTGTATAGGCATATCAAAATAATTACATATGTTATCATATTTTTTCATAACTTTTACAAGTTCTTCTGTTATTGATTCTGGGTAAGAATACATTATTCTTATCCATTTTATACCCTCTATTTGAGCAAGTTCTTCTAATAATTGTGGTAGTTTAGCTTCATTGTATAAATCAAATCCATACTTTGTAGTGTCTTGTGCTATAACTACAAGTTCTTTAACTCCTTTAGATGCTAAGTCTTTGGCTTCTCTTAATATGTCTTCCATTTTTCTACTTCTATACTTTCCTCTTAACTTAGGTATTATACAGTAAGTACAGTGATTGTCACACCCTTCACCTATTTTTAAATAAGCCATATAATCAGGTGTTGTTACATATCTTGGAAGGTCCTCATTGTAAGCAAATTCTATATCATTTAAGCTTACTATATTATTTTCTTTTTTAAGCCCTTCTATAATTTCATCTATTTGTTGATAACTTCCAGTACCAACTATAGCATCTATTTCTGGTATCTCTTCTTGAAGTTCTTTAGCATATCTTTGTGCTAAACATCCAGTAACTATAAGTAATTTTAAATTTCCAGTTTCTTTTAATTGAGCTAGGTCAAGTATTGTATCTATCGATTCTTGTTTTGCTGATTCTATAAATCCACAAGTGTTCACAAGTATTATATCAGCATCTTCAAAATCTCCTACCAGTTTATATCCTTTTCTATTTAAAATTCCCATCATTATTTCTGCATCTACTAGATTCTTAGAACATCCTAATGATTCTAATGCTATTTTTAACATCTATATTGCTCCTTCCTTCGCTGCTTTGTGAAAATCAATCATATCTATTAAAGATTCATCCATATTGTCACAATTTATAACCTTATTATATTCATATTTTTCAACAGAATGCCCATAAAGTGCATCATAATATTCTACTAAATAATGTTCTATAAGTTGGTCGTATTTTCCTTCATTAAATAACTCTATATAATAATCAACTTTTGCATTTCCTAATCTTTTTCTAAATTTATTTATACATTGTATTAATGCTTCATCATTTTTCTTATCTGTATATATATAATCACTACATAATCTATCTACTCTAGATTTTATACTACACTCCATTAATACATGATATCCATCTCTTATTATTCCTTCATATATCTCATGTGGAACATTCACATGTCCAACTCTTTTACTTTCACTTTCTATGAAAATGTAATCACTTTTTGAGAAGTATAGTTTTTCAAAAATCTTCGTTTCAAACTTCTTTTGTGTTGGAGGTTTTTCATCAAACATTATAAATCCAAAAGTAGATCCACTATTTTTAGCCATACCTTCTAAGTCTATAACATCTATGTCATTTTCTTCTAGCTTTAGTAACATATCAGTTTTACCTACGCCAGTTAATCCATGTAATACTATAAAATTTTTAGTATCCATAATTGTTTTAAAGTAATTTAGTACAAAGTTTCTATAAGCTTTATATCCACCTTCTAATTGATATACATTAACACCTAATGTAGATATCATATTAACTAAACTACCACTTCTCATTCCACCTCTAGCACAATATATAACTATATTGTCATATTCATTAGCTAAACTTAAAACTTCCATGTACATATGCTTAAGTTTATCTTTTACATAGTCAAATCCTTTTTGGATAGCCTCATGCTTTCCTTGCATTTTATATATAGTTCCTATATCTTTATGCTCATCGTCATTAAATAAAGGCATATGAAATGCATCTACTATATGATCTTCTTCAAATTCCGCGCTTGTCCTAACATCTATAAATATCGAGTTTGGTAAATCTAATGCACCTTTAACATCTATTGTTTTCAAATTTATTCACCTTCTAAATTATCTAAGTCTTGTTTGCTTATTAACACTTTTCTCGGCTTACTTCCTTCGCTCTTTCCTACTATGTTTCTTTCTTCCATAGAATCTATAAGTCTTGCCGCTCTATTAAATCCTATTTTAAACTTTCTTTGAAGCATTGAAGCTGAAGCTTGACCACTTTCAACTACAAATTCTATTGCTTCACTTAAAAGCTCATCTGTATCATCGTCTTGTTCTTTTGATATTTTACTTATACTATCGACAATACAGTCTTCATATTTAACTTCTTCTTTAATTTGACCTTTTATATAGTCAATAACTTTCTCTGATTCTGATTCTGATATAAACGCACCTTGTAGTCTTACTGGTTTTGCTGCTCCTAGTGGGTAGAATAGCATATCTCCTTTTCCTAAAAGTTTTTCAGCTCCACCCATATCAAGTATTGTTCTTGAATCCGTTTGTGATGATACAGCAAATGCTATTCTTGAAGGTATATTAGCTTTTATAACTCCTGTTATAACATCAACTGATGGTCTTTGAGTAGCAACAATTAAATGCATACCTGCTGCTCTTGCCATTTGAGCTAATCTACAAATATAATCTTCAACATCACTAGCACTAACCATCATTAAGTCTGCAAGCTCGTCTATTATTATAACTATCTTAGGAAGTTTTTCTTCGCTTTTTTCATTATAGCTAGTTATATCCTTTACACTTGTTTCTGCAAATAATTTATATCTTCTATTCATTTCTGTAACTGCCCAATTAAGTGCATTAGCTGCTTTTTTAGGATCTGTTACAACTGGAATTAATAAATGTGGTATTCCATTATAATTTGCAAGCTCTACAACCTTAGGATCTATAAGTAAAAACTTAACTTCATCAGGGTTAGCTTTGTATAAAATACTATTTATTAAAGTATTTACACAAACACTCTTTCCTGAACCTGTAGATCCTGCTATAAGTAAATGTGGCATTTTACCAATATCAGCTATTATTGGTTTTCCTGCAATATCTTTCCCAAGACCCATAGCTAATGGTGATTTAAACTTTTCAAATTCATCACTTTCAAGAACTTCTCTTAAAGTTACCATTTGAGCTTCCTCATTTGGAACCTCTATTCCTATAGCACTTTTACCAGGTATAGGAGCTTCAATTCTTATACTCTTAGCAGCTAAGCTAAGTGCTATATCATCTGTTAGGTTAACTATTTTACTTACCTTTACTCCTGGACTTGGTTGAAGTTCGTATCTTGTAATAGTAGGTCCTACTGTAACTTGATTTACTTTTGCCTCCACTCCAAAGTCTGATAGAGTTTTTTCAAGTAAAGAAGCATTTTTTAATACTTTTTTCTTACTTTTATCATCAGTTTTTGTATCAATTTTATTTAAAAGTTCAACACTAGGCTTTTTATAATTTTCATAACTTGAATCTGTCTTTATATTCATAGGTTGAGTTTTATCTAGTTCACTATTTGCTTGATTTTCAACCTCTGTTTTTGAATTAGGTTTTGCCTTTTGTAGTTCTTTTAAAACTTCTAATTCAGGCATACTTTGAGTGCCCTCTAATATTTCTAGGTAATCATCTTCGGCTTTATTAAATCCTACAATTTTTATTGTCTTATCATTTTCATCTTCATATGAATCATCTACATTACTATCTTCTTTAGACTTACCTCTTAATCCAGCCTTTGTTACCATAGTATTTTCATCTACTTCTTCCGTTACCATATTAACCATAGCTGATTTTAAGTTTTTAGCCTTGTCTTTAAGTGAAAGATTACTATTTTTATCTTTATTTGACTTAGCCTTAATTGTATATATTATGTCTTTTAAAGATATATTAAATGTAAATAGACATGTTATAAATAATGCAAAAATACTTACTAACCATGCACCTGTTATCCCAAATATTTTAGTAACATAATAAGTAATAACAGTAGCTATAAGTCCACATCCTTCTCCATTTACAGCTTGTTTAGTTACTTCTTTTATAACATATGTATTAGTAGGACTATCTATAGGTAAATTTTTTGCATTTATTAGACCATAAAATATGAATATAAAAAATACACCTACATAATATAACTTTGTACTCTTAATTCTATATATATATTCATTCTTCTCAAAAAATCCTAGCACACCACTAACTATTATTATAAACGGTATAACTAATGATAATTTACCGAATAAACCTAGGAATATATTTTGAATAAATGTTCCTAACATTCCCATTGAACTAGAGTTTAAACTATATAGTAAAAATATACCTACAAATATAGTTATAAGGTTATTATATTCAGCCGTAAAACTTGATTGTATATTCTTTTTCTTTTTAGATTTTTTCTTAGCCACCCATCTCACCTCTTTAAAAATAAATTTATACAAGAATTAATAAACTGCAAAATCATAGCAAAAAGTGCTAATGTATTTATACACTAACACTTTTATATCTTTTAATTATAGCATATATTTTGTTGTTTAAACAAATTTATTTGCTTATATCATTTATTATCTTCCTTATCGTCTTCTTTTATTAATTCTCTTAACTTTGACATAGCCTCTTTTAGTCCACCAACTTCATCAATCAAACCACAATCTACTGCTTCTTTTCCTATTAGGACACTTCCCACATCACTAACTAACTCTTCTTTAGAATACATCAACTTTTCTAATTCTTCTCTGTTTATATCTGATGTTCTAGTTATAAACTGAGTAATTCTTTCTTGCATCTTCTTAAAATATTCAAAAGTTTCATTAACTCCAATTACTAGTCCATTGGTTCTTATAGGATGGACTATCATTGTAGCTGTAGGTGCTATAAATGAATGATTTCCTGCAGTGGCAAGAGGAACACCTATACTATGACTTCCTCCTAATACAAGAGTAACTACTTTTTTAGATAAACTATTTATAAGTTCTGCCATAGCAAGTCCAGCTTCAACATCTCCACCTACAGTATTTAATATAACTAAAACTCCTTTTATTTCACTACTTTCCTCTATTGAAAATAACATAGGAATTATATGTTCATATTTGGTTGATTTTTTTTGAGGGTTTCCTGCAAAGTGACCTTCTATCTCACCTATTATAGTTATACATTGTATATCTTTTATATTAGATTGTGGAATATTAGGTACTCCCATTTGCTTTATATTTTCAATATCTTCATGCTCTTCATTACTATTTTCATTTTCTTCAGATTTTAATTTTATTCGTTCTTCATTATCTTTATTGTATAAAAAGCTCATATGTAGCCTCCTTCTAAGACTTTATTTTTTCCTATTTTTGTTTAGGATGTTTTTTTATTGGTCTTGATGTATTTTGAGCTACTGAACCACTTTTATTAGGTCTAAAGCTTGCTGGTAGGCTTATTTCTTCATCGAATTCTAATTTAAATGTAGGTTGTTTTTTATTTTTTTTATTTGACATAAAAAATCCTCCTTTAATGTTTAACTTTAAATATAAGTTAACCAAAATCGGAGGATATTATTAATTTAATCTAATTTAATTTAAATTCTTCATGTATAGCATGAACTGCATTTTTCATATCTTTTTCTTCAACTAAGCAAGATATCGTCATATTTGAATCAGATGTTTGCAATAAGTTTATCTTAGATTTTGATAGTGCTCTAACAATTTTTGTCATAACTCCAGGTATTCCAGTCATCTTAGAACCTATAAGTGTTACTTTAGCACAATTTTCTTTGATTTTATAATCTAAATTATGAGCTTTTAATATTTCTATTAAAGAATTTAGCTTATCATGTTCTATTACAAATGCTTTTTCTTCTATAAAAAAGTTTATCATATCTAAACTTATTTCATTTTTTTCTATATCATTCATTATTTCAGTGAATATATCTTCTCTTGATTTAATTTTTATTTGAGCTATTCCATTTTTATGAGCAACAGCTGTCATAGTATTTAAGCATGCATCATCTTCATTTACTTCAAATTTGGGACATCTTCCACTTATTCTAGTTCCAGGATATTCTGGATTTAAAGTATTTTTTATACTTAAAGTAATAGATCCACTTTTTGCTATTTCAACTGCTCTTGGATGTATGACTTTAGCTCCTTTATCTGCCATTTGAAATACTTCTTCATAGTTTATATATTCTAATACCTTAGCTTCTGGTTCTACTCTTGGGTCTGCAGTCATTATTCCATCAACATCTGTGTATATCTCTACATTCTCACATCCTAATGCTTTACCTATAGCAACAGCAGATGTATCACTACCTCCTCTACCTAGGGTAGTTACTTCTCCATCTTCTGTTACACCTTGGAAACCTGCAATTATTACAACTTTACCTTTACTTAATTCCTTAGATATTCTATCTGGCTTTATATCTACAATTCTAGAATCTGAGAATTGTCCATCTGTATAGATACCAGCTTGGCTACCTGTTAAAAATATAGAATCTATACCATAGCCATTTAACATATTTGTAAGTATTGTTCCTGAAATTATTTCTCCACAAGACATTATTAAATCTAGTTCTCTCTTAGATGAATTTTCATTTACATCCTTACATAAATTTAATAATGTATCTGTTGCATAAGGTGCACCTTTTCTTCCCATAGCTGATACTACAACAACTAAGTCTAAACCTTTTTCTTTATAGTTTTTTATTATACTGCAAACTTGTTGCATTTTTTCATTAGACTCCACAGATGTCCCGCCAAATTTTTGAACTACTATTGTCATATTGCCCTCCTAATAAATACCATCGTATTCTATAATAATCATGTCATTACCAATCTTTTTTACATTTCTCCATGGTACTTCCAATACCGATTTGTCTTTTCTAAATCCAAAGAAACCTCTTTCTCTTGGAATTAATAAAGCTAATATTTTTCCAGTTGTATCTTCAATTATAAGATCACATTCTCCAACTACTCCTAATCTCTCTCCCGTAACTAAATTTACAATCTCCTTACCTGCTACTTCAGATAAATTCATACGTATCCCCCCATATAATATATCTAATATAGATAACCTTAATTATATGTCTAGTCTAGTTAGTCTAAAGTTATACTTTCTACATCTCTTCCTACAATGCATATGCCTATATTTTCTTTGTTAAATACCTTGTCTATAATTAAGTCTATTCTAGCTTTTTCAATATTATTTATACTTTCTATAATATCATTAGGATCTTTTACCTTTTTAGTTAAAAGCATCGATTTTCCTATTGACATCATTCTACTGCTAGTACTTTCTAAACCTAATATATAGCTTCCTTTTAACTGCTCTTTACTCTCTCTTATTTCTTCTTCTGTAAGGTGATTTTCTCTTATATTATCAATTTCTTCCAATACTAAATTATATACTTTTTTTAGATTTTCGTTACTCATACTTGCATAAATACCAAGTTCTCCACTCTTTCTATAAAGACTTGGCGCAGAGTATATTGAATAAACAAGCCCTTTATTTTCTCTTATATTTTGAAACAATCTAGAACTTATGCTTCCTCCAAAGATATTATTTATTATAGATAAAGCATAAGCATCTTCTCTATCTTCTAAAGGTATCGCTTTTAGACTTATAGCTAAGTTAACTTGTTCAGTATCTTTATTTTTAGCTATAAAACATGGATGAAATTCAGGAGTAGTTATTTCTATATTTACATCTCCTTTATTCAGATTTTTAAATTTTTCTTCTATTAATTTTACTATTTCTTCAAATTTAAAATTACCACTGATTGAAATAACTGAATTGCTAGCAACATAATACTTTTTGAAATAATCACTTATAATTTCTCTATTCATATTGTCTAGTGATTCTTTAGTTCCTATTATATTACCTCCAAGAGCATCTGTTTTATATACTCCTTCCATAAGTAAGTCATATACTAAATCCTCTGGAGAATCTTCATACATTTTTAATTCTTCTAAAATAACCTGTCTTTCTTTTTCTATATCTTCTTTGTCAAATAGTGGATTCAAAAACATATCACTTAATATGTCTAATCCTATATCTATATGTTCATCTAATAGCTTTACATAGTAGCATGTGCATTCTTTACTTGTAAATGCATTTATTTGACCCCCTAGGTTATCTATTGTACTTGCAATTTCCTTAGAAGTCCTATTTTTAGTTCCTTTAAAAAGCATATGTTCTATAAAATGCGATATTCCACTTAGTTTTTCACTCTCTATCCTAGAACCTGCATTTACCCATACTCCAAGTGTTATAGATTTTAAATAGGGAATCTCCTCTCCTACTATAGTAAGACCATTATCTAATGTGTGTATTTTATACATACTCATCCTCCAATTTCAGTTGTGCTTTATAATATTTATGATAATTTTTACTTTATATCTTAAGCAATGTCCTTTAAATTATAATTTAGTGAAATAAATTATTCAACATTAAAATACTATATAGTCTTTTTAACGTCAAATACATCACTAAGTTTACCTGGTTTTAATCCTTTACTTTCTATAATTTCTATAATATCATCAATACCTTCAGCGCTTGCATGTGTAGGATGCATTAGTATTATACTTGAGTCTTTCATATCTTTAGATTTTACTCTTTCTATGATAACTTCAGGTTCTTGTCTATTTTTCCAATCTATTGTGTCTATATCCCACTTATATGGTATATATCCTAAATCAATAGCTGCTTTTACTGTGTCCTTATTAAAAGAGCCTCCTGGAGCTTGGAAAAACTTTGTTTCCGTTTTTATTATTTCATCTATAATCTTTTTTGATGTTTTTATTTGTTCATAATTTTTGTCATAATCTAAAGTTCCATAGTCTAAATGTTTGTAGCCATGATTAGCTATCTCATGTCCTTTTTTTTGAATTTCAAGTAGAAATTCTGGATTTTCTTCAGCCCATCTTCCTGTTACAGCAAAAGTTATCTTTGCTTTTTTTTCATCTAATACTTTAAGTATTTTTTCTATGTATTCACTTTCCCACCCTAGGTCTACGTTGCAACTAATTGCAACGCGCCCACTATTGGTTTTATTACCATTGTAATATGGTTCACTAGCTTTATAAAACATATTTAATGTTGGCTTATCATTATTTCTATTAACAAACAAAAATCCTAAAATTGCTAATATTATAACTAAAATTCCTATAAATATTTTTTTAAGCTTTTTTTTATTGAGTACCATCATTATCATAAAAGTTTCCTCCTAATATGTACAATTTATTCTCCTTAAATTGTATTAGGTAGTCTAACTTTTTATGCATCTATATTATATATTGTATTTTACAGTGTATATATAACTTAAAATGACTTTACTATTGTAAAAAATGCTTTTATATAAAAACACCTATTAACATAATGTTAATAGGTGTTTTTATAAGTTATTACTTTTCTTCTTTATTTGATTGCTCTTCTTTAGTTTCTTTTACTTCTTTAACTTCTTTTTTCTCAGGTTTTGGTAAAAGTGCTTTTCTAGATAAGTTTACTCTTCCTTTTTCATCTATTTCAGTAACTTTTACTGTTACTTCATCTCCTACATTAAGAACGTCTTCAACTTTATTAACTCTTTCATGAGCTATATGAGATATATGAAGTAATCCTTCTTTTCCTGGAAGGATTTCAACAAAAGCACCAAAGTTCATTATTCTAGTTACTTTACCTGTGTAAGTTTCTCCTACTTCAGCTTCTGCAACTATATTATTTATAAGTTCTTGAGCTTTTGCTATCATTTCAGCATCTATTCCGCTTATGAATACTTCTCCTGTTTGTTCAATATCTATTTTAACACCAGTTTCATCTATAATCTTAGTGATTATTTTTCCACCAGGTCCTATTACATCTCTTATTTTATCTGGATTTATGTTCATAGTAACAATCTTAGGTGCATACTTAGAAAGCTCTGGCTTAGGCTCAGATATAGTCTTTCTCATTTCATTTAATATGTGTATTCTACCAACCTTAGCTTGTTTTAAGGCAGTTCTTAAAACTTCTTCATCTATTCCAGCTATTTTTATATCCATTTGTATAGCAGTTATACCATTTTCAGTTCCTGCTACTTTAAAGTCCATATCCCCTAAATGGTCTTCCATCCCTTGGATATCTGAAAGTACAGCAACTTTATCATCATGCTTTATAAGTCCCATAGCTATACCTGCAACCATATCTTTAAGAGGAACACCAGCATCTAAAAGTGATAATGTAGATCCACATACACTTCCTTGAGAAGTAGATCCATTAGAACTTAAAACTTCTGAAACTACTCTTATTGCATATGGAAAATCTTCTTTAGAAGGTATAACAGGAAGTAATGCTCTTTCTGCAAGCGCACCATGACCTATTTCTCTTCTACCTGGTCCTCTTGATGGTCTAGCTTCTCCAACACTGTATGCTGGGAAGTTGTAATGATGCATATATCTCTTACTTTCTTCTTCATCAAGTCCATCAAGTATTTGAACATCACCTAATGCTCCAAGTGTTGCTATAGACATAACTTGTGTTTGACCTCTTGTAAATAATCCAGAACCATGAGCTCTTGGTATAAATCCATTATCGCACCATATAGGTCTTATTTCATCTGGCTTTCTATTATCAGGTCTTATATTTTCATGTACTATAAGTTTTCTTACTTCTTCTTTTATAATTGCATGTAATGTTTCTTCTATATCTTGTCCGAACTCTTCTGCTATTTCTTCAAAATGAGTAAAAGTTTCTTCCTTTACTGCATCCATTTTTTCCATTCTCTCAAGCTTCTCTACAGTTTTTACTGCTTCTTTCATTTTATCTGTAGCAAACTCACGAACAGCTTTTTCTACATCTTCATCTATTTTATAAAGAGTAACTTCTATTTTTTCTTTACCTACTTCTGCAACTATCATTTCTACAAATTCAACAACTTTTTTAATCTCTTCATGTGCAAATAATATAGCTTCTAGCATTAATTCATCTGGAATCTCTTCAGCCCCTGCTTCAACCATCATTATAGCATCTTTCGTACCTGAAACTACAAGGTGAAGTGAACTTTTTTCTCTTTGTTCTGCTGTTGGATTTATAACAAATGCCCCATCTACTAATCCTACTGATACAGAACCAGTTGGTCCATTAAATGGTATATCAGATATTGATAAAGCTATTGATGACCCTATCATAGCTACTATATCAGGAGTACAATCTTGATCTACCGATAAAACAGTTGCAACTACTTGTACATCATTTCTAAATCCCTTAGGAAATAACGGTCTTATAGGTCTATCTATAAGTCTAGATGTAAGTATTGCTTTTTCTGAAGGTTTTCCTTCTCTTTTTAAGAATCCTCCAGGTATTTTCCCTACTGAATATAACTTTTCTTCATAGTCAACACTTAAAGGGAAGAAATCTATTCCGTCTCTTGGTTGAGCTGACTTTGATACGTTTACCATAACCATAGTTTCACCATACTGAAGTATAGCACTTCCACTAGCTAGTTCGGCAATTTTCCCTATTTCAACAGAAAGCTCTCTTCCTGCAAAATCCATTTTAAAAACTTTATGTTCAAACATTAATGCTTGTACCTCCTCTTTATTAAAACCGCGTTTAGTATCCTATGTACTATCTTATCAAAAATACTATAATTTAACAACATAAAAGTAAATTACACACTTGTATTGATATGTTTTAGAGATACAAAACGTAAATTAGCAAATAATCTATTTTAACTTATTATTCACTTAATATGTAAAATTTAATACATTTAATTTGAACAACTAATAGCTAGTATGTCTGGACCTGTATGAGAACATATACAAGCTCCACCTCTTGTTAGATATAAGTTCTTTACATTAAACGTTTCTTCTACTTCTTTTTTAAGTATTTCAAAGTCTTTTACGTTTTCGCCACAACCAATAGTTATATTTTTATCTTCAAAACTATCATATTGCTCTTTTATTAAATCTATTAAGGTATGTATTACATGCTTTTTACCTCTTACTTTTGTAACTAATGATATATTCCCATCTTTCATAGAGAATATAGGCTTTAAGCTTAACATATTACCAATAGTTGCAGAAGTTACAGATACCCTTCCGCTTCTTTTTAAATATTCTAAACTACCTGGAACGAAAAATAAATTTACACTTTCTCTTAAAGCTTCTAATTCATTTACTATAGCTTTTGCATCTAGATTTTGATCAATAAGTTGACATGCTTTTATAACAAACTGACCACTTCCTAAAGATAAATTTAAAGTATCAAATATATGTATATCTCCATCTGTATCATTCTTAGCTATAACAGCACTTTGATATGTACCAGAAGATCTTGATGATCCAGTTATACAAATTATTGAATAATCGTCTTTATATTTATCAAATACCTCTTTAAATTGCATATATGTAGCTTGAGATGTTTTAGGCATAGTACTAATCTTTTTCATAGTTTCATAAAACTCTTCATTTGTCATGTCTATACCATCTTTATATTCTTTACCGTCGATTATTATAGTTAATGGCATTATTTCTATGTCATATTTTTCAGCTAACTCCATAGGAATATCACATAAACTATCGCATATTAATTTTATTTTCATAGCAAATCCCCTCCTAAAAGAAAAGTTTCTATATAATTTGATTTATTCCTTTATATATTTTATATAATATTTGTTTATTTGTAATTATTTACTTTTTTTTAAAAGTAATACTATTTTAAGGTATCTAAAATAAAAAAAGAAGGCATAAACCTTCTTCTTTATTCGAAAAATAATTAAATTATTTTCTTAATCCTAACTTAGCTATTAAAGCTCTGTATCCTTCTAAGTCCTTTTCTTTTAAGTAAGCTAATAAGTTTCTTCTCTTACCAACCATCTTTAAAAGACCTCTTCTTGAATGGTGATCTTTTTTATGCATCTTTAAGTGATCATTTAATTCATTTATTCTAGATGTTAATAAAGCTATTTGTACTTCTGGAGAACCAGTATCTCCTTCAAATCTTCCGAATTCTTTTATTATTGCAGTTTTATTCATTGTGAATACCTCCGTTTTATTATTAAATCCCCAATTACTAAGCATTGATTGGAGTCTTCAAATGCCGAGTAACGGTTCACGAATTTTATTTTACCATAAATCAGTTATGTTTGTAAACATACTTTTCATATACAAAATTTACATCTTTTTTTAGTTGTCCTTTTAACTCTTCTAGAGAATTAAACTTTTTTTCATCTCTTATTCTTTCTAAAAACTCAATTTCAATTATATCTCCATATATGTCTTGATTAAAATTCAAAATATTAGTTTCTATAGATAAGGCTTGTCCATTTACTGTAGGATTAAACCCTATATTAGTAGCCCCATAGTAAGTCTTAGTTGATAAGTGAACTTTAACAGCATATATTCCACATTTAGGAATTATTAAATTATTTTCTGCCTTTAAGTTTGCTGTAGGAAACCCTATAGTCCTACCTATTTTTCTAGCATGTATAACTTCACCTCTTAGTGTAAAGTTTCTTCCTAAAAACTTCTTTACTTTTGAAACTTTACCTTCATCAATAAGTTTTCTTATATAGCTACTACTAATTCTTATTCCATCAATTTTTATAGGTTCAATTATTTCTACTTCAAATTTATACTTTTTACCTATTTCCTCTAAAGTTTTTGAATTTCCTTCTCTATTTCTAGCAAAAGTAAAATCATGACCTACTATAACTTTTTTACAATTAAGTTTATTTACTAAAATTTCTTCAATAAAACTTAAAGCAGACACTCTAGTCATATATTCATTAAAAGGAACCATTAATACAACGTCCACGCCCAATGATTTAAGTATCTTTATCTTTTCATCATTTGTTATTATATTTTTTATAGCATTAACCTTAAAATAACTCAAAGGATGATTTTCAAATGTAAATACAATACTTTTGCATCCTCTTTTTCTAGCTTCTTTCACGGCTTCTTTTATAAGCTTTATATGCCCTTTATGAATACCATCAAAATTCCCAATAGTTACAACACTTTCGCTAATATTTGTTACTTCGTTTAATGATTTTATAATAGTCATAATAAATTCCCCACTACCTATATTCTATATAAATAGTTTATCATTTTTTAAGCATATTGTACCATCAACTTTTAAAAATTTACCTACACCTAAAAATTTATCTTCACTATATACTCTTACAAATTCATCATTTTCATTGAAGTCACCTTTTATAAATCCTTTTTTATAAACTATAGCACCATTTACATAAGGCTTAACAGCTAGTGGATTTATATGTATACTATTAAAATTAGATAATACATAATCTATATCATACAAATGTTTATCTAACTCATTTTCATTATATAAAGTCTCTAACTCCTCTAATGTTATAGAATTGTCTAGATTAAACTTTCCAGATGATGTTCTTAATAAGAAAGACATATGCCCTCCACATCCTAATTCTTTTCCAATGTCATAACATATACTTCTTACATAGGTACCTTTTGAACACTTTACATAAAACATTACTTTATTATCTTTAAAAGATAATATGTTTAATTCTTTTATGTTAACATCTCTATACTTAAGAGTTATTTCATCTGCTCTTCCTGCTCTTACTAAATCACACATTCTTTTACCATTTACCTTAAGAGCTGAATACATAGGAGGTAACTGCTTAATTTCACCTCTTTGTGTTTCAAAAGCTTTTTCAATATCTTCAATGCTAAAATCTTTAATATCAAATTCTTCTATTATTTCTCCTGATGAATCATAGGTATCTGTATTTATACCTAAAGTTAGTTCACAAATATATGACTTATCTTTATTAAGTATAAGCTCACTTACTTTAGTCGCTTTTCCTATACATATAGGTAGTACCCCTGATGCATCTGGATCAAGGGTACCTGTGTGACCAACTTTTTTTATATTTAAAATTTTTCTAACCTTTCCTACAACATCATGAGATGTCATACCTGTAGGTTTTAGTATATTTACTATTTTATTCATGTCAATCATCCTTAAATATGTTTTAAAACTTCGTTAATCACTATTTTTTTAACATTTTCTATACTGTCCTTGATAGTACACCCTGAAGCTCTAACATGACCTCCGCCTCCAAAGACTTGTGCTACTGCACTTACATCTACATAGTTTTTCGATCTAAAGCTAACTTTAACTTCTCCAGGAGCTTTTTCTTTAAATAAAAGTCCTACTTCTACTCCATCTATATCTCTAGTATAAGATGTAACTCCATCTGCATCATTAAAAGAAATTTCATTTCTCTCTAACATATCTATAGTTAACATCATACTAGCTATCTTTTTATCTACAATTTCAAGAGTATCTAAAGCTTCTCCTAATAATTTATAATAATTGTAAGTGTTGCTTTGGAATATCTTTTGAATTATAAGGTCTTTTTTAGCGCCTAGATTTACTAAATCATAGGCCATTAGATAGCTACTTGGATTTGTATTTGAATAAGAAAAATTACCTGTGTCTGTTAAAAGTCCTGTATATAGATATGTAGATATATCTTCATCTAATATTTGTTCTCCCATTTCTTTAGAGAACTCTTTTAATAAATTATATACCAACTCACAAGTTGAAGACTCATTTGGATTTATATAGTTTAAATCTCCATAATTATTATTACTTGCATGATGATCTATACATATTAATTGTTTTACAGACTTTTTTATGTTTTCACTTACACATATCCTGTTAAAATCACCACAATCTAGTGATATTAATGTGTAATCACTTAAATTCTCATCCATTTCTTCTGATTTTAAAATTTTTACATCTTTCACTAAAAATGTTAAGTTTAACGGTATACTATCGTCTAATACATAATACACTTTTTTTCCTAGTTTTTTAAGTGCATAATACATTGACAATGTAGATCCTATATTATCCCCATCCGGACTATAATGAGAGGTAACAATAAAATTGTTACCTTCCCTTATAGCTTTTATAATATTTTTAATATTATTTAGCATAAACTATTCTCCTTGAGTTTCTTCATCTGAACTTTCATCGTTCTTTTCACTCTCTTGGTTAACTTTTTTGATTAGATTTTCCATATACATACCTTTTTCTATAGAATCATCTAATTTAAAAATTATTTCTGGAGTATGTCTAAGCTTAACATTTTTTCCAACTTCTTTTCTTATATATCCACAAGCACTTTTAAGTCCAGCCATGCTTGATTCTTTATTTCCACCTAATATACTTACATAAACATAAGCATAACTTAAGTCACTAGTTACTTCAACATCCGTAACACTTACCATAGAATTTATTCTATAATCTTTTATTCCACTTATAAGCATTGTGCTTACAACTTTTCTTATTTCTTCACCTATTCTTTGTGTTCTATTGTATGATGCCATAATATCGACCTCTTTTATTTACTATTTTAATTTTCTTTCAACTTCTTTAGTTACATAGGCTTCTATTATATCGCCTTCTTTTAAGTCGTTAAAGTTAGTTATTGTTATACCACACTCATATCCATGATTAACTTCTTTAGCGTCATCTTTAAATCTCTTTAATGCAGCTATTTCACCTTCATGTATTATAAATCCATCTCTAACAACTCTTACTTTACCATTTCTAAATATCTTACCACTTAATACATAACATCCAGCTACTGTACCTACTCCAGATATTTTAAATGTTTCTCTTACTTCAGCTTTACCTGTATCTTCATCGATGTATTCTGGGTCTAACATACCTGTCATAGCAGCTTGTACATCTTCTATAGCTTTATAGATTATTGTGTAAGTTCTTACATCTACTTCTTCTTTTTTAGCCATTACTTCTGCAGTTGCAACTGGTCTTACGTTAAATCCTATTATTATAGCATTAGATGCTCTAGCTAGCATAACGTCTGATTCAGTTACAGCTCCAACTCCACCATGTATAACCTTAACCATAACTTCTTCATTAGATAATTTTTCTAAAGATTGTTTAACTGCTTGAACAGAACCTTGTACGTCAGCTTTAACAACTAAGTTAAGTTCTTTAACATCAGCATCTGACATTTGACTGAAGAATTCATCAAGACTTACTCTTTGGTTAGATTTTAACATTTCTTCTCTAGCTATATGTTGTCTCTTTTCAGCTACACTTCTAGCTATTTTATCAGTAGCTACAGCTACGAATTGGTCTCCACCTTGTGGAACTTCTGATAAACCTAATATCTCAACAGCAGTAGATGGTCCAGCAGTCTTAACTCTTCTACCTTTATCGTTTATCATAGCTCTTACCTTACCAGAAGCTGTTCCTGCAACTATAGGATCTCCTACTTTTAAAGTTCCACCTTGAACAAGTACAGTAGCAACTGGACCTCTTCCTTTATCAAGTTCAGCTTCTATTACAGTACCTACAGCTCTCTTATTAGGGTTAGCTTTTAATTCTTCTACTTCTGCAACTAAAAGTATCATTTCTAATAATGTATCTATATTAGTTTTTTGTCTAGCTGATACAGGAACAGATATTACATCTCCACCCCAGTCTTCGACTAATAATCCTTGATCTGCTAATTCTTGTTTTACTCTATCAACATTAGCAGCTGGCTTATCTATTTTGTTTATAGCAACTATTATTGGAACTTCTGCAGCTTTAGCATGGTTTATAGCTTCTATAGTTTGTGGCATTATACCATCATCTGCTGCAACAACTAATATAGCCATATCAGTTACTTGTGCTCCTCTAGCTCTCATAGATGTAAAAGCCTCATGCCCTGGTGTATCTAAGAACACTATTTTTTCACCATTTATAGTAACTTCAGATGCCCCTATATGTTGAGTTATTCCACCAGCTTCGTTTGTAGTTACACTTGTTGATCTTATTGCATCTAATAAAGATGTTTTACCGTGGTCAACATGTCCCATAACTGTAACTACAGGAGGTCTTTTTACTAAATCCTCTTCTTTATCTTCTTCTATATCCATTAATGCATCTATTTCAGCAGCTTCTTTTTCTGATGCATCTCCTTCTACAAGCTCGAATCCATAATCCTTAGCTACTAATGAAGCTATTTCAAAATTTAACTCTTGGTTTATTGTTGCCATAGTTCCCATTTTCATAAGCTTCATTATTATTTCTGTAGCAGGTTTTTCTAAACTGTTTGCTAATTCTTGAACTGTTAGCTTTCCATCAACTGATACAGTTGGAAGTCCACTTCCTGCTGCAACTTCATCTTCTAATAATTCCATTGCCATTTGTGCATCATCTTGGCTTAATTCATCATTTTTATCATTTACGTTTATGTCTAATTCTCCTAGTTTAGTGATAAGTTCTTCACTAGTAATTCCTAATTTTTCTGCTAATTGGTATACTCTTGTTGACACAAGACCACCCCCTATTATATTTTTGTATTTTCCATAAGTTCTAAAATCTTATTGGCAAAGTTTGTATCTTTTATTCCCATAACTGCTCTAGGTGCTTTTCCAATTGCTAGCCCTAGTTGAAGCTTTGTTGAATATGTAATACAAGCTATATTTCTAAAAGATGTTTTATCTTTAAATAATTTTTTAGTATTATTTGAAGCATCTTCTGCTACTAATACTAATTTAACCCTATTTTTTTTAACATCAAGCATAGTAGAATCATCACCTGATACTAATTTTCCTGCACGTTGAGCAAGGCCAAGGAAGGAATATATCTTAGCTTCAGTAGTATTATTCATTTTCACCTATCTCCTTCATTAAACCTTCATAAACTTCATTTGGAACTTCTATTTTAAAAGCTCTATTTAAAGCTTTGCTCTTAATAGCTTTTTCTAGACATATTTTAGAGTCACATATATATGCACCTCTGCCATTTGCTCTTCCGGTCTTATCTAGAAATATTTGACCTTCTTTATTCTTAACAATTCTTATTAATTCTTTTTTATTGTCTTTATCTTGACAAGCTATACACTTTCTTTGAGGAACTTTTTTTACCTTATTCAAATGTATCACTCCTTGTACCTAAGCATCTATTTCATCTTGACTATCTGCTTCTTTAGCTGCTTGAGATTCACTCTTTATATCTATCTTCCAGTTAGTAAGCTTAGCTGCAAGTCTTGCATTTTGACCTTCTTTACCTATTGCAAGAGATAATTGGTAGTCTGGAACTACTACTAGTGCACTCTTTTCTTCTTCATTTACATCTACAGAAACAACCTTTGATGGGCTAAGTGCTGCTGATATAAATTCTACTGGATTTTCACTATATTTAATTATGTCTATTTTTTCGTCACCTAATTCATCAACTATGTTTTTAACTCTTGATCCTTTAGGTCCAACGCAAGCTCCTATTGGGTCTATACTAGGATCTACAGAATGAACAGCCATCTTAGTTCTTGATCCAGCTTCTCTAGCTATACTCTTTATTTGAACAGTTCCTTCAAATATTTCTGGAACTTCCATTTCAAATAATCTCTTAACTAATCCTGGATGACTTCTTGATACAGTTATTTGAGGTCCTTTATTAGTTTTCTTCACTTCTAATATATATACCTTTATTTTTTGACCTGCTTGATAATATTCACCTGGTATTTGCTCAGCTTGAGTCATTATAGCTTCTATTCTACCTAAGTTTACATGAACTATATTCTTATTTACTCTAGCAACTTCTCCTGTTACTATTTCATCTTGTTTATCTATAAATTCATTGTAAACTATGTCTCTTTCAGCTTCTCTTATTCTTTGAACAACTACTTGTTTAGCAGTTTGAGCAGCTATTCTTCCAAAATCAGTAGTAGTTATTTCATCTTCTATTATATCACCAATTTCATAATTTGGACTTATTTGTCTAGCTTCATCTATTTCTATTTCTAAGAATGTATCATATATATCTTCTGAATCAACAACAACTCTTTGAGAATATACTTTTACATCACCTTTTTCTCTATCAAAGTAAACCCTAACATTTTGAGCTGATCCAAAGTTTTTCTTATAAGCTGTTAATAATGCTTGTTCTATAGTATCTATAAGTATTTCTTTATCTATTCCTCTATCTTTTTCTAATTCGTCTAATGCTTCCATAAACTCGTGGTTCATTTTTTTGTCCTCCTCTATTAAGTTTTAATTAAAATTTTATAGCAAGTCTTATAAGTGCTATATCTTTTTTATCAAATTCCATTTCTTCGCCATCAACTACTAATTTAACTATTTTATTATCTACTAGTTCAACTAATTCAGCTTCAAAATGTTTTAATTTATTTATAGGTCTATATAACTTAACCTCTACATCTCTTCCTGCGTATCTTATAAAATCTTTTTCCTTTTTTAATGGTCTATCTAGACCTGGAGAAGATACTTCTAAGAAATAGTTTTCTTTTATTGGGTCTTTCTCATCTAAAATTGGATTTATTGCTCTTGTTACAACTTCACAATCATTTAATGATACTCCACCATCTTTATCTATAAATATTCTTAAATAATATTCGCCTGCTTCTTTAACATATTCAACATCAACAAGTTCTATGTTATGTTCATTAGTTATTGGAAGTACTAATTCTTCTACTAATGCTTCTGTACTTTTTTTCACTTGACTAACCTCCTATTCAGTTGTTATTTTATAGCTTATGTAATTGCTATAATAAAAGAGTGAGAACTTCTCGTCTCACTCTTAGTTTTTACATTATATACTATTTTATATACTATCATATCATACATTGTTTTTATTTGCAAATTTTCTAGTATTTTTCAATACTCTAGCTATAAATTTTATTATTAAATACTATGTAATTAAATTAATTTTAAAATTCAAATTTATTAAATTTTAACTATAAGAGTATTTAATATGCTTTCTACTTAATAGTATGTATATTTAAACTTTTATATATTTTATAACTACTAAACTTATTTTCTAAAGTTTATAATGCATACCATTTGATACTACTTTTATACCTTAGCCTATTATAAAATCAAATATATCATCAATTTTATTAGATGGAACTTTATAAAATTCAGTATATTTACATCTTTTGCATGTTATAGCTGTAAATTTTCTATTTTGAACATCAAATATTTTAGACATCCCACTACCTGTTGCACATATTTCATCCACTTCATATTCTAAGTTTCCACATTTAGAACACACATACCCTTTACTCATTAAATACCCTCCTCAATTACTAATAACTTATTTATATATAACTATATACTAATTTTCAAAGGTTATCTTTATTTTTTCTCAACTTTTTCATCTATAAACTTATAAATTCTATCAAAGTATTCTTTACCTAATACATCATATGCTTTAACATGTTTAACTCCATCAATTAGCCATAACTCTTTTTTATTGTGAGGTATATTGTTATAAATTATTTCACTACTTTTTGAAGCACATACAGTATCAGCAGTCCCATGTATCAAAAACATAGGTGTTGTTATATGTTTAACTGCTTTATATGGTTTAACATCTTCATAATTAAACCCTGACTTAACTTTTGTATATAAATTTCCCATAGCTCTTGCATAGCCAACTGGTAATAACGGTATATTTTCAGCTTCTATTCCTAGTCTTATCGCATCTGACATTTCATGATATGGTGAATCAGCTATATAAAAATCTACATATTTGTTTTTCTCATTTATTTCAGAATGCATAATTACAGTTGCAGCTCCCATAGAATGTCCGTGTGCTCCTAATAATCCATTAGGATACTTTTGTTTTACAAATTTAGCCACATTTTCTAAATCATATTTTTCACGAAGTCCAAAAGTATAATCATCCCCACCGGTATGACCTGTATGTCTTTGATTGTATAACATGACATTATAACCATGATTTAAATATTCAAATGCCTTTTCTAAATATTCATAGTAATTACTTTCTATTCCATGGACTAAGATTATATTTTTATCCGTAGGTGTATTAGATTTTATAAATTTACCTTCTACCTTATATCCATTTTCTGGAGAATTTATAAATACATCTTCATATTTATAGTTTTCTAGTTTTTCTAGTGGTTTACCTTTTCTATGTGAAAATACTTCTACTATATCTTCATTTTTTATCTTTTGATGAGAACCTACTGATCCATCATAAACCAAGTATCCTACTACGTATGATCCTATTAAAATTGTTAATATTACTAATGCTGATATTATTAAAATTGCTTTTTTTTTCATTGATGCCCCCTCATATTATTACTTAGTACTAATAGTTAGTATACAACGAAACTTTAAATTTTTCTAGTAATTTTTCATTCTAAAAATCATTAAAGGGCTATGACTTAGTCATAACCCTTATTCTATACAATACTAATAAAATATTTTAATCACATTTACATTCGATATTCTCACAGAAAAAATCACTATTGAAAAATTCATCATCAAAGTAGTTAGATAGTTTAATTTTTCGTTCTCTCCAAACTTCACAACCTTCGTAAGGATTTGCAGTTCCAATATATAGTTTATTTTCATCTCCAACGTAAAGTATTCTGCTTCCATAGTTTTGTTTATTCCCTAACCCTTTATAAATGCAAGGCTTAAAGTTTATTCCATCTTTAGATGTATATAAATCAAATCCATAAGGATAATCAATTTCTTTTAACTTCTTTATAGTAATTTCTAATTGTTCTATTATCTCTTCAGGACTTACTTTAATACCTCTTTTTTCAAGTAAGTATCTTAGTAGTTCTTTGTTTTTTATACATATTTCTAACACTGGCTCCATAGTAATTCCATGATCAAGAGTTCCAATTAGTAATTTACCATCATGTTCTTTTATTTGCCATGCATATACATTTAACGGATTATTAAATCCTGACATAAGTCCACTTAAACTTTTACCTCTTTCTCCTACACTTGGCTTAGTAGCTATTAAAGGTTCTCCTCCAACAATCAATTGCCAATTATCATTTTTATCGATTCTAATAACATCACATCCTTTTGGTGTAATAAAAGACGTAATATTAGATAATTCCATTGTAGCTCCAACATAAAGATGTTCTTTATATACTCCCATACTTAAAGGAACTTGATTAGCTTTGTCACCAGCGCCTTTATCTAGTATTAAAGTCCAATCATCTTTTTCAGGATCAGATTTATTTGTTCTCCATACTTGCATACCTTCATAATGAGAAGTGGCAACATATAACTTTCCATTAAAAGATACCATTCCATAAATAT
The DNA here is from genome assembly GCF_000953675.1 of Paraclostridium sordellii. NCBI lineage: Bacteria > Bacillati > Bacillota > Clostridia > Peptostreptococcales > Peptostreptococcaceae > Paraclostridium > Paraclostridium sordellii. The sequence goes on along the minus strand of NZ_LN679998.1, from coordinate 701,229 downwards.
ATCCAATTGGATTTTTATTTTTCTTAGTACCTATTTTGATTTTATCCCACCCATATAATTCAGGGTCTGAACTACTATATATAAGTGGTTTATACAATTTGGATATATCATCACTTTCTTGATCTACAGTTGCTAAATAGAGCTTGCCATTATGAATAGTCATAGCTCTTGATGTACTTCCTTTTAAATTTTTAGAATCTAGCTTAAACCAATTTACTCCATTTGTGCTCTTTAGAATTTGAACATTGCCTCCATTTGTTGCTGCATATAAACATGGCTTCACTCCAAATGATTCATATTTAATCATAAATCTAAATCCGTCTATACCAGAGTCTTTAGTTGCTTTATATACCTTTTGCCAAGGTAGTGACTTATCTTTTTTATATCTCCATATTTCTGCTGAATTATCAATTTTATTAGGCATCCAATCCAAAGATAAGTCAATATTTGGAGCTACTCTATATAAATACTGTAAAAGTACATTTCTACCTGTTCCAACATATATATAATCTTCTAATTCTGCCATTGACCATACATAATTGTTTTGTCTAGCGTTGTCCAAGTCATTTTCATCAAATCCATTTATATCATTTAGCTTCTCAAATTTTAAAAGTTCTATAAAGTCATATAAATCCTTGCTTATATATGGCTTTTCTTTAGAATAAATCAACATGTCATTTAAGACTTCTATTAAATTAATTTTTTTATCTATATATATATCGTTATAAATATTATTATCATACATTTTACAACACCCTTTTAATAAAATACATATTAAGGAGATCTCTCCTCAATATATTTTATTAAAAAAATATATTCTAGTTACAATTTTAGTCATATTATTTGCTAAATAGACATTTATTCTTTAATAAAAAAAGTAGACTATTAATAGTCTACTTTTTATTGGAGCTAGTGATAGGAATCGAACCTACAACCTGCTGATTACAAGTCAGCTGCTCTACCGTTGAGCCACACTAGCATATGGCGGGAATAACAGGACTCGAACCTGTGACCCATTGATTAACAGTCAATTGCTCTACCAACTGAGCCATATTCCCAAAATTTTTAATTGGAGGCGACACCCAGATTCGAACTGGGGATCAAGGAGTTGCAGTCCACTGCCTTACCACTTGGCTATGTCGCCTTAACCTTACTCTATAATTATATTATCTTTTTCATATTTTGTTAAGTATTTTTTTTAAATTTTTTCATTTTTTAATCGACATTTTTTTCATTTTTATTAATTAGATTTCTATATCCAATATTTATTAGATAAACTCCTAAAATTAAATATATAAAAGCTATTAACGAATTTGTTGGAATCCTCACTACAGCTAAAAAATTATTTATTATATGGATAAATATACAAGTTTTTATGGATCTTGTGTAGTAATATATAATACCTAAAATAAAGGCTCCTAAGAAAGCCGTTATACTTTGAATTAAATTCATATGTATAGCAGCAAAAACTACAGATGAATAAATTATGGCTTTAAATGGCTTTTCATAATACTTATTTAAAAGACTTTTTAATAAAATTCCTCTAAATAGAATTTCCTCCAATATAGGTCCTATTATTATTATTTGTAAAAATATAATTACATATCCAAGAAATTTTTCATGTTTTAAATATGAGTTAACAAAAAAACTTTCATAGTGATTTAGTAGGCTAAAATAACTAATTTTACTTAAAATATATATAATTAAACATTTTATTAAAATATAACCTAATATTAAACTTATAGAATAAATTAAATTTTTAAACTTTGATTCGGCTTTAAATTTAATTACTTTTTCTGAAAAATTTATTTTATTTGCAATAAAACTACAAGTTAAAACTAATAATATATCCATTAAAACTACTGTTATAGTTATTAATTTAAATGATTCTTTATCTTTCATAAACAAAAATATAAATGAAGATATAATCATTGAAATAACTATAAAAATTGTAACTAAAACTCCCTTATTAAACTTTAATGATTTAATGTCAATCTCCTCCTATACTGCTATACTAAGGTTAGGTATTTTAACCCTAACCTCAGTAATTAATTTTAAAATAAAGATAATTGATTTTCATCACTCATATTTTCAAGTGATCCATGATTAGTAAGAGTTTCTATAACAGTTTTAGATATTTTTGTTCTCTTTCTTAAATCTTCTTTTGATATAAACTCTCCATTTTCTCTTTCTTTTTGTATATTAATAGCAGCATTTTCTCCAACTCCTTGCAGGGCTATCATAGGAGGAAGTAATTTCTTTTCTCCTACAACTTGGAATGTCTTAGCATCTGATTTATATATATCAACAGGTATAATCTTTATATCTCTAGCATACATCTCTAGCGCAACTTCTAATACAGTTAACATGTTCTTTTCTTTTGTTGTTGCATCATTACCAAGTTCTTCAATTTCCTTAATTTTAGATTTAATTGCTGGAAGTCCTTTTACTATTAAATCCGCATCGAAATCTTCTGCTTTAGTTGTAAAATATGTTGCATAAAAAGCTTCTGGATAATGAACTTTGCAATATGCAAGCCTAAAGGACATCATTACATATGCAACAGCATGGGCTTTAGGGAACATATATTTTATTTGTTGGCAAGACCATATATACCACTCAGGAACATCATTTGCCTCCATCTCTTTTATATGTTCTGGTTTTAACCCTCTACCTTTTCTTACACTCTCCATTATTGTAAAGGCCATTTTAGGAGGTAATCCTTTAAAAATAAGGTAGTTCATTATGTCATCACGAGTAGATATAACATCTTTAAGTCCAACAATCTCTTTTTGAACAAGTTCTTGCGCATTGTTTAGCCAAACATCGGTTCCATGAGAAAGTCCAGATATACGAACAAGTTCAGCAAATGTAGTAGGTTTTGTATCAAGTAACATTTGTCTAACAAATTTTGTACCAAATTCAGGTATTGCAAGAGATCCTATAGGACAATTAATTTCCTCAGGTGTAACCCCTAAAGCATCTGTTGATGTAAATAAAGACATTGTTTCTTTATCATCTAAAGGAATAGTGGTAGCATCTATTCCCGTTATGTCTTCAAGCATCCTAATTATGGTCGGAACGTCGTGTCCAAGTATATCAAGTTTCAGTATTCTACCACTTATTGAGTGGTAATCAAAGTGAGTAGTTATAACTCCACATGAAGTATCATTTGCTGGGTATTGTATTGGAGTAAAGTCGTAAACATCTTTATAATGAGGAACAACCATAACTCCTCCTGGATGTTGCCCTGATGTTCTTTTAACTCCCGTACATCCATTAGCCAATCTTAAAGCTTCTGCCGATGTTGTATTTATGTTATTTTCTTCAATATACTTTCTAGCATAACCAAATGCTGTTTTTTCTGCCACTGTACCTATTGTACCAGCTCTATAAACATATCCTTCACCAAACAGTTCCTCTGTATATTTATGAATTACTGGTTGATATTCACCAGAGAAGTTAAGGTCTATATCTGGCTCTTTGTCTCCTTCAAATCCTAGGAAAACTTCAAATGGTATATCATGACCATCTTTTTTTAGAGGCCTTCCACACTTTGGACAATCCTTATCTGGTAAGTCTGCTCCTGATCCCCATTCTCCTATTTCATAAAAATAGGAATATTTACATTCTTCATTTTCACATATATAGTGGGCAGGCAGTGGATTAACTTCAGTTATATCACTCATTGTAGCTGCAAAGGAAGATCCAACAGATCCTCTTGAACCAACTAGGTATCCATCCTTTAGAGATTTTGTAACTAGCTTTTGGGATATTATATACATCACCGCATAACCATTACCAATTATAGAATTTAATTCTCTATCTAATCTTGATTTAACAACATCTGGCATTGGATCTCCATATATTCTCTTAGCTTTTGCATAACACATTTCTCTAAGTTCAACATCTGATCCTTCAATTACCGGTGGATAGGTATCATCAGGTATAGGCTTTATAGAATCTATCATATCCGCAATTTTATTAGTATTTGCAACTACAACTTCATAAGCTGTTATTGGATCTAAGTAGCTAAATTCATCTAACATCTCATTTGTAGTTCTAAAATGTAGATATGTCTCTTCTTCATCAACTTTAAACCCTTGAGAATATTTCAAAACCTTTCTAAGTACGGCTTCATGCTTATCTAAAAAATGTACATCTCCTGTAGCTACAGGTAACTTTCCAAATTTTTTGGCTACTTCAATTAATCTTCTATTTAAATATCTTAATTCTTCTTCATCTTTTACTTCACCTTTTTCAATCATAAATCGATTGTTATCAATAGGCATAACTTCAATATAATCATATAAATCTATGATTTTTTCCATTTCTTCATCAGTAACATTTTTCTTCACAGCATTAAATACTTGTCCAGCTTCACAGGCTGACCCTATTATAAGTCCTTCTTTATATTTTTCTAAAACACTTCTTAGTATTCTTGGAGCTCTATAAAAATGATTTACATGTGCATCTGATACTATTTTGTATAAATTTTTAAGTCCTATATAGTTTTTTGCAAGCAATGTTATATGATTAGTTGCTATTTTTGTATAATCTAAGCCTCCTAATTTTTCATTAACATCACTTAAGACTTCTACTCCTTGTTTTTTTAACATTTCTAAAAACTTAATAAATATATGAGCTGTAGCTTCTGCATCATCTACGGCTCTATGGTGATTTAAAAGAGGAATCCCTAAATCTTTTGCTATTACATTTAATCTATGTCTTTTTAAATGAGGTAGTAAAACTCTTGCTAATGTTAATGTATCTACACTTTTATTTTTAAATTCTAATCCTTGTTCTCTACTTTTTTGAGATATAAATCCCATATCAAATTCAGCATTATGGGCAACTAATACACTATCTCCCACAAACTCTAAAAACTTAGGTAAAATTTCTTCTATAGTTGGTTTATCTGAAACTAAATCATTAGTTATCCCTGTCAATTCTTGTATTTTATATGATATGTCAACTTCGGGATTAACTAGTTCACTAAATCTATCAACTACTTTAAAGCTTTCTATTTTAACCGCACCTATCTCGGTTATCTTATCATTTGTATTTGAAAATCCTGTGGTTTCTATATCAAATACTACAAATGTCTGATCTAACCCCTTTTTATTTGGGTCTTTTACAATGGGCACCTCATCTTCAGCTAAATAACCTTCTACTCCATATATAACTTTTATTCCATGTTTTTTTGCTGCATCCATAGCTTCAGGAAATGCTTGTACAACTCCGTGATCTGTTATAGCTATTGCTGGATGCCCCCATTTAGCAGCTCTTTCAACTAGCTTCTTAGTTGGGCAAATAGCGTCCATAGATGACATTTGGGTATGAGCATGAAGCTCTACTCTTTTTTCGTCAGAAGTATCTATTCTTTCTTCTTTTTTTTCTTCTTTTATACCACTTATAGTCATTGTAAGTTCTCTTTGGTAATTATCATAAAGAGCATCTCCCTTAATTTTTAAATAGGATCCTTTAGTTACAGAATCTATAACTTTATCTTTATTCATATCATTTAAAAATAGTTTACAATTTATTGAACTTGTATAATCAGTTACAGCTGCAATTAAAAGAACCTTACCATTTCTAAGTTCTTTTAATTCAACATCAAAAACTTCACCTACAATACAAACTGTACCTGAGTTTTGATTTAATCTATTTATTTTTTCAACTGGAGCATTTACATTTTCTCCATATACATATTCCTCTTTTGACACTATCTCTATTGCTTTATTCTCATTAACCTCTTCATCTTCGTCTAATATTATATTTTCTGAAATTCTTTCTTTTACCATAGCCTCAACTAAGCTATCATTTCGCTCTATTAACTTATCTACATCAGGACCTTTATTTATAGATTTTTCAAATATTATATCAATATCTATACCTGCTTCTTCACTTAATACATTTTTTAAAACCTGTATAGCATTTTGCTTCATAAGTCTTTTGTAAAAAAGATCTGATGGTATTTTAATTTTTAAAGTATCATCTATACACATATATTCGATTCCCTTTACCCATCCATTAAGCGATGGACATAAAACTGTTAATATATGAACTATGTTGTTCCAATACTTTTTTATAATATCTTTAGTCTTTTGTTTCTCTAATTTAATATATCTAATTTTTACTTTTATATCTCTAAAATAATCTAACCTTTGTTTTAGTTCATTTCTAAATAGTTCAATATAATCATAACTTATTATATTTTTAGAACTAAGGTATATATATATTAGTCTTTCTTCTTTAAAATAAGTTACTTTAGATATATTAACATCTGATAATTGTTTATTTAATATATTGTTATTTATTTCTAATTTTTCTAAGTAATCTTTAACACTTTCCATAAGAAGTTACCTCCTATCTATCAAATCATTATATCATATAAAAACTATTTTTTTATTGGGATTAGCTACAAACTATATATTTTTTAATAATATATTACTAGATAAGTTTTACGTCATAATTTAGGTGGTGATTTATGAACGATTGTGAGAACAATTTAATTAGTAAAATTTTAATTTCTTATAGAGAATTGGGAGAAAAAAAATTTTTTAAACAACTAATAAAAGATATACAAATAGATAAAAAACTTTATATGTTATATTTTAAAAAAAGATTTATACCTATATGTACTTTGCCAAAATTAAGGATTATTTTTATATCTAAGCACGGTTTCGTATCATTTTGTTATAATTTTTTTACTTTCCTACATTCGAAAAACATTTTCATTAACATATCTTGTAAAAACTTAATATCTATAGCTAAATTCGTAATTTATCATGAGGTTGGTCATATTTTAGATACAACTATTAAAGAAAATAAGTTAGAATACAACCAAATAGTAAAAACCTTTATAGAACGGCTGATAGAGTATGATGTAGATATTAATTCTAAAGATCTTCATAAGATAAACTTGCCACCACAGGTAGAAGAATGTGTAATTGGTATTAAAAAAAATCTAATCGAAAGGGAATCTAAGGCTTGGAAAATAGCATATGACATGATTATATTTGAAGATAAAAATGAAGAGCTTATTTTTAATAACATGAGAGAATATGCTTTAGCAACTTATAATTTTGGAAATATAAAAAATATTATAAATGAAAATAATATTGATTTATTTGTAAAGTATAAAAAAGCAATATAAAAAAAATGAGGATTATTAATCCTCATTTTTTATCTATGTACAGGAACTTCATAAACTAAATTGCTATTAGTATCATACATTCCTACTAATCTTGACATTACACTAGATATTACATTTGCCCAATTTACATCTGTAGCATATTGATGCCATAAATGCTCATAACTCCATCTCATTTTATACAGTGTATTTTGATCATATCCACCATTATGAATATAATTTTGAGATAACCACTTAGCTGAACCTTCTATAGTTTTTTCTACAGTAGTCCATCCATTTTTATATGCAGCCTCTGCTCCTGATAAGTTAGCTGTACCATCAAAAGCTCCTATTCCAAAGAAATTATACACTTTAACTGGTTGCGGAAGTGGACTTCCTTTATATGATGTTAAAACTTGTCCTTGAGCAAGAGTTGACTTTCCATATCCAGTTTCAACCATAGAGTGTCCTACTAAGTAAACTACATCTATGTTATATTTTCTTGCAGCATCTAAAAATGCTTGTCCTTGATTGTAAAATACGTTAGTTCCACTAGATGCAGGTGAAAGACTATTTAGGTATCCATTTAATTCACTAGCACTTATTCCACCTTTATAACTATCTAGTCTTAAGAACTGTAACATTCCACTTTTGCTACTTGTAAAGTTCTTTGGATTTATATAATGCTCTATGTCAGATCTGCTTGCTTGAACAAATCCTCTACCAGATATCATATTACCATTTCCTTTACTTGCCTGCTTATTTACGTGATCTTGTAAAGAATAGCTTAAGTTTCTATAGTTTACAGTTGCTCCATTTACTACTTCAGAGCTACTTCCTCCAGATCCTCCTCCAGGATTAGTACCTCCACCTTGATAGTCAGTTAAATATGTGCTTGATACGTAACCTTCTTTTCCATTGTATTTTATTTTTGACCATCCATTACTTTCTGATATTACTTCTACTTTTTCATTATTTTTTAAGCTTCCTATTATACCATGTCCTGTTGATGGTCCACTTCTTACATTTAATGATGTTGCTGTTACTACCTTTGTTTTTGTTTGTTCTGGAGGTGTAACCGCTCCACCTTCGTTACTATCTTTTAAGTATGTATTTGATACATAACCTTCTTTTCCATTGTATTTTATTTTTGACCATCCATTGCTTTCTGATATTACTTCTACTTTTTCGTTATTCTTTAAGCTTCCTATTATACCATGTCCTGTTGATGGCCCACTTCTTACATTTAATGATGTTGCTGCTACTACTTTTATCTTTGTTCCAACATTTGGTTTTTCATCTGGTTTTGAAGTTCCGCCTTCGTTACTATCTTTTAAATATGTACTTGATACGTAACCTTCTTTTCCATTGTGCTTTATTTTTGACCATCCATTGTTTTCTGATATTACTTCTACTTTTTCGTTATTCTTTAAGCTTCCTATTATACCGTGACTTGTTGATGGTCCACTTCTTACATTTAATGATGTTGCTGCTACTACTTTTATCTTTGTTCCAACATTTGGTTTTTCATCTGGTTTTGAAATTCCGCCTTCGTTACTATCTTTTAAATATGTACTTGATACGTAACCTTCTTTTCCATTGTGCTTTATTTTTGACCATCCATTGCTTTCTGATATTACTTCTACTTTTTCGTTATTTTTTAAGCTTCCTATTATACCGTGACTTGTTGATGGTCCACTTCTTACATTTAATGATGTTGCTGCTACTACTTTTATCTTTGTTTCAACATTTGGTTTTTCATCTGGTTTTGAAGTTACGCCTTCGTTACTATTTTTTAAATATGTACTTGATACATAACCTTCTTTTCCATTGTATTTTATTTTTGACCATCCATTACTTTCTGATATTACTTCTACTTTTTCGTTATTCTTTAAGCTTCCTATTATACCGTGACTTGTTGATGGTCCACTTCTTACATTTAATGATGTTGCTACTACTACTTTTATCTTTGTTCCAACATTTGGTTTTTCATCTGGTTTTGAAGTTCCGCCTTCGTTAACATCTTTTAAATATGTACTTGATACGTAACCTTCTTTTCCATTGTATTTTATTTTTGACCATCCATTACTTTCTGATATTACTTCTACTTTTTCGTTATTCTTTAAGCTTCCTATTACACTATTCCCTGTTGATGGTCCACTTCTCATATTTAATGATGTTGCCACTACTACCTTTGTTTTGCTTACTGATACTTGAGGTTGTACAGACACATTAGGTTGTTGTTCTGGTTTAGTAGTTTGATTATTATTCTCAATAGGAGATAAATATTTGCTAGCTACAAATCCAATTCTTCCATCATGCTTAATTTTTGTCCATCCATTACTCTCTGATATTATCTCTATAACTGTTCCCTTATTTAATTGCATTATTACTCTATAACTTGTAGATGCTCCATTTCTCATATTTAGATTATCTACATTAACTACCTTTTTATTGCTTTGTTGATTTGTATCACTTGTATTTGTACTTATGTATTCACTTGACGCCCAGCCTTCGTGTCCATTTGCTGTACTTATTTTATACCATCCATTTTCACTTTTTAATATAGTAACTTTATCGTTCTTTTTTATAGAAAATAAAAAAGAACTATCTGTTGATGGTCCGCTTCTTACATTTAATGATGTCGCCGTTACTATACCTTCTTGATTGGATGCAAATGCATTTGTAGCTGTAAATGGTATTAATGCCAATGTAGCCATTGCTATTCTACGCTTCAACACATATTCCCCCATTCTGTTGATATATATTATACTTATAATCTATTATACGACACTTTATTTCGTTAATAAACATTAAAAGTTAAAATTTTGTAACTTTTACCATTTTTTTATTTTTTATTAAAAAAAGTATAATATAGTTCTTAATTCTCAAAGTTTATAATATAAAAAAGTATAGTTTTGCAAAAATAAAAAGATGGGATATCCCATCTTTTAATTATTTATAACTATTGCTAAAAGTTCTAAATCTTCATTTCCAGTATTTTCTAAATAATGTGATTGTCCATCCGAAGTATATACTACATCACCTGAACCTATTGGTTGCATAAAGCCATTATCCAACACTCTACCTTCACCTTGTATTATGTAATATACCTCAAAGTCTGTGCTATGATCATGTACGCCTATAGATGCACCTGGTTCTAAAACTAGCTTAGATATTAACTTTGCTTTGCCCTTTAACTCTTCGCCTTCTATTAAATGATACATAGTAGTAATTCCTCTACCATCTCTTAACTTTTCGACTTTACTTACAGTTAATTCTTGCGGTCTTTTTATCATTTAAATCGCCCCCCTATATGCTTACTATAATTTTACCACATTTATAAATTATATTCATATAAGAAGATTTAATTTTTTATACAAATTTATTTTTTTACGTCTACTTTATATTCTTTAGTCAACTTTTGAATTAAAGCATCTTGTTTTTCTGCTACTAACTGCTTTGTTAATGAATCCTTAATCTCATCAAATGATTTTTCTTTTTCATCTGTTTTCTTTATTATATGATATCCAAATTGCGTTTCAACAAGCTTTGGATATATCTCACCTTTATTTAATCCAAATGCTGCTTTTTCAAATTCAGCAACCATAGCTCCTTTAGAGAAAAATCCTAAATCTCCTCCACTTTGAGCGCTTCCATCCTCTGAATATTTTTTAGCTAATTCCTCAAAATTTTCACCTTCAAGTGCTTTTTTTAGAATGCTCTCAGCTAACTTTTTATTTTCTTTAATTTTAGCATCATCTAGTTTCTTACCATTTTCATCTATATTTTTTATTAAAATATGTGAAGCTTTTATTTCATTTAAATCTTTTTTATTTTTATTGAAATATTCTTCAACTTCTTTATCTGTAACTTTTGATTCCTTATCTATATACTTTGCAGCTATAGCTTCTTTTTCTACAGACTTTTTAATTTCTTCTTTTGTTAATCCAAATTCTTTTAAAAATTTTTCTTCGTCCATACCAAATGTTTGAGTTATGCTTGTCATAAATGCTGAATATTGAGAATCAATTTCCTTTGTATCTAGTTTAACTTTATTTTTTACTCCTTCTTGATAAAGCATTTCAGTAGTAGTCATATAATCTATCATACTTTGTTCATATTTATCTATTTGCTCATCAGTCATTTTGTTTTTACCATTCATGTAGAAAATAGGTTCCATTCTATTTTTTAAATCTTTCTCTGTTATTTTAACATCTCCAACTGTTGCTACAACTTTATTACTACTATAATGTCTACTTGTTGCTGGTAATGTTCTTCCCTTTTGTTTTCCCATATAAAAAGCAGTTCCTACTCCTAAAATTAATACAGCTGCAAAAATTACGATATTTTTATTTATACTTTTTTTCTTGTTTTCTTTATCCATATTTTATTTAAAACCCTCCTATAAATTTAACCTTTTATTATAATTTACACTATAAATATGAATTCTATATGAATGAAATATGAACATAATTTTTTTACATCGCATCACATTCCAATATTTTGCCAAAATAGACAAATATAATTTTTTTTAAAATTATATTTACATTTAGCTTTTTTTTAACTATAATAATATTCAGAATATTTATTGTAGTCAATAAAAATTTTATAGATTCCAAATTATATTTTTGATTTAAAATGTCCTAAAAAAAGTATGAATATATATTCATACTTTTTTTTATTACATTATTGTTAATTTTTTGCTTATCAAGAATATCTAGACAATATATATTCTTTTCTAGTTAATTCGTATCTATCACATTTTATATACTTAACCTTATCATTTTCCATAACTTTTTTATTAAAAGTATTAACATATCTAAAGCCTAAACTTTCTAAAGACTTTCTTGTTCTTGGATTTTCTTCATAAGTTTTTGCAATTATCTTTTCTAAATTTAAATTCATAAACCCATATTTTAATGAGTTTTTAGTTAACTCAGTTGCTATGTCATTACCCCAATATAATGGATTTATACATATTCCTATTTCTGCCTCTTTATCTTTTTGAGATACATTATTTAATCCAATATTTCCTATTAACTTTTTATTTGTCTTATCTATTATTGCCCAGTGATTTACATATCCTTTTTTGTAACTATCAATAAAATAAGTTCTAATAAATCTTTTTGTCTGAGCTATTGATCTATGAGGTTTTATAGGTAAATATTTCACAACTTTCGCTTGGCTATAATATTCAAACATACTAGGTGCATCTTCCTGACAGATAGGTCTTAATATATACTTATCTGTTTCAATTATTTTCATTTGAGGGTATATAGATTCCTTCATAAAATTATACCTCCTAAATTTATATTAATACTATTTAATATGCTTAAATATATGTATGTGTTAAAAAAAAAGATATAAAATAGGTTTAACCTATTTTATATCTTTTTATTTTCTATGAAGTTTTGAGTATACTCCATCTTTTTCTATAAGTTCCTTATGAGTTCCTCTTTCTTCAATACCATTTGGAGTTAAAACAATTATTTCATCCGCATTTTGGATTGTTGATAGCCTATGTGCTACAACTAAATTTGTTCTATCTTTTCCTAACTCTTCTAAGGATTTTTGTATTTCATGTTCAGTTACATTATCAAGTGCTGATGTAGCTTCATCTAAAATCATGATTGGAGGATTCTTTAGGAAGATTCTAGCAATAGATATTCTTTGCTTTTGACCACCAGATAACTTTACGCCTCTTTCTCCTACATAAGTTTCATAACCTTCAGGCAATGTCATTATAAAATCATGAATTCTAGCCTTCTTACAAGCTTGTATGATTTCCTCATCTGTTGCATCAGATTTACCTATTATTATGTTATCTTTTATTGTACCTGTAAATAAAAATACATCCTGAGCTACTACCCCTATATTTTTTCTAAGAGAAGTTAAGCTTACATCTTTTACACTTATTCCATCAATTTTAATATCTCCCTCTTCAAAATCAAAAAATCTAGGTATAAGATTACATAAAGTAGTTTTTCCCCCTCCAGATGGACCTACTAATGCTACAGTCTTTCCGGCTTCAATAGATAAGCTCAAGTTTTTGAAAACTTCATTGTCATCTTCATATGTAAATGATACATTCTCAATATCTATATTTCCTTTTACGTTTCTTAGCTGAATAGGATCTTTAGCTTCTTTCTCGGTTTCTTCATTTATTATTTCTCTAAATCTTTCAAATCCAGTCATACCATTTTGGTACTGTTCTGTAAAGTTTATCAATTTTCTAATTGGTTGAATAAACATGTTTACATATAAAAGATATGCAGTAAAGTCTCCTAAGTTTATATAGTTCATGTAAGCAAAATATCCTGCAACAATTAAAACTACTAAATTTAATAAGTCAATGAATAAAAACATTCCTGAGAAATATTCGGCCATAACTTTATATGCACCTTCTCTGGCATGTTTAAATATATTATTAGATTCATTAAACTTATCTAATTCTTCTTTTTCAGTACAAAATGACTTAGTAACTCGCATTCCAGCTATACTATTTTCTAATGTGGCATTTACATCACCTGTCTTAACTCTAGTTTCCATGAAAGCTCTTCCCATTTTCTTCCTTTGAGTTATAGCAAATAAAATTATAAATGGTAAAATAGCAAACACTATTAAAGTTAATGGCACATTAATTCCAAGTAATATTAAAAATGATCCAATTAGCATTACCAATGATACAAATAAATCTTCTGGTCCATGATGTGCAAGTTCTGAAACTTCCATAAGGTCGTTTATAATTCTAGACATTATAACTCCAGATTTATTGTTATTAAAATATGAATTAGGCAATTTTTGTAGATGAGTAAAAACATAATTTCTCATATCTGCTTGCATTCTAACTCCTACAACATGACCCCAGTATTGCATAAAATAGTTTAACCCCGCTTTAATTATAAATATAACTAGTAAAGTAATAGCAAATACTATAAGCATTCTCAAATCTTTATTTGGAACTACATCATTCATTATATTTCTAGTTATCATAGGATAAACTAAATCACATAAAGCTACAGTAAAAGCAGCTAGTAAATCGAGTATAAACAACTTTTTATATGGTTTATAATATTTAATAAATTCTTTTAACATAAAATACCTCCACTTCTATTATATTATATACCCTAAATAAGCATATATAATATAATTTTATTAATTTTTTAAATTTAAAAAGTTGTATGATAATTCTTTAATATCATACAACTTTAAATTAAAAGCATTATTTATTTATAGATTTATTTATTTCATCTAACATAGTATTAGTTGACATAATGCCTCCATCGCTTAAGTACCATGAATATGTATCTAAATAAACTATCTTATTATCTTTTGCTACTTTCATATTGTTTATTAAATCATTATTTAAAATTTCTTTTGCTGGTTTTTGATTTTTATCAGCAGATATAACAGATTTATCTATAACAAACATGTAATCTGGATTTTGACTTGCCAAGTACTCAAAAGATACATCTTGACCATGATTTGCAGCTTCTATATTGTCATCTGTATTTTTAAACCCAAGGTTATTATATATAATTCCAAATCTTGAATCTTTTCCAAATACACTTAAGTTACCATCACTAGCCATTAAAGTAGTTGCACTATAATTTTTCTCTTTAACCTTTTTATTTATAGCATCTATTTTTTCATTTATCTTAACTAACTCAGTATCAACTTCTTTTTTCTTGTCAAATATTTCTCCTATTACCTCCATATTATGAGTAAAAGATTCCATATATTTTCCATCTTCCTTAGCTAAAGATATAGTTGGTGCTATCTTATTTAGTTTATCATAAAAACTATGTTGTCTTCCATTTATAATTATTAAATCCGGATTAAGAGAATTTATCTTTTCTAAATCAGGTTCCTTAAGACCTCCAACATTTGCATAATTTTCTCCTGAATATTTACTCAAATATCCTGGTATAGAAGATCCTTTAGCCGTCCCTATAACTCCATCTACACCTAAAGTTTCTATAGCATCTAATGCCGCATAATCAAATACAACTACTTTCTCTGGTTTTTTATGTACATCTGTAGTCCCTAATGCATGCTTTACAGATACTATATCATTTTTATTTGCTATCGCCTTTTCATTCCCTTTATTTCCAAAGAATAGTACACTTCCTACCAATCCTGCTATTACCAACCCTGCTACTACTGCTACTTTTTTATTCATTTTATGTCCTCCGAATAGATATTGATTATCTTTATCATTTATTTTTTAAAATTTTTTAGAAATAAACACAAATTTTATCTCCATTTATTTCTCTTATGTCAAATTCCATTTCATAAATATCTTCTAAAACTTCTCTTTTAATTATTTCATCTGTGCTTCCATGTCTTGCTATTTTTCCATTTTTTAAAGCTACTATATAATCTGAGTAACATGATGTATAGTTTATATCATGCATAACTAAAACTACAGTTTTCCCTAGCTCATCGCATAAATTTCTAAGTACCTTCATCATTTCAACAGAGTGCTTCATATCTAAATTATTAAGTGGTTCATCCAAGAATACATATTCAGTATTTTGAGCTATAACCATAGCTATGTATGCCCTTTGTCTTTGACCTCCACTAAGCTCATCTATGTATTTATTTTCTATATCATCTAATTTCATATATCTTATAGCTTCATCTATACACCTATTATCTTCGGAGGTTAATCTTCCTTCGCTGTGGGGATACCTTCCGAAACTAACAAGTTCTCGTATAGTTAATTTTAAATTTATGCTATTAGATTGTTTTAGTATAGCTAGCTTTTTTGATAGTTCTTTATTGTCCCATTCTTCTAGTCTTTTCCCATCTATTAAAACTTCACCACTATCTTTTTTTAAAATCCTAGTTATCATAGATAAAACGGTACTCTTACCAGCTCCATTAGGCCCTATAAACGATGTTATCTTACCTTTTTCAATATTAATAGATACATTATCAACTACATTTTTATTAGAATATTGTTTTGACAAATTAGTCACTTTTATCATTAGACTCTACTCTCCTTTAACAATAAGTATATGAAGTATACTCCTCCTATAAAATTTATAATTACACTTATTGTAGTTGTAAATGTAAATACTCGTTCAACTAAAAATTGTCCGCTTACTAGTGTTAGTATACTTATTAAAATAGATGCACATATTAAGTAACTATGCTTATATGTTCTAAAAATTTGTTTAGTTACATTTGTAACTAAAAGACCTAAAAATGTTATAGGTCCAACCAATGCAGTTGAAACCGAAACTAAAATAGCTACAACTATTATCATCTTTTTTACTACTTTATCATAATTGACTCCTAAATTTATTGCATGTTCTTTTCCTAATGATATTACATCCAAACTTTTTATATCATCATATATAAAAGGTACTAAAGCTATTATTATAATACCTGCTATAAATAATATATTCGTGTTAACATTTCCAAAGCTTGCATATAGATTATTTTGAAGTGCTGCATATTCATTTGGATCTATTACAACTTGCATAAAAGTAGACAAACTTTTGAAAAGAGTTCCAAAAATCATTCCAACTAGCAACAGGAAAAATATGTTATTGTTAGCTTTTTCAAATAACTTTTTATACAATATAAAAGATGCTATTACCATTACTGCTACCGAAAGTAAAAAATTATTACTTTTATTTGTTATCAATGTATTATCAACCCCAACAAGGAAAACTATTATGGTCTGAACCAATATGTATAGTGAATCTAACCCCAAGACACTTGGCGTTAAAATATTATTATTTGTTATCGTCTGAAATACTATTGATGAAAAAGCTATGCAAAATCCTGTTATAACAATAGCTATTAATTTAGGAATCCTTTGGTCCATAGCATATTCAAAATGTTCAAAACTCACACCTATTGTTAAAAATAAGGCTGAAAACACGGCTATCATCGCACCTATTATGTATAACTTTTTACTTAGGTTTAATTTTAAATTTTCTTTTTTATTTACGTTAACACTAGCTTGCATATGACTTCCTCCTTAATATCATAATAAGGAAAATTCCGCTTCCTAAAACCCCTACAGTAAGCCCTATTGGTATCTCATATGGGTATATAACTAACCTTGAAAATATATCACAAATTAAAACAAATATAGCCCCAAATAATCCTGTATGCCATATAGTATCTTTTAAGTTATCTCCTTTATAAATAGAAACTATATTTGGAACTATAAGTCCGATAAATGGTATGCTCCCTATAGTTATAACAACACTTGCTGTAACTATAGATACTATAATTAGTCCTGTATTTAAAACTTTTTTATAATCAAGTCCTAAATTTGTTGCAAAATCCTCTCCCATACCAGCTATAGTAAATTTATTAGCATAAAGATATGCAATTACTATAAGAGGAATAGTTATATACATCATCTCATAATTTCCTTTAAGTACCATGGAAAAATTTCCTTGCATCCAAGATGTTATATCTTGCATAAGATTATATTTATATCCTATAAAAGTTGTAGCTGAACCTATTATATTTCCAAACATAATTCCAACTAAAGGTACAAATACTGCATTTTTAAATTTTAGTTTTTTTAATATATTCATAAATGTAAAAGTTCCTGCTAATGCAAAAACAAATGAAATAATAGTTTTGCCTAATATCCCTGAGTTTGGTAAAACTAACATAGCAAATACCAATCCAAGTTGAGCAGAATCTATTGTAGATCCAGTAGTAGGAGATACAAACTTATTTCTACTTATTTGCTGCATTATAAGCCCACATATACTCATTCCAATCCCTGCAACCAGTATACTTATTAACCTAGGTACTCTACTTATTAAAAACACATCAATTTTTTCTTGGTTATAATTTATTAAATCTATCAGCTTTATGTCGTTTACACCTACAAATAAAGATATAAATGATAGAGATATTAACAAAATTAATAAGTACCTTTTTTTCATTTTTCTTCTCCTAACTTTTAAAAAATCATTAGTAAATGATAATCTTTTTATAGTCTAACTTAATAATAATGATAATTATTATCATTGTCAATATTATTTTGTAAATTTTCTTATAATTTTTTATTTTATAAAAAAAGGTACTAACATTTAAATGTTAGTACCTTTTTTTATAAAATAATCATAAAATTTGTCCAATTCCTTCATAGCCTTTTCTAGTATGCACCTACTAGTAGCTAAATTTATTCTTACATATCCATTTTCACTTTCAATAAATCTAGTTCCGCTTTCAAGTAACACCCCTGTTTCCCTGGCTAACTCTTCAACAAAGGTTAAACTGTCATTAACTTCATCTAACCTTAACCATACTAAATATCCCGCTTCAGGTATCATTATCTTTATACCTTTATTAACTAATGTATATTCTAAAATATTTAGATGTTCTTTAATTTTCGCTCTTAATAAATTCACCCAATTTTGCCCGTTCTCATAGCATGAAGTCATAAATTCATAACCTAATCTATTTATACCTAACTTATTTTTAGTAAATTCACATTGTACTTTATTATATATATCTTTATTTTTTATTAATAAATAAGAGCCACAAACTCCAGCTAAATTAAAAGTTTTATTAGGGGATGAACTTACAATTATATTTTCATATTCATTAACAAAAGTTATCATAGATACAAACTTTCTATCTAAAACCAAATCACTATGTACCTCATCTGATAATAAAATCAAGTCATATTTTTTGCATAAACTCACTATTTTTTTTAGTTCTTCATAGCTCCATACTCTTCCTGATGGATTATGAGGGTTACACATTAATATGCACTTTAAATTGTATTGAATTATATTTGCTTCTAATTTTTCAAAATCAATATAATATCTATTATTTTTTTCATCTAATTTTTGTTTTACTAAATTTAATCCGTTATTTTCTACAATATCTTTAAATGGACCATACACTGGCGTAAAAATTAAAACATTATCATTTTTACTTAGTAAGGCTTTCACTACTATATTCATAGATGCTAAAGTTCCTATTCCAGGTAAAATTAATTTTTTATCAATATCAATATCATTTAAATTCTTATACCAATTAACTATAGATTCATTAAATTTATCTAAAACATCAAAATACCCAAAGTCCCCATATTGAATCGTATTTATAAACTTCGATAAAATCTCATCAGGAAGTTTATAGTCCATATCAGCTATAAATAATGGATAATATGGAGTCTTATGATTTGGAAATCTCTTATTTATGTACTCCTTATTCCATTTTTTAGAACCATTTTCTTCTCTATATAATATATCTTCAAAATTATACATGCCTATACCTTCTTTTTGTATTTTTCTATAAATCTTTTTATAAGCATATCCATTGCTATATGAAAATTAAGTCTTGTATCAATATCTGCATCAGAATCTTGTGTACATCCTGTATATATTTTATACTTACACATTCTCTCAAATGTAGAGCCTCTTGTTTCTGTTATTAATACAACATCTATTTCCCTTAAATTTGCTTCAACCAAAACTTCTAATAATTCTGGAGTTTCTCCACTTCTTGAAAGTATTATTACTAAATCATCTTCTTTTTTTAGTATCTTGCTTGATAGCCTCATAAATCTTGAGTCATCGTGTTGTTCAGCTGGTATACCTAAAAGCTGTAATTTTATTTGGAAAATTTTACCTAGATAATTACTCATTCCCATACCATAAATATTTATCTTTTTACAGCTATTCATTTTATCAATTATTTCATCATTTATTGATTCAGATACTAAACTATAAGTGTCTATCATAAGATTTACAAAGTCATTATCCTTAACTGAACTTTCATCTATCTCATTTTCATTTTTTTTTAAATAATCATCTTTAAATTGTATAAAACTATCATACCCTAATTTTTCAGATAACCTGTGTACACTTGTATTGCTAACTAAAAATTCTTTTGCAATATTAGATATAGTAAATTTTTTATAAGTAAATTTACTTTTTCCTTCTAATAATCCTTGCAATAAATCTTTTTCTAATTTTGTTAAATGTTTTGCATTTAATGAAATTCTTTTATTTAAATTCATGTTACAACGACCACTCATCATCTTCAGAGTCTAAATCTGAATTATTTTCTTCTACTTCTAATTCTTCTTTTTTATATTGGTTATCCAGTGCTTTTACAAAAGGTAAGTAAATTGCAGTAGATGCTATTATAGCCAACAACTGAACTAAAGCTCCTTGCCACCCACTAACTAATAATCCGCTTATTATAGGTGGTGTTGTCCACGGTGCTATAACTCCATTAAACGGTAGCATAAATTGTAGCTTCATTGCTAAATAAGCTATTAATACAGATACTATTGGTGCTAATGTTACAGGTACTAACATCAATGGATTTAATATTATTGGAGTTCCAAATATAAGTGGTTCATTTATATTAAATAATGATGGTACCGCTCCTAATTTTGACATCATTTTTAGTCTTTGAGATCTTGCTACTATAAGCATAGCAACAACTAACCCTATAGTCATTCCCGCTCCACCTATTGTTGCAAATTGATCTATCATTTGTATTGTTCCTACATTTGCATTTTCAAATGTAAGTTGCCCTGCTTTAAATAGTTCTAAGTTTTCTATTGCATTTGCATTTAGCAAAGGATTAACTATAGAGTTAACTACTGTAGGATGTATCCCAAACCACCATAGTAGTCCATTTAAAGCTGCAACTATAGTTATAGCTTGTACTGATGAAGTTAAGCCTTGTAGAGGAACTTGTAATACTGTATATATAAAATCATGCATTGTAGTTCCCATAAATAAGAATACTCCATTTAATATTAATGAAATTAATACAACTATTGTTCCTGGGACTAATGCTGTAAATGATTTACTTACCATTTCAGGAACATTGCTTGGTAATTTAATTACTATTTTCTTATCAATTGCAAATCTATATATTTCAGTAGATAATATACTCATTATAATTGCCGTAATTACGCCTCTAGCTCCTAGCCACATCATAGGTATAACCTTATTTACAAATTCTCCACCCTCAGTTGTCATAGACTTAGGTGTTACTATCATATAAGCTACTAAAGATATTATCATTACAGATAAACTATCTAATTTATAATCTTCAGCTAATTTATAGGACAATGTACCTGCTAACATTACTCCCATTAAATCAAATGTAGCTCTATATCCTGGCTCTAAATAAGCCCCCCAGTTAGGGCCAAATATACTAGCCATAAAATCTGCATATCCATTTACCGGAAAATCTGCAATTAATAAAAATATTGATCCTATTATTGTAAGTGGCATTATAGCAAAGAATCCTGAACGTAGTGCTTTTATATAACGTAAATTTGAAAACTTAGCTACTTTAGGTACCATTTTTTCTTCAATAAATTGTGTTACTTTTTCCATGTTATCTCCTCCTGTCGAATTTTGCGAACGTTTTCTTTAAATTCATTTTAATGGAATTTTTTCTAATTGTACATTCCTTTTTACGGTAAATTTTCCATAATAATTATAGAATATAAATTAAGGATACTAAGTTTTAAATTAGTATCCTTAATTTATATATGCATAATATTTCTAAATTCTTTAATTTTACTTCTACTTACCGGTATCTCTTTATCTATTTCTTTTAACTTTAATATATAAGTACTATTAAACCAGGGTATAATTTCTTTAATTTTATCTAGGTTAACAATGTAAGATCTATGAGTTTTAAAAAATTGATTACTTGAAATACTTTTTGAAAACTCAGAAATAGAAGCCTTAACTTTATACTCATCAGATTTTGTATATACCACAGTATCTCTTTCTTTTGCCTCACAATAGTATATATCACTAAGTTTTAATACAACCATTTTCTCATCTTTCCATAAAGTTACAGTGTCATGATTATCTACTTTTTCTTCATTAAAATCTTTTTTAGATTCTTCACAATCAAGCTCACTATATTTTAGCTTTTTTAAAGTATTTATTATTCTCTGGTCTGAGTAAGGTTTTAAAACGTAGTCAAAAACTTCAAGTTCAAAAGCATCTACTGCATACTCTTTATAAGCTGTTATAAAAACTACTTTAGGCTTTGATTTAAACTTATTTATAGTTTTAGCAAGTAACATACCATCTAACATAGGTATATTAATATCTAAAAATATTACATCTACATTATTCTCTTGTATAAATTTTAATACATCTAGCCCATTTTCAAATTCATTTATAATTTCTATATCACTATGGTTTTTTATAAAGTATTTAAGTTCTTCTCTAGCTGGAAATTCATCTTCAACTATTATACAGTTCATTTTCTATCCTCCTATACTGAAAATTCTATTTTTGTTCCAGGATTTAGTTGTCTTATTGTTAAACCATTTCCATACATAAGTTTTATCCTTAGGTGAACATTATATAATCCAATTTTATTTTCTGGCATATTCCCACTTCTAACCTTTTTTATTATATCACTATCAATTGTAACTCCATCATTTTCTACACTTACTAAAGTTTTATTGTTGATGTTTTGTACTGTTATTTTAACTGTTCCTAATCCTCCGTTTGCTCTTATACCATGTATAATTGCATTTTCAACTAATGGTTGTATTATTAAACTAGGTATTTTAACATCTATATTTTCATCTATATCATAGATAACATTTAACTTATCTTTAAACCTCGCTTTTTCTATTTCAACATAAGCTTTAACTTGTTCTAACTCTTTAGTTATATCGATTGTGGTATCACTAAATTCCAAGTTATATCTTAAAAAAGTAGCTAAATTTATAATCAAATTTCTAGCTGTATCAGGATTAATTCTTATAAAAGATGTGATTGTATTTAATGCATTAAATAGAAAATGTGGATTTATTTGAGTTTGTAAAGCTTTTATTTCAGCTTTATTTGCTGCTTCTTTCATTTTTTCTACCTTAGAAACTTCCATCAATGTAGATATCATCTGGGATAAACCTATAGCTAATGCTTGTTGAGAATCTGTTATTTCTCTTTGCCTTGAATAATAAATCTTTAAAGTCCCTACCACTTCATTTTTTTCTTTTAATGGAATTATCATAGCAGTTTTTAATTGAGTTTTTTTATCTGCTAAATATTCTTCCTTATCTTCCTTTATGTATCTAATATTTCCACTGTATATACACTCTTTAGTTATATTACTTAAACTCTTAAATTTATTTTTAAAATATTCTTCACCTATTCCTACATAAGCAAGTACATTATTTTTATCTGTTATAGATACCGCATCTGCATCTATATCTTCTTTTATTATTTTACACACAGTATTTAAAGATTCGGTATTTATATTCCTAAAGTATGGAAGTGTCTTATTTGCTATATCTAATGCTAATTTTGCTTGTTGTGCAGCAATTTCTTCTTTTTCTCTTTTTAAGCTTTGAAGAATAGATATTAAAAAGCCTGTACCAATTTGACCTATAACCATAGGCAAATAAATGTAATGTACTATTAAATTGGCTTCACTATGTGGTCTAGATAAAACCAATATAAGTTCCATACTTATACTTTCAATAAAAATTCCACATATAATACCTATTATCCATTTTTTGTTGTTATCTATTTTATTACATAAGTATCCAGATATAATACCTGCTGTTATACTTGTTATAAGACATGGAAGTGATGTTATCCCATTTACATCTAAAAGGAATCTATGCAAACCTGCAATTAGGCCTGAAATTATGCCTACTACAGGTCCAAATAATAACCCTCCAGATACTATAGCAATATTTCTTACATTTGCTATAGACCCATTAACATCAATTCCTATATACGTACCTATAATAGCTATCACTGTAAAAATGCCTGAAATTACAATTAAATTTATTTTATTATTTTGCTCACTTTGTAATATTTTTCTAAAAAACTTAATTTTGCTTATTAAAATTAAAATTACTATTAAAAGGCTGGTTTTTTCCATTAAACTCAAAACTATACTCCATGTAGTCATAAAATACCTCCATAGATAAATTACACATATTCTAATTATATAATAGTATTAAAAAAGAGTATATATTTACTCTCTAACAAGTTGAAATTTAAACATTTTTTTAATTACAATTTCGTAACCCAAAGTAACAAGGGTGTAACTGTTATCGTAATTTTTTTTATGTTAATATTTAATTATAGAAAGACAAAAGAAATCATAAAAATAATAAATTATATAAAGAAAAGAGGTTTTACATATGAAAAAATCAATATTAGTTTTATCTATATTAGTTGGAGGTTTATTATTAATGAATCCTACTCCTGAAGTATCTTTCGCACAAGATAATAGTAAAACTTCTGTACAACAAGAACAACAAAAAACACTAACTCAAGCTGATGCACAGAAGCTTTTAACAAACTTTAACAATAAAGTTAATTATATATTTAAAGGAACTTCAGACAATTTTAAAGCTTTACAGGAAAAAGGTTTAAAAGGATATGTATTCTTACCAGATGTAGATACTGATATGGGATACTTTGTTGACCAAAATACATCTCAAATATACAACTTCCACCCAAGTGGATACTTAGAATTAATAAAATAATAAAAAGCCATGTATTAATACATGGCTTTTTTTATTTTACATAACATCTTTTATTACCCTTAAAGCATTTTTATAGTATATCTTCTCAATTTCATCTATCGTGAAACCTTCTTGTTCTAATTTAATTGCTAGTTTTCCCATCTCACTAACATCTTTAATTTCAACAGGGCAATCTATACCATCAAAATCTGAACCTAACGCAATTGATTCAATTCCACCTACATTTTTTATATGTTTTATATGTTTTACCATATCATCTATCATTGCCATTGACGTATTTCCAATAAATGCACTACAGAAGTTTATTCCTGTCACTCCACCTTTATTTGCTAAAACTTTAATCATATCATCAGTTAAATTTCTACTATGATTAGTTATAAATCTAGCATTAGAGTGAGTTGCTATAAATGGTTTCTTAGACATTTTAGCTACATCATAAAACCCTGAATCTGATAAATGTGATACATCTACAATCATACCTAATTCATTCATTTTTTCAACTACTTCTAATCCAAATGCTTTTAACCCTTTTTCTTTAAATTCCGGTCTAACATGAGGGTATCCTATTTCATTTTCATGATTCCAAGTTAATGTAATCATTCTAACTCCTAAATTGTAAAACTCTATTAATTTATTTATATCTCCTTCTAAAACTGCACCTTCTTCTATTGCTAATAATGCACTTATCTTATTATTTTTTTCATTTTCAATTATTTGTTTATAATTAGTTGCTAGATTTATTAAATCACTATTTAATTTAATTTCTTCATGAAATTTTTTTGCCATATCCATACAGTGCAAATAAGGATCTGTATGTTCATCAATATCAACATACAAAGCAAAGGTTTGTGCTAGACATTCACCTTTTATAAGCTTTTCTATATCTACACAATGTAAATTTTTGTTTAACTTATTATCATTTTTATCAACTAATAATCTATCTATTGTGTCGCAATGTAAATCTATAAATTTCACTATTCTTATCCCCCTATATTTTAATTTGCATATAGTAATATTATAGTTCTAATCACTATAAATAACCATATAAATCTTTATGTCATTTATTGATACTTTCCATACTATTTTATTGTATGAATAAACTTGAAAGACTAGTTATTATTAGCTATATTTAAAGTATAGATATAAATATTTTTTTAACAATTTAACCAATTAAATAGGAGGATTTTATGTTATTTGAATGTTTCTATTATCCAATATTAAATAATAATAAAATAATAAAATCTTGCGATAAGCTAAATGAATTTAATTTTGGCGATAAACTTCCAGTAAAAACACTTTATTACAACTATGGTGAAAATTTTATCATTTATCAAGGTGATGAGTTCTTTAAAGTTAAAGATAGCATATTATTAGATACTGTAAACCCTAAAGAGATTAATTTTCCTATAAATATTGTTTTTAATAAAGGTACTCAACTTACAATTAATTCACTAAAAGATCTAAATTCTATTAGATTAATTTTAAACGGTGAGTTTGAAGAAGAAAAAAACTTTGGAAGTTTATTCTTTTTATATAATAATCTAGTATATAAAATTAAGCACACTCAATATGATATATTATCTTTGCTTACCAATAGTTCTAGAGATTATATATTTATAAATGATGAACTAGATTTAAATACTCAAAATCTATTGATAGATTTGCATACAGTAAGAGATAAAATTTGCAATTTATTAGAAGAAAATAAAAAACTAATCACACAGTATATTAAATATATGAATTTTAATGATGATGATAATCTAACTAACTTATCTATATATAAATATTTCCCAAAAGATACAGAAGAGCATAAGGAGTTTTCAATTCAAACTTCTAAATGTAAAAATAAAAAATCTCATCCAAAAGATAAATTATACAAACTAATAAAATGTTGTAATTTAGATTCTAATATATTGGATTAAAAAAATACTAGGACTTATTAGTTTCTTTTAAGTCCTAGTATTTTTTGTTATAATGATTTAGCTTTTTTTATAAGTTTATTATAAACACTTATCATGTGTTTTTCATTCACATAAGATTCTATTTGATTCATACATATCCATTTAACGCCACTATTTTCATCTGCTTTTATATGTACTTTTTCACTTTCATCTGCTTCTAATATATAGGCAATAGATAGATGTAAATGAGCTGATACATATTTACCTTTTTTTACATGCGCACTTACTGGCAAAATTTCAATCGAGCATATTTCATTTGTTATAGGTCTTACATTTTTTAATCCTGTTTCTTCTCTAGCTTCTTTTATAGCTACATGTAATAAATCCGAATCTCCATCTGCATGACCACCTGTCCATCCCCATGAATTATATATATTATGATGAATCATAAGTACCTTATCTCTATTTTTATTTACTATAAATCCAGAACTAGTCATATGACAAAGTTCATTTTCTCTACTTAATATATTTTCATATTCATTAATGCATTTTAATATTAAACTTTTATCATTTATTTCTTGCTCATTAATAGGTTCATACTTTTTTATAACTTCTATAAAATTCATTTTCTCTCCTCCTTAACTATATATAATATATAATCATATTTAATGATAATAATCAAAGTAAAAGACTATCTCATCTGAGATAGTCTTTAATTTTACAAGTTAGCTAATATAATTCCAAAAGATGCCCCTAAAACTACCACGTCTAATATAGCTATTAATGTGTAAACTTTGCTTTGTTTTCTTTTAACATTTCCTATACATCTTGATATATTCATGCAGTTCATACCTCCTACAAAGTATTAATAGTATATATTATGATAATTAACAATTAATGACATCCTAATCCAATTATTTATTTTAAATTATTTAATATTATATCTGGTATTACAGCTAAATCTTCTGCATTAAAGTAGCTATTAATATTGTAATCAAATAATATATTTCCTTCAGCTTCAAATTCTTCGTCCCCATACCATAAAATAAATACAACATATATTTCATTTAAAAACCTTACTTTATAAGATATATCTCCCATGTCTAGTTTTTCAGCTTTAATTTTTTCCATGTGTTTTTTTAGTAAATTGAAATCATCCTTGTATTTATTTATAAAATATTTTATAGTTCTTGACTTAAAGTTTGAATAGTAAACATAGCCTCCAGCTGTTTCCTTATATGATAAATATATATTAGTTTGATTTTTATATATACCATTAATTAAAAATCTTATAACTAATATATTTAAAGATATATCTTCATTTAACTTTTTATTATTTTTATAAATCACTCCACTTGGATAATGAATATATATATTACTATCTAAAAATCTGAGCTTAAAGGTATTACTTTTATTATTGTAAAAAGAATTTGTTAGTTTTGATATCACTATTGGATTTAAAGACTTGAATTTCATGATTAAATTTTCTAAAACAAGTTTATAGTTACCTTCATTTAAATCATTTTTCATATTATCACCACTATAAGTTTTATTACTATATCATTTCTATATAGTCTATCAAATCCCCTTTAAAATAATGAATATCAAAAAAGCTACAACTATGTAGTTGTAGCTTTTTATTTATTTACGTTTAAGTTTTCCTGCTAACATTTGATATAACAGTCTAACTTCATTTACTCTAAAAATTATTATACTAACTCCATATACTATAGCTCCTAACCCTACAGATACTCCTAATTTAATTGCATCTTGGATGAACCCTGCACTTAAAATTCCATCAATCAGGTTATACGTAACCTTAGTTACAAGGGCCATTAAAAGAGCTGATATTATCGATTTTATTAAAACAGATATTATCTTCTTTCCTCCAAATGCTCCAATCTTCTTTCTTAAACTTACAGATAATAAAGCTATTGTAACAAGTGAAGATATACTAGTTGCAAATGCTAAACCTCCTAATTGCATGTTTGTAAACTTTACAAATGCTAAGTTTAACACTATATTTAAAATCATTGCTATTATTCCATTTATCATAGGTGTTTTTGTATCTTGTAATGAGTAAAATATCTTTCCTAAAATATCTCTTAGACCAAATCCTAACATTCCAACTGAATAGAATATTAATGCTATAGCTGTCATTTCAGTTGCTCTAGCATCAAACTCACCTCTTTGGAATAACAGTTTAACT
Organism: Paraclostridium sordellii; assembly: GCF_000953675.1. Classification (NCBI taxonomy): domain Bacteria; kingdom Bacillati; phylum Bacillota; class Clostridia; order Peptostreptococcales; family Peptostreptococcaceae; genus Paraclostridium; species Paraclostridium sordellii. Next base: position 672,478 of record NZ_LN679998.1, on the reverse strand, counting down.
ATAGGATGAGCCAATATTATAGCTCCTACTGATATTGGTATAATTATTAAAATAACTACATTTATTGATGTTACTATAGATTGTTTAAATTTCTTTTTATTATTTTCTGTAGATAACTTAGAAAGCATAGGGTATATAACAGAAGATATAGAAACTATAAACATTCCCATAACAAATTGATTTAACTTAGTCGCATAGTTAAGTGCAGATATACTTCCTGCTACTAGTGTTGATGCTATAGTTCTATCAACAATAGCATTAACTTGTGTAACTGCAACTCCTATTAAAACAGGACCTATTAACCAAATCATTCTCTTTAAGTATGGATCTTTTAAATCTATAGTTGGTTTATATCTAAATCCATTTTTACGCGCAAACGGATATTGAAATATAAATTGTAGTGATAATCCAAATAAAGTCCCCCAAGGTAAAATATTTGGATTTATATAAACACTTGCAAATATAGAAACTATTATAAGAATATTGTATGGAACAGACATTAATCCAGGAATTACGAAGTTTCCTTTAACTTGTAAGAATGCCATCATTATATAACTAATTCCCAAAAATCCCATTCCAAGAATTAATACTCTTGTAAAATATATAGCATCTGTCAATGTTTTTCCTTCAAATCCAACTGCAAATAATTTAACTATAGGACCTGTAAATACAACTCCTATAACTGAAACAATCAAACACATCAAAACAACTATATTAAGTACATTATTTGTAAATTTAAGTGAAGCTTTCTTCCCGATTTTAGCATCTACATCACAGTAAAGTGGTATAAATGCTGTTCCTAGGGATGTCCCTATTGCTGAAAATATAACTGCGGGTATATTCATAGCTACTAAGAACGCATCACTTGTTCCACCTGCACCATACGCCGAAGCTAAGGCTAACTCACGCCCAAATCCTAATATCTTAGCTATTAATGTAGCAGCCATAAGACCTACTGCTGCTTTTGCAACCTTTGACATAAATTTCTCTCCTCTAAAAAATTATAAGTATAAATTAGTTATTTCCATATCTAGTCTATCTTATATATTATATATTTATTTTTATATAATTTGCAAATTTGTTTTTCTGACTAAATGTGGTAAAATTTTTAGTAGAGTATTATTATATACTAAAATTCGACTTTGTCCAAGGAGGTTTATTATGAATTTTAAAACTACATATCACTGCTTAGTATTACAGCTAGAAAATTGTACTGATGATTTATTATTTAACATAGCAACAAAAATAAGTAAACATAATTGTATGGTAAAAACTATCGACGTTGATGAGTATAATAGCGAAAAAACAATATCATTTATAAACCAAGATAATAAAGAACTTATACTTTATAAAACTGAAGATGTCATAAAATTATACTTCGACAATACTATGAAAAATATAGGTCCTGTATTTGAAATTTATAACGATATAATGGAATATATGGATTATATGGAAGTATTATAATAAAAAAAGGAGGAAATTCCTCCTTTTTTTATTATACTATTTTCTTGCTTCTAAGAACTTAGTTAAGTTATTTACTGTTGCCATATCACTTCTCTCTAAATCTGTAGGTTGAAGTGTTATTGATAATCTCTCTTCTATTTCAAGTAATACTTCTATTATTGCTAATGAATCTAAAAGACCTGCATCAAATAGATTAAGGTCTAAATCTTCTCTTATTTCATCACAACCTAAAACATCTTCAAATATTGATATAACTGTTTCTTGCATTTTTATTCCTCCCTATTTTAAGCAAAGTATCCTGAGAAAATTAATAATCCAAAGCATGCAATATGGAATGTTAAAACAATTTGCACAACTTCAAACCACTTTTCTTTTTTATGCTTTTTATAAAATTTTGATTTTTTTTGATATATATCAGTTAAAACAAGTGCTGCTCCTTGATATATTCCGTATACTATATAAAACCACGTTAATCCATGCCAAAATCCCATAACAATCATTGTTATCATTTGAGCAACATGTGATGCTGTAGCTCTATTTTTAAATCTTTTCTTTCTTATAGACGCAATTACATATCTTGAAAATATGTAATCTCCAAACCATCTAGAAAGACTTATATGCCATCTTGTCCAGAATTCCTTCATATCCTTACTTATGAATGGTTTATTAAAGTTATCTGGAGCCTTTATTCCAAATATATAACTTGTACCTACTGCAAATAAACTATATCCTCCAAAGTCAAAGAATAGATATAAACTATATGCATACATATAACTTAAGGCATGTCCAAAAGTTATTCCTGATGGTATTTTTGACATCCAGTACGTATTGACTAAAAATGCTATAACATATTTATATCCAATACCCATAAATATCTTTTTTATTCCAGGAATCAAATAATCATTTATATATTCATCTCTTGGTATTTTAGTTTCTAAATCTTTTTCAAACCTTCTTGATCTATCTATTGGCCCTGAACTTAATGTTGGGAAAAATAATACAAAGTAAAGCATTGTTGATATCTTTACCTCTTTTATTGCTCCATCATAAATTTCAATAACCATTTGTATTGTTCTAAAGTTTAAGTAAGATATTCCAATGAATCCTATAACACCAAAAGATGTGTATGGTGAAAGTTTATTTATTATAATAGGAGACATGGATGCTAATAAAAATATTCTATATACTAACTTACTATCTGTCTTCTTTCTTACATATTCATACCCTTTAACTACTATAACCTCTATTATTATAAAACCTATTAAAAATGATAAATGGACATTTACTCCTACAATTAAAAGTATCATAAATGCAGTTGCTATCATTCCATAACGTTTTATATTTTTACCACTTAATCCTAAAATTATAGCTGGTATTGCTGTTAATAGTAATATATAAAGATAAAAATAATCTCCATATTGTGAAAAAGTCATTAATTTTCCTCCATAAGTTTCTTTCTATCTATTTTTCCATTAATATTTGTTGGAAACTCATCAATTATTTTAATATTTCTTGGAATCATGTATGAAGGTATATATTTTCCTAATTCCTTTTTGATTATCATTCCATTTTTTATATTTCCTAAAGAGTTATCTTCTTTTAACTCTACAATACCTTTTAAGTATGCAATTTTTTCATTTTTATAAACAGGTAAAACTATTGCATTTTTTACATTATCAACTTTTCTTAAGTTATTTTCTATATCTTCTATTTCGATTCTAAATCCATTTAATTTTATTTGGAAATCTTTTCTTCCACAATAATATATATTTCCATTAAGCATATATCCCATATCTCCAGTTTTATATGCTCTATGCTTAACTCCATCAATTTCATCAAAATAAAATACTTCATCAGTTTTTTCTTTGTTATTAAAATATCCTTTAGATACAGATGGTCCTATAATTACAATTTCACCTTTTTCAGTGCCTTCAACTTCATTTCCATTTTCATCAACTATTTTAATTCTACAATTTTCCATAGGGTACCCTACTGGAAGGCTCTTTTCATCGTCAATTAATTCTTGTGACATGTCATTTACACTTACGCCTACTGTAGCTTCAGTTGGTCCATAACCATTTATAACTCTTGTATTTGGAAATCTATCTAGTAACTCTTGAGTTAAACTCTTAGGAAGAGCTTCACCTATAAATATCATCGACTCTAGTTTAGGTAACATATTACAATCAAAATCTTTTTCTGTTACACAAACTCCAGCAAATGATGGAGTTGAAACCCATATAGCCATGTCTGAGTCTTTAAATTGCTTAAATAATTCTTTGTAGTCAGCTAACACTTTTTTAGATAATGAAAATAATGTAGCTCCGTGGACTAATCCTGGATATATAGTTGTAACTGAAAGGTCAAATGAATATGCAGCTTGGTTCATTATTACCTTTTCACTTCCATCAATTTTTAAATAAGGGCTTATCCAATCTACAAAACTATCTAAGTTATTAGAACTTATTTGAACTCCTTTAGGCTTTCCTGTACTTCCTGAAGTAAATAGAATATATGCATTCTCGTCATCTTTTACCCAGTTACTTTTATCTATCGTCTTTCCTTCATATTTTTTTATTATTTCTTTTAATCCATTCTCATCAATTACATTTAATTCTCCAAAGTTTTCTTCATCACTAAAATTAAATACTACCTTAGGTTTAACCTCTTTCGTAACTTCAAATACCCTATCTAGAGGAAAGCTTATATCTAATGGTACATATGCTCTTCCTGATTTTAAAGCTCCTATCATACATGCCATTATAAGATTTTCTTTATTTCCATATATAACAATAGGTGTGTTTTCATCTTGGTATATGTCCTTTAAAAATAGTGCTATAGCTTCTGAATACTTATCTAAATCTTTGTAAGAAAGATTTTCATTATTGCATTTTAGCGCAATTCTATCTGTATCTGCGTATTTTTTTATACCTTCAATAATTTTCATATTAATCCTCCCTATTAAAACTCATTATATATAAATGGTAACTCTTTAAATGGAGTAAATGCCAATATTAATATAGCAGCAATTATAATTACTGTAAGACAAATACTCATCATTAGGTATTTATTGCTGGTTAAATTCTTTAAATAGTTTTTCACAAACATCTACCCATCCTTTCGTACCAAGGTGCATTACATCTCTTAAATAATATTTTTCAGTCTCTTTAGATCTAAGATCTATTACATCAAATCCTTCTTCTTTAGCCATTTTACCAGCCTTATTATAGAATTCATGACGCTCCTCACGAGATATTCCTGTTACATCGTAGAATTTATCCATAGCAGGTATCATTACAACTACAGGTTTAATTCCTAAGTCTTTACATACGTCTAATGTAAGTTGATAATCATAAAACTCCTTAGATTTTAATAAGTCTACGTTTTTGTACTTACCTCTTACTCTATCTAGATTGTGGCCAAAGTTCTTTTTATAATAAATTTTATCTATGCTTAAATCATTCTTTCCTACTCTTTTTTTAGCATCTTCTATAGCTTTTTCTTTTTCTTTTTCCCAATTTATAGGCTTGCTCGGTTTTTGCGCTTTTTTATCTGGTAATGTTACTAGCTTTTCATATAATAACCCTTTGCCTTTAAGAGAAACAAAGTATTTTCTACCTTCAAAGTAAGGTGCTAACAATACCTTTTCTACTTTAGAAACAGATGAATTTGAAGTATATAGCTTTGCATATACAGCTTCTGGTTTATACTCTCCCGCTCCAACTAATAACTTACTAGCTCTTTTTGCAAGCTTTAACTTATTTTCTTTTGATATATCAGGGTTATCTAAAAATGAATAAAACTGAACTGGAGAAAATCTAGTTTGGTAGTGATGTGGTGTAACTCCTTTTTTATCCATAAACCACTGCATTGAAACTAGTAAAACTACCTTTTTATCCTTAATATTTGGATTAACACTCCCTAAAATTGTTGCATCCTGTAAACTTTGAGTATATGCTCTACCTATTGTAAATACTCCATTTTTACTTCTATTTGTATTGAAATAATATGTAGGATGTTGTTTTGTAGAGTGTCCTAGCTCTGATGATCCTAGCATCATAATATCTTTTCGTTCTAAGAAGTAGTCATTTGCAATTACTCCTTTATCCTTGATATTACTTAAAGAGTCATTCATAATAGGAATTAAATCTTTCTCCTTTAATAACTCACTTATTTTAGTATCAAGGAATTTATTTAATCCAAATAAAAATATACCTCCTATTAATAGTGGTATAATGAAATAAATTAATTTTTTCATATTAATACTCCTCTAAATTGTACGTAATCTATAAATATATTATTACTTTAGAGGAATATATTCAATTACAATTTTGTAATTATATGCAATTATTTGTCTTTTTTTTATTTTTATAAGTTTTTTTAGTAAGAAACCTTACTTTTTTAAGGTTATTTTTTACATTTTTTCAATACAAAGTTTTCTGAAAGTTAGTTATATACTCATTTTTCAATAATTCCAAAAAGGAGATGACAAATTGTCACCTCCTATTATTTACCTTGTAACTTTTTTGTTAAATATACCTTCTAAACCTGTTTCTTTAACCCTATTTATTATTATCTTCTTATCTGTAGTATAAAAACCTAATTCTTTCATTCTGTTAAAATATACACTACCTGCAAAAGTAAATTTAAGTCTATCTGCATTATCTTCTTTTAATTCTTTATTTGCATAGTATATAAAATCTCCTATAGTGATACTTGTAGGTAGTTGAAGCAAATACATACCAATTGCATTTCTAGCTGCATTATGCCCTGCTAAAGACCCTGTACATATAGCTTCTGTATGCCCTACAAAAAATCCACTTTTCTCTCCTCCAACAAATAGATTTTCAACTCCTATAACTCTCATATAATTGTCTCTTGGTGCAACAGATAAATATCTTATTGAGTTTCCTCTACCTCCAGAGTATGGATCTACAATTATAGCTCCCTCAAATCCTGGTATTTTTCTTAGTTTTTCAAGTGGGTAAAATGGAGCCATAAGTTTTGCATGACCTGTATCTATTAATATCAAATTTTTTGCAAACTCAGGTAATGAATACTGTTGACATACTTTTATATCTAGTTTTTCTGTATTTATAAGTTCTTCAGGTAGTGGTACTACAGCACATCCTTTTTCATTTAAATCTCTTTGAATTTCTTCACCTAGGCTTTCTTTTAACAGTTTCATAGATCCACTAAATGCGCCTAGCTCACCAGTATTTCTTCTTCCATACATATCCTGTACTCCACATTTAGAAGTTATACTCACTCTTCCCCCAAAGGATGGACATCTAAGAACACACATAGCACATCCATTTCCATATTTAGTACAGTTGCCCATAGGTCCAGAAGATCCTGTTGTTTCTACAAAAGAATCACCATTTATTATTTCTCCGTCTTCTAATATAACAGATTTAATTTTTTTACCATCTAACTTAACATCAATTACTCTTGCAAAAAACCTTACTTCAATACCCATACTAAGTATTTTTTCTCTTACAGGTTTTTCTATTTCCGTAACATTATATATAGTAGAATGTTTATGACCTGGAAAATCCATATCTTTATGAGTTGAATACTTATCAGTAAGTTCAAATAATTCACTTGCTCCAAGGGCAATAGCCTCTTCAGTCGCAGTGTATCTACCATTGTTTCTCATTATGCCTCCAACATTTCCAAGTCCTAACAATAAATCTGTTCTTTCTAATATAACAACTTCAGCTCCTGCTTTTTTTGCAGATATTGCAGCGGCGCAACCAGCCCAACCTCCACCTATAACTACTACTTTAGCCAATTTTCATTCCCCCTACTAACTTAAAATATTATTTTAAATTTTTTAAATAGTCCCTTCCATTTATCTGAGCTTTACAAGATTTAATTCTTTTACCATTTACAACAACTGTACATCCTCCACATATTCCCTCTGCACATACTATTAAATTATTATTAGCTATAGCGAATTTTATATTTTCATCAATACTATCAACTAAATTCATTATTTCTTTATTAAATGAATTAAATCCTCCGCTATAAACTAATTCTACGTTATTTCTTCTGATGTAATCTTTTATTAAACTCTCATCTTCTTTTATATTTAAGAAATGAATATTTACATTTAGTTCTTTAATTTTATCTATAACTTCATCTAGTATAGTCCTTCTAGTGTCTACGAAAACTTCTACATGATTATTATTTTTTAGTATATATTTAATTATCTTAGGTGCATTTACTTGAGATAATCCACTTAATATTACAGCTACATTTTGATTTGCCGTTAATTTAAATTCTTTAAGTCCTAATACACCATTTAAATAAGGTCCTCTAACCCATACATCATCAAAGTTAAGTAAACTCTTAGTCTTATGACCTACCTCTTTTATAATAACCTTTAAGATTTCATTTTCAACGTCTATATCCATTACAGATATCGGCACATTATACTTTGAGTCAGTTTCACTTTTAGCTCTTAATAAAATGTATGATCCAGGATTTAATAGCTCCTCCAATAAGTTTTTTGATGCTTTAATTTCTAATAAATATATATCTTTAAGCAACTCTTTTTTCAGTTCAACTTTACATAACTCTTCGATCTTTTGATTACAGCTAGTATTTCTATTGTGTTGAAATTCATTGTATACACATACCCCCTGCCATATACAATCACATGTTTTACTACCTTGAATTAAACTACATTGAATGCAATCCCCTGAATATGCTAAGTGACATGGACAATACTTGCTCCCACAATCAGCACATGGTTGTATACATATTCTTTTCAAAAAATCACTTCCCTTGATAGTATTTGAATGTCTACTTTAAAAACTTTGCTAAATCCTATATTATTAATTTATTAACTATACATTATTTTGTTACTAATAAATTATTTATATAAATTTTGAAAAACTATATATCGCAAACCTTCCTTTTGAATATAATGTATAAAAGGACATGATTACATATAGAGTTTTTTAAATTATAGAAGGTCTTAAACATATTTTTCTATAATAATATAAAAAAGTATCATCTTAAAAGTTTATATTAAGGACTTTCTATTTATAGTACAGATTTTAAAATTGGGGTATATATATTTTATAAATTAAAAGTATAGGAGGGATTGTATTGAACTCTAGTTTTATATTTTCTAACGAACACTTAATGATTTTATTTTTCGTAGCAATATTTTTATTCTTATTACCTAAATTAACTAAGAATCTTCTTCCATACAGCTACTTAATCGAAAAAATTATATGCATATCCTTTATATTCGAAATAATACTTGAACAAATTTGTTTAATTTCTCTTGGAAATTATAGTGTTTTATATGCACTTCCAATAAGTATAACTAGAATAACCACTTATATATGTATAGCTATATTAGCTTTTAAAAAGTATCATTTATTCAATATATTTTTTTCATGGAGTATAGTTTGTGCTATTGGAGATTTGATATTTTTTAGAGATATGTATGTTGACTTTCCTCATATACTTTACTTTTTCTATATAGCTTCTAGATTATTGCTTTTATATTCTTTAGTATATTTAGTAGGAGTTAGGAAGTTTAGAGTAAACTCTACATGCCTAAAAGATAACTTTAAAGCTTGTACACTATTTTTCTTATTCATTTTTTCATTAAATACTTTTACAAATGCTAATTATTCCTATAGTTTTTCTAATCATAATTTATATAGCATCTTCTTATTTATGATAATTTCATCTTTAATTTATCTTCCTATAATTTTAAACAATAGAGATAATATAAATATTAATTTTAAGCGAAAAAATAAGTTGTAAGAGTATTATTCAACACTCTTACAACTTATTTTTTTATCTAATATCTTTTTATTTACCTTAACTATATATGATGATATAAAAAATATAATTATAGATACAATTCCAATAAATATTATACTTATGTTGGCATTAACTTTTATATAATTTTTCAATAAAAATATAGGCACAACCAAAATTACAGCAGTTAAATTATATAAAATTTTATATTTTATTGGTTCTTCACCTATCCCATATTTTTTAGCCCTATACATTTTTAAATAAGTTAAAAGTAACGAAATTAAAAAAGCCCCAAATAATATATAAACAAAATATTTGCTTACTATTGGTCTTTCCAAAATTAAGTCACATCCTAATGCAAGTATAGCTACAACCAGTGAAAACTTCTTAATAGTTTCTAAGTATACAACATATAATGATGTGTTCTTCACATAGTTACTACACAACTTGTCACAAAACTCTTTAGGATTTACCACATAATTTTCTAAATCAATACCTTTAGAACTCAAATTTACATACATATTATAGAGTTTTTGGTTAATTTGTCTTTTGTGAATTTCTAACATATTTAGATTTCTTATATACTTTATCATATCAGTATATACATTAAAATTCTTTTCAGTATAATCTAATTTGTTATCCCCCATAAATCCACCCCATTAAATTTTAAATATTATATATTAATTATATCACATGTACTAATTATTTTTTTAATTTTCTGATTATATAAAAAAAAACTCGCTATTAAGCGAGTAAATTACATACTTTCATGTAAGAAGAAAATTTAAAATCTTAGGTTATTTTAATTATACCACAATTTGCCTAGCATTGTATAATTTTGAATCAAATTAAATTATTTGCTTACATAAGTTCTTTCATTATATCTATAGTTTTTTGCAAGCTTTGTTCAAGTTCTTTCTTTTTAATTAAATCTAGTTTGTTAAGTTTATCATTTATTATTTGCATAAATTTTTCAATTTCTTGATTTGCTACTTCTTCACCTTCAGTAGTTATACCATAAAAAGTATTTCTTCTATCACTTGGATCTTCTTCTCTATACACATATCCAAGTTCAACTAATTTATTTAAAAGTATACATAAGCTTGATGTAGATACATATAATTCTCTACTTAAATTTTTCAATTCTATTTTCCCAAGTTTTTGTATTTCTACTAATGTAAAAAATTGCTTCTTTGTTAATACTTTTCCTAGTTTATATCTATCTGTATTTGTAGTCTTTATTAGGTTTTGATAGTTGTTCATGCTTTGTAGCATTAACTTTGATATATCTTTATTATCCATTTAATCACCTCTATTAATATTGACAATCCTTATATTTAATTAACCCTATATATATTATACTATTATTTTTCTAATTTTTTAAGTAACAAATAATTTAGTTATAAAATATTTATTATATTTAATGTTTAAGAATTTATATAATTTAGTAAAATTTACGGTATTTTGCCAAAATATAGACTTATTTTAATAATACTATTATACATATTTTTTTAATATTTTTATATAAAGTATAGTATTTTTTAAAAAAATAAATAAAAACCATAGAAATATCAAGTTTAATTTCCATGGTTTTTATTTATATTTTAGCATTCTTTATTATTTTTAACTTCCTCATTACTACCTTTTAATTTTTGAATTTTTTCTAAAACTTTAGGCGTTACACTCAAAATATTGTCTACCATGTTTATATTATGATCCAAACTCATAAGTCTAGTTTCTCCATTTTCAACGACAACAAAAGCTACTGGTTGAAGTGATACTGCTCCTGCACTACCACCTGCAAAATTTGAATCATCCACATTATCTAATTCTTTATGCCTATTATCAACTTTTCCTCTTGAATACTCTCCTCCACCTATCCCAAACCCTATAGTTACTTTAGAAATTGGAACAACAACTGTGTTTTCAGCTTTTATTGGATCTCCAATTATAGTATTAGCATCTATTGTAGATCTAATAGATTCAAGAGTTGTATCCATTAGATTTTTTATAGAACTTGCTGATCTCATTTGCATTTTCCTCCTTATTATATTTTATTTTTTTATATTTTCTAATTTGAAAATATATTTTAAATATTCCTTTGATTATAATAATTATATCTTTTATAGTAGGACTTAAATGTAATATCCCTCTATACCTAATATAGTTTCTCGTATAACATGGTCTAACTTTTAAATACATCTTTTCAGACTCAAAGTAATTACTAATATTTCCATATACCGCATTAACTAAAACATATATAAATGAAGTCAAACTTATATTTTCATTTCCATAACTTAAGTTAGAGTACACTTCAGTTATTTTTATTTTTTTTGACATTCTATATAATACTACTAAATTTGCAACTTCTATCTTTTTTAAATCAAACCTTTTAGAAGAGCTTTTATCCTCCTTATTTTTTCTATATTTTGATTTGCTTTTTTTCTTTTCTTTTTTAGTTATAGGGTATAAAGTTTTTGTCATATTTATTAAATTGAAAAAAAATTTTATAGTTACTTTTACACTAACCTTTTCATTTTCTACTTCAGACACAATTATTAAATGAATACTTCTATTTAATAGAAATATTATACTTAATATTATAGGCAAGCTAAAAACAATGTAGGAAAGTAATATATGACCCATATCTTTATAATTCATATTTATATTATTTTCCATTTCTTCAAATCTATTCATTATAAATTTAAAATAAAAAAACTGATATATAATTTTAAATTATATATCAGTTTTTTTATTTATTCTTTTTCATAATTTTCAATTGGAGGTAAATCCTCTAATTTCTCTATGTTTAATAGCTTCAAAAATTCATTTGTAGTTTTGTAAATTATAGGTTTACCTATTTTGTCTAATCTTCCAGCTTCATAGATAAGTTCATTTTCAAGAAGAGTTTGCACTACCTTATCACTTTTAACCCCTCTTATTTCTTCTAATTCCACCTTTGTTATTGGCTGCTTATACGCTATAATTGTTAAAGTTTCTAAAGTTGCTTGACTTAAAGTTTTCTTTCTTTTAGGCTCTAATATATTTTTTACAAAAGATGAATATTCCTTATTTGTACACATTTGATATTTATCTTGCAATTTAATAATTTGAATTCCTCTATTATTTATCTTATAGTCCTCAATTAGACTATTTAACATAATCTCTATTTCTTTAGAAGAAAGTTCTTCATTTATAGCATAGTTTAATTCCTTTATAGTTATAGGCTCGCTATATGCAAACATTATAGCTTCTATAATATTTTTTATCTCTTCACGTCTCATATTAACTCTCCATATTCCTCTTTATTAAAATATCATCAAAGAATAAATCTTGTACAACAATAACTTCATTAGTTTTTATAAGTTCTAATACTGATAAAAATGTTGCTATTATTTCGTCTTTTTCATAGTTTGATATCAAATTCGTAAATTTAATATCTTCTTTTTCTTTAATAATATCTCTAACATAGTGCATTTTTTCTTCAACAGATATAATACGAGTTTTAACAATTTTATTTAGCTTATCGTCTTTTATTTCTTCTAATTCTTCTTTATCTACCTTCATTATGTGTGGTAGTATTTTTACTATTGCCTCTAGTGATATAGTTTCTAAATCTAACTTTTCATCTATAACTACTTCTTCTTTTTTTCTGTAAAATACATCTTCAATATAAGTTACATTATTTTTTAAATCTTCCGTAGCATTTTTAAACTTTTTATATTCTACAAGTTTTTCCATAAGCTCTAATCTTGGATCTTCTTCATTTTCATCATCTCTTTGCTTATATAGCAAATACCTAGATTTAATTTGTAGAAGTTTAGAAGCCATAGTTATAAATTCACTTGCAATCTCTAAATCAAATTCTTCAAGCATATCTAAATAAGCCAAATATTGCTTTGTTATTTCTATAATAGATATATCTTTTATATCTATTTTATGTTTTGTTATAAGGTCATATAAAAGATCAAGTGGTCCTTCATATACCTTAAGCTGTACACTATACTTCATAAATTACCTCTATTTTATATAAAATTGTAAATTATATTGTAAATATATTTACTATACTAGATAGTACATTCATTATAGGACTTAATATTATTACATGGAATCTTGTTAAAATTAAAAATATAAATATAATAGTACTCATACTTTCATATTTATAAACAAAATCATAGTATTTAACTGGTATAAAGCTTGATACTATACCCCATCCATCAAGAGGAGGTAATGGTAAAAGGTTAAATGCTGCAAATCCCATATTATATAAGAATATACTACTTAATATAAGATATAATGCTTCTATGTTGATAAAATTAAGGTTCATAATATTTGCAACTATTATAGCTGTTATAATATTGAACAATGGTCCTGCTAATGAAACAATTAAATTTCCTACCTTGTAATTTTTAAAATTATTCGGATTTACAGGTACTGGCTTAGCCCAACCAAATCTTGCCACCACAAGCATTATAAGTCCTATTGGGTCTACGTGCTTTATCGGATCTAATGTCATTCTTCCACTCATTTTTGCTGTATCATCTCCTAAAAGATGTGCTACGTATGCATGCCCAAACTCATGAACCGATATGGCAACCGCTATACCTACTGCAGTTACTAAAAACTGGCTTATTACATTCATTAATTTCTCTCCTATTTTTTAAGTTTTACTATTATTATAACAATATATACTATTATAATCAAATGAAGATTATAATGATAAAAGACCTAGAAATTCTAGGTCTTTTATTTAAAAAATGCTATCTATAACTCTTTCAAACATTTTAAAGTAACTCGCTTTATTTATATCCTTTTCACATACAAGATCTATACTACCAACTTTTTTATCACCTTTGTAAATACCTATACTTCCTAATTTAGTTCCTGCTTTAACTGGTAGTTTTATGTCTTTAGATACATCAATTTTTTTAGTAAAATCTTTACTTTCTCCTTTTTTAATAAGAGCACTTAAATCTTCTTTTGCTACTAAATTCACTTTATTATCTTGGGCCTTATCCAGTGTAAGAGTTGCCACAGTATCTCCTTTAGAGCATAATTTAACACTTTCATAGTTTGCAAATCCATAACTTAAAAGAGATGATGCATCTTTAAATCTTTCTTGAGTTGTAGTCGCTCCTAGTGTAGCTGCTACCAAATGTGTCTCTCCTCTTTTAGCTGATGCCGATAAACAGTATTTTGCTTCTTGTGTAAATCCTGTTTTAACCCCTGTTGCTCCTTGGTAGTGTTTTATCATTTTATTTGTATTTGCAAGACCTATAGAAACTCTTTTTTTACCAACTACTATTTTATCCATCCATGTTGTTAAGTATTTTGTTATTTTTTCATGTTTTAATAATTCTTTAGACATTATAGCTATATCATGCGCTGATGTGTAGTGATTATCAACTGGCAAACCATTAGTGTTAGCAAAATGAGTATCATTCATTCCTAGCGACTTAGCCTTTTCATTCATCATAGCTACGAACTCTTCTTCACTTCCTGCTATAAATTCAGCCATAGCCACACAGGCATCATTTGCAGATGCAACAGCTATTCCTTTTAAAAGATCATCTACTTTTTGTGATTCGCCTGGTTCTAAAAATATTTGACTTCCCCCCATTTCTGAAGCCCTTTCACTTATTTGCACTTCATCATCTAACTTTATTTTTCCACTGTCAAGGGCCTCTACAGCAAGCAACATAGTCATTACTTTAGTAACACTTGCTGGTGGAAGTTTTTCATGTGGATTTTTTTCAAATAGTATCTGTCCACTGCCTACATCCATTAATATAGCAGACTTAGATGATAGGTTTAAAGGTTCTTGTTCCTTTTTATCACCTGCAAAAGCAGTTATTTCCATACCCATAAAAACCATCATCATCGCTAAAACTATACTGGTAAATCGTCTCATTAATTTCACCTCTTGATGTTTTATTTGATACTATTTTTTCACATTTTACCTAATATTATGCGAAGTATTTAATAAACATCAATAGTTGTATCTATATTAATAATCTCAGCATCTGTATTTTCATATATATAATTTATTATATTATCAATAGTTGAATCAGCTTGTCTACTATCTAAACATATTCCAGCAATTCCAATAACTATACTTTGATGTATATCTTGATTATCAACTTCACTAACAGATATGTTAAATTTATTTTGAAGTTTTTTTACTATACTTTTTAAAATCATTCTTTTTTCTTTTAGTGAATGTACCCAATTTGCTCTTAATTTAACTTTTATAATTATAATTTTCATTTGCTCACCTATTTTATATATTTTTCTTTATTAAATAATGCTTAAATATCAAATAATATATTCAATTTTTTATGTAATTTAAGTATTTGTATCCCCATTATATCTTAAGGTTTATAACTATAATTTTACCTAATGACATTCCTTGATTATTATATTTTTACCCGATTTATATATATTATTTAATAGCCCCTAATATTTGTAATATATATTAAAAATATTAGGGGCTATATAGTTATATTAACTTAATTTTCCTAAGCTTCATTTATAGTCTTCATATACAGCTGATGCTAAAATTTTATTTATATTATCCATCATTGAAGTAAACTTATACTCACACTCAATATATCTACTTAGGTCTTTATTGCCTGATATAGTTTTTCTCAAGTCTTCAGCTATCTTTAATGTTTTTTTGTCTATATTTACACCTTTTATATTTTTAGACTTAATCTCCATTTGTATTTTTCTATGATTATTTAAAATGGATTCATATTTTGGGTTACTTTTTATAACTTTCATATATTTTTTAAATTCTTTATATTCTTTACTACCTTTTATATCACTTGCAAGTTTTGTAGTGCTATCATAAACCCCCATACTTTCCCTCCTAATAAAAAAAGATTGAATATAATATATTATATTCAATCTTTTTCATTTATACCTCCATTATAATAGGAAGTATCATAGGATTTCTCTTAGTTCTTTGATATAAGTACTCTTTTAAGTTATCTTTTATATTATTTTTTAAATAAGCCCATTCTTTTATATGGCTTTGTTCACATGCAACTAATACATTTTTAATTACTGATTTAGCCCCATCCATTAAATCCTCTGATTCTCTGACATATACAAATCCTCTAGAAATTATGTCTGGTCCTGCTAAAACTTTTCCATCTTCTTTAGATATAGTAACTACTACTATCATAAGTCCATCTTCAGATAAATGTTTTCTATCTCTTAAAACTATATTACCAACATCTCCAACTCCAAGACCGTCAACTAATACATTTCCTGTTGGTATATGAGATGCTACTTTTGCTGAAGTTTTATCTAATTCTAAAACTTCTCCTGTTTTCATGACAAATATATTTTGACTTGGCATTCCTAACTCTTCAGCTATTTCTGCATGTTTCTTTAACATTCTAAATTCACCATGAGCTGGCATAAAGAATTTTGGAGCAACTAATCTATGCATTAACTTTAACTCTTCTTGTCTTGCATGCCCTGAAACATGTATATCAGCTGCATCGTCATACACTACTTCTGCACCTTTTTCAAATAAGCAGTTAACTACTTTTGATATAAGCTTTTCATTTCCTGGTATTGGGTGGGCAGATATTATAACTAAATCGCCTTGTCTTATTTCAACTTTTTTATGTTCAGCTGATGCCATTCTTGCAAGAGCTGACATTGGTTCTCCTTGAGAACCTGTAGTTATTATAACTAACTCATTATCTTCATACTTGTGTATATCATTTAAATCTATAAGCATATCATCATCTATATCTATATAACCTAAATCTCTTGCAACTGCCATGACATTTACCATAGATCTTCCTGATACCGCAACTTTTCTCTCAAACTTTTGAGCTGCATTAACTATTTGTTGTAGTCTGTGTATATTTGAAGCAAATGTAGCAACTATTATTCTACTGTTGTTTGCTTTTGCAAATAATCCATCTAATCCTGTCCCAACAGTTCTCTCTGATGGATTATATCCTGGTCTTTCAACGTTTGTACTATCTGCAAGCATTAATAGCACACCTTTTTTACTTAATTCACAGATTCTATGAAAATCCATAACTTCTCCATCTATAGGAGTTAAGTCTATTTTAAAATCTCCTGTATGGAATATTATTCCTTGATCTGTATGAACTGCTATAGCACAAGCATCTGGTATACTATGATTTACTTTTAAAAACTCTACGTCAAAGTTTTTAAGTTTTATAACTTGACCTGGAGTTATAACATTTAAGTTAACATTATTTAACTTATGCTCTTTTAGTTTCACCTGTATAAGCCCCACTGTAAGTTTAGAAGCATAAACTGGAACATTTATCTTCTTTAACACATATGGTAATGCCCCTATATGGTCTTCGTGACCATGAGTTATAAATATTCCCTTTACTCTATCTTTATTTTTTACTAAGTAAGTTACATCAGGTATAACTATATCTACCCCTAACATTTCTTCTTCTGGGAAACTTAATCCTGAATCTATAACGATAATCTCATCTTTATATTCAATAGCCGTCATGTTCTTCCCGATTTCATTTAGCCCTCCCAGAGCCATAACTTTTATTTTATTCAAACTCTTTTTGAACAATTGCATCATCTCCTTTTGTCTATGTCTTTTCGCACTTTAAACTCTCGCACTTTAAAATCGTTCCTTATTAAACATACAAATAATATCAAATCACGCACTCTTTACCAGTTAATATAATTGTAACACAAGTTGAACTATATTTTAAGATATATTTAAAATACATTTACCGTATTATTTTGACAAACAATAATTATTTTGGTATTCTCAAAATATAATATTTACAGGAGGTTATAATGCGTGGTAAAACTCACTTCACTATTGGGGTACTAACCTCTTTACAAGCTTCTATGCTTTTTAATAAGCCACTTTCTCTTATGGATATTGCAGTTTGTTCATTGTTTTCAATACTGCCTGACCTAGACACATCAAACTCCATTATATCTAATACGATTTTAAATCATAATGTTTCAAAAAAAATATATAAAATCATTATATATGCTGTAAATATATTAATTTTTTTAATATCTATAAAAATAAATGATAATTTTATAATAAGTTCTTTAGTAACTTTTGTAGCAATAGTAATACTAGAAGCTAAGATTTCCCATGGATTTTTAAGGAGGCTATTTTTATCATTAATATTTATATTGTTAACAATTTCTATTTACCTAATTAATGGTAAATTTTATTTTATATTATTTACACTTATTTTAGCGTCATTTCCATGGCTTAAACATAGAAAACTATCACATAGCTTATTAGCTATTTTTATAATAGGTTTTGTACTTAAACAAATAGAGTTAATAACTAATATATCTAATTTATGCTTTTTTGGAACTATAGGATATTCATCTCATTTATTTTTAGGAGATTTATTTACAAAGTCAGGCATACCTCTTTTCTATCCGTTTAGTGAAAAGAAGTTTTCGCTTGGATTTTTAAAGGTTGGAGGGTCTTTAAGTAATTTCTTGGAGATTGTATTTGTAGTATTTTTATTTTGTTTAATACTATTGACGTTAATAAAATTTTAAGCCCCAAAAGGGGCTTTTTTTATTTACAGTCTTCACATAATCCATAAAATTTAAGATCGTGATCTAATATACTAAATTTGTATAAGTTTTGTATTTCTAGTTCAATAGAGTCTAATAAATCTTCTTTTACTTCTATTATTTTACCACAGTTTTTACATATTAAATGATGATGGTTATGAGCATCTGAGTCATCTAAATCAATTTCATATCTTATACATCCATCATCTAGATTCAACTTTGAAATAGCTCCTACTTCATCTAATAACTGCATAGTTCTATAAACTGTAGCTAATCCTATCTCTGGACAATCTACTCTTACAAAATCATATATTTCTTCACTGCTTAAATGTTTGTCCTTATGTTTTAATAACGTCTCTATTATAGCTCTTCTTTGAGGTGTTATTTTAAATCCCGTTTCTTTTAATTTTTCTTTTAATACTTCCATTTGACTCATTAACCTTTACCACCTTTGTTTTCAACTGATAATCTTTATTAATTATTTTAGTTGATAATATTGATTTTGTCAATATATCTCCTAGTGTTAACCTATTAAAAACTAAATAAAAGTAAAGATATTATTATCTTTACTTTTATAAATATACCCAAAATTTGTGTTACTTAATAAATTTTTTAATTACTATACATAAAATCTTTTAAAATTTTTAAATTTTCTGTTTTATCCCATTTAACTACAAAACTATTGTTCTTTAATAACTTTCCTGATTCTCTATGATTCTTAACTGGAAATTCCATTTGTTTTATATCATAATCATAAATATTTCTAAGTATATTGGCTAGTGAAATAAGTTTAGTAATAGATATGTTTATATCTACATAAGGTAATAACTCTTTTATAACTGTAGGATAACTACTTACTGGTAGTTCTATTAACTTATTGGCTATACTTTTTAATACATCCCTTTGCCTTTTATCTCTTTCATATATACTATCAATTTGTCTTATTCTAGCATAAGATAAGGCTTGATATCCATTTAATAACTGTCTCCCACTACTTCTTATAAATTGAGGTTCTTCTGCTTCTTTATTTGATACCTTAAAAGAATTTACTATTATATCATTTAAATGACTAATCTCTTTTTCTTGTATATCAACTTCAACCCCGCCTAATATATCAACTAAATCTATAAAAGAGTTAAAATTTACAGTAATATAGTCATCTATATCTATATAAAAATTTTTTTGTATTGTTTCTAGTAATAGATCAGCTTTTCCATATGCATATGCATGAGTTAGCTTTTCAAATCCATACCTAGGTATATTAACTAGAGTATCTCGTGCTAAAGATGTAAGTTTTATATTTTTGTGATCTTTATCTATAGTTAATATCATCATAGAATCTGACCTTGCTGTTTTTTTAAAATCATTAGAGTCTGTTCCTATTAATAAAATGTTTAATACATCTTTAGTTTTTTTGCTTTTTTCTTTTTTCTCTTCTTCTTTGACTATAATATTTTCAGATTTAACCGTAGTTTTATTTGTATTTTTTTTATAATTATTTATAGCATAAATATTAGTTAGAGTCATACTTATTAAAATTATTATGCTTAAAAATATACAACATTTTTTAAATTTATTCATACGCATTACCCCTTATGTGTTTATTATCTCTATTTTAACCATATAAATAAATTTAAAACTTTTTATTAAATATTTTTAATTATTGCTTATTAGAGCATATCAAATACAATAGTCTTTATAGTAGCAAAAAATTCTCTTGCATAATATATAGGTATAAATTGATTTAAGGATTTATTTGAATAAAAATTTACATTCCCATAACCATTTTTCTTTGCTAACATAAAACTTCTAAAACTATGAAAATCTGTAGTAACAACTTTAATATTTAAATTTTTTATATCATTTTTGCTATGACTTTCTATTTTTTCTTTACTATATTTAAAATTTTCATATGTATTTGTAGACTTATCTTCCATTATAATTTTATCCTTAGGAATTTTATGCTTTACTAAATAATTTTCCATTGCCTTTGCTTCTGAAATACCTTCATCGTTTCCTTTTCCTCCAGATACAACTATATAACAATCATCTTTACTCTTTTTTAGATATTCGATTGCTTTATCTAGTCGACCTTTTAGAGTTAAACTTGGAACTGTATTTTTAACAGAAGCCCCCAGTATAATTAAGTAATCACAATCCTCTTCTAAATTTTGTTTTGGAAAAAATATTAATATACTTTCTAAGATGATAAATATAGAGATAAATATTATAAATGTTATTTTAATTATCTTTTTTAATTTTTTGTTCATATTTATCTTATTTTTTATAAAATGATAAATAATCAATACAATTCCTAATGATATAAAAAATTTATCAAAGGCCATTCCATTGTATATTACTTTAAGATATATATAATATAAAATGAAAACAAATCCAATTATTAAGTCTAAATATTTACTCACTCAAACCTCCTAAAGTATTATTTTATTTATAAGAATTTAAATTTAAAAAGGAGCACCATTTAGATACTCCCATTTATAAACTATACAATTTTGAATTTTTAACTATTCTTCGTCGTAATCTAATCCTTCTTCTTCCATTAAAGTGTTGTAAACAGCTACAACTGTTTCATACTCTTCATCATTTTCAAGTGGAGTTAATATATCTCCTTCTTCATCACTGTCAATTCTAAATATTAAAGCTTCTTCTGCTTCATTGTCATCTAAAGGCATTAATATAGCATATTCTTTTCCTTCAGCTTCTAAAGTTAATATTATTTCAAATTGTATTTCGTTTCCATCTTGGTCTATTAAGTTTACTATATTTTCTTGCATGTTCCTCACCTCAAAGTTTAATTATTTAAATATATTATAACGTATATCTACGCTATTTTATATATGTTTTAGAAAATTCTTTTGTTATCTAAATATCCTTGTAAAATTATTACAGCAGCTAACATATCTATTACTTTTTTTCTTTTTTCTCTTCTAACATCAGCTTCTATTAAAGATCTTTCTGCTGCTACTGTAGATAATCTTTCATCCCAGTATTCTATTTTTATACCAGTTTCTTGTTCTAAAAGTTCACAAAACTTTATTACCTTTTCACCTTGTGGGCCTAATGTTCCATTCATGTTTTTAGGAAGTCCTGATACAATTTTATTTACTTGTCTTTCTTTTATTATAGCCTTTAATTCTTCTATATCTTTCTTTTTACCCACTCTTTTAACAGTTTTAACACCTTGAGCTGTAATTCCCATAAGATCACTAACTGCAACCCCTATAGTTTTGTCTCCAACATCAAGACCCATTATTCTTCCGTCTAATATCATTTAGTTCTCCTTGATTAATCAAATTTCTTAAATTTTTATTATATGTATATACTATATTCTTATTGTGCTCTAAATTCAACACATTATGTATAAATTCTTCCATATGAAACTATATTATATAACTTAAAAATCATTAATTTAATAAATTAAAAATTAGGGACGTAACATTTAGTTACCTCCCTAATTATAGTAGTAAACTATTCTTTATCAAAAATCATCATATTTACACTCATAACTAATAGTGGTATTAGTATATATATTGAACCTGTTCCAGCTGCAACTATTCCTGAATCATTAAATATTAAAGCAACTATACACCCTACAATTATAGCTACAAACCCTTTAAACACATATGGATATTTGTCTGCTAATTTTTTAAAGTGTCTTGAAGGCTTGAATATAAATTTGCTCATAAATCCTGCAACTATTAAAGCTATTACAATAAAGATATTACTTGTAGCTATATCTACATTCATCTGTATTTTTCTAGTAAATGTCTGGATTATAGCTCCTGGCCCATTTAACATTATTTGATTTACAAACCCAGATAAATGAGATTGACTTTTTGATACAATATCTAAAGTAGCAAATAATCCTACTAAAATAACAGGAACTAATCCCAATAATATAGATTTTTTCAAATCCATCTTTACATCAAATATCAGTAATATAAATAACACATATGCTACAGATTCAGATATACATCCTCCAACATTAGCACCCATAGATGGATATGCACTTGTTATCAATATAACTAAAGCAAACATAATAACTACCCATCTTGGTATTTTTTTATAGTTTAGTAAAACTGAAAGTGCAAATATTGCACATCCAATCGTTACACCTTCATATTCATTTCCTACTCCATAATATCTAGCACCTATTATTGCATCATAGCTCATAATATTATTTTGCATTAAGTGTGTTCCAAATATAGAGTCTATAACTATTACTATTATAGTCATTAAAGAGAAGAACATAAGATATGTCATATCTTTTTTGAAAAATATCTTTCCAATTGTATATAGACCTATGAGCGTACCTACTATGCCCATAGTTATTCCTGCTTTAGTTGATAAATTGAATATAGGAGCTAGAATAAATGCAAGTGGTAATAAAATTCCTAACTTCACAATTTCTTTTAATATCTTAAATACAACTTCTTTTTTAGGAATTTTATTTCTAAAAAAGACTAAAAGTATAGTACAAATTACCCATGCCGCCGCAACTATTCCTACAGATGTATTTACTATAGTACTTCTTACTCCCAACATAGATACCATTTTTTCAAACTCATGGTTTATAAATTCTACATTGTTTGCTTTCTTTACATCTATAAATTTCTTTCCTAGCATATTTTCATTTACTAAACCAAATTTAGAAAGAATATCTACACCAATATCGATATTTCCAACTACACCTTCTCTTCTAGTAGTGGCTGATTTTAATACTCCTTTTGAAGATCCATCAAATTTAATTATTGGAGATAATCTTTTTTGATTTTTATAATCTTCATTGCTTGGAAATGTTGATGTTATATAAATTGTATCATTTTTATTTGCCATTTTAAAAACTTCTTCTAGATATGAATTTATTTTATTATATATTCTTAATTTCATCTCTTTATAAGTTTTTTCATTTAAATAATCTTTATATTCATCTAATCTGTAAGTATCTCCAAGTTCTACAAATAAAACATCGCTGTTATCGTAAAACTTTTTAGTATCACTTTTTAGCTTATTATAATCAGTACTTATTCCATAAGGCATAGTATTATCTTTTATATTTATATTATCAACATTACCATTTTCTACTCTTCCAATGTTGTCCATAGCCATTAATGCTATATTTCTATTTTTTAATAATTCTCCATTATTAACTTTGTCAGCATTACCTATAACAGAAGTCTTTATTTTCTTGTCCGCTAAAGTTTGCCCTAGTGAACCAAGTTTTGATCCATAAGAACCATTCTCTAAGTTTTCACTTAGAGAATAGTTTATAGTCATGTCATTTATTTTTTTAGGATTGTGTCCTGTTTCAGCTTTATAAGCAGGTCCATTATCTTTGTTTAATTCTTCAAAATTTATAAGACTTTGGCTTGGCATTGTAACTCTACCACCTGCTCCTATAGCTGCATATGACCTTCTATCATCAGTTCCTCGGTCACCTCTGATATTCATAAGCCCTATATAACCTTCATTTTCTACTTTTTTGCTTAAAGCTTGTATACTTAACATATCATCTAGACTTGTTCTATTCATATTAATAAGTATTACTTTACCTTTTTCCTCTGCAAAACTAACTGTAGACATAGAGCTTATAAGTACTATTAAAGTAGTTAATAAGGATACAATCTTTTTTTTCATAAGATTGACCTACTTTCTATTGTTCAAATAATAAGTGATAACCTCTTCTAAAATTTCATCTCTTTCAAACTTCTTCATGATTCCTCTAGCATTGTTATGACTTGTTATATAACTAGAGTCTCCTGAAAGAATGTATCCTATAATTTGGTTTATAGGGTTGTATCCTTTTTCCTTAAGAGCGCTATATACTAAATCTATTGCTTCACTAACACTCATTTGTTCAGATGTTATACCTTCGAATTTCATTGTATAATCCATATTTTCATTCATATTACAACACCCCTATCTTTTTATTTTATTTGTTTTTTGTTTTATTACTTTACTTGAGATTTTAACACATCTTTTGCATGATTTAAAGCTTCATCGACCTTATTTACATCAGGAGCTCCAGCTTGAGCCATATTAGGTCTTCCTCCACCTTTTCCACCAGCAATTTGAGCAACTTCTTTAACTATGTTTCCAGCATGAACACCTTTTTCAACTACATCTTTAGTAGCTGTTGCAACAAAGTTTATTTTTCCTCCAGCTACATTTGCTAAAACAACTACACCTGAAGATAATTTATCTCTTAACGTATCTGCAGTATTTCTAAGTGTATCCATATCCATATCTTCAAACTTAGATGTAACAATGTTTACTCCATTTATATCTACTTTAGAGTCTAATATAGAGTCTGCAGATTGTAAACTCATTTTAGCTTTAACTTCGTTTAACTCTTTAGCCAATGATTTAGTTTCATCTAATAAATGTCCTACTCTTGCTACTAGATTATCTTCTTTAGCTTTTACAGTAGTACATACTTCATTTATTAAATTTTGTTTATTATTTAGGAAATAATATACTTCCTTACCAGTTATAGCTTCTATTCTTCTTACACCAGCTGCAACTCCACCTTCAGAAAGTATTTTAAACATACCGATTTGAGAAGTATTTGTTAAGTGAGTTCCTCCACATAATTCTATAGAATATTCTCCCATAGATACAACTCTTACTTCATCTCCGTATTTTTCACCAAATAATGCAGTAGCACCTTTATTAGAAGCGTCTGTCATACTCATGTTTTCACAAGTTATATCTAAAGCTTCAAATATCATATCATTTACTTTTTCTTCTATAACTTTTAACTCATCTTTTGATATTGCTTCAAAGTGAGTTACGTCAAATCTTAATCTTTCAGGAGTAACAAGTGATCCAGCTTGGTTAACATGTTCTCCTAAAACTTCTTTTAATACTTTGTGTAGTATATGAGTAGCACTATGGTTTCTAGCTGAAGCTAATCTTACTTCTTTATCTACCTTAGTATACACAACATCTCCTACATTTATCATTCCTGATTTTACAACACATATATGTTTTATAGTATTGTTTGGTCCTTTTTTAGTATCTATAACTTCAACAACTACATCTTCATTTTTATTAACTAAAAGACCTTTATCTCCTACTTGACCTCCACCTTCTGGATAAAAAGCAGTTTTATCAAGAACTATTATAACTTCATCTCCTACAGATGCTGATTTAACTAATTCATTTTCTTTAGCTATACCTTTTACAGTTGATTCTATAGATAATGTTTCATATCCTTCAAAATCCGTAACTATATCTTTATCTAGTTTAGCTATAGCATCTTCTTTCCAAGCTTCTGAGTCCATATTTCCTCTAGCATCTCTTGCTGTTTGTCTTTGTTTTTCCATCTCAGCTTGGAAACCTTCTTCATCTATTTCTAAATGTTCTTCTTCTAATATTTCTTTAGTTAAATCTACAGGGAATCCATAAGTATCATATAATCTAAATGCATTTTCTCCACTTAAAGTTTTTTCGTTATTAGATTTTAATTCTTCTATATAAGAAGCTAATATTTCACTTCCCTTATCTATTGTTTCATTGAATTTTTCTTCTTCTATTCTTATAACCTTTTTAATATATTCAGCTTTTTCAACTAGTTCTGGGTAAGCTTCTCCACTTACAGCTATAACTTCATCAACTAATTTATATAAGAATGGCTCTTTCATTCCAAGTAATTTTCCATTTCTTGCTGCTCTTCTTAATAATCTTCTAAGAACATAACCTCTACCTTCATTTGATGGTAATACTCCATCTGCAACTAAGAAACTTACACTTCTTATATGGTCAGTTATTATTCTTATAGATTTATCAACTTTATATTCTTTTCCATAATTAGAGTTTGTCATTTTTTCAACAGCATTTAATATATGCTTTATAGTATCAACGTCAAATATAGTATCAACACCTTGCATTATACAAGCTATTCTCTCAAGACCCATACCTGTATCTATATTCTTATTTTCAAGTGGGTTGTAGTTTCCTTCTTCATCTTTGTTAAATTGAGAGAAAACATGGTTCCAAAACTCTAAATATCTATCACAGTCACATCCTGGTTTACAATCTGGGTTGTCACATCCATATTCTTCACCTCTGTCAAAGTGTATTTCTGAACATGGTCCACAAGCACCTGTACCTATTTCCCAGAAGTTATCTTCTTTTCCTAATCTCACTATTCTTTCTTTTGGTATTCCTATTTCTTTTTCCCATATTTCAAAAGCTTCATCATCTTCTAAGTATACACTTACCCATATTTTATCTTGAGGTATGTTTAAATGTTCTGTAACAAATTCCCATCCCCATTTTAATGTCTCTTCCTTAAAATAATCTCCAAATGAGAAGTTTCCAAGCATTTCAAATAATGTAGCATGTCTAGCTGTAACCCCTACATTTTCTATATCTCCAGTTCTTACACATTTTTGACAAGTTGTCATTCTCTTACTTGGCGGTATTTCTGTACCTGAAAAATAATTTTTAAGTGGTGCCATACCAGCATTTATTAATAATAAACTCTTATCGTTATGTGGCACTAATGAATAACTTGGTTGAACTAAATGTCCTTTTGATTCAAAGAAGTTTAAAAATTTACTTCTTATTTCGTTTAATCCCATTTTTTGCATTTTTATTTCCTCCTATAATTTATGCCTTTATGATTCCTTGTATTAAAAAATCCCCGCCTCTATAAAAAACTATAGGGGCGAGGATATATCTCGCGGTACCACCCTAATTACTGTAAAAATCACAGTATCTTCGGAAAACCTTAAGTTATAACGGAACCACCGTCAACTCCTACTTAATTTCAAAGTTGATACTCCAAGACTGCTTCAATTAATCTATCGTAAGGGCTCTCACCTAATCCCTCTCTCTGTAAAGCATCAATTAATTTACTACTTCTTTTCATTGTATTTAAATTTATATTATTTATAGATATGTTACTAAATTTTCTTAAAATAATCAATAGTTTTTTTAGTAACGTACATAGTCGTTGGCGCTATGAAGTAATTTACAGACACCTTGCTCAATCAAAACAAATGTTTATTATAGGCTCTTTACTATTATTCCGCCACCTACAACTTTGTCTCCATCATACATTACTACTGATTGACCTTTAGTTATCGCCCTTTGAGGCTCGTCAAATACGATTTTAATAGTATCTTCGCCTACTTTAGTTACTGTGGCATTAGATGGTCTTGCTGAGTATCTTACTTTAGCTTGTACTCTTATAGGTTCTTTTATATCATCAATTGATATTAAGTTTATATCTTTAGCTATTAGTGCATTTGAGAATATATCTTCATTATCTCCTAATACAACAGTATTTTTTACAGGATCTATATCAACTACAAACATAGGTTTTCCAAATGCAATTCCAAGACCTTTTCTTTGACCTATAGTATAATTTATTATGCCATTATGTTTTCCTAATACATTTCCCTTAGTATCTACAAAAAATCCTGGATCAATTCTTTTTTTAGCATGTTTTTTTACATACCCTGCATAGTCATTATCTTTTACAAAGCATATTTCTTGACTATCTGGTTTGTTATGAACATCTATACCTATTTCTTTTGCAATTTCTCTTACTCTGTCTTTTTCGTAATCTCCGATTGGAAGTAATGTATGTGCTAACTGCTCTTGAGTTATATTATATAATGCATAAGTTTGATCTTTTTTATCCGTAACAGACTTTTTAAGTAAATATCTACCCGCTTCTTCATCTTTTTCTATTTTAGCATAATGTCCCGTAGCAACATAATCACATCCTATTTGACGTGCTTTATTGAAAAAGTCATCAAACTTTATATGCTTATTACAAGCTATACAAGGATTTGGTGTTCTTCCGTTTAAATATTCATCTATAAATGGCTCTATTACTTTCTCTTTAAATACATCACTAAAGTTTAATACGTAAAAAGGTATACCTATTTTATCTGCAACTTTCCTTGCATCCTCAACAGCTGCAAGTGAACAACATCCACCTTCATTTTCTATAAGCTCATCATCATCATCTTGCCATAACTTCATAGTAACTCCTATTACATCATAGCCTTGTTCTTTTAAAAGATATGCGGCAACAGAACTGTCTACCCCACCACTCATACCGATCATTACTCTTTTTTTCATATTATCACCTCGTTCTTTATATTATATATACTTTGACTTATTTTTTAAAGTATTAACTTATACCCTATCTATAAAATCATTTGCTCTTTTATATAGATAATGATTTTTTATAAATTTTCTATATGATCTTATAAACCAAATTCCACCAATTAAAACTAATATATATACAGGCCATCCAATTATACTTAAACCCATAAATACTAAGCTAATAACAATTCCTATTGTTCCCAATATTAAGCTAGTATCCATCATATAAACAAAATCTGGGAAAAAGTTTATAGTAAAAATACTCATGCCTAATAGTATTAAAATACCCACAACCATGATACCAGTAAACACAATTGGAGGAACTATTAAAACTTTGGATAATGTTTCTAGTATTTTTTCTAAGATCTTTTTTACTATTATATACTTTCTTCTATTTATTATCTTTGATATTTGAAAAGTTACCTGTTTTAAAAATTCAGCTCTATTCATAAATTACTCCTTTAAAATCCTCTATAAATAAATATATACTATAATATCTTTTTTGATGTGTTTATAACAAGTGTTTATCTCCAAAATATTTTAATTATACTTAACTATTGATATAATATAATTAAGAAAACATTTTCTTAATTATAAGGGGGCTCATTATGAAAAGAACAGAAAGACTTTCATTATTATTAAATGAGAATAATTTAGATGCAATATTTTTGACAAAACGCTCTAACGTAAATTATATTAGTAAATTTACAGATGAAGCTGCATTTGTTTTAGCTTGCAAAGATAAATTTTATCTTATTACTGATGGTAGATTTACTGAATTAGCTCAGAAAGAATGTGTAGGTTTTGAAGTTGTAAACTGGCATTTATTTGATAGAAATCTTATAAAAGCAGTTAGTCATATTTGCAATGAAAATGGTGTAAAAAAATTAGGGTTTGAAAGAAGCAATATAACATTTGATAAATATGAAGATTTAAAAAATATATTATCTAATGTAGATTTAATAGGAACTGATGGTCTTATAGAATCTTTAAGATATGTAAAAGATGAATCTGAAGCAAGTTACATAAAAAAAGCTTGTGAAATAGGTGATAAAGCTCTTGAAGAATTAGTTCCTCACATAAAAGTTGGTGTTAGTGAAAAAGAATTATGTGCTAGACTTGAATTTTACTTAAAAATGAACGGTGCTGACGAAATAGGTTTTGAAACTATCTTAATCTCCGGTACTAAAACTTCCCTGCCTCATGGTAAGCCTGATAATAAACTAATAGAGGATGGGGATTTTGTAACTATAGATTTTGGTGCCAAATATAATGGATATATTTCAGATATGACTAGAACTTTTATAGTGGGTAACCCTAGTGAAAAACAATTGGAAATTTATAATCTTGTTAAAGAAGCTCAACTAGTGGGTCTTAGCAAGATAAAATCTGGAGCACTAGCTTTTGAGCCTGACCAAGCAATCAGAGAAGTTATTAAAAAATATGAAGAGTTTTACTACCCTGGAATAGGTCATGGTGTTGGAATGGACCTTCATGAAGAACCATTTTTAGGTAACTATGGAACTAAAGTAATAGAAAAAGGTTGTATAATAACTATGGAACCTGGTTTATATATTCCAGGCTTTGGTGGAGTTAGAATAGAAGATTCTGTAATTGTCAAAGATGATGGAATAGAAATACTTACTAAGTTTCCTAAAGAACTTATGATTTTATAAATAAAAAAGTGAGCTAAATTTAGCTCACTTTTTCTATTCTGACATTTTTTCAAGTTTTTTATTAAGTATTAATAATAATGCTCCAACTATTGCTAAAAACACAGGTATTATTATAAATACTTGAAGCATTCCCAATTTATCTATTATAACTTGTACATATCCTGATAACTTATTTGCTGCAAATATACTACCAAACCATATTCCCATAAATAAAGACGAGTACTTTTCTGGTGCTAATCTATCGACCATCCCATATCCTACTGGAGAAAAACACATTTCTCCTACACTTTGTAATGTTATAAATAAAATTATCCATATAACACTAGCTTTTGTAGTTGTACTAGGATCTGTCCCACTTATATTTACAGCAATTATCATAAATATAAATGCTATAGCTAAGAAAATAAACCCTAAACTCATTTTAGTTGATATATTTAAATCTCCTCTTTTACTTTGAGATAACTTTAGCCATATAACAGCCATTATAGGACCTAGTATTACACATAATAATCCATTGTAAGAGTCAATCCATGAAGTTGGTATTGTAAAGTTTCCTACATTTAAATTAACAAAACTTTGAGTATATAATGCTATAGACATGGATGCTTGATTATACGCCATCCAGAAAAATATTGTAAAAAATGCTAGTATAAGTATTACTACCATTCTTTTTTTCTCTTTTATAGTTAATGGTGTTTTTGCTAACTCCCTTTTTCTTTCTAAATCTTCTTTTTTACTTATATTTGTACTACTATTTTTTAGAAATTTCTTTTGACCTAAAGTAAAAACTAAAAATCCTATGAAGGCAATTATTGCTGCTGTTAAAAATACGTACTTGTATCCATAAAAAGTTATTTCTCCTCCGCTTTTTTGTGAAAACCATTCATTAGCTATAAGTCCACATAATAAAGGTCCAAATAATACCCCTATATTTGTAAAAGTATATGTTATTGAAAATGCACCATCTTTTCTTGAGTCATTCTTATCATAAAGAGTACCTACTAATGTATTTAAATTTCCTTTGTAAAATCCACCACCTATAACTGCTAACACTATCATAATTGTTATCTGAGCTTTGGATTTAGCTAGAAATCCCATAAAATAAGCTATTGATACAGTTAATACTCCTATTGATACACAAGCCTTTGGACCTAAAAATCTATCACTAATCCAGCCCCCTACAACTGGTGATAAATAAGACCAAGCCATAAATGATGCAAGCATAGCCGATGCCTCCGCTGCGCTTAATCCCAATCCACCTTTACTTACTTGTTCTGCTAAAAATAAAACTAATACTAGTTTCATTCCATAGTAAGCAAAGTTTACAAATGAATAAATCGATCCACAAAAATATAATGCTTTTGGATGCTTAATCTTTTGTGTTGCTGTTTGATTTCCCATAATATACCCCCATTGTTTAGTTTTCATATTAATATAAAGTGTAGTAACCTTTAGTAAAATTTTCAATATTATTCTCATTATTTTAGTTTAAATTTGAAACTATATAACTAATACTAAAATATTTTGTGTTTCTTTGTATTTTTTCAAATTCAAATGATTGTTTTATATTGTTTAAAATAAATTTAAATAGGTATTAATAATAGTATTAATATATTTTTGGAGGTTAATATGAGTTTTCAAGATATAAATAAACTATCTAATTCTAGTGAAAATGCTTGTGCAATATTATACAATTTTAATAATAAAGAATTAACTATGTTAAAAAATATATGTGGTTTAATAGGAATTAAAGAAAAAATAATTCTTACTCCTAAAAATGGTAATTCTTTGGTTAAAGATGTGTTAGAAGGAAAATTAGATGATAAATGTGAAAATGGTTTAATAAATAAAGCTGTTGTATTTAATAATGTTGACCATTCTAAAATCCATTCTTTTATAGACTCTTTAAAAAAATTTAGAATACCTACACCTTTAATAGCGGTGGTAACAGAAACTTCTTTAAATTGGGATATAAATACTTTAGTAGGTAACTTATTAGAAGAGCGTGAAGCTTTAAAAGCTGGTAAACCTATTAATCATTAATAAAAAACCTCGTAATAAAATTTACGAGGTTTCTTATATTGTTTGAAGTTTTCTTGGAACATAAAAAAATGAAATAATTGATATTATCCAAAAACTTATATTAAATTTTAAAACTAGCGAACCTAAAAATGCCATTCCCACTATATTTAAAGCCTTTATAGATTTAGTTCTTTGATATGTATATAGCCTAATATATGCATATGCATCTCTTATTAAAAAATAATAAATTATATATTTTATAGTTTCTGTCACTGTAAGTAAGTATACATGAGTTATATCAACTCCAGCTAAATCCTTAATTTGAATAATAAGTAAATATAATAAACCTATATATACTGTAAATTTAGAACAAGATATATAATTTGCATACTTTCTTATATTTTTTAGTATGTAAAACTTTTGACTTGCTACTTCTTTTAAACACTTTATTCTGCTTCCTATAAATAAACTTCCAAAATAAGTCATTATGATAGTTCCTAAAGGAAGAGTTGCAATAAGAATATATACTAATGAAGATTTTACACTTTCACTAAGTGGAACTTTAGCCAATATCTCTTGGTAATCTTTCATAATACTAAATCCAATTAAGTTGGAAAATAAAACATCTACTAATACCATTATAAAACACGATATTATACTTAAATAAAATAAATCATCTAGCATTTTAGTTTTTTTATTAATTATAAAACCGCACATTATTCCAATTATCATACTTTGGGTCATGCAAATTGCAGAAGCTATGTCTCCCATGATTAAACCTATTATAACTAAACAAATTAACATAGCAAGTGCGCTAAACTTAAAATCACATCTTAAGTATATAATTGCAATAAATATTGGAACTATCATATCTATATAAAGTGCATATAAAAAACCTGTTGATATTGCAAAAATACTACAAACTACAAATAAAGCAGACATAATCGCTGCTTCAGTCATTTTTCTTATTTCCATGTAACTCCTTCTTTCTTAATTTTATTAATATTAGTATATTATATCATATACTAAATTTTGGAATAATATATAAAAAATAGTTACCTAAAATTTTAGGTAACTATTTTTTATATATTATTTCTTAAGCTTTTTTATGATTTTTTATAAATAAAGATGCAATTAATCCTAGTATTGCTATAACTGCTGTTCCTATAAATAAATGTGCATACCCTTGATTCATAGTATACTGATACGCATTTTCTATTGCAGGTTTAGCTTTATCTAAACTAACAAAATAATTATTTTTTAATATATCAAAATGCATATTAGGATTAGCTCCCATAGTATGTTGAAGTCCATTAAACATAGATTCTACAAATGATTTTACAGTGTTAAATATATTTGTGACATCTGCATTTTGAAACTTCTCCATCATTTGAGAAGACATGTGTCCGCTTCCTAAAGCCCCCCCTGGAATCTGTGGCATTACTTTTTCAATTGCACCTGGTACTTTTCTACCTGCATCTGATACAAAATTTATAAGTAAGTTTGGTGAAACTGCAACCCCTATTGAACGAAGTAATGATACAGTTGATTGCCCCATAGAAATTTCTTCTGGCTTAACTAAGCTCATCATTAAATAATTTATTGGAGTTCCCATAGTAAATCCCATACCAGCTCCCATAAATACTAAACCTATTGTTAAGTTTGTAAAATTTGGATGATTGGCTGTTACTAATGCTTGATATAGAACCCCTATTATATTTACACCAAAGCCTAGTAAAAGTAATTTTTTAACTCCAAATTTATCTATGAATTTACCACCTAAAGGTGCTGCTATACCTGTAAAAACAGCAAATAGTGTTACTACATACCCTCCACTACCTCTTTTAATTCTTAGTACATTTTCTGAAAATTGTGGTAAAAATACTGTACTCATAAGTCCACATCCAACTATAAAACTTAAAAATAAAGTTAATGCTGTTTGCTTATTTGTAAAGAAGTTTAAATTTAAAACAGGATCTTCTGCTCTTTTTTCTGTAGATATAAACAATGGAATAAAAGCTATAAATATTATTAAATAAGGCCATACATCCATTGATTGAATTGAATTTGCAAAATCATAGAATTTTAAGTTTGTTAAACCATACATTATTGATGCAACCATAACACTTAATACTACAGAACCCCATATATCCATTTTTTTAACTTTAGATTCTTTCTTATTTTCTTTTAATTTGAATGCCGCAATTATTATAATAATACTTATTGGAACGTTTATTAAAAATAAAAATCCCCATCTACTATTTCCAGTCATAGAAAGTACAAAACTTCCTAACGTAGGTCCAAGTACCGTTGCTATCCCATATACTCCCCCTACCATACCAAGGGCTGAACCTCTTTTTTCCTCTGGAAAAGAAGCTCCTATATAAGCTGTGGCAATTGGCATTATACCTCCTCCACCTATCGCTTGAATTACTCTTGAAGTTAATAAAAATTGATAACTTCCTACTATATCAGATACTCCACAAAGTAATGAACCTGTTGCAAATAATATAACACATATCATATATACCTTTTTTCTACCATATGTATCTGCTAATTTTCCTGTAATTGGCATAGAGACCGCATAAGCTAATGTATATATAGTTATCATCCATACACTTGCAGACTCGGTTATACCTAGTCCATTAGCTATTACATCTCTTGCTGGAGATACTATACCTGAATCCATAGCCCCCATAAAAATTCCAAGTAAGAAAACTAACATAGCTATACCTGTGCCATTTTTCTTCTGTACTTCGCTCATAAAATACACTCCTCATAATTAAATTTTATCTTAATTAATGTAAGAGATATTTTTCAATTAAAGTTATAACCATTTTAAAATATAATATTAAAATATTCTATACTAAAACAACTACAATTTTTACTTACATTAATCAATTATATTGTTAAATTTTTATTTCTTTACCAATCATTCATATACCCATTATAAAAATATTTATTCATTTATAAAATTTTAAAGAGAAGTGAAAATAGAAAAAACTATTTTCACTTCTCTTTAATCAAACTTAAATGGATTAACTCTTATAGCATTATTGTATAAAAATGGATATGATTTATTTAAATATTCTAAATATGAAATCCATTGTATCGAGATATTTTTGTATACTCTTATAACATCATTTTCTAAATGATTTATATTTAATTCTAAATTATCATCTTTCTCCATAAATATAATTTCATCTCTTAAGTGGACCACAGACATAAGTAAATCAGTAAAAATTTGATGCTGAAATACATTCTCATTACTTATTAATGTTACAAATAAATTGTTATTCTCTAATAATATATTTTTTATTGAACATAAATCAATATTGTTCATATCAACTTTATAATCATATTCATTTAAGCATTTTTTTATATTATTTAAATCTTCAAAATTTGTTATGTAATTTTTTGCATCTTTATCTGAATCTATAATAAGATGCATTAATTTTCCACCAACTTCTGTAAAAAATATACCAACTAGCATATTTATTTTTTCTATTCTATCTTTTTTAGCTCTATAATCTATTAATTTTTCAAGTATTATAGTTACAACTAAACTGTTTATAGGAATAAAACATAAATTCATAAGGGAATAATATGCAGTGTTTAGTGCTTGCCCGAAAACTAGATAGTGTATTAAAAACATTACGGCTGATAAAGCAATTAATATAAATGATATAACGAAATAATATCTAATTTTTTTCATTTAAGTACTCCTTTATAAAAACTTTTAAATTCTTTAAGTATTATAACATATATTATAATTTAATACTTTTCTTTAATTTTCTATGCTCTAAATTACTTAATAAGCCCTATTTTAAAGTCTTAAAATCAATATACTTAAATTTAATTAGGTAATTATATCTTTTAAAGATTTTAAACTTTTTTACCCATATTTAATAAGATAATTATATATTTTCAAACTATAAAAATTATTCAAATATATATATTCATCTTATTTATTAAGGAACTTTAGTTTTACTATTTAAAATTAAAGTTAAATGCTATATACTCTTTAATATTAAAAGAAATGAAGGGGGTTTTTACTTTTATGCTTAAAAAAATAAACAAAATACTTGTCGCTAATAGAGGTGAAATTGCTATTAGAATATTTAGAGCTTGCTCTGAATTAGGAATAAAAAGTGTATGTATTTACAGCAAGGAAGATAAATATTCATTATTTAGAACAAAAGCCGATGAATCTTATTTAATTGGAGAAGATAAAGGTCCTATAGATGCTTACCTAGATATGGATAGTATAATAGATTTAGCTAAAGAAAAAAATGTAGATGCAATCCATCCTGGATATGGCTTTTTATCTGAAAATCCAGAATTTGTACGTAAATGCGAAGAAAATGGAATAATATTTATCGGTCCATCAGCAGATATAATGAATATGATGGGAGATAAAATTAACTCTAAACAAATAGCTAAAAATGCAGATGTCCCAACTATTCCTGGTGTTGATACATCAATTAAAAGTATTGATCAAGCAAAGGAAATAGCTCAAAAAATAGGATATCCGATAATGCTTAAAGCCTCTAATGGCGGCGGTGGTAGAGGTATGAGAGTTGTATATAAAGAAGAAGATTTAAGCATAGAATATGAAACTGCTTGTAGTGAGTCAAAAAAAGCCTTTGGTGAAGATATGATTTTTATAGAAAAGTATATATCAAATCCAAAACACATAGAAGTTCAAATTTTAGGCGATATGTATGGAAATATTGTCCACTTATATGAAAGAGACTGCTCTGTTCAAAGAAGGCATCAAAAAATTATTGAATATGCCCCAGCATTTTCTCTATCAAGTAAGTTAAGAGAAAAAATTTGTGAAAACGCGGTAAAGATAGCTAAACATGTTGGTTATGTAAATGCTGGTACCCTTGAGTTTTTAGTGGATGATAATGAAAATTTTTATTTTATAGAAATGAATCCTAGAGTCCAAGTTGAACATACTGTAACTGAAATGATAACAGGAATAGACATAGTTCAAAGTCAAATATTAATAGCAAAAGGTCACAGATTAGATAGTGAAGAAATTAATATCAAGAACCAAAATGATATACAAGTAAGAGGATACTCTATCCAATGTAGAATAACAACTGAAGATCCTAAAAATAACTTTATGCCTGATACAGGTAAAGTTCAAGTTTATAGAACTGGCTCAGGATTTGGTATAAGACTAGATGGTGGTAATGGCTTTACAGGCTCTACTATAAGCCCTTACTATGATAGCTTATTGGTTAAAACAATATCTTGGGATAGAACTTTTAAGGGAGCGATAAATAAAACTATTCGTTCTGTAAAAGAACTTCGAATTAGAGGCGTTAAAACAAACGTTGGTTTTTTAATTAATGTATTGAATAATCCAATATTTGAATGTGGAAAATGCAGTACAAAATTTATTGATGAAAATCCCGAGTTATTTGATATAAAAGAAAGCAAAGATAGAGGAACAAAGTTACTACAATTTATAGGTAATACAATAGTAAATGAAAATAACTGTAACCAAAAACCAAAATTTGAATCTCTATATACTCCTAATATAAAAGAATCTATTATAAATAAAAATAAAGAAGGTAGTAGAGATTTATTCAATAAACTTGGTAAAGAAAAATATATAGAAAGTATAAAAAACGAAAAAAAATTATTACTAACAGATACAACTATGCGAGATGCTCATCAATCTCTTCTAGCTACAAGACTTAGAAGCTATGACTTGTTAAAAGTAGCTAAACCTACAAATGAATATATGAAAGATTTATTTTCTCTAGAAATGTGGGGAGGAGCAACTTATGATGTAGCTTATAGATTTTTAAAAGAATCTCCTTGGATAAGATTAGAGAAACTAAGAGAAGAAATACCTAATATTATGTTTCAAATGCTGTTTAGAGCTTCTAATGGTGTAGGTTATAAGAATTATCCAGATAATGTTATAAAAGAGTTTTTAAAAGAGTCTGCTAATAAAGGCATCGATATTTTTAGAATTTTTGACTCTCTTAACTGGGTTGAAAATATGAAACCATCTATTTATACTGCACTTGAAACTGGTAAAATAGTTGAATCTACTATTTGCTATACAGGAGATATTCTAGATTCATCAAGGAGTAAATACAACTTAGAGTACTATATAAAAATGGCTAAACAATTAGAAGAATTAGGTTCAGATATAATTTGTATAAAAGATATGGCTGGTCTTTTAAAACCTTATGCAGCCTATACACTTATTAAAGAATTAAAAGCAAATATAAATACTCCTATTCACCTTCATACTCATGATACTAGTGGTAATGGTGTTGCAACTTGTTTAATGGCTAGTGAAGCTGGTGTTGATATTGTAGATACTGCCCTTGAAACAATGTCATCTCTTACAAGTCAACCATCTTTAAATGCTGTTGTAGAGGCTTTAAAAAATACAGAAAGAGATACAAAAATAGACTTGTATGGATATGAAGAACTAGGAAATTATTATAAAGATTTACGAAAAGTTTATTCTAAGTTTGAAAGTGATTTAAAAAATCCGTCTGCCGAAATATATAAATATGAAATCCCAGGTGGTCAATATACTAATTTAAAACCCCAAGCTGATAGCCTAGGCTTATCTGATAAATTTGATTTAGTTAAAGAAAAATATAAAGAATCTAATGAAATTTTAGGTGATATTATAAAGGTAACTCCTTCGTCTAAAGTTGTTGGTGACTTGGCTATTTTCATGGTTAAAAATAAACTTAATAATAAAAATATACTATCAGAAGGTAAAAATTTAGCTTTTCCTGACTCAGTAGTTGATTATTGTAAAGGTATGATAGGCCAACCTGAAGGTGGTATACCTAAAGATATACAAAAAGTCGTTTTAAAGGGTGAAAACCCTATAACAGCTAGACCTGGAACACTAATAGAAAATGAAAATTTTGATAATATAAAAAAATATCTTGATACTACTTTTAATATGGATTCAAATATTAGAAATATATTAAGTTATACTCTTTACCCTAAAGTTTATGAGGATTACTTAAAACATTTACAACTTTATAATGATATATCTAAGCTTGAAAGTCATGTATATTTTTACGGTTTAGATATTGGTGAAGAGTGTGAGGTAGAAATCGAAGAAGGTAAGATTTTAACTATTAAATTAGTCGAAATAGGAGATACAAAAGAAGATGGAACAAAAACAATATCTTTTGAATTAAATGGAATGATGCGAGATATTGAAATAAAAGATAATAACTATTCTTCCAATATAAAAGATATAGTAAAAGCAGATATGAATAATCCACTTCAAATTGGTGCTAGTATACCTGGTAAAGTAGCTAAAATTT
The DNA here is from genome assembly GCF_000953675.1 of Paraclostridium sordellii. NCBI lineage: Bacteria > Bacillati > Bacillota > Clostridia > Peptostreptococcales > Peptostreptococcaceae > Paraclostridium > Paraclostridium sordellii. The sequence continues at coordinate 632,469 of NZ_LN679998.1, read as the reverse complement.
TGGTTAAAGAAAATCAAGTTGTTAAGAAAAACGAACCAATTATAATTATTGAAGCTATGAAGATGGAAACCGTAATAGTTGCAAAATCTGATGGTACAATTAAAAACATTCATGTAAGTCAAGATGACTTAGTTAAAGATAAACAGTTATTAATAGAAATGAAGTAAAAAAGAACCTATTTAAGGTTCTTTTTTACTTATCTATTTTATTAAATACTACATTTACTTTAAATAAATCTCCATCTATTTGAATATCAAAGTCCCCACCTTGAAGTTCAACTAAATCTCGAGCAATAGCTAATCCAAGTCCACTACCTTCTGTATTTCTGGCTAAATCTCCTCTTTTAAATCTTTCAATTATTTCATCTGCTTCAAAATTCAATTCATATGCCGATATATTTTTAAAAGATATATATACTTTTTCTTCTTCTAACTTCATGTCTATATATACTCTAGTATTGTGAAGGGAGTACTTAGATATATTAATTAATAAATTTTCAAAGACTCTATACATCCTTTTTCCATCACAATTAATATATATTTGTTCTTTAGGTAAATTCACTTTTAAATCTAAGTTAGCTTTAGAAATCTTTTCTTCATTTTCTCCAATACTCTGTCTTAATAACTGATTCAAATCTAATTTTTCTATATTAAGATCTATATTCCCACTACTAGCTTTACTGGCTTCAAATAAATCTTCTATTAGAACTTTTAATCTTTTTGATTTATTGTCTAATATATTTATATAATCTTTTAAGTACTCAGGCTCTATATTTTCTTCTTTTTTTATTAAATCTACATAGTTTATTATAGAAGTTAATGGAGTTTTTAAATCATGACTTACATTTGTTATAAGTTCAGCTTTCATTCTCTCACTTCTAAATTTTTCATCTATTGCATTTTCAAGACCTTCACTTAAGTTATTTATATCTTGAGCAAATATAGCTAATGTATCCTTCCCCTTTATCTCTATCTTATGATTTATATTTCCATTTTTTATCTCTTTAGTTCCTTTTATTATTTCGTCTAAGTAATCTAATTTATTTAATATAATCCCTGTTATTATAACTAAGCTTAAAGTTATATATCCAGATATTGCAATTAACATAAATAATGGATTATACCAATATTCAGTAGTATATAAAAACATAAATATTAAACCTGCAATAATTACTATTATTAATTCTACTAAAATTAATCTTTTTACTAATGGTAGTTTATTTTTATACTTAATAATATTTTTAATTATGTTTATAAAAAATCTACATACATTGTAAGTAATACTATTAGTTATTAAACCTTTCTTATTATCTAAGTTTTTAAAGTATATTATCCATATTGTAAGTAATGTAATAGCTATAAATTTAGCAATAATCGATACAATATAACCAAAATCTAGAATTAGCGAAAAAAGTAATATACTTATACCTACTATATAAATTTCTATAGGTATTTTTCTATATATTTTTAAAAGGATTCCATCTTTGTTAATAAGTTTCCCTTTAATTTTTATACACGCTATTAAAGAAATTATACTTACAACACATGAGGATATTAAAACTTTAAATAAAGTATCTATATAATTACGATTATATTTAAAATCATCTTGATATGATTTTAATCCAAATTGATCGTAATCATTTATATCTTTAGGAATAGAAATACTTATTGATATAGAATCTGAGTTCCCTTGCATTCCCCAAAAAGAATTTGCATATACACTTGAAGATAATCTTTTTTTATCAATTATCTTCGTATATGTACTTTTACTATTATTTAAATCAATTTCTAGATTACAATAATCATTTTGGTTTTTTCTAAAATCTTCATTAGTTTTATAATTAGTATTTGTGTAAACCTTACCTGTTGAATTATTTTTTACAAAAAATTTTATATCTTTAAATTCATTTAACATATTCCTTGCATCTTCTATAGATTCCTTCTCATAATCATTTGAATTTGAAGTTGCTACTATCATCTTATCTATTAAATTTTGAAGAATCTGATTATCAAATACATTTGTTTCAAAAAAAGTATCTGCATATATTTTATTATTTTTATTTAATAAGATACTTTGCCTTGCAACATGAATTTCATATCCAAACATCATTTTTTGTCCTGTAGATATAAATATTGATATTGATGCTAAAAATATAATTAAAAATACAAATTTTATCCCTCTCTTATCTTTATTTACCTTATCCATTTATTCACCTACTTTACTTTTTACAATAAATTCATCCCCGTCATAACCTTATAAAATATAAAATTTGCTATAATTAAACCTGCAAATTGAAGACTTATATTTCCCTCTAAATATGTAAATCCTATTAATACAGCTCCTAATTGAGTTAAAAAGAAAAATATAAGTAGCATAGTAAAATGCATTACTAATTGAATATTCCATCTTTTTAACTTTAATATATTATAACTTCTCGACTTTGTAGCCAACTCCCCACACCACCTTTAAATATCTTGGTTCTTTAGGATTAATTTCTATTTTTTCTCTAATTCTCCTAATATGAACACTTACTGTATTCTCTGCATTAAAACTTTCTTCTTGCCAAACTTTTTCATAAATCTCATCTATAGAAAATACTCTCCCTCTATTTGCCAGTAAGAGATTTAATATCTTAAATTCTATTGGAGTAAGCTTTACAAGTTCATCATCTATAAAAACTTCTTTTGTGCTAGTATTTAACGTTAATCCTCCACTTTGAAGAATGTCTTTTTTTTCTTCAGCTTTATAAGTTCCTAATTTTATGTATCTTCTCAATTGAGATTTAGTTCTTGCTATAAGTTCTAATGGATTAAATGGTTTAGTAATATAATCATCTGCCCCTATATTTAATCCAATAATCTTATCACTATCTTCACTTTTTGCTGAAATTAATATTATTGGAATATTTTTTTCCTCTCGAATTTTTATAGTTGCCTTTATTCCGTCTAGTTTAGGCATCATAATATCCATAAGAATTAAATGTATGTCATTGTTGATTAAAATATCCAAAGCTTCTAATCCATCATAAGCTTTAAATATGTTAAAACCTTCGTTTTTTAGATAGATTTCTATAGAATCTACTATTTCTTTATCATCATCTACTACTAAAATATTGCTCATTTCTATCCCTCTCTTAAGTTAATCATCAAGTTTGATTATACATTATCACTTCCTATTTGGACTTATTTTTTCTATATTTATATAATAACTCATAAATCTTAAGAAATAATTAAGATAAATCTTAAGATTTTCTTACAATTTTTAAAATTAACTTCAGTAAAACGAAATATATATAAATAATTCATTTATTATAAATATTTATAATAAAAAAAGAAGCATTTGCTTCTTTTTTCTAGTTATCATTACAATCGCACCCACAATCACAACTTGAATCACTACAGCAATCATCATTATAATGGTGGCATCCACAGTCGTGATTATCAAATTTACTATAATCATTAAAAATGTTGTTATTACTCCAAATGCTATTCTTTTTTTGATTATGTGATTTTTTATTGCATTGATTATTATTTGTACTTAAAACAAATACAACTACTAAAATTAATATTAATATTTCCATAGCCTTAATCCTTTCAATACTTATAAATTAAATATACTACTTTTTTATAAATCAATCAATTTTTGAAAAATAAAAAAGATATGATTATATAATCATATCTTTTTTATCTCTATTCATATTTAAACAAGTTTTATCTTACTCTTCTTCTTCAATATCATGATGGTGATCATGGTCATCTTCTATAACAACACCATCTAATGCTGCTATGTGTATATTATTCTTTTTAGAATAATCTATTAATGCTGCTTTTATTGCTTGTTCTGCTAAAACTGAACAGTGCATTTTAACTGGTGGTAATCCATCTAATGCTTCAGCAACAGCTTTATTAGTTATATCTAAAGCTTCCTCTATAGTTTTCCCTTTTATTAACTCTGTAGCCATAGAAGAACTTGCTATAGCTGATCCACATCCGAAAGTCATAAACTTAACGTCTTTTATAACCTTAGTATCATTATCTATATCAAGATATATTCTCATTATATCTCCACATTTAACGTTTCCAACTTCACCTATTCCACTAGCATCTTCTATTTCTCCAACATTTCTTGGGTTCATGAAATGATCCATAACTTTTTCACTGTATTGCATTTTAGTTTCCTCCCTTGTCTAACTTATTATATAATGGTGACATACTTCTTAATCTTTCTATTATCTTCGGTAAATTATCTATTATAAAATCTATATCTTCTTCTGTTGTAAAGTCCCCTATACTTAATCTTAATGAACCATGAGCTATCTCATGAGGTAATCCCATAGCCATAAGTACATGAGATGGATCTAATGATCCTGATGTACAAGCTGATCCACTTGATGCAGCTATACCTAACATATCTAACATTAATAATATTCCTTCTCCTTCTATAAATTCAAATGAGAAGTTTACATTTCCTGGAAGTCTATATTGTAAGCTTCCATTAACTTTTGTGTAAGGTATTCTTTCTAATATACCATCTATAAGCTTAGTTCTTAATGCTGTTAATCTTTCTATGTGTTCTCCCATATTTGCTTTTGCAAGTTCACATGCTTTAGCATATCCTACTATACCAGGTATATTTTCTGTACCAGCTCTTCTTCTTCTTTCTTGTGCTCCACCATGAACTAAAGTGTGTAACTTAACACCTGTTCTTATATATAGCGCACCTATACCTTTAGGTCCATATATTTTATGAGATGACATACTCATTAAATCTATATTTAACTCTTTAACATCTATAGGAATATTTCCAGCTGCCTGTACTGCATCTGTGTGGAATATAACCTTATGCTTTTTAGCTATCTCACCTATTTCTTTTATAGGTTGAACTGTACCAACTTCATTGTTAGCAAACATTATACTTATTAATATAGTTTTGTCTGTTATTGCTTTTTCAACATCCTCAGCATTTACTCTACCATCTGCATCAACATCTAAGTAAGTTACTTCAAATCCATGATGTTTTTCTAAGTATTCACAAACATGAAGTATACCATGATGTTCTACTTTAGAAGTTATTATGTGATTTCCTTTAGCTTTATTTGCAAAAGCAACCCCTTCTATAGCCCAGTTATCACTTTCTGTTCCACCAGCTGTGAAGTATATTTCATTAGGCTTTGCATTTATAAGATCTGCAACTGTTGCTCTTGATTTATCTAATATGTTTTTAGCCTCTCTCCCGAAAGAGTGAAAACTTGATGCATTTCCAAAAGTTTCACTAAAGTAAGGAATCATAGCTTCTAGTACTTCTTTTTTTACAGGAGTTGTAGCAGAATAATCCATATATATCTTTCTTTTTTCCATTTGATTCATCTCCTAAATCTATTTTGTAATTAAATCTGTTATATCATTTATATTTTTATTTTTTTTATAATCATCAATCATATTTTGAAGTGTTATTGAATTAATAACATCCTCTATCCCTTTTTTTAGTCTCTCCCAAACAATTTTAGTAACACATATTCCAGAGTTTTCACATATGTCTTCATCTACAACACAATCTGAAATTGAAACAGGTCCCTCAAGTACAACTAATATATCACCTACTGTAATGTCTTTAGGCTCCTTTACAAGTTGATATCCACCTTGTGAACCTCTTACACTCTTTATAAGACCAGCCTTTTTTAAAGCTGAAAATATTTGTTCTAAATATTGTTCTGATATATTTTGTTTTTGAGCTATTTGTCTTAATGGAACTGGCCCATTCTTTTGTGTCAAGGAAAGCTCAAACATTGCTTTTAGTCCGTATCTACCTTTAGTTGATAGTTTCATTTTATACACCTTCTTTTCAAATAGGTATTTCCGACTAACTTACTAGGTTTTATCTTTAAGATTATTTTATTATATCCTAGTGATCTTGTCAACATTAAATTCATACTATTTTTGTAGGAATTAAAAAAGGAGAAGAAATTAAGTATTTTCAACTCCTTAAACTTATTACTTATAATAAATTACCCACTGATCTATCTCTTTAAACCCTATTTTTTTATAAATTTTTCCGGCTTCTTCATTATCATAAAAAAGACATGGAATTTTATTTTCATCAATTAAGTTCTTACATAATCTTACCATACACTTAGTTGCATATCCTCTATTTCTATATTTAGGGTGAGTTCCCACTCCTATTACCATTGCATATAAGTCACTTTCTGCTGTTGTTTTTGCCATCGAAACTATTTTTTTATCTTCTTCTATATAATACCCTCGTCCACTTTTTAAATTATTTCTTACGCTTTTTATAGTTGGTTTTTCAAATTCATCTATATCTTCATATAATTTTAGTATTTTATTTATTTTTCCAAATCTAATTTTTTTTACATTTTCATCAATATTAATCTCATTTATGTATTTTTTATTTTTCAACATACAAAAGGTAATAATTCGCTTTTTATCAAAATTTATATAACCCTCTAAATACTTTAAAGTACTTATCTTTCCATTTAGATTTCTATAGGGCATTTTATTTATATGTTCAATAAATGATTCTAAATTAAAGTTATCTATTGAATATATAGTTAATAAATCAAAGTATTGAATAAGTAATCCTCTTATAGAGCCATTTATATCAAAATTCCCCCATATATTAAAAAAGTAATTATCATATCCATACCTTTTTATATCTCCAATTAATAATCTATTAAAATTTTCTTCTATTTTTAAATACTTCATAATTAATTCATTATATCCTTCATTTAACTTTAAAATCATTATATCCTCCGTTATACCAATCTTTATGTTAAATAATATGTTTTTTATAAAACATTTATTCTTTATAATACGGTATCAATCCTTCTTATTTGAAAATAATTATGAATTCAAAATCATTTAACTTGTAAATATTTTAATTTAGTGCTATAGTGACTTTAATAAAATATTAAATTTCAGAAAGAAGGCTTAATTATGACTGTATTAGATGAATTTATAAAAAACTTATGTGGAACATTTAATAATGATGAGCAACTAGCAAAAGAGCTAGAATCTGGAGAAGTTAAGCATCCTTGTGCAAAACATATAAATGGTATTTGTAATGAAAAAATCAAAAATTTACCTAATGATTTCAAAGGATATTTTGTAATTGAAGAAAGTTATTATAAACAAGGAAATTTTAATAATATATTACCTCATTTATTTTTATTTACTTTAAACGATAATAATAAAGTTGTTTTAACATCATATGAATTACCAAAAGGTATAACTAAAGAAGACTTTAGAAATGATAATAAAAATTTAGTTATGGATTTTAATGAGTTAATTGTTTCTGAAAAGTTTACTCCTATGGTATATGATGAATGTAATGGTGTTTTTACTGGAGAAAGTACTAGTTATTTTACTCCTATTACTAAGTTTGAATTAAAAGAAAGAATTGAAAAAGATGTACTTTATGTAAGTGAGGTCTTTTATAAAAATGATAAGATTACTTTTGGATTTGTAGATCCAATTATATATAAAAGAATGTAAAATATAAAATCTATTATAAATATTTCTTCAATAGATTTTATAAAACAAAGCGTTTTTAAATTTTATACATAACAAAAGAAGCTATCAAGTATTTGAAATAGCTTCTTTTTATTTATTTACTCTTTAAATTTTTTAGTGTATCCCAATAATTTTCAAATGACTTTTCATTTTTATTATTTCCTGGATTGTAATACTTTCTATCTTTTATAGGATCTGGTAAGTATTGCTGATTAATATAATGATTTGGATAATCATGAGGATATTTATAATCAACACCTCTACCTAAATCAGCAGCACCTGAATAATGAGCATCTTTTAAATGATTTGGTATATCTCCTGTTTCTATTGTATCCAAATCTGCTAAAGCCATATCTATTGCACTTATCACAGAGTTTGACTTAGGACATTGTGCCAAATATATTGTAGCTTGTGCTAGTGGAATCCTAGCTTCAGGAAATCCTAATTGAAGTGCCGCTGAAACGCAAGCCTCCGTTATAGTTATGGCTTGTGGCACAGCCAAACCGATATCTTCACTTGCAACGCAAAGTAATCTTCTAGTTACTCCCTGTATATCCCCTGCTTTTACAAGCCTTGCTAAGTAATGAATTGCTGCATCTGGATCTGATCCTCTTAAAGACTTGTGAAATGCAGATAATATAGAGTAACCATCATCTCCACCCCTATCAAAATTTAACATCTTTATACTAGAACAATCAATAACATTTTCTAGTGTTATATCTACACAATTAGAAGTTATATCTATTCCTATATTAAAAACTAATTCTAACTTATTTAGAGCACTTCTCATGTCTCCATTACAAGTTTGAGCTATATACTCTAATGCCTTTTCTTCAACATTTATACTTTCATATCTATATATAGTTTTAAGTTTTTCTACGGATTTTTTAAGACCTATCAATATATCATTTTTATTTATAGGTTTAAATTCAAAAATTGAACTTCGGCTTAAAATCGCCTTATATACAACAAAATATGGATTATCAGCGGTGCTAGCTATAAGTGTAACTGAACCATCTTCTATTACTTCTAAAAGGGATTGTTGTTGCTTTCTATTTAAAGCTTGAATCTCATCAAGCATTAAAATTATTCCATTATATGAAAATAAATCTCTTTTACTACTATCTATAGCCTCTTTAATTTCTTTTACTCCACAGTTTACAGCATTTAACTTTATATATTTTTTCCCCGTAACATTAGCAATAATATTAGCTAATGTAGTCTTGCCTGTTCCAGGAGGTCCATAAAATATCATATTTGGTATTGTTTTATTCTGTATAAGTTTATTTATAATTTTACCTTTTCCAATTATATGTGATTGCCCGACCATATCATCAATTTGTTGAGGTCTTAATTTATCTGCTAATGGTTGCATATATTCCTCCTCATTTAAACTTTCTTAGAATATAATTATACTACACTCATAAATTATCTTCCATCTTAGTATATTTATACTAAATGCAATTCTAAAAGGAGGAGTATTATGCAGTATATGAATATGAACAATGCCATTAGAGAAAAAGGTCAGTTATCTGTAAATGGCGTTGGAATTGTAAAAGTTAAATCAGATTTAGCTATTTTAAAGGTTGGTGTTACAACATCTAATGAGGATGTTCAGGTAGCTCAGGTTGAAAATACAAATACAGTAAATGCTGTAATAACAAGTTTGACAGATTATAAAATTCCAAGAGAAAATATAAATGCAGATGATGTTGTTATAAAAAGAATTAGAGATAATGCAACTAATCAAGTTATCGGTTATGAAATTACAACTAATATAACCATAGAAGTTGAAGATATCAAAAACTTAGGAGACATTTATTCTTTAGCCATAGAAAATGGAGCAAATAGCGAAGTTAATATTTCATTTACTTTATCTAATGTTAATCATCATTATAAAAAAGCCTTATTAAAAGCTACACAAGATGCTTTAAATAAAGGAAATCTATTGTCTAAAAGTCTTAATATAAGGTTAAAACCATTACCTGAGAGCATTTCTGAAAATAGTACATCAATATATTCAGTTTCTCAAAAAAATATAGCTTATTCAAGTTCTCCATTTTTATCCTCAGGAGATTTAGAAGTAAAAGCTCAAGTAGGCATAGTATTTAACACCTATTTATAAAAGTTTATAAAAAAAGCTGCTATTATAGCAGCATTTTTTATACTATACAATTTTCTATTTGAACTATATAATCAGAACAACTTTCACACATTATTATACTAACTATATAACTATCATCTACTTTTCCAGCTCTACTTAACTTATTAAATGACAAGCCTTCATAATCTTTACTTATATCACTTATTACATATTCTCCATTTTTAGTAAATAAATAAAAATGATATTCTAAAAATCCAAAGAACTTTTGTTTTTCCTTAACCCCACTTAAACATTCAGGGCAAGCTTCTTGATAATACTCTAAATCAAAATCAACATCTTGAGTTTCATTTAAAAGTCTTAAAACTTCATCTAAATCTATATTTGTTACAGGTTTATCTTCATCGTTTATAACTCCACTACAATTAGATTTATTTAACTCATATTCTTTATCTTTAAATTTAAACTTGTACTTACTCATAAAATTCTCCTTAGTTTTGTATATTCATAGGACTTTCTTCACGTTTTGCTCTTTCGTATTCGTCTTTGGTTATATATCCTAAGTCCATCATTTTATATAATATTACATCTCTTCTTTTTTTGGCTGCGTTATAATCTTTTGAGTATACTCCTGGGCTATTAGTTATTCCAGCAAGTAATGCACACTCCCCTAAATTAAGTTCGCTTACATCTTTATCAAAATATACCTTAGCACCTTTAGCAACACCATATATTCCTTTTCCTAAATATATATTATTTAGATAAAGTTCTAATATCTCTCTTTTATTCATATTTTTATCCATTTGCTTAGCATTATACATATCTCTAAGCTTTCTTTTTACTGTTTGGTCCATGCTAGTTAATAAGTTTTTAGAAACTTGCATTTCTAAAGTACTACCACCTTGAGTACTTTTACTAAATATATTATGAACTACAGACCTTGCTAAAGACTGATAATCTACACCTTTATGTTTAAAAAATCTTTCATCTTCTATTGATACAACTGCATGCTGTAAATTTTGAGGTATTTTACCTATACTTACATAGTCACTACTGATTGATTTTTCTCTCATATAATCATATGTAAGTTTTGGACTGTTTTTAAACATTACATTTAAAAGAGCATTTCCTGCTATGGCTCCTACAAACGCTATTATTAACACAAATATTAATAGCTTCTTTATTAAGCCTAATATTTTTTTACTTTTCTTCTTTTTATTAGCTCTTCCTTTTTGAACTCTCTTACCTTTACTTACTCTATTATTTTTATTATATGTGGATTCTTTTTTGTTTTCATTTATACTTCTTTTAGGGGTCGATTTTGTATTTGAGTTTTTATTACTTGAGCTAACTTTTTTTCGCCTTATTTTATTTTTTTCGTCATCATAGTAACTCATTTTTTACGCTCCTTTTTAAATATATGAGTAATTATACCTTTTTATGTCAAATAAATCAAAGCTTAAAATTTTGTAATATTAATTTATATATATTTATATTGTTTTATCTTTTCTCATTAATTATTAAAAATTTTTTTTATAATTTTTTTAAAATTTATTGGGTAAACTTGATTTTTTTGGGTATAATGTATATTGAATAAGTTTTTTAGGAGGTAATTATTATGGCTTACAAAATAAATGATGCTTGTATAAGCTGTGGTGCTTGTGAACCAGAGTGCCCAGTTAGCTGTATATCTGCTGGAGATGACAAATATGTTATAGATCCAGATATATGTATAGAGTGTGGAACTTGCAACAGCGTATGTCCTGTTGATGCTCCTCAACCAGATTAATACATATAAATAATTATAATAAAAAAAGAAAAGCTATTATGCTTTTCTTTTTTTATTTATATTTTTTGTCGAAAATTGTTGACACTTTTGTCGAATTTTGTTATTATTATTTCAGAAGGTTATTCCCCTGATAACCTTAAAATTTTTACTCCCCAAATAAAATATATTCCCTAATAAACCCCTTTTTATAATATATTTTACCCCTTTAAGAGCCTTACTTTGATCGGTATGAAAGTAAGGCTATTATTTTATTTATTTCCTTAAAGGCTTCTGATCTTTTTTCAATATATTCATAACAATATCCCTTATATACGGTATATTTTCTAGTTTCTTTATTAACTCTAACAGTTTTTATACTCCAGTAATCTTCATCTTTACTAGCTATAACTTGAGTTGTACTATTGTCTTTGTTATTTCTTATAAAATAATAAATATCTTCTTCAAATTGACATTTCCAATTTAAATTTTCATCTATCTTTTGAATATCTTCAATTATTTCAGATACATTTTCATATCTATCTTCTGGATTAACATTTATACATTTTTCTATTATTTTACTCATAGATTTTGGTATATGAGGTAAGTATTTATTTCTTATTGGGAACTTTCCACATGCTGATGCTATCTTTACCATATTAATATCTTTATATTTTTTTAATTGAGTATTATATTCCAGGTTTCCATTACACATCCTATATAAAGTTGTACCTATTTGATAAATATCAACTTTATTTGTTATAGTTGTACTTTTACATTGTTCAGGTGCTATATGTTTGTAATATACATTTCTTAATTTTCCTATTCCATCTTTATTTAAATAAACAGCAGAACCAAAGTCTGTTAATATAGCTTTATTTTCATTACTAATTAATATATTATTAGGTTTTATATCACAATGAGCAATTCCTATACTGTGTATATAATCAACGGCTGATAAGAAATCTAAAGCATAATTTTTTATTTCTTCAATTGTTAAACTCCTAGTTTGTAATAAGTGGTACAGTGAACCTTTGTTATAATATGGCATAGTTATATATATATTTTCATCATCATATGAAACATGATTAATTTTTATTATATTAGAATGATTTGCCTTGCAAATTTTTTTAGGTTCTTCAAAACATTTATCTGGATTTTTAAAAGATGACTTTTTTATTTTTTTCAAAATAAATTTTTTTCCCATTTGTACATCTTCAACTAAATATAATTTAGAGTTTACACCTTCTGATTTTAAAGGTTTTATTATCTTTAAATCTATATTAGCAATTATATCCATAATATAGTATCACCACCTAAAAATCTACCTCTAGTCTCCCCCATTACTGTCACTCCTAACTCTGCTTTTTTATGACTTATATATACTATGATTTTTAGCTATAAATAAACACAAAAACATAAATAAAAAAGCATTCATACTAATTTTCTAATTAGCATGAATGCTTTTTTATTTATTTAATACAAGAAATAGTTTAGCAGTAGCTAATGTATCACTATCTGCTCTATGTGCATTTTTATTTTCTATATTGTAGTATTCACATGCAGTTTCTAATTTTTTATTTTTCCCTTTATATTCTTTATTTTGTTTTAATAGTTCTAATGTACAAATATGGTTAGTTATAGGTTCTAATCCCATTTCATTTAAATAATAATTTAGAAACTTTAAATCAAACTTTGCATTATGAGCTATTACAGTTTTATCACCTATATATTCTCTAAACTTAGGTAAAACTTCTTTTAAACTTTTTTCATTTTCCACCATTTCATTACTTATATTAGTTATATCTGTTATAAAAGTGGGAATTATTCCATTTGGTTTTATAAGTCTAGAATAATTTCTTCCTATTTTATTATTGTTTATTTCTGTGACACCTATTTCTATAATTTCACAACCCTTATATGGGTCAAGTCCTGTCGTCTCTAAATCTACTACTATATATTCTTGATTCATCATATGCTCCTCTCCTAACTTATCATAAATATAGTATATAATTATAACAAATAAAAAAGCAATGGTAATATAAAATTTACCATTGCCTTAAAATGCTAATTTAAATAAGCTAAAGGATTTGTATGTTGTCCATTTATTCTTATTTCAAAATGAGTGTGTGGACCTGTTGACATTCCAGTTGATCCTATCTTTGCCACAACTTGTCCTTTTTGAACTTGTTGACCTACACTTACTAAGTTAGATGAGTTATGTGCCATTAATGACACTTTTCCATCACTATGTTTAATCATAACAACATTTCCATATCCATTTTGTACCCCCGAGAAAATAACTACTCCATTATCTATAGCTACTATAGGAGTTCCCGTCGGCGCTGGTATATCAATTCCTGTATGCATTTTTTGAGTCCCTAATACAGGATGAGTTCTGTATCCATAAGGAGAACTTATTGAAGTATGTCCAGGTACTGGCCAAGATCCACTGCTAATAACTGTACCCGCTTCTATTTGCCCTGCATCCATAGTTAGTTTAGATATTTCACTTTCTAAACTATTCTCTTCTTGTTCTAACTTACTTTTTAAGCTTTGAACTTCATCTTTTTTAGACTGAACTTCATTCTTTTTAACTTCTAAATTATCTTGATCTGTTTTTAGAGTATCTGTTAATAACTGGCTCTCTTCTTTCTTCTTATTTAATTCTTCTTTTTTCTTATCGAATTCACTCTTATCATTATCTAGTTCTTTAATTATTTCTTTATCATAAGATACAACCTGTTTAACTAAATATATATTATTAAAAAAGTCCGATATAGATTCGCTATCTAAAAGTACTTTTATATAGCTTATAGAATAATTATTGTTTATTGCTTTTAGCCTTTCCCCTAACTTTTCTTCGTTAATTGCTATTTTTTTAGAAATATCATCTATTTCTCCTTCAGTAGCTTTTATATCATTTTTTAAAATTTCTATCTTTTGATTAGCTTGTCCAACTTTATCATTTATTTTAGATATTTCCATATTGATTTTTTCAATCTCTGAATCTATTGACTCTATTTCATTACCTAAATTATCTTGTTTTTGTCTATTTTGCTTAAGTTTTTCATCTAGCTCTTCTTTTTTAGGTTGTGCATAACTAAGCCCTGTGCTTAGAAATAAAAATAAGGCTAGAGTTACTGATAACTTCTTCATAATAATTTTCCCCCATAATTTTATACTTTTAAATGTTTTCTAAGTGATATTGCACTTCCGATAATTCCGATTAAAGTTCCAGTTAATAAAAATATTGACCCTAATTTTATGCCTATACTTTGTATAGGTATTAAAATATTACCTGATGACATAAATAATAGATTTGTTCCAATATTGTTATATACATATCCATATATAAAAACTGATACTATAGTTGCTATTACTGCTCCTACTAAACCTATCATAAATCCTTCTATTAAAAATGGAGCTCTTATAAATTTCTTACTTGCACCAACATATCTCATTATTTTTATTTCTTCTTTTTTACTATATACTCTAGCTCGTATAGTATTTGATATCATAAACAAACAAACTATGAATAAACATATTATGATAATACTTCCAACTTTTTTTATAGTATTTGAAAGCACTAAAAAATTTTTCATTATGTCTTGGTAATAATCAACCTTAGTTATATTTTTTATGTCACTTAATTTATTAGATATTTTAACAATATCCTCTGAGTTATTTATAGTTATTCTAAAGTAATCATCTAATGGATTTTCCATACCATCTAAAAGATATTTTTCATCTCCCCAACTAGATTTCATATCCTTAAAGGCTTTTTCTTTACTCTCAAACTTTACTGATTTAACACCTTCTAGTGATTTTATCTGTGACTTAATCAACTCTTTATCTGATTGAACTAAGTTATTAGGTATAATAGCTCTGATTTCATTTACCTCATCTTTTGTGCTTTCCATAAATTGATTTGTATTTAAAACTATAGAAATTACTACGCCAAGTATTATCAAGGATGCACTAACAGAGCCAATAGATATAAAACTCATAGTTTTACTACTTAAAAGTCCTTTTAATCCTTGCTTTATATTATATAAAATACTATACATCAAATTCATTATTCTCTCCTTTTGTATCTCTTGTAACTTGTCCATTTTTAAGTTCTACAGTTCTTTTTTTAAATATTTTAAGTAATTCTATATCATGAGTCGCCATTATAACAGTAGTTCCATTTTTATTTATTTCATCTAATATATTAACTATCTCTATTGAATTATTTATATCTAAATTTCCTGTACATTCATCCGCTATAATTATAGATGGTTTATTTGCTATAGCCCTTGCTATAGCTACCCTTTGACATTCTCCTCCCGATAACTGAGATGGATATCTATTTGCTTTATCTAGTAATCCAACTTGTTTTAATACATTAAGTACCCTTGGCTTTATATCCTTTGGAGATGCTCCTACAACTCTCATTGCAAGTTCTACATTTTCATATGCAGTTTTTTCTTTTAGTAATCTAAAATCCTGGAATATAACCCCTATACGTCTTCTTAATAGGTGTATATTATTATCATTTATTTTACTTATATCTTGTCCTAATACAGTCAATCTTCCTGAAGTTACTAATTCTTCTCTTAATAAAAGTTTTAACATTGTAGATTTTCCTGCACCTGAATGTCCTACTAAAAATACAAATTCACCTTGATGTATCCCTAAATTTATATTACATAAAGATTTTTGTCCATCTTTATAGACTTTATCAACTTTTGTAAACTTTATCATACAACCCCTCCTTCTTTTGTATTTTTTAGAATTTTTACTCTTTTCTTTATTATAACAAAATTATATCATCTTTGTTACTTTTTTGTAACTTTTTCGATTTAATTGTCGAAAATTTTATTTAAATTTAATTCTTGGTACTTTAGGACTCTCTAAAAATACAAGTCCATTTCCTTGGATATGTTTGTCATAATTTAAATCTAGAGTAAATTTTATAAGTTGTGCATAAATCTCTGATTCGCTTAAGTTTCTATTAAATTCATTATTAGAGTAGTTTTTTATAAGAGCTAAAGCTCCACTAACATGAGGTGCTGCCATGCTAGTTCCATCTAATATAGCATATGAGTTGTTTTTAAAGGTAGACAGTATCCCCACTCCAGGTGCCATTATATCTAATAAGTTATTGCTATTTGAAAAGTATGCAGGTTTAGCTTTTTCATCAACAGCTCCCACAGAAATCACTTCACTATATGATGCTGGATAAGAGTATTCATCAGTTAATGCATTATTATCCCCTTCATTTCCAGCTGCACAGACTACTAATATATTGTTATTAACAGCTTTTTTAACTGCATTTCTAAGATTCTCATCATCTATATATCCACCTAAAGACATACTTATTATATCTACTTTTTTATTTATAGCATAGTTCATAGCATTTACAATCCACTTATAGTCACCTTCCCCATTTTTATTTAAAGCCTTTAAAATCATCAAATTACAACTAGGTGCTATACTAAGAACAATTCCTGATACATGAGTACCATGCCCTACATAATCAGTAACCAAATCTTTATTAGAATTATCATCTTTTGTAAAGTTTCTAGTGTGTATAATATTATCCTTTAAAGCACTGTGACTTATATCACAACCTGTATCTATAATGGCTACAGTTATTCCACTTCCCTTATTTGATTTATTCCAAAGCTTATCAGCTCTAATCATCTTAGGTCCATAAGAAGTAACTTTAGCTTCTCTACTAACTTCATTAACCTTATAAGGTAATAACTTCATTTTATGCATAATAATAACCCCCATATAAAATTACTTATACTGGATTATATACATTATTAATTAAAATTGTGATAATCAAAGAATTATCACAATTTTACAAATAAAAAAAGTAACTTGGTAATATACTAAATCCTTACCAAGTTACTTTTTTTATTTGTATTTTATTTTTTATCAGCTAATAGTTCTTTTATAGCTCCTATACTTCCAAGTAATCCCTGAGATTCATAAGGTATAAATACCTTATTGTCACCTTTAGCCATTTCATTTAAAGCTTCTACATACTTAACGGATAACATAGCTTCATCAATATTTGCATTTTTAAGTGCGTCATAAACCATTTTTACCCTACTAGCTTCTGCATCTGCAACTTTTTTAATTGCTTCAGCTTCCCCCTCTGCTCTTCTTATTTGAGCTTCTCTTTGAGCTTCTGCATGAAGTATTGCAGTTTGTTTTTCACCTTCTGCTTTTAATATTTGTGATTCTTTAAGACCTTGAGCTTCAGTTATAGCCGCTTGTTTAGTACCTTCTGCTTGAAGTATTACAGCACGTTTTTCTCTTTCTGCTCTCATTTGTTTTTCCATTGCTTCTTTAATGTCAGCTGGAAGGTCTATATTTTTTATTTCAACCCTCTCTACTCTAACTCCCCATTTATCTGTAGCTTCATCAAGTATAATTCTTAACTTATTATTAACATCATCTCTTGATGATAATGTTCTGTCTAACTCCATAGTCCCTATAACATCTCTTAAAGTTGTTGTTGTTAAATATCTTATTGCTTGAACTAAATTAGCAATTTCATAAGTTGCTTTAAAAGAATCTGTTATTTGATAATAAACAACTGTGTCTATTGACATAGTAACGTTATCCTTAGTTATTACTGGTTGCGGTGGTGAATCTATAACCTGAGTTCTAAGGTCAATTCTTTTAACAACTCTATCTAATATTGGAACAACTATGTTAAGTCCTGATTCTCCTGTTGTTCTATACTTTCCTAATCTTTCTACTATAATTACTTCTGATTGCTTTACTATTTTAATTGTAGATATAGCTAAAACTATAACTAAGATTATTAAAACAGTGAAAAATATTGTTGCAAACATAATATAATCTACCTCCTATTATATATTTATATTTTTTTTACTATTAATTTTACCCCATCTATATTTTCTATTAAAACATTTGAGTTTTTAGGTATATACTCTGAACTTATTGAAGCTGCACTCCATATTTCACCTTCTATCTTAACAAGCCCGATTTCATCTTGAGTTATGTCTTTAGTTACAACTCCAGTTTTGCCAGTTAGGGCATTTATAGTTGATGCTTTTACTTCTTTGTTGACTTCAAAATATCTTTGCAATATTTTTCTTCCAAATATAACCCCTATTCCAGAAAAAATACACATTACTACTATTTGGAATCCAATTGAATCAACTGCTAAAGAAGTTATTGCAGCTATAAAACAACCAATGGCAAAAAATATTGATACAAAACTAATTGTGATAGCTTCAATTATAAGTAATATTATCCCTATTATAATCCACGTTAAAAACATAACATCTCCTCCTTAAATATACTATATATTATTTACTATACTTTTTGGATACCTATTTAATCTTTGTAGCTTTATTGTAACTACTTAGATAATTCCATCTTATTTTTTATTAAATGTTTTTCATACTCTGTTATATCAATGGTGTTTATTTTGCACTCATCTCCATTTACCTTTTTATGAACACCTTTAATTATTTTCTCATCTTTTATTGTTACTTCTACTTTAGACCCATCTACTAAATAGTATGTCCCAATCCCTTCTTTTTGATTATTTTTCCACTCTCCTATATATTTATATGCATCACAACTATAAGTTCCTATTCCATATCTTACACCTTCTAAATACTCTCCTTCATATACTGATTTATCTTTATATACATAAGTTCCATTTCCTTCAAATAAATCATTCTTCCACTCACCTTTATAAAGTTCCTTGTTTCTATATCTTATTGTTCCATACCCTTTTTTATATCCATATTTAAACTCACCTTCATAAATATCTCCATTTTCATATGTGTATACTCCATGACCATTATATACATTATCTTTAAAATCTCCTACATACTTACTTCCATTTGGATAAATATAACTTCCTTTTCCATTTAATTTATCATCTTTGTACTCACCTTCATATATGCCTCCATCAACAGATGTATACTTTCCTTTTCCATTTTTTAAATCATTCTTAAAATATCCTATAAATTTATCTCCATTCCTATAACTTATAACTCCTTTTCCATTTTTCAATCCATTTTTAAATTCACCTTTAAAAATATCCTTGTTAGAAAAAGTATACATACCTACACCTTCAATAATACCTAATCTAAAATCACCACTATAAGTTGCTCCATCCTTATATATATATTTTCCAATGCTATGCATTAAATCATCTTTCCATAGTCCTTCATATCTATCTTTATTTTTAAATATACAAACTCCAAAACCATTCCTCTTTCCATTTACTAATTCTCCTTTGTATGCATCTCCATTATCATATTTTATTATTTCATATCTTTCATTTTTTTCTTGCTTTCTATTTTGAATATTTGAGTTATGATTTTCTTTATTACTTTCAAAGTACTCACTTTTTCTTATCGGAAATGTTATATTCTGTTTTGTTGTACATCTAAAATTAAAATTCTTTTGTTTCCCCTTTTTTATTTCGATAATTAAAACTAAAATTTTAAATCCTATAAATATAGATGATAATAATATAAATATTAAAAATACAATTTCAAAATATGATTTTATAGATTCCATTTTATCCCCCCATATATACTTATAATATAAATCTATATATGCAAGTCCCAAAAAATGAATTTTATTCTACGACATTTTAATCAATAATTTTAAATTTATATAAAAAAGACTATCTAAATTAAGTTTAGGTAAATAATATATATTATTTATTTAAACTTAATTTGAGATAGTCCTTAATTTTTTATTTAATTAATTATGTAATTTAACCTCTGATTTCTGCAGCTGTAACAATTTTATGATTTCTAAATACAAAACTTGCTGCAAAACCTACAATAGTACTTAATACAGCGCATATTGCCATACATATTAAAACTTCTTTTGCTGGGTTAAATGCAAACATAACCGGAAGTCCTGCTGATGGTGCTGCTGTTCCTGGTGCATTGTTTACAAGTCCCATAGCTGAAACTACTATTCCTCCAAGTGCACCACTTATGAAATTTGTTACATATATAGGAATTGGATTTGCTGATATTATATCTGCTTGTGTTAATGGTTCGATTACCACTGATATAGTATCTCTTGTGTCTCCAAATTTTAATTTTTTAAATAAGATAAAGTTTGCAAATGATGTTGCTGATATAGGAAGTGCTGCTATTGCCATAGGTACACCTGTTAAACCTAGCATAGCTGTAAGCGCCATAGAACTTAATGGAGATGTTGATATTAATGTAAAGAAACCTCCAATTATAATTCCCATTATTATTGGACTTGAATTTGTTGATCCAGCTATTATGTCTCCTATAGCTAATAAAGTACTGTTTACTACTGGCTCTAGATTTACACCTATAAATCTTGTTAAAGGAGCCATTAATATTATCACAACTAATAAATCTAAACCTGGTGGTACTTTTTCTTCTATAAATTTAACAACAAATGACATTAAGTATCCAGCTATAAATCCTGGTAATATTCCTAAACCTGAACAAGTTATTCCTAGTAACATTGAATATACAGGTGAAACTCCTAATGATAACATAACTAATGTAGCTGCTGCTAAACCTCCTAATCCTCCACTGATTGATCCTAATTGGCTAAGAAATGGTATTCCGATTGTTTCTCCTAGAAGTGAAAATTGTATTGCTTCAACTAAAAATGTAGCACAGGCTGCACTTGCTAATGCTCCCATTGCTTTCATACCATGTGGCGCCTTGTAACTAAATACAGAAAATGCGGTTAGCACCATTAATAGTAATAATGTTCCCTTTAAAACTTCCATTTTTTTAAAGCCTCCTCTGTCTCGCCCTAATCGCAAAACGTTTTCTCTTTTTCTTATATTATAGTTTAATTCCTTACTATTAGCAACAATTTTCTAAATTTTTACATTATATTTAATATTTTATATAGGCATATAAATTAGCCAGCTACTATTATAATTGGCTTAGTAACTGGCTTCTAATCTTTCAAATAAATGTATATTTTCATATTCTAAATCTTCTTCAAATAATTCTAAAATTTTAATTAATTCCCTTTTATATTCTTCTCTATTTAGCTTATAAAATGATAAATCTTCTAATAAATCCATCATATCAAAATATACACTTTCAAGTAAGTAAAAAAACCCACCTTTTATATCAATAACATTATTAAATATTAATAATTTCTTTTCTATATCTTTTAATTCTTCTATGTTATGTATATCTATATCTATTATAGATTCTAAATACAATCTAAATGTTTTTATAATTTCTATAGATATGTAATCTAGACATAAATTTTTATTTTTACTATGTACACTTTCTTTATATTCTTCAAAATTATGTTCTAAATCGTTGTTCAATTCTATAAACGGCTTTTTAATTATATCTTTTATAATTAATAATTCTCTTATTTCCTTTTGTGATGATAGAGTATTATCTAATATTAATAAGTTATATGCATCTGCTAAAGGGTCATGTGCATTTCCATCAAATTCAACATTTGCCCACTCTAATAAATTTTTTAATGATACATAATTAATACATCTAATTCCTTGATTTAAGTAATGTTTTTTTATATCTATAAATAAATCTTTTATATTATTTACAAATCTAGGATGATTATTTTTTTTCGCACTTCTCCTGTCTGTATTAGCAAAACAAGTCAAATCTAAATTTCCAAATGTATAAATTCCTTGAATATCAGAAAAATTTCCTAACCACTTTTTAAAATTTCTCATCACCTCTTCATAATTAGGTGCATTTTCTAAATCCTCATTTGTTATTTTAGTAAGTTCCTCTATATGAGGATATACATCTATATTGCTAACTGGCTTTATTAATGATTTAAAACTTGAGATTTTTTTGCTTATAGTGTCATATTTAACAGCCCCAATTGCAATTATATCAGCATTATTTATATCTCTTCCATATTTAGAATTTGACATATTCATCTCAAAGTCTACATATATTTTTTTCATCCCTTTAATCCTTTCTAGTGTTAAAAAAACTATATATTTTACCCTTACTTATAATAATATAATTTTATAATATATTTTTATTAATATCAATTAAAAGAAAAAGGATGTACTTAAGTACATCCTACTCAAACCTTTCTAGGAATGAATGTTTTTCTCCATCCTGTTGCCACCCTAAGATTGAATCCATATTTACATTTTCCGCCGCTTTAAATATAGATTTTTCTACATCTTTAAAGTTATCACCTAGATTTTTTATAAGGTCCTTTATTTCATATCTTTTATTTCCAGTTTTTTTAGCCGCTACCATACAAGCACAATTTAATGGCCATATTCCACTATTTTGTATAAATCTTACGATATGTTCTTCTCTTATATAGTATAATGGTCTAATTATTTGTATCCCGTCAAAGTTAGTAGATTTCAATTTTGGAAGCATTGTCTTAAAGTTTCCTGCACACAATAAATTTAGCATTGTTGTTTCTATAACATCATCATAATGATGTCCAAGTGCCAACTTATTGCATCCTAATTCTTCTGCCTTAGAATATAAAGCTCCTCTTCTCATTCTTGCACACATATAGCAAGGATAATCTTTAGCTATTTCATCTGCAATTTCAAAAATTCTAGAATCAAATAGATGTATAGGTATATCTAAATACTCACAATTATCAACTAATAATTGTCTTATATCTTTATGATACCCTGGATCCATTGCTATAAATTCAACTTCAAAGTTTACAGGACTATGCCTTTTTAACTCTTGAAACATTTTAGCCATAAGTAAACTGTCTTTTCCTCCAGAGATAGCAACTGCAATTTTATCTCCTTCTTCTACTAAATTATAATTTTTTATCGCTTTAATAAATTTCGACCATAAATTTTTTCTATATCTCTTTACTATACTTCTTTCAATATCTTTAAGTGGCTGTCTTTCATCAAAAGGAACTATAATTTCACAGCCTTTTCCTGCTAATTCGCTCATTAAATCACCTCATTTTTTGTGAACATGCAACTTATTTTATCATAAAGACTAATATTAGTTCAAGATATTCATTCCTTATATCTAATTATTTCCCAGAAAATTTTTTTATTGTGTTTATTTCTTTAAATTTCTATGTTTTATTAGCTTTTTTATTTTTTTAAATTTAGTGTAACTATTTATCTATAAATGAATATTATGCTATTAGATACAGTTAATACAACCCTTATTAACTATATCTTCTGTAAATTAATTAGGATTGGAGGAATTTTGGTGAACGATAGAGCTGTACAAAAAAACTGCGGGTGTGATTTAGCACGTCCTTATGTAAATAATCAAATATTTAGTAAGATGTATACCTTACCAAAGGCATTAGAGTATGGGACAATTTTTCCTGAATTAAATTTATGGGATTCAACTATGTATAATAAAAATTTATATAGAAATAAAAAAGTAAAAAATGGAGGTAGAAAATAATGGATACAAGAGCTGAAATGTTAACTACTATAGAAGAACTTTGTTTTGCTTGTGTAGATTTAAATCTATATTTAGACAATAATCCAGAAGATGCAAGAGCTATAGCTACTTATAATAAACTTTGTGCTGAATTTGCTAAAGCTAGAATGTGTTATGAGAAAAAATTTGGACCTTTAACTAATTTTGGTTATTCTCCAAGTCAATGCCCCTTTCAATGGGTAGAAAGCCCTTGGCCTTGGGAAAATGAATTTTATGAAATGTAAATAGGGAGGAAATTTTTATGTGGATATATCAAAAAACATTAGAACATCCAGTTAATCTAAAATCTAAAGATTTAAAAATGGCAAAGTTTTTAATAACTCAGTTTGGGGGGCCTAACGGTGAATTAGCCGCTGCTGTAAGATATTTATCTCAAAGATTCACTATGCCTACTGGTAAATCAAAAGCCTTGTTGACAGATATTGGAACAGAAGAGTTGGCTCATGTTGAAATGATTGCCAGTATGGTTTACCAACTTACTAAAGATGCTACACCAGAAGAACTAAGAAAAGCAGGTCTTGGTGAAAACTATGCCCAAAATGGATTTGGAATATTCCCATCAGATGCTCATGGAGTTCCTTTCTCAACTTGTGCAATAGCAGTTATGGGTAATCCAGTTACTGACCTTCATGAAGATATGGCTGCTGAACAAAAAGCTTTAGCAACTTATTATCAGCTTGTAAATTTAACTGATGATGTAGATATAAAAAATGTACTTCGTTTCTTAGGTGAAAGAGAAATCATTCATTATCAAAGATTCGGTGAAGCTTTAATGGATGTTTATGATTATCAAGAACAAAAACAAATGTTTTAATAAAAAAAAATAAAAAACTCAAGTAGCTTCTGTATAAAATTATAGAAGCTACTTGAGTTTTTTGTTATTTTTAAACATTAGACAAAACCCTAATCTTTGTGTCTTCGTCTAATATATTAAATACCCTTAAATTATCATACTCTCCAACCATATATGTTTCTAAATATTTATAAAGGACATCCAAAACCTCATATTGTCCTCTGTTTGTAAAATATAATTGAAGATTAGATATATAGGTCATATAACACTTATTCATTCTGATTTCTACATATGGTAAATTACTATTTATCCTAGATGTCTGAAAAAGTTCTTTTAATCTCATATATGCACATTCAGAATCTCTATCACTCACACAGTTACTTAACCGTTCATCTAGGGCGTTTTCTATTATTTCAACAGCTTCTCTATTCATATAAAATTCTATATAGTAGTTATTTCTACTGTATTTAAATTGGTAAAAATCAGTTATTAGGCACATAAATACGCTCCTTAAAAATTAATAATCTGCTTATACTGACTTTATTAGTATTTTCAATTTATGCTATTATTTATACGTATATAAATAAAAAAATAAAAAGCTTAAGCTTTTTATTTTTTTATAATACTCTTCTTGCATTTGTATATACAGAATTATAATAACTATTTAGTTGTGATATTATAACTTTTTTCCCACCTGATGAAGCATGTATAAATTCATTGTTCCCCATATATATTCCAACATGATTTACTACTCCATCTTTATCTGTGTCAAAGAATATTAAATCTCCTTTTTGAAGATTACTTTTATTCACAGATTGTCCAAATTTACTTTGTTCTTTTGAAACTCTAGGTAAATTTTTTCCTGCTGCATTTTTAAATACATATTGAGTAAATCCTGAACAATCAAAGCTACTAGGCCCTTCAGCTCCCCATACATACGGTTTTCCTAATTGTTGTTTAGCTAAAGATATAACTGCATCTGCTCCTTGAGATGTTCCAGATTCTCCTGCCCCAGGGTTCGAATTAATAGTTCCTATATAATTAGCCGACATATATCCTATTGTTCCATTGTAATTTACTTTTGCCCATCCATTACTTTCTGATATGTATCCCACTTTTGTTCCTTTATTTAACGAAGTTATTACTGAATAATTTGTTCCTGGTCCTTTTCTAAAATTCACTCTATTTCCTGTTACTTGCCTTTCACTTTTTACAGTACTATCCTCATTACTTTCAGAATTATTTCCTCCACTATTTGAATCGATAGTTGCCAAGTAATTAGTTGACATATATCCTATATTCCCATTGTAGCTTATCTTTGCCCATCCATTGTTTTCTGATATATACCCTACTTTTGTTCCTTTATTTAGCGAAGTTATTATTGAATAACTTGTCCCTGGTCCTTTTCTAAAGTTTACTCTATTTCCTGTTACTTGCTTTTCACTTTTCACACTAGTATCTTCATTACTTTCACCGGTGTTAGAAGAAGTTGATATGTAATTGCTATGTACAAAACCTTCATTTGAATTGTGCTTTACTTTAATCCAAGATCCTACCGTTTCTAGATATTCAACCCTGTCACCTTTATTTAATTTTCCTATTGAATTATAATTTGTTCCTGGCCCTTTTCTAAAATTCACTCTATTTCCTGTGACAACTCTATGATCAACACTCTTTATTTGTAAATTCCCCTCATTATTTCCATTTGCAAAGGATACTCCTGTTGATGTCGGAAGTATTATTGCTGCTGATATTAATCCAGCCGCCATATTTTTTTTCTTAAAACTCATTTATTTAACTCCTCTCCCTGTGAATTAACTCCATTGTTAAACATAAATATTTTACACTATAAGTATTATTGCAAAAGTATATATAATTGTCTATACATATTGGTTTTTTGCCATTTATTACATGTTTTTTCAAGTATTCTTAATACTACACCAATTATCTTTTTATATTTATCTTACTTGATAATTTGCATACTTTTATTGGAGAATATGCTTTTTATGTGCTAATATATTTATTAGGTTTTATTAAGGAGGTTTAAGTATGAAACTAATATTAGCAGAAAAACCCTCTGTTGCAAAAACAATAGCATCTTTTTTAGGTGCTAAGACTAAACACGATGGATATTTTGAAGGAAATAACTATATAGTTACTTATGCTGTCGGTCACTTAGTTTCTTTGTATGATGTTAAAGACTATGATAAAGCTTATGCAGGTTCTTGGAAAAGCGAAAACTTTCCTTTTATACCTGATAAATTTAGATTCAAAGTTGATTCATCTAAAACTAAACAATTCAATATAGTTAAATCGCTAATTCATAGAGATGATGTCGATGAAATAATTAACGCTACAGATAACGACCGAGAAGGTGAACTGATAGCTTTTTTAATTTTTCTGACAGCGAAAAATAAAAAGCCAATTAAAAGAATATTAGTTAATGAATGGACTCCTGAAGATATAAAAAGAGGATTATCTAATTTAAAAACAGATGAACAAATGAGAAATTTACAAGCCGCAGGATATACTAGACTTGTAACTGACTGGTTAATTGGAATCAATTTTACATCTATGACTACTTTAAAATATGGTAATGGTAAACTTTTAAATATTGGTAGAGTTATACTTCCAACTGTAAAGTTAGTTTATGATAGAGATATGGAGATATCAAACTTCATTCCAAAAACTTATTTTGAGATAGAAGGTAACTTTAAATGTGATAATGGAAATTATAAAGGTAAATACATTAAAGGAAAAGAGTCTAAATTTGATAGTGTAGATGATGCTAATAAAGTCATCGAAAGTATTACCTCAGATAAAGGAGTTATAAAAGAGAAAAAAGTTTCAAATTCTAAAGAATATGCCCCAAAACTATTTAGTTTAACTTCTCTTCAAGGATATATAACTTCTAAACATTCTAACTTTACTTCTGATAAGGTATTAAAAGTATGTCAATCATTATATGAAGGTAAAGGTAAAGGTGGATTTATAACTTATCCTAGAACCGATTCTATTTACTTAGAAGAAAGTTTAGCTGGAAAAGCTGCTCAGACTTTAGAAAAACTTAAGGTTGGTCTTCCTTATGAAAATAAAATTAAATTTGCTAAAACTAAACGAGTTTTCGACTCTTCAAAAGTAGATAGCCATAGTGCTATAATTCCTACTTATATAGTTCCAAATAAATTAACTTCAGATGAAGAGATTGTCTATAATGCCATAAAGGATAGATTTATAGCAAACTTTATGCCTCCTGCTGAGTATGAAAATACAGAAATACACACATATGTTAATGATCATAAGTTTTTAACAAAAGGAAAGGTTCTTAAGGTAAAAGGATTTTTAGAAGTTTATAATAAAGAAGAAAAAGATGATTTATTACCTTTTGTCAATAAAGATGATATAGTTGATGTTGTTAAAATGGATATATTAACTAAGCAAACTACTCCCCCTAAGTCTTATACTGAGGACACTTTATTAAAAGCTATGAAAAATTGTGGTAAAAATATTTCTGATGATGATACAGCAGTATTATCAGGTTACTCTATAGGTACTTCTGCAACTCGTGCTGAAGTTTTAAAAAAAATAGCTGAAGTTGGATATGTTCATAAGAAAGGTAAATCTTATTATATAACTGATTTAGGTAAAAATTTAGTTGAAATATTTCCTTTAAAAGATTTACTTGATGTTGATTATACTGGTAAACTTGAAAAAAGCCTAAGTGATATTCAAAGAGGAGAATTTACTAGAAGTCAATATTTAACTAATATAATGAGCTTCATAGTAAATGGCGTAGAAACTATCAAAAATGATACTAATAAAAATATTAGTACAGAAGTTTATAGTTATAACCCTAAAACTAAAAGATACTCTAAAGGAACATTCTCTAGTGATGGGTCTAAACAAGAAAGCTTAGGTGTATGCCCTATATGTAAAAATGATGTTATTGAGTGTTCTAAGGGATACATTTGTACTAACTACAAAGAATGTAAGTTTGGAATATGGAATACAGATAAATTTTTATTAACCTTAAAGAAAAAGCCTAATAAAACTATGGTTAAAAGCATTTTAAAAAATGGATTTGCAAAAGTAAAAGGCTTAACTAGTAAAAGTGGAAATAAATTTGATGCAATATTAAAATATACTAAAAAAGATAATGGATATTTCTCTTGGGATATGGAGTTTGAAAAAAAAGAAGACTCAAAATAATAATTGAGTCTTCTTTTTTAATTGTTTAAAGCATATATGGATGTCCTAACCAAGTCTATTATCATAGTTGGGTACTCTCTAACTAAATAGTTTATTCTAATTCTTATAGGTGTTTGTGATGCTAGCCCTTCACTTTTTATTCCTAATAAATTAGCAATTATTCTTGCTCTTGTTAAATGAAAATCATTAGTTACTATTAATACTTTTTCATTTTCATCATTTCTATCTTTTAAAATTGATTTACTAAACTTAATGTTTTCTAATGTCGTTGTTGATTTATCTTCCTTTATAATTTGATTTTCTTTTATTCCATTTTTTATTAGATATCTTTTCATAGCTTCTGCCTCAGAAATAACTTCATCTTTACCTTGACCCCCAGATACTATTACCTGTGTATTTCCATTTGAAAGTTTATATTCTATAACTTTATCTAACCTTGATTTTAGTGTGTTCCCAACATTCTCACCATCAAGGCCTGCTCCTAGAACTATTATATATTCTAAATTTTCTATATCCTTTGCTTCTTTAAAATTGATTATATTTATACATAAAAATATTTCTAGTAAAATAAAAGTTATTATAAATATAAATATCAAGACATTATAAATTTTAGATGTTATGATTAACCACTTTTTATTTTTTAATTTAGCTAAACTTTTTATGAAAATTCCTATATATATTAACCAAATAACACTTATTATAAATATTGTTTGAAAGTTATCTCCACCTATTTTTATTATAAGCAGACTAATAAATATCAATCCTACTAACCAATATATTTGTTTATTGTTGTATGACTTTAATTTCATATTTAACCTTATTTATGATTATTTATAAGATTTATTAAATTCTCTTCAAACCTTATATCATCTTCTTTTTGCCTTTTTTTAGGTCCTTTCATTCTAGAACCTGAATTTCTTGCTTTTTTAGATAAGTGTCTTGTGTATAATAATTGGTCAATATTTTCGTCAGTATAAACTATTCCATTTTGATTTATCGGATATCCACCCTTAGATAAAACCATTGCTGCTAATCCATAATCTTGCGTTATTACTATATCACCTTTATTTACTTTATTGATAAGTGCAAAGTCAACAGAGTCCGCTCCTTTAGGAAGAGTTATTATCTCAATTCCTGGTTTGTTGAACATGTGAGAAGTATCACACATTATTATAGTTTCTATATTAAATTTTTTTCCTATTTTTATTGTTTCATCTACTACTGGACATCCATCAGCATCTATTAATATCTTCATAATTTTATCTCCTAATTTAATTTGTGAAATGTATCTAAATGTTCTACATTAATCATACTACTAAAATACATAAAAAAAAAGACTGCTTCCGATACAGTCTTTTAAATGGGTGGGTATTAGGTTTAAAATACTATTTTATGGGGGGATAGTATTTTATCTAAAGGTTATAAGGAATCATTGGGATGATTATCCTTTTAATATATCTAAAATTTATGTCATTTCCTATTGTCTTCTGTTTTCACTTTTTGTCTAATCTTGTTGCCTATGTTTAAATAATACTACAACTTTTTTAGAAAATCTATACTAAAATTAATATTTTTTGGAAAAAAATTTTTTTACGACATAATGGATTATTTTTAAAATTTAAATTAAAATTTAAATTTATTTTCCATATTTTAAATGTATTTTTTCTATAAATTAATGATATCTTTAATTTTTTTTAAACTATATGTTACAAATCCTACTTTAAACATAGCAGGAGTTACAATAGATAAACAGCTGAAAATTTTTCGATTTCCTATACCTAACCCTGACTTACCTAAAAACCAAATTATCGGATATCCTATCCAAAATACAGTAAACCATATTGCTAAAATTTTATATACCCTATATATATCACATCCTTGAGTACTAGCCACTTTTTCAACTGGACCCCATAAAATGTATAAAATTATTAAAAACGAGATACTACCAACTAAAATCCATAAGTATTTGCTTGGTCCTATGGATATATCAGATAATAATCCACTTAAAATCATTATTACATCTATAATAACTATTTTAAGTATAGTTTTTTCGTTTGTTTTTTCATAATACATTCCTATGAAATAAAGCATTATTACTAATAATGGTGTAGTTAAAATCCAGTCTAGATATCTATTGAAGTAAATTAGTTTATCACTTACTGGATAATTGAAATTAATAGATATAATAATATATAAAATTGCTGAAATACTTAAAATCAGAAATCCTAAATTATATAACTTTTTAAAAAGCATTTTAAATTTTTCTCTATTTATAAATAAAATTACTGTGCTTATTAGCATAAATATTGCACAAAAATAATTACTGAAAACAACTGATTGATTCATGCTTTCAAGTCCTTTCAATTTTCATTTTGTTCCTAGTTTTACCAAATTTTTTTTAAAAATTCTTTTAAATACATAAAAAAACTATCTTAAAAAAGTATCCTACTTTACTAATTTTAAGATAGTTTCATATTATCACTTTATTGTTATTCTTAAAAGCTTAGATAATTCTAAAGCTTGTGCGATAGAAAAAGTTCCACCCGCTACATCTAGAACTTTATATTCGCAATTTTCTATGTTGCAAGTTGTAAAATCAACCCCTTTTAAGGAAGTCCCACTAAATGTACATTTTGATAACTCTGAAAAATCTAAGTTTAATCTGTAATTTTCCACCTCTTGAAAAACTGCACTTTGAAAATCTGAGTTTTCTATTGTCACTCCCTTAAACTTTGCAAAAGAAAAATTAGAATATCTTCCTAAACACTCATAAAAAATTACGTCTTTTAATATAGAGTCTTCAAATCTAGTACCTGTTAACTTACAATTAACAAATTTAACCCTATACATCCCACTATCTGCAAAATTTATATTAGACATATTGCAATTTTCAAAAATTACATCAGTTGCATCAAGTTTTCTAAAATCACAATTTTCAAATACTACATTTTTAAATACACAAGAATTTAAAGTTAATCTTACTTCATACACTCCAGATATAGTAGTATTTTCAATTATTTTTTCTTCTAAACGTTCTTCCTCAAAAATCTCATCAATTACATCATAAGATTCTACTAAATTATTACTTATCTTAGGTTCTTGTATTTTGATTTTCATATCTAAAACTCCTTTATGTCTTTATACGGATTTTTTTTATCAGTTTTTTGAGTTTCAGTTTCTTTTCCATACCCATAAATATCTTTATACTTAAGTATAAATACTATAGATATTATCATCGATAATATTTCTGCTATAGGAACAGATAGCCATACTCCATTAACGTCTAAAAACATAGGTAGTATCAGTATTCCAGATACTATAAATATAAATGTTCTTAAAAATGATATGGTAGCTGATATTTTCCCATTTGAAAAAGCTGTAAACATAGCTGATGCGAATATATTTACTCCTGTTACTAAAAAACTAATTGAAAATATCATAAATCCTTTATACCCAATTTCAAATACCTTTGTTCCTTTAGGTGAAAATATTCCAACTATATTTGGTGCAAAAAACATCGATATTAAAAAAAGTATCACTGAACTCATAGCAATAAATCTAGTACTGTACTTAATTAATTTTTTAAGTTCAAATTTATTCCTATTACCATAATTATAACTTATAATTGGAGCTACTCCAGAAGAAAATCCTATATATGCAGAAGTAATTAAAAATTGACCATATAAAACTATAGTTATAGCAGCTACTCCATCAGATCCTAAAAGTTTCATCATTACTATATTAAATAGCATAGTAGTAACTCCTGTTGATAAATTTGTTACCATTTCAGATGAACCATTTGCACAAGAATTTAATATAACTTTTAAATCCAGCTTAGGTTTTACAAAATAAAGAATTGATCTTTTTTTTATAAAATATATCGTTCCTAGTATAGATGGTATTAAATTCCCCATACCTGTAGCAAGTGCAGCTCCTGCTATTCCCATATCCATAGGTACTATAAAAATATAATCAAGTATCATATTTGTAAGCCCACCAATTATAGTTAATATCAATCCTATATTTGGCTTTCCTGCTGTTATAGTTAGGTATTGAAATAATAAGTTAATTATAAATGCAGGAACAAATATAAGAAGGGCTAAAAAATAGTCCAAGCAATAATTATATAAATTTTCTGTTGAACCCATCATATATAATATAGGTTTTGTAAATATAAATCCTAGTAAAGCTATTAAAATTCCTAAAATAAGTCCTAATATTATAATTAATGTAAAGTTCTCTTTTGCCTCTTTAGATTTATTTTCCCCTAATTTTTTAGCTATAACTGCACTACTTCCAGTTGCAAGCATTACAGCCACTGCTATTACAACATTTATAAACGGATATACTATATTAACTGCTGATAATGCATCCGTATTTATAAATCTTGATACAAATACTCCATCTACTATCGTATATAAAGATATAAACACCAACATAACAATTGATGGTATCGTAAACTTTATAAGTGCTGGAAAAGTAAAACTTTCTGATAGTGAATTTTTCATTTATGCCTCCTATTTTCAATCTTTAAATCTACTCTACTTATTACTATAAAGTATGTAGTTACACCACAGTCAATACATAGTGACTTAATTTTTTTAATTTCCTTTGTTTTATTTTCCATTTTATGGGTATTGTAACTAAAGAGGTGACGTTTAATATGAACAATCTAGATAAAATATTTATTAAAGAATTTGTTTCAAAGCTACATTCAAATCCATTTGAAGTTAAACTTTGGGATGGTGAAGAGTTTTTAGTAGGTGAAGGAGATCCCGTATTTAAGGTTTGCTTTAATAACCCTCTAAGTAAAAAAGACTTATTAACTAGTACTTCTTTAACTCTAGGGGAAGCCTACATGAGAAATGACATTAGTATAGACGGAGACTTATTAGTTACTCTTGATACCTTATTTGGTTGTCAAAAAGATCATTTCCATACTAACTTTGCAAAGCTTGGTAAAATATTCTCTAAAGCAGGGAATGAAAAAAAGCAAAAATCTGAAGTTTGCTATCATTATAATCTTGGTAATGATTTTTACAGTCTTTGGTTAGACAAAACACTTAGTTATTCTTGTGCTTATTTCAAAAATGAAAACGATACATTATATGAAGCTCAAATGAATAAGATACACTATATCTTAAAGAAACTTCAATTATCTGAAGGAGAAACTCTATTAGATATAGGATGTGGTTGGGGTTACTTACTTATAGAAGCTGCTAAAAAATATAAAGTCAAAGGAACTGGTATTACTTTAAGTGAAGAGCAATATAAAAAATTCCAAGAAAGAATAGAAAAAGAAGGTCTTGAAGATTATTTAGAGGTTAAACTTATGGACTATAGAGATCTTGAGCATTCTGGAATGTCTTTTGATAAAATCGTAAGTGTCGGTATGCTTGAACATGTTGGACGTGAACATTACGATTTATATTTAAAAAATGTAAATAGTGTGTTAAAACCAAAAGGTCTTTTCTTACTACATTACATAAGTGGCCTTACTGAATCTCCTGGCGATGCTTGGATTAAAAAGTATATATTCCCAGGTGGTGTTATTCCATCATTACGTGAAATTATAGATTTATTCCCAAAATATAATTTCTACACTTTAGATGTTGAAAGTTTAAGAAGACATTATACTAGAACTTTAATAGAATGGTATAAAAACTTTGATAAAGAAAGAGATACTGTAAAAGGTATGTTTGGTGAAGAATTCGTAAGAATGTGGGATTTATATCTAACTTCTTGTGCTGCATGTTTTAATAATGGAGTTATAGATTTGCATCAAATATTAATAAGTAAAGATGTTAATAACGAAATTAAGATGACTAGAGCTTATATGTACGAAGATTAACTTATATAAAAATGAGTAGATTTCTTGTTATAATTACCCAGATTGTACTGAGAAATATGTACATTTTTTAATTTACATAAACGAACATAGAATATTTATATAAACTTACATAAAAAATGGAGTACTAAAGTAGTACTCCATTTTTATTTAAATTTTTATGTGACCATCTACTATATTAATTATCCTATCTGCTTTTTTAGCTATGTTTTGATCATGAGTTATAACTATTAGAGTTTGATTATATTTTTTTATAGATTTTTTTAAAAGTTCCATTACTTCTTCTGTGGTTTTACTATCTAGATTTCCTGTTGGTTCATCTGCAAGTATTATACTCGGCTTTGTAGATAAAGCTCTTCCTATTGCTACTCTTTGTTGCTGTCCTCCTGATAATTGACTTGGAAGATGTTTTTTACGTTCTTTTAACCCTAATATATCTATAAGTTCGCTTATATATATTTCATCTATATCATCATTTCCTAACATAAGAGGAAGTTCTATATTCTCTTCTACATTTAATACTGGAATTAAGTTATATTGTTGGAATACAAAACCTACTTCCTTTCTTCTATACTCTGCAAGTTCTTTATCTTTTAATTTACTTATATCTTTTTCATTTACTTTTATACTTCCTCCGCTTAATCTCTCAAGCCCTCCTAATAAATGTAGTAATGTACTTTTACCACTTCCACTAGGCCCTATTATTGCAACAAATTCTCCTTTTTCTATATTTATATTTATATTATCAAGCGCATTTACTTTGCTTTCTTTACTTCCATAAGTTTTTGATAAATTTATAGTTTCTAAAATTGACATATTGTTTCCCTCCAAATTTATATTAAAATATCTAATTATTCATTTATATTTACCATTTCAACTACACTTATTTTTTCTAATTTTTTAGCTGGTAAGTATGTTGTAAGTATCCCAACTAAAGTATTTATTCCGATAATTAATATATAATCTACATATCTTATACTAAAATCTATTCCATACTTAGATACTTCAAAGGAATTATAAGTCATTTTATTTAGCACTAAAGATACTACTATAATTATTAAACTTGATATAACTGTATATATAAGCCCCTCAAATATTATCATCTTTTTAAAGTCTTTATTGTTAAGCCCTATAGCTCTTAACATTCCAAACTCATTAGTTCTATCTAAAATACTTTGACTTATGTTGTTTACTATATTTACAATTGCTATTATAAACAGAACTACAACCATTCCAGCATTATAAATTCTAGACTTTTCATACATAGCATCTCTATTTGCCTTTTCTTCCATTATATTTCTTGCCATAGCTCCATTTACTTTTATAGTTGTTTTTAATATTTCATCATAAACTTTTTTATCATTTACACCCTTATCTAAATTTATATTTATAGCTTGATAATCTTCACTTCCTGTAACTTGAGTAAATTTATTATCACTAACAATTACATCTATACATTGATCACTTGAATATGTATCTTCTGCCATAAATGGATAACTAACTATTGCACCTACTTTAAATTCTTTTTCAATGTATTTAGCATCATTGTCTTCTAACGTTATAAATTCTATTGGTCTTTTTCCATCTTCTCTAAATTTAACTTTTACAGTATCTCCTACTTTTATATCTGAAACTGGCTTTCCATTGTCTACAATGTTATATTCGATTTTCCCACCATGTTTTTCATCTACAACTCTTGGTATATAAATTACTGCTAAGTCTTCATTTTTCATTCTTTCAATATCTATACTACCTTCAACTAAATAGTTATTAAGTTCTTTTAATGCCTTATCATCATATCCTCTAAGATTTTGTTTTAAGATAAGTTCATTATTTAATTTATCTTTTACTAAATATCCTTTAAATAGACCTTCGCCCCTACTGGATTTATTTATGTTTTCAAAATAGCCTTTAATGGCTATATCTTTTTCATCCATAACCATTCTACCATTCATTATTTGAGATTTTACTACTTCTTTTACTCCATCTATATTTTCTATTTTATTTATATCCTCTTTGCTTAATCCGCCTCTTTGGTTTCCAGTTCCATATACATCTATCCTCATATCAGAGTTATTGAACATAGATCTATCTACGATAAAATCATCTGATTGATCTAAATGTGATTTATAGTTTGAGTTTATAAATAATATTCCACATATGCTCATAGATAAAATGATCATTATACATCTCTTTTTATTTCTCCATATATTTTTAAATGATATTGCTTTATAAGTCTTCATATATTTTCTTAAAGTGTTAACAGTTATAATATTTCTTTTCATATTGTCAGATTTTCTATTTCCTTTTATAGCGTCTATTATCGATAACTTATTTATTTTTCTATAAGTAAAAAATGCTATTAAAAGTAATATTATAATCATAAATAATGTTGTTAATACTATTTCAACAATTGGATAAATCATATGTAATTTTATTATTTCTCCATTCAGTGCTATATTTGTTTTTAGTTCACTTGCATATTTATTAGATATAGTCGAAGCAATAATTCCTAATACAGTTCCTATAGGTATGCCTATAAGTGATAAAGTCATCAATTCATTTAATATAAGTCTAAATACTTTAAAGTTTCTAGCTCCTATTGCTCTTAATATCCCATATTCTTTAAATCTTTTGTACATAGATATATTGAAAATACTATATACTACTATTCCACATATTAAACTTATAACTAAAGCACTTAAAACGATGTTTAAGCTAATATTGTTTGCATCACGAGATATCGTTATTAAATCCTCTGAACTTGTTATATTATCTTTATTTACATTGGCTTTTTTAGCTAATTCTAATATGTACGTTGGTATATCTATTTTTTCATTAAAGGCTACTCCAACCTCTAAATTTTCACTGTTTTTTTGTAGTGGTAAATACATTTGCATCTTACCAATTTGCTTTTCTGTTGGTCTATCTTTTATAATTCCTACTAATTTAAATTCTTCATCTTTAATATTTTTACTTGTATCTTCAATATTAAGCTTTATAACTTGGTTTAACTTAGGCTCTAATCCTAGATTTTTTAATACCCATTCTTCAGCTACAATTTCATTTTTATTTTTTGCAAATCTTCCTTTTTCAAGTTTTGAATTTGAAATTATATAATCTTCATTGCAATTTAGCATTATTACATTTTGTTTTTCTTTGCCTGTAGTTATTCCATGAAAATTAAAAGCACCTACATTTTCTAGATTCCCACTATTTTCTATGATTTTTAATTGCTTATCATTTAAATTTTTAAAAGTTGTGTGATATATTCCAGTGTTGTATTTCATAGTTTGTAAACTATTCATGTCTTCTATTTTTGTTAAAGTTAATATTCCTACTATCATCGCTACTGATAAAACCATGCTTAGTATAATTGCAAAGGATCTTGCTTTATATGTTTGCATATATCTAAGCCCTAAATTTAATTTTTTTCGCATTGCTTATTACCCCTCTCTTTTTCAAAGCCAAGTGCTTTTATAAGAGAATTGTATCTTAGTTTTTTTACAAAAAAAGGAATTTAGCTTCATCGTACAAACTTTGTTATGAAGTTGTAATAATTGAACATTTTCGTAATAAATTCTTAATAATTTAGAGCATAGTTTATAAGTTTATTGAGGAAAACTCTATGTTATAATTATTCTAAAGGAGTGATTTTTAATGTGTGAAAATATATTAATAGTTGATGATGACAAGGAAATAGTTGAAGCTATCGAGTTTTATTTAAAACCAGAAGGGTTTAATATTTTAAAAGCTTATGATGGTTTAGAAGCTATTGAAAGTTTAATAGATAATAATATAGATTTAGTTATTATGGATGTTATGATGCCTAATATGGATGGTCTTAAAGCAACACTTAAGATACGTGAAAATAATAATATTCCTATAATACTTTTATCTGCTAAAAATCAAGATATGGATAAAATTTTAGGACTTAATATGGGTGCTGATGATTATGTTACTAAACCTTTCAATCCTCTAGAACTTATAGCTCGTGTTAAGTCTCAGCTTAGAAGATTTATTAATTTAAATCATAGAAGTGAAGATATTAATTCTGATAATAGTAATTGTTTGCTTGTTAGTGGTGGCCTTTGCTTAAATAATGATACTAAAGTTGTTACACTAGATGGTGAAGTTGTTAAGGTTACACCTATTGAGTTTAAAATTTTAGAATTTTTACTTAAAAATAAGGGAATGGTTTTTTCTTCTAAAGATATTTATGAGAATGTTTGGGAAGATGTTGCTTATAATTGTGAAAAAACTGTTGCTGTTCATATAAGAAGAATTAGGGAGAAGATAGAAATAAATCCAAAGGATCCTAAGTATTTAAAGGTGGTGTGGGGAATTGGATATAAAATTGAAAAAATTGCTTATTAATAATCCAGTTTTTAAATTTGTATCTTTATTTGTGCTTTTCATATCTTTGTCTATATTATTTGAAGGTTGTTTTAATATCATGTTTAACTTTTTAGGTGAGTCTCCTACTGACTTTATCCCTAAATATTATTTATTTGGTCCTGTTGATGAACTTAGTAAATATGCCCTTATAAATATACAAAAGAAAATTATATTTATTTCATCTATTGTATCTTTAATATGTTTTTTTATATATGTTTTCAATAGAAAAGCTAAAAATATATTAATTGATTACATGGTTAACATCTTTTCTAAAACTCCAATAGAAGTTATTTTATTTATAATAATATTTATTTTTCTATCACGTTTTGATGAGTGGAAACATACAATGCCTTTTTATGATAGTGATTTAGTGTATTGTGATAGTATAATTTTATGGATAATCTATTTTATTTTTAATAGTTTTAAAAATTGCAATACTCCTATAAAATCAAGACTACTTGTTATTCCAATTATTAATACTTTAAATAATAAATATCATCAACATCATTTGACTCAAAAACTTGGTCTATTATTTATAATAGCTTTAATTGTTCAATTTATATTATTATTTTTATCACTTAATACTATTTATCCATATAGTTCAAGCTCATTAATTGAATCCTTATTAATATGTTTTATAAGTTCTATATGTTATGCTTATATATATAAAAAAATAGAGGGAAAAATAGATTACATTGAATATATAGAACTCAATATAAAAGATATAGAAAATGGAAATTTAAAGTCTAAACTAGATGTTATCGGAAATGATGACCTGGCATCTATTGCAACTAGTATAAATAATATTGGTGAAGGTTTAGATAAAGCTTTAGAAACTCAGCTCAAAAATGAAAAAATGAAAACTGAACTTATAACTAATGTAAGTCATGACTTAAAAACTCCCCTGACTTCAATTGTTAGTTATATAGATATATTAAAAAATAATGAACTTGATAATCAAACTACTAAAAATTATCTAAATATACTTGATAAAAAAGCTTATCGACTTAAGAATTTAGTTGAAGATATTTTTGAGGCTTCTAAAATCAGTAGTGGTGATATAGAACTTTATTTTGAAAAAACTGATATAAAAGAACTTCTTATTCAAAGTATTGTTGAACTTGATGATAAGATTGAAAGTTCCAAACTAGATTTTATAGTAAATACTCCAAATGAACCTATCTTTACTAATATAGATGGTAAAAGAATGTTTAGAGTATTTGATAATCTTATTTCTAATATAGTTAAGTATTCCCTATCAAATACCAGAGTATATATAGATATGTATACAGATTGTGGTAATGTTTTAATTACTATGAAAAATATTTCTAACCATAAGTTAAATATTACTCCAGATGAGCTAGTGGAAAGATTTGTCCGTGGTGATGTTTCAAGAAATACTAGCGGAAGTGGCCTTGGTCTTTCTATTGCTAAGAATTTAGTTAATATGCAAGGTGGAAACCTTGAACTAGATATAGATGGTGATTTGTTTAAGGTTAAACTTAAGTTTAAAGTAATTCAAAATTTAAATAAATTTACTATTTAATAATTTTTATCTTTATCCGTATAATTACTTTATTATTTACACTTATGGAGGGTAATATATTGGAAAATTTAAATTTGGTCATGATTGTAAAAAATGAAGAGTCTAAATTAAGGAGATGTCTAAATTCAACAAAGGATTTAGTGAGTAAAATAATAATAGTGGATACAGGTTCTACTGATGGTACAAAAGATATAGCTTTAGAATTTGGAGCTATTGTATATGATTATACTTGGGATAATAATTTTTCAAATGCTAGAAATTTTGGTCTAATAAAATCTGACTCTGATTGGAATTTAATATTAGACGCTGATGAATTCATTTCTACTATTGAATATGATAAAATTTTTAAAATTTTAAATTCTAAAGAAAAATTTATAGGTAAAATAAAAATAGTTAGCTTATTTGAACAAAATAATGAAATAAGAAAATCAACTTCTTTTATTTCAAGGCTAATTCCAAAAGGTGTTTATTTTACAGGTAGCATTCATGAACAGATAGATTCTAACTTACCTAGAAATATAGTTAATATTGAAGTAGAGCATGATGGATATTTAAACACTAATAAATTTAATAGAAATATAGATCTTATACTTAAAGAGTTAAATCAATCTCCTCAAGATTTATACCTATTATATCAAGCTGCCAAAACATACTATTCAAATAAAATGTTTAATGAAGCTTCTACTTATTTTGATAAGTTTTACGATAGTATATCTTCTTATAAAGATGAATTTATTAAGGACGGTCTTATTCTTTATTTATATAATTTAATTAAAACAAATAATGTTGAAAAAGGATTAATAATTATTGAAAATATTTTTGATTATATGAATGATTGTTGTGATTTTCATTTTATTTGTGGTTTAATTTTTACTGAGTTAGTTGCCTTTGACCCAAACAAATATATATCTTATTTTGATAATATAGATATTTGTTATTTAAATGCATTACAGTTAGATTATGAAATTGTCGAAGGTACTGGTAGCTATTTAGCAGCTTTTAATCTAGGAACTTTTTATGAATTAACTGGCAATTTAGATTCTGCAATTAAATATTTTAATATTTCTGCATCATACAACTATCAACTAGCATTAAATAAACTAAATACTTATAGAAATAAAATAGAAGATTTATAAAGTATAAATCCTCTATTTTATTTCTATTTTAATATCACATTTTTAAATTCCACTCATAAAAAAATTCATTTAGATATTTTTCCATAAACTCATGTCTCTCATGAGCTATTTTTTTAGCTGTTTCTGTATTCATTAAATCTTTTAATTTAAGTAACTTTTCATAAAAATGATTTATAGTATGATTATTCTTATTTTTCACCTCATCCAAATTTTTATATTCCATAGGATTTATACTTGGATGATATATTACTCTATTTTTATTTCCTCCATATGCAAATGCCCTAGCTATTCCTATTGCTCCCATGGCATCTAATCTATCTGCATCTTGAACTATCATTCCTTCTATACTATATTGAGTTGAATCTACTACTCCCCCCTTATAAGACATAGTATTTATTATACTTTTTATTTTTTCTATATCACTTTTGTGTAATTTAATTTCATTTAAGAATATTTCTACTAGATTTTCATTCTTAGAAAACTTCCAATCATCTATATCATGTAATAACGCTGCCATCTCAACTATAAATGTATCTGCACCCTCTTCTTTAGCCATAAATTTAGCTAAGTTATAAACTCTTTCTATATGGAACCAATCATGTCCACTTGCTTCTCCAAATAATTTTTTTATAACGAATTC
Source organism: Paraclostridium sordellii (assembly GCF_000953675.1). Classification (NCBI taxonomy): domain Bacteria; kingdom Bacillati; phylum Bacillota; class Clostridia; order Peptostreptococcales; family Peptostreptococcaceae; genus Paraclostridium; species Paraclostridium sordellii. Next base: position 590,043 of record NZ_LN679998.1, on the reverse strand, counting down.
TTTAGTTTCTCTTATCTTTAGTTCTCTATCCATAGTTTATCCTTTCAACTTAATATTGCTAAATAACTTTATACTACTTTAATTTTATATCTAATTGTATAAAATAAAAAGAAGCTTTTAAAAGCTTCTTTTTAATCTTCATCAGAAAATGTATTACTAAATCTCATTTTTGCTATTTTCAATACTTCACTTAAATTATATCCCTTTAATTTGCACCCACATTTTGGGCAGTATTCTAATTTTTTAGATACCAAAGCTCTACAACTAGGTTCTGGGCATCTAACTTTTTCTGTGACCTTTCCTACATCTAAACCACATCTTGGGCAAACAGTTCCTGGTCTATTTGAAACTTCTTTTCCACATCTTGGGCATTTTATCACAACTATCCCCCCATATAACAAATATAGTCTTAATAATATATAATATGGTTAAAGTTTAATTTGTGATATGTTTTTGTATAATTATTTAATAGTTATTAATCCATCTTCTTTTACTATTTTTTGACCATCTTCACTTAATATATAATCTACAAATTTCTTTCCACTTTCACCTAATTTATCTTCTTTGTATACTAATAAAAATGGTCTTGATAATTTATAATCTCCACTTTTAGCATTTTCTGCTGTTGGGTTAACACCATCTACTTGAAGTGCATTTATACTATCATCTAAATAGCTAAACGAAGTATATCCTATTGCATTTTCATTTCCAGCTACTGTTGATTTTACGTTTCCATTACCATCACTTATTTGTGCATCTTTAGCTAACTCTGTAGAGTCATATCCAACTATCTCTTGAAATGCATCTCTTGTTCCCGATCCATCCTCTCTAGATACTACAACTATAGGAGCATCTTTTCCTCCAACCTCTTTCCAGTTTTTTATTTTACCTGTGTATATACCTTTTATTTGATCCATTGTAAGTGATTTTACTGTATTTCCTTTATGAGTTATTATACCTATCCCATCTATAGCAATCTTAGTTTCTTTTAAACCTTCTTTTTTCTCTGCATCCTTTAAGTCTCTTGATGCCATACCAATTTGAGCAACTCCACTTATAGTGTCTTTTATACCTGCTGATGTTCCTAATTGATTTATTTCTATAGATACATTAGAATCTTTTTCCTTATAACCTTCTTCTTCTTTTTCCATAAGGGGTCCTACTGATGTAGATCCCGATATAGTTATTTTACTTTCATCTTTACTTCCTGCTGAATCATTTGACCCACAACCTACTGATAAAGCACCTACCATTATTGTACTTAATAATAAAACACCTATTTTTTTCTTAAACATAAAAGCCCCTCCATAATATGTTATAATTTTTAACATCTTTTATCGAAATTTTCTTACACTTTCATTTTAAATTTATTATGTTAAGTCCATATTATATAAAGGTTAATTATAAGTAATCTTTATTAAGAATATGTAAATAGTAAGGATACTTATATTATTACAAACTAAAGAATTACATAATATAATACTTTGATATTATTTTGAATTAAGATATTCATTACTCATAAGTTAAATTCATAAAAATAAAAAAGGAATTGGCTAATCCAATTCCTTTTATTATAAACTATTTATTTTTTATAGCTGCTTGAGCTGCTGCAAGTCTAGCAATAGGTACTCTATATGGTGAACAAGATACATAGTTTAATCCTGTTTTATAACAGAATTCTATAGAAGATGGCTCTCCTCCATGTTCTCCACATATACCTAGTTTTAAGTTTGGCTTAACTCCTCTACCTAATTTAGCTGCCATTTGAACTAATTTTCCAACTCCATTTTGATCTAAAACTTGGAATGGATCTTTTTCTAAGATTTCACTATTTACATAGTCTCCTAAGAATTTATTAGCATCATCTCTTGAGTATCCAAATGTCATTTGAGTTAAGTCATTTGTACCAAAACTGAAGAAGTCAGCTTCAGTAGCTATTTCATCTGCTGTTAAGCAAGCTCTAGGAACCTCTATCATCGTTCCTACTGTATAATCAATGTTAACTCCTGATTTTTTTATTTCTTCTTCTATTACTGATACTACATTTTCTTTTATAGTCTTTAATTCCTTCACTTCTCCAACTAAAGGTATCATTATCTCAGGATTAACTTCTACTCCACTTTGTTTAGCTTCTATAGCTCCTTGTATTATAGCTTTTGCTTGCATCATAGCTATTTCAGGATAAGTTATAGCAAGTCTACAACCTCTATGTCCAAGCATTGGGTTTAATTCTTGTAAGTCAACTATTCTCTTTCTTATTTCTTTAACTTCTAATCCCATAGTTTCTGCTAAAGCTTCTATAGCATCATCATCATGTGGTAAGAACTCGTGTAGTGGTGGATCTAGTAATCTTATGTTCACATGTCTTCCATCCATAACTTTAAATATCTCTGTAAAGTCTTCTCTTTGCATTGGTAATAATTTTTCAAGAGCAACTAATCTTTGTTCTATTGTTCTTGATAATATCATCTCTCTAACTGCAGGTATTCTATCTTCATCAAAGAACATATGCTCAGTTCTGCAAAGCCCTATACCTTCTGCTCCAAACTTTATAGCTACAGCTGCATCTCTTGGAGTATCAGCATTAGTTCTAACTTGTAAAGTTTTATATTTATCAACCCAATTCATAAGAGTTTCAAAATTACCAGTAAGAGCAACATCTGTTTTTTCTACTTTTCCTAAATATACACATCCTGTTGATCCATCTAAAGATATGTAATCTCCTTCTTTTATAACTAGTCCATCTACAGTCATTTCTTTGTAGTATTCATCAACTTTTATTTCTCCACATCCAGCTACACAGCATTTTCCCATTCCTCTAGCAACAACTGCTGCATGAGATGTCATACCACCTCTAGCTGTAAGTATACCTTCTGATACAACCATGCCTTCTATATCTTCTGGTGAAGTTTCTAATCTTACAAGTATAACTTCTTCACCTTTTTCTGATGCATTAACAACATCATTTGCGTTAAAGTATATTTTACCACAACTAGCACCTGGTGAAGCTGGTAATCCTTTTGCTATAAGTTTAGCATCTTTTAAAGATTTTTCTTCAAAGTTTGGATGAAGTAATTGATCTAATTGATTAGGCTCAATTCTCATTATGGCTTCTTTCTCATCTATTATTCCTTCTTCAACTAAATCAACTGCAATATTTATAGCTGCTTTTGCAGTTCTTTTTCCGTTTCTTGTTTGAAGTATATATAATTTTTCATTTTCAATTGTAAATTCTATATCTTGCATATCTTTATAATGATTTTCAAGTATATGTGTTATTTTTACAAACTCATCATAAATTTTTGGCATAACTTCTTTTAAAGTTTCTATATCTTGAGGAGTTCTAATACCTGCAACAACATCTTCTCCTTGTGCATTAATTAAATATTCTCCAAATAATTTATTTTCTCCAGTAGATGGATTTCTAGTAAATGCAACCCCTGTTCCACTTGTTTCTCCCATATTCCCAAATACCATTGATTGTATATTAACTGCAGTCCCTAAGTTGTGAGGTATATCATTTAATTTACGATATACATTAGCTCTTGGATTATTCCAAGATTTAAATACTGCTTTTATTGCTAACATTAACTGCTCTTTTGGATCTTCTGGGAAGTTTTGTCTTATTTCTTTTTTATATATTTTTTTATAGTCTTCAACTAAAACCTTTAAGTCTTCACTAGTAAGATCAGTGTCAAATTTATATCCTTTTTCTTCTTTTATTCTATCTAAAGCATTTTCAAACTTATACTTTGGAACACCCATAGCAACATCTGAAAACATCTGTATAAATCTTCTATAACTATCGTAAGCAAATCTTTCATTTTGAGTATTTTTAGCTAAAGCCTTAACAGAAGTATCATTTAAACCTAAGTTTAATATAGTATCCATCATACCAGGCATTGAGAAAACTGCACCAGAACGAACAGATAATAAAAGTGGATTTTCGCTACATCCTAACTTCTTTCCTAAAGAGTTTTCTAATTCAACTAACTTTTCCTCAATTTGAACATTTATATCTTCTCTTATACATTCATTATTTTTATAATAATCATTGCAAGCTTCAGTACTAATAGTAAATCCTGGAGGCACTGGTAAGCCTATCTTAGTCATCTCGGCTAAGTTAGCACCCTTACCACCTAAAAGACTCTTCATTTCTTTTGAACCCTCACCAAAACTATAAACAAACTTACTCATAAAAACTCCTCCTAAATATTATTTTTTAGACACAATTACATACAGTATATTGTATTCAAGTATGATTGTTTTTGTTATACCTAGAAATATATAATTAAAATAATAACTAAAAATCTAAATTTAGTATTTTCAAAATTATAGAGTTAAACGTTTTTTATTTGTATACTCTATTTTTAAGAAATCTTAATTTGACTTATCATTTTAGATTTATGATAATTTATACAAATAAGATTTATACTACACACCGAAAACCTATATTCTCGATGTGTACTAAAATCCTACTTATCGCTATCTCCAAATACTTTAAGACCATTTTCTTTCATTATGTCCATTATAATTCCTGCTGTTTCTTCTATTGCTTTATTAGAAACATCTATAACAGGACATCCTACTTTTTTCATTATCTTATCTGAATAATCTAGTTCCTGAAGTATTCTATCAAATTTAGCATAGTTTGCATTACTTGATAACCCTAAAGACTTTAATCTTTCTTGTCTTATTTGATTTAATTTCTCTGGTGTATTAGTAAGCCCTATTATCTTCTTTTGATTTATTTCAAATACCTCTTTAGGTATTGGTATTTCTGGAACTAAAGGTACATTTGCAACCTTTATATTCTTATTTGCAAGGTACATACTAAGTGGTGTTTTAGAAGTTCTTGATATTCCTAATAAAATTACATCAGCTTGTAAAATACCTCTTTGATCTTTACCGTCATCATACTTAACAGCAAACTCTATAGCTTCTACTCTCTTAAAATAAGTTTCATCTAATTTTCTTATAATTCCTGGCTCTCTCTTTGGTTTAACACCTATCTTATTAGTTATTTGTCTTAATATTGGAGTCATTAAGTCAACACAACTTAAGCTTTCTCTTTCACAGTATTTCTCAGTAAACTCTAAAAGTTCTTGTTCTACTAATGTATATATAACTATTGCATTTTCTTCTTTTGCACTATCTAAAATTTCTTCTAAAAAATTAACTTCAACAACATAAGGGAATCTTCTTATTTCATAATCATCTTTTAATTGAAATTGTGATAATGCAGCTTTAGTTACCTGTTGAGCTGTCTCCCCTACTGAGTCTGATATTACATATATGACTAAATTCTCCATATATTCCTCCTTAATTATCTGCTATTTCTAAAAATAATTTAGTTATGTTAGTTTTAGAAATTCTGCCCACAACCTTATGTATTAATTTATTATCCCTTTTCATTTCTTCTACAACTGGAATCGAATCAACTTCATGTTCTATAATTCTCTTTGCTGCTAGTACTACAGTATCATTTGGTGTTACTGTTACAACATTAGGAGTTCTTGTCATTATCATACCTACAGGTATTTTATTTATGTCTCCTCCACCTATTGTTACCTTTAATAAATCTTTTCTAGAAACTATTCCACATAGTTCTTCATCACTATCTATTATAAATATACTACCTACATCAGATAAGAATATGTTAACTATAGTGTCATAAACATTTGTATCCTGTCTAACCATTATAGGCATACTCATTATATCTGCTACTGTTTTATTTTTTATTTTGTCGCCTAATAAGTTTACTTTATCTATTCCCGAGTAAAAATACCCAACCTTTGGTCTTGCATCTAATACGCCTGTCATAGTTAAAATAGCTAGGTCTGATCTTAGTGTAGCTCTAGTTACATTAAGCATTGCTGCTATGCTCTCACTTGTTATTGGCTCATTTTCTTTGACTATATCAATTATCTTTAACTGTCTGTTATTAAGTTGAATAATAATCACACTCCTTTTTATTGTGATATACTATTTATCCGTTTTTCTTCCATATAGTATATTATATATTTTTTATAGTATAATGTAAATACAAAAACTAAAAACCGAGGAAAAATTCCCTCGGTCATTTAAGCAGATTACTTATATACTATCTTAGATAAATCACAAATATTTAACATTATGTCATATATTTGTTTTAATATAGCTAATCTGTTATTCTTTATAGCCTCGTCCTTGTCCATTATCATGACAGAGTCAAACATATTATCTATTGCTGGTCTTAAAGAAGCAAAAGCGTCAAGAGCTTTAGTATATTCTTTATCAGCTAATAAATGTTCAACATTAGAACGTATTTCTTGGAATTGTTGATATAAATTAAATTCAGCTTCTTCTCTCATTAAGTTTATGTCAACTTTATCAGTTTCAGCTTTTTGAGCTAAAGTTGCAACTCTATTAAATGCTGTTAACATTTCAACTAACTCATCTTTATCTATCCAAGAGTTTAGTGCATTAGCTCTAGCATACATATCTGCTATATCATCTATATTAGAACTTAATATAGCATCTATAACATCATATCTTATTCCTAAATCTCTGAATAAATTCTTTATTCTATCTTTGAAGAAGTCCATTATTTGGTTTAAAACTTCTTCTTTATTAAATTCTATAAATGAGTAGTTATCAAGAGTTAAATCTACAAGCTCTTTTAAGCTTATATCTAGATTATTATCCATTAATATATTTATTATTCCTAGAGCTTGACGTCTAAGTGCATAAGGGTCTTGAGAACCGGTTGGTTGTATACCTATTGCAAAGAACCCTGCTATTGAGTCTAGCTTGTCAGCTATAGATAAAACAATTCCCTCTTTAGTTTTTGGAAGTATATCTCCTGCAAATCTTGGTAGATAATGTTCAAATATAGCTTCTGCTACATTTTCATTTTCTCCACTTACTTTTGCATATTCTCTTCCCATTACACCTTGAAGCTCTGTAAATTCAAATACCATACCTGTAACTAAATCCGCCTTGCATAATTTAGCCGCACGAAGTGTATCTTCTTTTACACCTAATTCATTTAATTTATCTAATATATCATTAGCTAATTTTTCTATTCTTAATGTTTTATCATATACTGTTCCAAGTTTAGCTTGGAATACAACAGTTTTTAATTTTTCTATGTAACTTTCTAAAGACTTTTTAGTATCTTCTTTATAGAAGAATAATGCATCTGCAAGTCTAGCTTCTAAAACTTTTTCATTACCAGATTTAACATTGTCTATTCTATGACTATCACCATTTCTAACTGCTATAAAGTTTGGAAGTAATTTACCATCTTTTAAAACTGGGAAGTATCTTTGATGTTGCTTCATAGGAGTTATTACAACTTCTTTTGGAAGCTTAGCATAATCTTCATCAAACTCTCCATAGAAAGCTGTTGGATATTCTACTAAATGAGTTACTTCTTCAAGTAACTCTTCATCAAGTTCTATTTCTCCACCTAAAGATTTAGCAACTTCTTCACATTGTTCTTTTATAATAGATTTTCTCTCATCTTGATTTAATATTACAAAGTTTTCTTTTAGCTTAGCTAAGTACTCATCTAAAGTGTTAACTTCAAATTCACTTTCTCCTAAGAATCTATGTCCTTTAGTAACATTTCCAGATACTATACCTTCTAGTTCTATATCAAGTACTGAATCATTTAATATGCAAACCATCCATCTTATCGGTCTTATAAATCTCATGTTTTTTCCACCCCAACGCATAGCTTTAGGGAATGTCATAGATTTTATAGCCTCTGGAAGTACAGTTTTTAAAACTTCGCTTGTTAACTTACCTTCTTGTTTTATTTTACCGAAAGCATACTCTTCTTTTCCAACTTGCTTAAAGTATAAATCTTCTTCTTTTATACCTTTACTTTTCATAAATCCTAGAAGTGGCTTAGTGAAGTTTCCATCAGCATCAACAGCTATTTTTTTAGCTGGACCTTTTACTTCTTCTTCTAAATCTTCTTGTCTTTCACATATATTGTCAACTACAACAGTTAATCTTCTTGGTGTAGAATACACATTGACACTATCATAAGTTATTCTATTTTCATCAAATGATTTAACTATATTAAGTTTTAATTGTTCCATTGCTGAGTTTACATATCTTGCAGGTAACTCCTCAACACCTATTTCAAATAAAAGGTAATTTTTCATTATCTGTCACCTTCCTTTAAAAGTGGATATCCCATTTCTTTTCTTAATTCTACATATGCTTTAGCTACTGTTCTAGCCATATTTCTAACTCTACTTATAAATGAAGCTCTTTGACTTACACCTATAGCTCCTCTAGCATCTAGCGTATTAAATGTATGAGAACATTTTAACACATAATCATATGCTGGTGTAATTAACCCTTTGTCCATAAGTTTTAAAGCTTCTTTTTCATATACATCAAATAAATTGAATAATAAATCTGCATCACACTCTTCAAAAGCATACATAGAGTTTTCATACTCTGCTCTTTGGAATACTTCTCCGTATGTAATTTCATCATTCCATTTTAAATCATATACACTTTCAACTTCTTGAAGATACATAGCAAGTCTTTCTAGACCATATGTAATTTCTCCAGTTTCTAGCTCACACTCTATACCACCAACTTGTTGGAAATATGTAAATTGAGTAATTTCCATACCATCTAGCCATACTTCCCATCCAAGTCCCCAAGCACCAACTGCTGTTGCTTCCCAGTTATCTTCAACAAATCTTATATCATGTGCTTTTGTATCTATTCCTATAGCTTCTAAGCTTCCTAAGTATAGTTCTTGTATATTATCTGGAGATGGTTTTAGTATTACTTGGAATTGATGATGTTGATATAATCTATTAGGATTCTCACCATATCTTCCATCTGCAGGTCTTCTAGATGGCTCTACATAACATACCTTCCAAGGCTCAGGTCCTAAAGATCTAAGAAATGTATTTGGGTTCATTGTTCCTGCACCCTTTTCTACATCATAAGGTTGCATCATTATACATCCTTGTTTAGCCCAATAATCTTGCAATGTTAGTATCATATTTTGAAAATTCATACGAATACCCTCCTATATTAAAAACAAAGCCTTTCGTCTACACGAAAGGCCATTAAATGGTTATTTTCTAACTTTTAGAATATCAAACTCTTTAAAATTTGTCAATACACTTAGATTTAGTATTGTCAATACTTTGCTTAGTCTCTTAACTCATTTTCAGTTTCTTCTTTTATTAATTCATCAGTTATATCTTTATCATCTTTTTTATTTTCTTTTACTACATCAGTAACTTCCTTTGCAGTGTTTGTTAGCATATTTTTTAACATATTTAGTTTTTCTTCATTTAATTCGCCTAAATCAACTACTGTTTTATCTTCTTCGTTTTCAACTTTTATATTAAATTTACCTATTACAGCTGCTGAAAGACCTACTAATGTTACTAATGGTCCTAATGCTAAGCCAACAACTCCAACTGTTAAAGGTATATTCATTATTGTTTTATTATCTTTTTCAACAATTATTCTTATTACATTGCTTCTTTTTAGCATTTCTTTTAATTGACATTTTAATTCCTCTGCATCTTTTCCTAAAGCATTTTCCATCTTAGCTTTTGCCTTAGTTTTTACTTTAGCAGTTTTTTTACTTTGTTCTAAATATATTATTGCATCTACAATATTTCCATTACTTATAATTAATGCTTCCTTAGCTTGAGCGTAACTTGCACTTGGAACTCTTTCTAACACTTGATCTATTTTTTCTAATGTTACATCAGTCATTATTATCAGCTCCCTTATAATTTTCTAGTCCCTGTAATAAGTGTAATGATTTTGTGTTTGCGTTGTCAACGTAAACTTGAATATATACTTTTAAAATTTTGCTAAGCTCATTTACTATATATTTTGATACTTTTGCTTTACTACAAGTTAATATATCATTTCTAAAAATATAATCTATAAGCTTAATAGTTGTAGCATCTATTTTAAAATTATACACATGATTTTCCTTACACTTTTCACATAGTATTCCACCTTCATCAACATTAAATACACTGTTTTTGATATTATCAGTACCACAGCTTACACATTTATTGACATTAGGCTTAAATCCTGTATAATCTAAAAATTTCAGTTCAAATGCTCTAGTTACAAATTCTTTGTCTACATCATCTTGAGTATAAAGATAAAGAGTTTGAGCTAATAAAACAAATAGCCTATTATTGGTTTGATTTTCATATATAGATCCTTCTACTAACTTTGTTATGTATGTTGCATAAGAAAAGGCATCAATATCATAGGCTATATTATAAAAACTTTTTATAGTCTCACTTTGGCTTACTCTATACATATTACCTTGCTTTTTCAATGTAAAATTAGAGTACGAAAAAACCTGAGAAGAAGAAAGCAAAGAGCTTTTATTTCTTTTTGCTCCCTTTGCAATTGCTGAAATCTTCCCAAGCTTTCTAGTAAATATTGTTAAGACCAAATCACTTTCTTTATATCTTGCTGATCGTAGTACTATCCCCTGGGTGTTCAATATTATCATAGTCGATTTCTATCTCCCTATTTATATTATCATTACTTTCATTTAGATTTTTACTATTTGTTATATATAGATAAGCTTCTATACTTCCTGTCCTTTTAAAAACTTCCCAACACAAATTGTTCATTTTTAAAAACCCCCTTCATTACTCTTATATTATATTTTTAGTAAGAAAGGGGGAAATAATGCATTAAGTTGTTAGACAATTTTTGACAATATAATGGTTGTTATTAAAAAATAAATCGTCATTCCAATTATATCAAGGGCTGTAGCTATTAATGGCGCAGAAACTATTGATGGATCTACGTCAAATTTTTTAAATAACATAGGCATTGATGAGCCTATCATAGCCCCTATTATCATATTTATCAATAGCGATAAAGATACTATTAAAACTATATTTATATCCTTGACAAAAACGTAAGTAGCTATACCAATAATTAAACTGCAAATTATTCCTGTAAATACGCCTACTAATCCCTCTAATAAAACATTTTTAAAATTTAAATGTTTATTAGATAATGCCATAACCGTAAGAGCTGAAGCTTGTGTCCCAATATTTCCACCCATTCCAGTTACTATTGGTACAAAGTATATTAAAGGAAAATATTTTGAATCAATTACATAGTCAAAACTCGATAATATAAGAGTCGCCAAGAATCCTCCTATTAAAGTAATAACAAGCCATGGTATTCTAGCTTTAAAAGAAGATATAACTTGATCCTTTGGATCTACATTGTTTTGTTCTATTATATCTCTTTCTTGTTCTGAGGTACCAGCAAATTTATACATATCTTCGCTAGCTTCTTCTTCTATAACGTCAATTACATCATCCACAGTTATAATCCCTTTTAAAGTTTCATCTCTACTCACTACTGGAATTGCAATTAAATCGTACTTAGAAACTAATTTAACTGCTTTTTCTCTGTCTTCATCTACATAAACAGAGATTATATTTTCACTCATTAAATCTTCCACTACAATATCTTCTCTAGCTATAATAAGCTCTCTTAATGATAAGACTCCAACTAATTTTTCTAAATTATCTACTACATATATATAATATATAGTTTCAGCATCTTCAGCCTGTTCTCTCATATAAGCTATAGCTTCTTTAGCAGTCATATCTTTTTTTATAGCTATATAACCTGTAGTCATTATACCACCGGCAGACTCTTCTTCATATATAAGAAGTTCCTTAACATCCTGTGCATCTTCTTGATTTAGTAAGTTAATTATCTCTTCTCTTTCACTTTCGTCTAATTCTGCTAAAATATCAGCCATATCATCTAGTGACATCATTTCTAATATATTAGCTTTATGTTCTGTGTTTAGTTTTGAAAGTATATGTTTGAAAAATTCAGAGTCAGTTTCATCAAGTATTGATGCTGCCATATCTATTGGCAATATTTCAAATAATTTTATTTGTTTATCTTCATCTAAACTTTCAAGAATATCAAAAATATCTCTGTTATGATATTCCTCCATTAGTTCTCTTAATTCTAATATTTTATTATTTTCTATTAAATCTTCAACCTGATTTAATAAGTCCTTGGAATGCTCGTCTTTCCTATCCATAAAACCCACCTTTTATTATTTATCTGTATAGCCAAAGTTGTTTATAAAGCTTTGTAAGTTTCTCCAGTTTTCTTTTACCTTAACCCATATTTGAAGGTTAATTTGAGAACCTAGTAATAGCTCTATTTCTTCCCTAGCTGATTTACCTATACCTTTTAATTTTCTACCATTCTTACCTATTATTATACCCTTATGTGAGTCTCTTTCACAGTAAATAACAGCAGATATATCTATTATATCCTTATCTGGTCTTTTTCTCATTCTTTCTATTTCTACAGCAACTCCATGAGGTATTTCATCATGAACATAATGAAGAACTTTTTCTCTTATAAGTTCTGATATTAATACCCTTTCTGGTTGATCTGTTATCATATAATCTGGGAAGTATTTAGGACCTTCTTGTAAGTATCCTTCTATTACCTTTAATAATCGATCTGTGTTTTTTCCTTTTAATGCTGATATTGGAACTATAGCATCAAACATATTTTCAGCATCATACATTTTTATTAAGTCAAATAATTCTTCTTCACTTAACATATCTATTTTATTTAATACTAATATCTTAGGAGTTTTTATTCCTCTTAAGTTTTCTATTATCATTCTGTCCCCAGGTCCAATTTTTTTAGACTCGTCAACAACATATAAAACTACATCTACATTTTTAAATGCATCTGTTGCAGATTTAACCATGAACTCACCTAATTTATTTTTAGGTTTGTGTATTCCTGGTGTATCTAAAAATACTATTTGACAATCTTTATCCGTATATACTGCTTGTATAGTATTTCTTGTAGTCTGAGGTTTATCACTCATTATAGCAATTTTTTCTCCTACTACATTATTCATAAGAGTAGATTTACCAACATTCGGTCTTCCTACTATACTAACAAATCCTGATTTAAACATTTTTGATTCCTCTTTTCAATTTGTCTTTTGTTTTTTATTTAAACTCGCTACCTGAGAAGTAATGTGGAACTAACTCTGCTATAGTATGTTCTTGCATATCTCCTTTTGAGTATCCAGTTATTATTCTTATATCTGGTCCAAACTCTATTATAACCTGTCTGCATATTGCACATGGATATGTAGCCTCATTTTTTTCAGAGTTTGTGCTGGCAATTGCGATTGCCTCTATATCTTTGTATCCTTCAGATATAGCCTTAAATATTGCAGTTCTTTCTGCACAATTTGTTCCAGAAAAGGATGCACATTCTACATTACATCCTGTGAAAACTTTACCACTCTTTGTTAAAAGTGCTGCTCCAACCTTAAAGTTTGAATATGGTGAGTAAGAGTTTTCCCTTGCTTTTTCGGCTATTTCTAATAGTTCTTTATTATTCATCTATATTAACCTCCCTTAAAGGCCACTGGTACCTTCTTATTTTAAGTAGTACATTACATTATACCAAAATAGAAATAAAGAAAAAAGTATATTTCTATTTACTTTTAAAAAAAGCGGGAATAAATTTCCCACTTCTTAGTATTGAGCTATCTGTAAAACAAGCATAGCTACTAAAATTCCAAGTAAAGCCCCTGCTATAGTTTCCCAAAATGTATGTATCTTTCCTTCGATTCTACTTTGTGCTACTAACCCTGCCATTAAATATGCAAGAGTTGATGCTACTGTTCTCTCTGTCATAAAAGTTACTAATGTAGCAAGCGCAAAAGCTAATGCAGAGTGGCCACTTGGCATTCCACCTTGTAATGGTGTTCCTGTTGCAGTTAGTGACTTAACTACAACTACTGCTATTAAAACTAAGACTATACATATAAGCGTGACATGTATAGGCGATTTTCTTATTGCAAAAAATACAGGCTCCCCTATAGCTTCTACCTTATCATAAAAAAGTAAATATCCAACTACACATGCATTTAAACTAGCTATTAAAACACCCCCAGCAGCAACATCTTTTGCAATTTTTGCTAAAGGATGGTACGTATCTGTTACCATATCTACAGTTTTTTCTATAGCAGTGTTAAACATTTCAGATATTACAACTAAACTTATTGTAAAAAGTAAAATCATCATTTCAAATCTATTAAATTCACAAAATAAGCTAGCAGTAAGAACCAGTGCTGCTACAAAATAGTGTATTTTCATATTCCTTTCATGTTTGAAGGTATATAGTATTCCTGCAATAGCCGCATTAAAGGCTTTTATTATGCCTTGCTTAGCTTTCTTTTTACCCATAAATTTACTCCCTCGTTATATTAAGCTTGTTTAACACGTCTTCTTCTCTTTTTCTCATATCTTTAGTATTTTCTTCTGTATCATGGTCATAACCTAATAAATGGAACATACTATGACATACTAAAAAACAAACTTCTCTTTCAAAGCTATGATTATACTCTTCGCTTTGTTCTAAAGCCCTCTCTAAAGATATAACTATATCTCCTAGAGACTCTTCTTCTATTTCTACATCAAAATCATCTGTCAAAAGTGGGAATGATAAAACATCTGTAGCTCTATCTACTCCTCTATATTGTCTATTTAACTCATGTATTTCTTCATTATCAACAAAAGATAGACTTACTTCATAATTATCGTCATAACCTTCATAATGTAAACTTTCTACTATTATATCATGTATTTTTTCTAAAAGTTCTTCACTTACTTTAATTTTATCTTGTCTATCATCTAATATAATTTCCATAATGTCTCTCCTATTTGCTTCTTTTGTTTTCAGTTTTATAATTTATCTTCTTTAGCTCTTGAGCTTCATCAAATTTTTCATACGCTTTTATTATTCTTTGGACTAATTCATGTCTCACAACATCTTTTTCAGTAAATTTATTTATTCCAACTCCATCTACATCTTTTAAAACTTCCATTGACTGTATAAGACCGCTCTTAGTTTTACTTGGTAAGTCTATTTGTGTTAAATCTCCTGTCACAACAGCTTTTGATCCAAATCCAAGTCTTGTTAAAAACATCTTCATTTGCTCTGGAGTGGTATTTTGTGCTTCATCTAATATTATAAAGGCATTGTCAAGTGTACGCCCTCTCATAAATGCTAATGGTGCTACTTCTATTATACCTCTTTCTAAGTATTTAGCACACTTTTCATCACCTAACATATCAAATAGAGCATCATATAAAGGTCTTAAGTATGGATCTACCTTATCCTTCATATCTCCTGGTAAAAAACCTAAGCTTTCTCCAGCTTCAACTGCTGGTCTTGTTAATATTATTCTACTTATTTCATCTTTTTTAAAGGCTCTGACAGCCATAGCTACTGCAAGGTAAGTTTTTCCAGTACCTGCAGGTCCTACTCCAAGAGTTATATCATTATTCCTAATTAAATTGATATAATGCTTTTGACCTATGGTTTTTGGCTTTACTTCTCTACCTTTTTTAGTTACTGCAATAATATCCTCAAGCTCCTCTATTTGTTCTTTGTTTCCTTCATTTAATAACTCTATTGCATAAGTAATACTTTGTTTGTCTAAAGTCTTTCCCTTTTGAAAATTTTTATATAATTCATTTATAAATTCTATAGTTTTCTCTACGTTTTTAGGCTGCCCTATAAAAACTATTTTTCCCTCTCTTAATAATACATCTACATTTAAGCTCGATTCTATAATTTTTATATTCTCATCAAAATTTCCAAATAATTCTCTTTCAAATTTATCATCTGTTATTTCAAAACTCTTTTGTACTATCAAATTTAGTCCTCCTTAGTTTAGTTATTATTATTTTGTTTATCTTTATCTTTTTCATTTTCTTCATTATTTATATCTTTAAATTCATTTCTGATATCATTTATTGGTCTTTTTTCTGGATTTGAAGGTATCGGTTCATCATCCTTTGCTTTTTTCTCATTTTCTTGTTTTATTAATTCTTCAGCTTCAGATTTACTTAAAGAATGTACTTTGGCTATGTTTTCTAAAGTGTCCACCGTTACTGTATATTCTAATTTATCTTTTTTAAATTTATACTGATGTTTTACATTTTTTATTCTAGAATCAACAGGTATAGCATATTCTAAATCTTTAAGTGCTTTTTCTTTTAATTTCTTTTTTACTTCTTCCTTGTCTTTTTTTACTTCTTTTATATTAACTTCATGAAAAGTACTTGTTTGTATCTTTATAGGAAATGTATAATTTCCTAATTTAAATTCATGAACTTTATTTTCGATTTCATAATTTTTAAAATCTATATTTCTTCTTAACACAAACTTTTTATCATAAAAACTTATAGAATATACTCGTTTTTTATTTCCCGTTCTTACTTTAGTCTGTTCTATGTAACTTGCATTTTGCTTTGATTCATAAAAAGTAATAGCCCATACTTCTGGTATGGATTTTGTATTTGCTCCAGAAACCAATACATCACCAGTCCTTACTATATCACCTACATTGACTAGCTGGCTTCCACTTCTTGGTATCACTTTATTTATTATACCATTTTTTTTTGCAATTATATTACAATAATTAGTTTCTTTTTTCTCTTCTAAAGACTCATCTTTCTTGGTTACTGTAACAAATATATTAGTTCCTTTGACATTTATAGAAACATAGGCTATATCATTAAACTCATTCATTATATGGTCTCTTACTTCTTTTCTTTCGATGCTTTTTTTATATACACCTGGTTTTATACCAACCTCTTTAAGTTCTTTTCTAAGTTCACCTTTATCTATTCCTTCCGGAGCCTGTATATATACATCCGTAACAAATAAGGAAGTTCCCATTAATAAAGTCAATGAAATTATAGCACAAATCCACATTCCTGTTTGTTTATAAATACGTTTGGCCAGAAAAGGAACTCCCATCTTTTGTTTAACTTTAACTTCATATTTGCTATTTTTGTATATATTTTTAAAAGTTTTCATATCTTTTCTATCTACCTTAAATTGTAGCTTAGAATTTGAGATTCTCTTAACATCATATACATTCACTCTGTTTCTTATAAGGGTATTTAAAAATTTTTCTGTATTTATACCCTCTACTGTTATCACATAGTATCCCCTAATATAACTTATCAAAAGTATTTCCCCCCTATGTAGTGTATTCTACACTATATATAATTCCTTTTATTCCAATCTCTGTATCAGTAATATATTTTAGATATAGTTTATCTCCAATTACTTTTATAGTATTTATTTTTGTTTTTATTTTAATTAAGTTTACATCATATTCAAGAATAGATTTGTAATTCTCTATACTTATAAATGTATTACTTAAAATCGTTACCGTAGGTTGATGAACCTGTAAATCAGTTGGAACCTCTATCATACCCATACCCCCTTAATATATTCTATGTACATATCTAATTTTAATTACTTGTATTAATAACTAAGCTCTATATAATAATATGTACTAAATATAAATTTGGAGACTTTTTGTTGATAAAAAAATAAAGCCAAGCTGGCTTTTATTTTTTATCTATTTATCGACCAAGATACATAATTTAAGAAAAATGCATAAAATAGCCAAGCTAAGTATGGTAAATTTAAGTAAGCTGCTCTTTTATCTATTTGAGTAAATTTAATTATCATTATTATAACTATTATTATTGTAAGACCCACAACAACCAATGCAGTTAATCTTAATTCTAATCCAAAGAAAAGTATAGACCATATAAAGTTTAATCCTAGTTGTAGCCAATAATAAAACATTGCATCCCTAACCTTTAAACTATTTAATCCATTTTTTGCAATTAAATAAGCTGATATTCCCATTAATATATATAAAATCGTCCATACTATAGGAAATATATAGGAAGGTGGAAAAAATCCAGGTTTTATTAATTTTCCATAACTTGAACTTATATCCGATTTACTTATAAGTTGAGCTATATAGCTACTTGAAAAACCAACTATAAGTGGTATTAAAACACTTACTATAAAGTTTTTTACATCCTTTGTAGAAATAATCAATTACTTCACCCTCTCCTCATCCTCTATTTAATTTATAAATATGTACATTCTTTTTATATTATTCCTATTTTTTGGACAAAGCAAAAAGCCTAGAGCTCTCGCTCTAGGCTTTTCTATCTATTGTAAGTTAGATTTAACTAACTCATTTATCATTTTTCCGTCAGCTCTACCTTTTGTTTTAGGTTTTATAGCTGCCATGATTTTACCCATATCTTTCATAGAAGTAGCTCCTACTTCAGATATAGTTTCTTTGACTATCTCATTTAATTCTTCTTTGCTCAGCTGTCGAGGTAGGTATTCCATTAATACTTCAATCTCAGCTTCAGCTTCCTGAACTAAATCGTCTCTTGATGCTTTAGCAAATTCAGTCATAGCATCTCTACGTTGCTTTAACTGTTTTGTTATTACGTCTATAATTTCGTCATCACCAAGTTCTGTTCTAGTGTCAACTTCACGCTGTTTGATCTCAGCTCTTATTAATGTAACAACAGATTTTTTTACTGTATCTTTGTTTTTCATAGCAAGTTTTAAATCATCTTGCAATTTAGTTTTAAGGGACATCTCCCTCACCTCTTATCTAAAAAAATTATTTCTTAGCATTTTTTCTTCTAGCAGCTTCAGCTTTTTTCTTACGTCTTACGCTTGGCTTATCATAGTGTTCTCTTTTTCTTACTTCAGACATTATGCCAGACATAGCACATGAACGCTTAAATCTTCTTAAAGCGCTGTCTAATGTTTCATTTTCTCTTACTCTTACTTCTGACATTCTTTTTCCCTCCCTCCGATAGCGCAAATTATGCTGGGACTGTAACTCGATTATATCTGCATAATATGCATTACAACCTCACACTTTGTTTATTATAAACTAATATTTTTATTTTTTCAAGTATTTTTATTAATAATCACTTTTATTTTTTAATTTATATAAACTTATTTCTCAGCATCATACCAGTCTAATTTTTTACCAGCTAATACATGATAGTGGATGTGTTTTACTTCTTGACATCCATCATCTCCACAGTTATTTATTATTCTAAAGCCAGTCTTGTCATATCCTTTTTCCTTAACTATTTTATTAATAACATTATGAATATGTGCAATTATATCCATATCCTTCTCATCTATATCTATTATAGATTCATAGTGTTTTTTAGGTATAACTAACACATGTAGTGGTGCAACTGGATTTATATCATTAAAAGCTAGAACCTTATCATCTTCATAGACTTTACTTGATGGAATCTCTCCATTTATTATTTTACAAAATATACAACTCATGATTACACCTCCTATCTATAAGATTTATTATTTCTACATATTATACTAAAATTCCTTCTACATATTCATCTTTTACATCAGAAATTTTAGTTTTTATTATTTTACCATGAATATCTTCATTGCTCTCCACAACTACTCTTATATAGTTAGGAGTTAATCCCTCAAATTTGTTTTTTTCTATATTTTGCTCAAATAAAACCTCGAATTCTTCACCTATAAACTTACTTGCAAATTCTGTGAAGTTCTTCTTATTAAGAGCTATTAATTTATCACTTCTTAATTGTTTAATTTGTGGGTCTATTTGATTTTCCATAGTTGCAGCTGGTGTTCCTTTTCTTGGAGAATATTTAAATATATGCATTTGTGAAAGCTTAATATCACTTAGATATTTATATGTTTCACTAAATTCATTGTTAGTCTCCCCAGGGAATCCTACAATTACATCTGTAGTTATTGCCACATTAGGCATTTTTTTTCTTAATTTTTCAACTATTTCTTTATATTCAGTCGTAGTATATCTTCTATTCATTCTCTTTAAAGTTTCATCACATCCACTTTGAAGAGATAAATGATAATGAGGGCATACTTTTGGCATTCTAGAAACTGTATCTATAAATTCATCTGTAAGTAGTATAGGCTCAACAGAACTTAATCTGATTCTTTTTACACCTTCTATTTCATTTATAGATTTTATAACACTTAATAAATTTATCTTCGCATCTTTTAAATCTTTTCCATATGATGCAACGTGTATACCTGTTAGAACTATTTCTGTGTATCCATTATCAGCTAATTTTTTAGCTTCATTTACTATACTTTCTAAATCTCTACTTCTTACTTTTCCACCTCTAGCATACGGTATTATACAGTAAGAACAGAATCTATCACATCCATCTTGAATTTTCATAAATGCTCTAGTTCTTCCATTAGCTTGATTTATTTCTATTTCTTCAAAAGCTCTAACTTTCATTATATCATCTACTGTACTAGCTTTTTTAGAAGCATCTAATTTTTTAATTTCTTCAACTATCTGTCTTCTTTCGTTAGTACCCATAACTAAGTTAACTTCTTCTATTTCAAGTATTTCTTCTGGTGAAACTTGAGAGTAACACCCAACAACAGCTATTATAGCATCTGGATTTTTCTTTTTCATCCTTCTTATATATTGACGTGATTTTCTATCACTCATATGTGTTACTGTACAAGTATTTATTACATAAACATCCGCAAAATCTTCACTATCAACTTGAACATATCCATCTTTTTTAAACATTTCAAGCATAGCTTCTGTTTCATATTGATTTACTTTGCATCCTAATGTATAAAAAGCTACTTTTTTCACTTTATTCGCCTCCTCCTAAGTCGCTTAATTCGTATAATACTATAGATGAAGCTACAAGTGACGCTGTTTCAGTTCTTAAAATTCTTGGTCCAAGAGAAACTGATTGACCACCTATATCTTCTATATCTTTAATTTCAGTATCTTCAAATCCACCTTCTGGTCCTACGAAAATACCTATATTATTTATGTCCTGGCCTTTTATTGCTTGTTTTATAGATTTTGTTCTTTCATTTTCATATGGAGCTATGTTTAAGTCATTATTACTCATATCAGATAAAGCTTCTTTAAAACTTAAAATACCTCTTAATTTGGGAATTTTACCACGCTTACTTTGCTTTGCAGCTTCATATATTATTCTTTCCCATCTTTCGATTTTCTTGTCTTCTTTTTTATCTTCAACTTTTACAACTGTTCTTTTAGTTTGAACTAGTATGATTTCATCAACCCCTACTTCAGTTAGTTTTTGAAGTATCATTTCCATCTTTGGCCCCTTTGGAAGTCCTTGATATACTTTTATTTTTAAATCTGACTCTCTCTTTATATCCACTTTATCCATTATATTAAGTTGAACCTCAGATTTATCTATACTAGTTATTTCACATATATATTCATTATTATCATTATCACATATTTCTAACTCTTCTCCAACTCTACATCTTAAGACCTTTGAAATATGTTTTACGTCTTCACCTTCTATAATACATGTGTTATTTTCAAGATTTACATTTTTCTTTTCTACAAAAAATCTATCCATGAATTTCACCTACTTCGCTATTTTAGATACTATAGCATTCCATTCACCTAAAGATTCTACATGTACTATTTCAAGTCCATTTTCAGTTAAAGCTTCTTTAACTTCATCTACTTTAGCATGAATTATTCCTGAAGATATAAATACAGCATCATCTTTCATAAATTGTTTTATATCTTTAGCTAATATTTTTATTATATCTGCTATTATATTTGCTACTACTATGTCTGCTTTATCCTTTACAACTTCCATTAAGTTTCCATGAAGTGCAGTTACACTTCCTTCTACTTTATTTAATTCAACATTTTCTTTAGATACTTTTACAGCTACTTCATCTAAATCTACAGCTAATACATCTTTTGCTCCAAGTTTAGCTGCAGCTATTGCAAGTATTCCACTTCCGCATCCTATATCAAATACTTTAGAATCTGGCTTTACGTATTTTTCTAATTCTCTTATACACATACTTGTTGTTTCATGTGTACCCGTACCAAATGCCATACCTGGGTCTAACTCTATTATTAAATCAGAATCTTGAGCTTCATATTCTTCCCAAGTTGGTTTTACTACTATTTTTTCACCTATTTTAGTTGGTTTATAATAGTTTTTCCACTCATTAGCCCAATCTTCTTCGTCTACTTGTGAAAGCTCTACTATAGCTTCTCCTACATCTATTCCAAACTCTTTTAATCCGTCTATTTTTTCTTTTATTATTTTAATGTCATCCGTAACATCTCTTTCTTCTGTTATATAAGTTTTTATTATAACTCCATCATATCCGCTATTAAATATCTCTTCTTCAACAAAATCCCAATCATATTCATGCTTTTTTTGGAATTTGAAGTCTTTAGGATCTTCTATAGATACTCCTCCTACATTTTGTTCATATAATATATTAGTTATGGCTTCAACTGCTTCAGTTGTTGTTTTAATAGTTATTTCTGCCCATTTCATCTATGTACACGCTCCTTTTAAAATTCCTGTTTTTCGTAAACTTTATTATATCATATTTATTATTATCTTTTAAAATAATCTTTTATACTTTAAAATACTATTTACCCTAAACACTACTTTTATTTTAATATAAGTGCATTTACAAATTAGAAAGTATTTCAACTTGACTAACTAAAAACCGTAAAATAAAAAGCTATAAAGTTAAAAAATTTAACTTTATAGCTTTTTATTACTTATGTTAACGATGTATTCGTTAAAATAGAACTTGTAGTTGCAGTTGTTATAGCTATATTCATACCTTTATTTATATCTTCTATTACTTTATCTATTATAAATTGATTTATATCTATGTCATTTGTATATTTTGATACTACTAAAATACCTCCTATAACATTTCTATACCTTTCGCCTAAAGAAAAGTTTCCATAACCTTCATGATTTTTTAATATATTTGAGGTTTCCTTTATATATCTTATCACTTGCCCTATATCTTTTAATTCTAAGAGTGCAATTACCCCTATTAACGGATATCCAAATTCATGAAATTTACATTTACTTCTTTCTAATTCTTTTTTTATACTTTTACATTCTCTCCATATATTTTCTTTTTGGGTTAAAGAGATTACTTGAGATAAGCTTTGAAGTGTATTATTTTTATGAAATCCATTTTTACTTAGATATTCATAAGCTTTTTCCATATTTTCTAAATCTTGCTCAATATTTTTAGAAATCAGTGTTATTGTACACGCACTTAAATAGTCATCAACAGAGGTTAAACAAGGATGGTTTAACCTCATTTTTTCATTTACAAACTTCATTCTTTCAATAAATTCATCTATATGTATGTTTTCTTTATTTTCATATATCATATTTGCAACTAGTGCTAATTCATAACTTGAATAAAACTTTTTATGCCTTAACTTTTTATGAATTTCTAGTATTTCATCTAAACTTTCTTTTGGATTTGGTTGATATGATAATAATACGGCTGTATTTACTGAAGTGTTTCCTCTAAAATCTGAAAAAATCGTTGTATTTTCTCTTATTAAATCTATACAATTATTTACATGCTTATGATCTATATTTTTATTTTTTACAGTATAGCTAAGAGCACATCCATGTAAAACCATTCCTATTCCATACGCTGACTTTACCTGTTTTAACTCATCAAAATTTTTAGTTAAAAGTTTCACTTTATAATCCATAACCTTCCTCCTTTTGGAATAAGTTATCGAACTTAAATTTTTGTTGCTATAATCTTTATTTAATTTATTACATTTTTATTATATCTGCCCATCATTATTTCATCTACGTATTTTCCATCCCTTATCGCTGAATATTTTTTTAATCCTTCTTCCTCAAAACCTAAAGATTTGTACAATTTTAAAGCCTTTTCATTATCAGTATATACTCCTAGTTCTAACCTTACTAACATAAGCCAATTATCAGATAAATCAATCAATTCTTTCATTAATTTTTTACCTATTCCCATCCCTTGATAATCAGCATGCACACTTATGCCTATACTTGCACTATGCCTTATCCTAGGAGATGCATTCACATTTAAAGATGCCAATCCAACTACTTTTTTATTATTATTTTCTATTATCTCAGCTACCATAGTGTGATTATTACTATCTAAGTTTTCCGTTGTTCTTTTAGTTCTTTCTACTCTCTCTGAACTTATTGCCAGTGTATTTTCTTTCACACCCTTCATCCTTCTTATTTCATTTATAGATTGTGAATCTTCTATTTTGACTGGTCTTATTATTACCTTCATAATACACCCCACTTTAAATATATATTTATTATAATTTTAGTTTATATCTTAGTATTTTTCTTTAAATTATCAAAAGTTTATATATAAATATTTTTATATTTATTTGTTACATAAATTTTACATCTTTTTTAAAGGATTGTATTTTAACTTAAATAAAAAATCCTATTTAAAGGTATATTATGTAATCTCCCAATCATTTTAAATCCATGTATCCATTGATATTTCAACAATTTGAATTAATTCCCAATTATATCTAATATTTATTTTTTATTTTATAAATAAATATATTTAATTTAATAAATTTCAAACCAAAAACATTTTCAAAATTTTCTGATTCTTTACACATTGAAGTAACAAAAAGTTTTATTGCCTTATCCTAGTATAAGTTGGTAAAATTTGTAGTAAAAGATACTAATTTGGAGGTTTGTTTTGAGGATAAAGATTATTTTAATAAAATTATTAATATTATTTCTAGAATTATTTGGAAAAGGGGGGTCATTGCCTGGTAAGTTAGCTTTAAAAATGGATAAAAATTTATTTGATAAATTTAATTATCCTAAAAATGTTGTTGTAATAACTGGTACTAACGGAAAAACAACTATAAACAATTTGATTTTTGAATCATTAAAAAAAGCTAATGTCAATATCATATCTAATATAAAAGGTAATAACCTTAAGACAGGAATAGCAACTTTATTATGTAAACATTCAGATTTAAATTTAAATATAAAAGCTGATGTAATTGTTTTAGAAGTTGACGAATTAACTGTTCCTAATTTATTTAAAAAACTAAATACATCAGTGTTTTTAGTTTCAAACTTATTTAGAGATCAACTAGATCGTGTTGGAGAAATGGATAATATTGTCCAAAAATTTGAAAATATAGTAAAAGATTTTGATGGTCATTTAATTTTAAATGGAGATGATCCTAATGTTGTTAAAATCAAAGATAGCTGTAAATCTAGCAATATAGAATTTTTTAGTGTTTACAACTGCAAGGATTCTAAAAAAACATCAGAATCTATGGAAGGACGTTTCTGTCCTAGATGCAAAGAAAGATTAAGTTATGATTATTATAATTATTCACATATAGGCAGATTTTATTGTGAAAATGATGGATTTGGTAAAAATAATTTTAGCGTTTTTTGTGAAGATATTGATGAAAATACAAATCAAATTACAGTAAATGGTCAAAAACTCTCTCTTTTCAAAAATAACATTTATACAGTTTATAACTGTATAGCTGTGTTAAATGTTCTAAAAGTTTTAGATGTTAATTGGAATTATGCTTGTGATGTATTTAAGAGCTTTAATTTAAACCAAGGTAGAAACGAAAAGTTTATTAAAGGAAATAAGTATGTAGTTTTAAACTTAATAAAAAATCCAGTTGGGACAAACGAAGTTTTAAAAGATATATCTAGAGATTTAAATTTAAAAACAGTTCTAATTTCAATAAATGATAATATTCAAGATGGTATAGATGTTTCTTGGTTATGGGATTCTAACTTTGAAATAATATTTAAACACAATGTAGATAAAATCATTTGTAGTGGAAGCCGAGGCTACGACGTTGGATTAATGCTAAAATACAAAGGATATAAAGGTAATTTAATTTTTGAGAATAATATTGAAAAAGCTATAGATAAAATTGATTTAGAAAAAGAATATAGTTACGTATTATCTAATTATAGTGGTCTGAGTAAAATTAGAAAGCTCATAGAAAGGAGGGTCTAATTTGGAATTAAAAGTATTATGTATGTATCCTGACATCATGGATTTATATGGCGATTTAGGTAATATTACTATATTAAAATACAGATGTTTAAAAAGAGGTATTAATTGTATAATCGATACCTATTCTATTGGAGATAACAAAGATTTTTGTGATTATGATTTAATATTTTTGGGTGGAGGATCTGATAAAGACCAGATGTTAATTTTCCAAGATATTTTAGATATCAGAGAAGATATAAAAAAAGCTATTATAAATAATAAATTTATTTTATTAGTTTGTGGTGGATACCAACTTTTTGGTAAATATTATATAGATTCAGACGGTAATAAAATAGAAGGTTTAAATTTATTCGACTACTACACTGAAAGTTCAAGTAAAGGTCGTTGTATAGGAAATATAGCAATAAAACCAAATATAGAAGGTTTAAATGATCTTATCGTAGGATTTGAAAATCACGGTGGTCAAACTTTCGGAGTGTCTACACCTTTAGGAGAAGTTCTAAATGGTCATGGTAATGAATTTGAGGGGAAGTTTGAAGGTTTTTTTAAAGATAATGTACTTGGTACATATCTTCATGGACCATTACTTTCTAAAAATCCAGAACTAGTTGATTTTATAATAAAAAAATCTATTGAAAGTAAATATGGTGAAATAGATTTATGTAAATTAGATGATAGTATTGAATATATGGCTAGAGATCAAATTCTAAAAAAACTAAATGTAAAATAAAGAGTACCTAAATGGTACTCTTTTTTTATTTAATATTATTTATTTTTTACTATCCCATTTAATATAGGAGTTCTTTTTTCTATATTAAGATATAAATTTCTAACTTTTCTACTAAAAAATTTATTATAAATAACAAATGTTACTATAGCTATAAGGTAAGATCCTACAACATGTTCAGGATAATGATGTCCAACATAGACTCTAGAAACCCCTATTAACACTGATATTATTATTGATACTACTCCAAGCACCTTATTATATGCAGTTAATCCTAAAGCTATACTCATACTCGCTAAAGAATGATCACTTGGAAAAGATGAGTTTGGCTTATGTGGATATAATAAGTTAGCTGATGGATCTTTTACGAATGGTCTTTGAGCATACCATATATTCCCTATTATAGCAGATAAAATCATATTTATTGCAAGAAATACTACTGTGTTAACAGCTGCTGCTCTTGCTTCTTTGCTATGCTTTACGATCCCAACAACATAAACTACTATTACTAATAATGCTAATATTATAGGTAGTTTTTGTGAACAAAACATCATTATATTATCCATAGTTTGATTTTGTCCTGCGACTCCATTTATTGCTTTAAATATTGTGTCCCAAAAATTCATTAATTTAATCCTCCTAATTATTTGAACCTAATTATTTTTTTATATTATATATCTTTAAGAACTTTGTCAATCACAATATTGTAAATTTTTGTCGAATAATGCAACAAAAAAGAGTCTTGAATTTAATTAATTTATATATTTTATAAAATATTAACCTAAACTATATCTTAATATAAAAATAAGAGAGCATAACTATACTCTCTTATTTTTATATTAAGATATCACCATATAACCTTGACCTCTTCTTGTTATTAAATAATTCTCTAGTCCAATATCCTCAAGTTTACGTCTAATTCTATTCACATTAACAGTTAATGTATTATCCTCAACAAACTCTTCCATTTCCCATAGGTTTCTGATTATTTCATTTCTAGGAACAATATTTCCTTTATTCTCTATTAATAATTTTAATATTCCTAATTCCGTTCTAGTAAGTTCTATGCTTTTTCCTTTATATGATAGTATACTTTTTAAAATATCTAACTTTACATCATTATGAGTTATTATTAAATCTTTTTCTTTTCCATAGGCTCTTTTTAATACCGATGCTATGTGCGCAAGTAGTATACGAGGGTTGAACGGCTTATTTACAAAATCATCAGCTCCCAGATTCATGGCCAATAATTCATCCATATCACTTTTGTTACTTGTAACCACAATAATTGGTATATCTGAGTTTTGTCTTAGTTCTTTACATATGTAAAAGCCATCATATATAGGTAAATTTATATCTAAAAGTACTAAATCTGGCTTAACATCTTCTATATTAGTTATTATATTTGCGTAATCTTCACTAATGCTACATCTATATCCATTTCGCTCTAATAAAGTAACCATTTCTTCTCTTAACTTTGGTTCATCTTCAACTATGAAAATTCGTTCCATAATTTATCACCTCATTTTTAACTAAGTTTCTAAAATATATAATACTATATTATTACCCATAAATAAAACAAGTTAGCTATCAATTATAAATCACGCCTAAAAAAGAGCTATAAAAAAGTTGAGTTTATAAAACTCAACCTTATATAATTTATATTATTCTTCTAAAGTTCTTAAACTTTCAACTATACTTATAGCAAAATATATACCATATATAACCAATATAATTACCATAGTTATAGCAATAGCTTTTAATATATTTACAGTTGTTAGAACCGCAATTATATCTCTTATTCTCAATGCTATAAAACTAAAGTGAATAAGAGCTACTATAAATGGAATGCTAAATGTTACCAATACCTGTATAATAACAGATTTTTTTATTTCACCTTTAGTTGCACCCATATCTCTTAATAATTTAAATCTATCTTTATTTTTACTAGATTGTGCAATTTGATGTAGTGCTAAAACTGCTCCTGCTGATATTAATAAAATTATACCTAGGTCTACAGCTATAAAAGTTAAAACGGTATCCATTGTAATTTTTTCTCCATCTATAGTTAGTTTTGAAAGAAATGAAAGTCCATTATTTTGATGTTTTTGGTATTCTCTCATAAACATATTATCATATTCATTATTACGTTTAATATAATTAAAGTTCATATATGATACTCTCGGGCTCAATTTAGATAAAACCTTATCTGGTACTATTATTTCGCCAAAACCTGTCGCTAATTGTTCTGTAGCAATTGAGTTTTCATATAATTTTTTTTGCCCTAGCTTAAGTTTAAATCCTTCTATATTTAATTTATCTTTATTATTCTTAATATAATAAGTATATAATTCTTTATACTCATAAGAATTACAGTTTATTGCAAACTCATCTTCTTTTAAATTTATTCCTTTAATTCCTTGTTGTTTCAAAGCTTGATTGTATTGACTTAGTCCAACTAAATATACATTGTCATTTAAATAGCTTTTGTAGTTAGTATATTTACTTGCCTTAAATCCGTTTAATACAAACTTATTTAATTTAACATCTTTTGATTCATATTTGTCTAATTCACCTGAAGATGATACTAGACTTTTAAAGTTAATACCTTCTCTTTTTAAATTATCATTTATAGATGTTTTATCTGTATACTCATTATAATATTTACTAATGGATGCATCAAAAGGTGTAGCTTCTTTTAAATCATATGTTGAAGATTTTGCTATACTTATACCAAATGGTATAATTACCATAGATGAAAATAATAATAAACATATAACTGTTAGGGCTACATTAATAGTTTTTATATAGCTACTTATTTGGTTTATAATAAATAAATTTAGTTTTTTATAGTAGATAATCTTATTATTTTTTACTATATTTATTATAAAATCTGAAATAGATGAAAATAATAAATAAGTCCCATATCCAATTAATGCACTACTTGCTAAAAACTTCTTCCATGATGGCAGTTCATCTTTAGGTATTATAATATAACCTATAAATATTAATATAATGGATATTAAAAATAAGTAAATTTTAGAACTTTTATTTGTAATAATAGACTTTTCATTTTTCTTATCTGCATTTAATAAATCTATTAAACTATGTTTTTTTATACTTCTCTTATTAAATATATTTACAAAATATAAAGATAGTAAAAAGAATATTATAGTTTTAATCATTGCTAATATTGAAATAGAAAATCTAAATGAATTATCTTCTATATTCATCATATTTAAAGTAATTACTCTAATACCTTGTGCTACAAATATTCCTATAATTAGTCCAATAATTAAAGCAGATAGTCCTATTGTTAAAGTTTCTTTTATCATTAACTTATTTATATCTCTTTTGTTCATACCAAGTACTGTATATACACCAAACTCTCTTTTACGTCGTTTTATAAAAAAATTATTTGCATAAGCTATTAAAAATCCAAATATCATACAGATAAAAAC
Organism: Paraclostridium sordellii; assembly: GCF_000953675.1. Taxonomy (NCBI): domain Bacteria; kingdom Bacillati; phylum Bacillota; class Clostridia; order Peptostreptococcales; family Peptostreptococcaceae; genus Paraclostridium; species Paraclostridium sordellii. The sequence goes on along the minus strand of NZ_LN679998.1, from coordinate 560,040 downwards.
AGATGCAAATAATATAATTCCTCTTCCAAATGCTATATATCCTTCCATATAAGCACTTCCACCTAATAGTTTTATATGATCTTCTATCGAGTTAAAAGTATATAAAAGTATTACTCCAAAAACAAGAGTTATAAAATATATAGCATAATCTTTCAAACTTTTTTTTACATTTTTTACAGCTAACTCATTAAACATTTTATCTGATGTATTTTTTTTATAAAACATATTGGTTATCACCTCCAAGAAGTGATGTAACTTTAATTATTTTATTAAAAAATTCTTTACGACTAGAGTTACCTTTAACTAATTCATTAAATACTTTTCCATCTTTTATAAATAGTATTCTATTGCAGTAACTGGCTGTAAAAGCATCATGAGTTACCATTAAAATAGTAGCATTTAAATTTTTATTTAACTCCTCTAGACTTTCTAAGAATATTCTTGATGATTTAGAATCTAGAGATCCAGTTGGTTCATCTGCTAGTATTAAAGCTGGATTTGTAGCTATTGCTCTTGCACAAGCTATCTTTTGCTTTTGACCCCCAGACATTTCATACGGATATTTTTCAAGCAAATTTTGTATACTTAAATGATTTGCTATTGAATTAATTTTTTTATCAATCTCTTTTTGATTAACTCCAGAAATCGAAAGTGCTAAAGCAATATTATCACGTCCACTTAAAGTATCCAATAAATTTAAATCTTGAAATATAAATCCAATACTATGTTTTCTGATATTTGCTAAATCATCTTCATTCATTTTAGTTATATCTTTGTTATCTATATATATATTACCAGCGGTTACATTGTCAATTGTAGCTATACAATTTAACAATGTACTTTTTCCGCTTCCTGATGCCCCCATTATTCCAACAAATTCACCTTTATTTACTTCAAAACTTATATTATCAACTGCCTTTGTGACACTGCCTTTATTTCTATAATATTTTTCTATATTTTTTACTTTTAATACTTGATTCATAATATCTTCCTCCTCATATTTTAATAATATCACGGGAAGAATTTCCTATCCACATCATCATATGACATTAAAATGACATAATTGTAATATAAGCTATAAATTTTATACAGCTTCAGTAAAAGTTAATTTTATTGTTGTTCCTCTTTCAAACTCTGAGTATAAGTTTATATCTACATCTAACTTTTCACACAACTTTTTACATATGTATAGCCCTATTCCTGTAGAGTTCTTTCCTTTTCTCCCATTACTTCCTGTAAATCCTTTTTCAAACACTCTTGAAATATCTTGAGATTGTATACCTAATCCGTTATCTTTTATATATAAACTCACTTTACTTTCTTCTTTCTCACTGTAAAATTCAATTTTAGCATTATTTCCTTTATACTTAATTGAATTGTTTATTATTTGACCTATTATAAACTCTATCCACTTGGCATCTGATAAAACATAAAAATCTAAATTTCTAATTATAGGTTTTATATTTTCATTAATTATTTCTTTTGAGTGCTTCTTAACTTCATTCATAACCATATTTTTCAAATAAACTTTCTTTATATGATAGTCTTTTTCTACACTATCACTTTTTGCCAGATATAAGACTTGTTCTACATATCCATCAATTTTGTCAATTTCTTCTTCTATACTTAGAGTAATTATATTTTTATTATTCTCAATAAGTAATTTAGATGTTGCAATAGGAGTTTTCACTTCATGAATCCAAGTCTCAATATACTGTTGATAGTCTATAAAATTGTTTTTGTATTCAGACATTATATCATTTGTATATTTATTTTCTATTTTCAACACATCATATAAAATTTTTCCTTCTACAAAATTTGGTTTTTTTATTATTTCAGTAATATGAGATTTTTCATCTAAAGAATTAAAATCTATAAAAAATTCATCATAATATTGCTTCTTTTTAAAAAAATCTAAAATAAATACTAATACTATACTCATTAAAAACATTAACTGCACAAAAAATATTGAATTTATATTTATTTTTACTATGTACATAAACAAAGATGATATTGTACATGTAATTAATATTATAAATATTGATATAATTTTATCTTTTATATACTGAGAAAACTTCATACTTTAATCCCACCTTTTATATTAGATTCTTACGTTAAATATATAATATATTTTATTATAATACTTTTTTTGCAGCTATCATAAGAAACATCGGTCTTCTCAACTCATTTTTTAAATATATATTTTCCTCAATCATATAATTTGGAGGTTTAGGCTCTGATATTTGTTCTATTCTAAAACCACTTTTTATAAGTGTATTTATATATGTAGTAACAGTTCTATGATATTTTACAACTTCTTCTCCTAAAAACTTGGTATATCTAATTTTTTCGTTTTGATAATTATCAATTGGCCAAAAAACTATTTCTCCCTCATCATTATAAATCCAGTCCTGATTTTCAGTAGATGTAAAAATTGGGTGTTCTACTGAAAATATAAAATCTCCGTAATTTACTAAACCACAATAAATTTTTTTACATATTTCATCGAAATCTTTTGTATAGTGAAAAACTAAAGAACTAATTACTATATCAAATTTTTCATCTTCGATTTGTAAATCTTCTATGGCTAAACACTCGTAATTTATTTTTTTGCTTTTAGTAAGTTCTCTTGCTTTATCTAACATTTTTTTAGAAATATCAACTCCAAGAACATATTTAGCTTCTTTCTCAACTGCATATCTACAATGCCATCCAAATCCACAGCCAACATCAAGAACTCTTTTACCTTTAAATGAAGGAAGCATATTTTTTAATTCATGCCATTCACCTGCCGACTCTAATCCATAAATTGATCGTTCCATCTGACTATATTTCAAAAAAAATTCCTCATTATCATACTTATTCTCTTTCATATAAATCCTCCTTTATATAAATTTATAAAATACTTTATGTTATTAATAATATCATTAACTTTATTTTAAATAAAAATCTAAAAATAAATCTGTATTAAACTTTCCATATATATAATAAAAAATCGATACTGAAATTCAGTATCGATTTTTTATTATATATTCTTTTCTTGCCTTATTATTTTTCTTATACTGCTTTCAGATAAATAATATTTTTTTGCTATATCTTTAACTTTCATACCTTTTTCGTAATCTATAAATATTTCTTTGTTTCTTTTTCTTAAGTTAGACTTCGTCCCGCTAATTTCTCCCCAAGATTTTTTATTTTCATTTTTTCTTGGTATATATAAATATCCTCCATCAGTATACTCTTGAATTAGATTAACGATATATTGTGGAAGTATATTTTGTGCTTTTTCATATTTCATAACCTTTGCTCCTATCTACATTTTTAATTTGTAAATAATCTAGCAAAGACTGCACAAAATTATTATAATTTGAACCTTTGGATAAAGCTCCTCGCAAATTATGTTATTTAGTATTTATTACAGCCTTTGCTCAGAGCTTAATCCCGTAACCAGTATAAATTTTATTTTCATAATCATTTTCCCTCTCTAGTCAAATATTGTTTCAAATCCTTCTTTATTAAAAGCATCAAAACACATTTTTATTTGTTCTTTAGTATTTCTTGCTGTTGATAAATTAGGAAGTTCATCAAACTTAAAAAATTTACTTTCCTCTGTTTCTATATTCTTCTCAAATTTACCACTTATAAAATCACATAAAATAAATATTTTATAAATACTTTGAACACTTATAGGTTTATTATATTTATTTTTATCTAATATAGCTACTATTTTTATTGGTTTTATATCAATTCCAGCTTCTTCTCTAGCTTCTTTTATTATATTTTCAGATACCGATAGGTTAATATCTGCCCATCCTCCAGGCAAGCTCCATAATCCATCTATACTTTCCTTTACCATTAAAATCTCATTGCATTTTATAATAGCTCCTCTTATATCAACTTTTGGTGTTAAATAACCCTCTTCAATATTGATTATTTCTCTTACTTTTTCTACTTCTACATCTGTATACTCACTTATAATCTCTGATGATATGTCTTTTAACTGCTTAAATCTTTCTAAGTCATATTTATCTTTTGAGTATATTAATCCAGCTTGAGATATAGATTGAATTTCGGTTGCCCATTTTAACCATTTTTGTTTCATATTTTACTCCCCCTATATATAAAATATACAACATTAAATTTTTAATTGTAAGTTCTATAATACTACTTTTTTATTATAATTTGAATTATACAACTATAAAAATCTATACAAAAATAAGGAGTACCAAAATGGTACTCCTTTTATTTTAATATTTAACTAATTAAAAGTCTTCATTATTAAATAACATCTTAGCATCATAGTACTTGCCTTGATTATCTTTTAATCTAAATTTCTCTATAAGTTGTTCTAGCATTTGAGCTTGACTAGATAACTCTTCACTTGCTGCAGCACTTTCTTCAGCAGTAGCTGAGTTAGTTTGTACAACTACAGATATTTGTTCTACTCCAGTATTTACTTGATTTACATTTTGTGCTTGTTCTCTACTCGCATCTGCAATTTTTTGTATAACGTCTGCTGATTGTTTAGCGCTCTCTACAACTTCTTCAAGAGATTTTGCAGTTTCTGAAACTATTACACTTCCGTTTTCTATTGCTTTAAGTGATTTTTCTATTAATTCAGCTGTATCTTTTGCACTTTGAGCAGATTTTGCAGCAAGATTTCTAACTTCATCTGCAACAACTGCAAATCCTTTACCAGCTTCTCCAGCACGAGCTGCTTCAACTGCTGCATTAAGTGCTAATATATTTGTTTGGAATGCTATATCATCAATATTTTTAATTATATTTCCTATTTCATTTGATGTATTGCTTATTTCATCCATTGCAGCAATCATTTCGTTCATTTGTTTTTTACCTTTATCTGTTGCTACACTCGATTTCACAGATATAGCTTTTGCTTTTTCAGCATTTTCAGCCGTTTGTTGTATCTGCTCTGAAACCTCACTCATAGTAGCTGAAAGTTCTTGTACTGAACTTGCTTGTTCTGTTGCACCTTGAGAAAGCACTTGTGCTCCTTCTGCTACTTGAGTTGATCCTATTGCAACTTGTTCACCTGCAAGATTTATTTGTGATAATGTACTATTTAAACTTTCTACTATTTTATCTACTGCTAATAACATAGGTTCAAAATCATTTACAAATAAAGATCTTAATTTATCACAATCCATATCAACAGCTAAGTTACCATCACTTATTTCTGTTAATATATTTGTCAATTCATTTATCATAGCTCTAAAGTCTTGAACTATTTTTTCTGTAGCATCTGCAACTAAGCCTATTTCATTTTCAGCATTTACTTCTGGTATTTCTGAGTTTAAATCTCCCTCAGCTAATTTTTTAAGTCTCTCACTACATTGTTTTAATGGATTTCCTATCATACTAGCAAATTTAGCTGCTACTATAAATGCCACTACTATAAATAGTATAGATAACACTACTGTTATAAAAATAGAGTTATACATTTGGCCTAAGAAATCACCTTTATTTATCATAACGCCTATACCCCAATTGTTGCTATTTTTTACTGGAGCATAGCCTAGTATCCAATCTTCTCCTTTTAACTCTACATCAGTATTTCCTGTTGCACCTGATATAAGTTTTTTATCTGCCTCAGCAAAAGGTTCTAAGTCTTTATTTGTTTGTGCATCTCTTATAGTATTTTCAACACCTATTAAACTAGTGTCTCTATGCGCTATTGTAGTTCCTTCTTTATCTAAAAGATATGCATAACTATTTTTACTTATCTTTATATTATTAACTATATCATTTAAGAAGTCTTTATCTGTATCAAAAGTTACAACACCAACTATTTTACTTCCTTGAACTCCATTTTCCCAAATAGGAGCTGCAACCACAAGTGTAAGTTGACCTGTTACTTTACTTTTTACAGGACTTCCCATATAAGCTTGTCCTCCCATAGAGATTTTGAAATAATCTCTACTTGAATAATCTTTTCCACTGAATAAATCTTTACCGCTTACGTCTAAAATTTGTCCTAATTTTAGCCCATATAATTTTTCTTGCCTATTTATTATATTTTGTTTTTCTTCTACACTAACTTTCGGGTCAGAAAGTTCTTTTATGATTCCAGTTTGTATTGCTGCATTTTTTACATTTGTTAATTTTTGGGCAACTGTATCTGCAGCTTGTTTAGTAGTTTCTACTGCTGTTTTGGATAAAATTGTATTAGATGTCTTATAATTTAGGTAACTTGTTATTGCTCCTAAACATAGACAACAAACTACTGAAAAACATACAATAGTTAATGCAAGTTGAATCTTTATACTTTTGTTTTTTTCTTTACTAATATGTCCAAATTTAAATTTCATTTCTTTTTCTCCCGTTTTTTGACTGTTTTTTTACAGTTTTTTAATTATTTGTTACTTAAACACCTCCTATTAAAAATTTAACTAACAAATTAATCAGTATTTATAAAAATAAAAGGGAGTTAACTTAAGCCAGTTAACCCCCTTTTTAATTATAAGTTTTGTAACTGACTAACTTCTTAAAAAGTCCCTATAGCTTTGCTGCGCCGAATTACTTCGGTTTGCCTATATAGTTGTAGATTTATAATTTATGACTTTTAATACTTATAAATAAATTCTAATTATGTAATTTATTTACTAAAATTGTTTTAGGGACTAAAATAATATTTTCAAATAAATTTATATATACTTTTTAATACGGCATAAATCAAAATAACAAAAGTTAAATTTTTGTAAATTTTTCCACGACCTAGAGAATTTCCAGATCTATACCTATTGTTTCAAATTATTTTTATACTTTTCCTGAAAATCTTGTAAATTTTCAAATAAAAAAGAGCATTATTTCATGCTCTCTTTTTAACTTGTACTATCAAGTTTAGTTACCATAATTATATTTTTATTTTCACTCAATATACTTATAATTTCACTTATACCTACAAGCTTAGATTTTCTTAATGTATATATACATTCATCATCTGAAATAACTTCTATACCTTCAACGTTTACTTGATATCCTTGAATTGATTCTTGAATTTCTCTAATAGCTTCTTGTTTTGATATATATTTAACTTTTAGCTTTATAGTGCTAGCTTTAGTTATATACTTTTCTTCTATTTTTTTTAAAACAACAAGAACTATTATTATACTTATCCCTCCCAAAATACTCACTCTATAAAATCCTATTCCTATGGCTATTCCAATACAAGCAACTGACCATATTGATGCAGCTGTCGTTAAACCTCGGACAGAACCTTTAGTTTTGATTATAGTTCCTGCGCCTAAAAAACCTATACCGGATACAACTTGACCTATAAATCTTCCATCATTTACTTTAATGGCTCCAGACAGTGCTTTCGTAGTTGTAATCTCATTTAAAGCTAATTGAGCTAACTCTACCTGAATCAATGCTGCTATAGTAGCCCCTAGACAAACTAAAGCATGAGTTCTAAATCCTGCAGATACATTTTCTCTCTCTCTATTAAAGCCTATTGCTCCCCCAATAAATATAGCTAATAAAATCCTTATTATAATGTCTTGTATATTCATAAATTTAGCTCCAATCCATAAATTATTAGTTAAACTGAAATTTAATAATTTATATATACCCTCTACTTATAATTTAATATCATTTAAACAAAAAACGTATCACATGTTAGTGATACGTTTTTTTCTACATTAATTTATCATTTTCCATAATTATAGGTTTTGAAGCTCCATTATCTGATGTATTTACATCTAATCTATCCATTAAGTAAGCCTTAACATCATTTTTGTTTTTGAATTTAGATACTTGATATGGTAGAGATGCTCCATATTTTTCAATAAATAAAAATTCATCTTTATCTTTAACTAAAAGACCTACATGACCTACAAATGCATTGCTATCTTCTGGTATATGTAAAAATACATTTATCATTGATACATTAGGATTATCTATAAAAGATATATTTCTTTTTTTCCATTCTTTAATTATTGCTTCTGAATGTGCTTTTACATCTTTAGAATTTTTTACAGGTATAGCTCCATATAAATTTTCAAACTTATCAGTCTCTTCTTTTGTAAATTTACTAATAGGATTATTTTTTATAGCATCTATATCAAACATTAATGTGTTGTCCTCTGTATTAGGCTTTCCTTCTGATTTAATAAAATCTTTAAATAATATAAATGCTGTTAATCTACAGTTAAAATCCATATAATTTAATTTTTTAAAATCCCAAATTCCACCTAGATAACCTTCATCATAAGGTACTTGTAATGTATTTATAGATTTAAATCCATTAGATGAAGTTTCTAATTTATTCAAACTAGATTTATTATTATATTTATTAACTATATCTATAAAGTATTGTGACTGAACTTTATCAATTTTACTTTCTATTAATATATCTTTTATTTCATTTTGAGTTTTATCATCTATTAAATTTGAATAAGTTAGTTTTTTATTTTCTTCTTTTTCAATCTTTTCTTCTTTAGTCTTTGAGCACCCTGTTAATATTAATGCTCCTGAAATTATTAAAGGTAAAATCTTTCTTATCATTTAAGTCCTCCATTTTATATTCCAATTATTTATGACGTAATTTTTAAATATTTTTGTCGACATGATTAGTATACCTTATGCAATTACAAGCTTTCAATGAATTTATAATTACAAATTTGATATAAATTTTTTTGAAATTTTCAAAACTTTTTGGACTATGTTGTTATTAATATTTATTGATTTTATTTAGTTGCCTGCTTAGTTGTTTATTTATGTGTCTAATTTTATATTTAAATATAATCCATACCACTATATAAACTATTAAATAGTTTAACGTAAAGTAAGCTATTCCTATAAAATTTTTAGGCATCCAGCCTGTAAAATATGCAATTGGAAAATATACTATTGCCATTCCTAAAAAGTTTATAATAGTTTGTTTTAATAAACTCCATTTTTCAATATTAAATACAACGCTTAAACCTACACAATAAAATCCTGTAAATGCTGAAGATATAAGTTGTACAAAATATTGTTCTTTAGTAGTTTCTATATTTTTAACATCTGTAAACAACAAAAATATCGCAAATACAACTTGCCCTATAAAAACACCAAAAGGTATTCCTGTAATTAATCCCCTAGTTATAAATTTCTTAATATATTTGTTCATTCTAAAAACCTCCATTATTTAGATAATCTTTTATTTTTGATATGTATCTTCTCGATATATTTTCTTTCTTATCATTTATAAAATTCATAGTTAAATTTCCATTAAAATGCATATCTATACTTCTAACCTTTTTCATATTTACCACTGCAAATTTTGATACTCTAACAAAAGATGTACTTTTTAAGTTTTCTTCAATTTCATACAGTCTTTCTTCAACTTCATACTTACAATCATTTGTTTCAACAAATACTTTTTGATTTTCACTGTAAAATATATATACTTCATTTATATCTAATATATATATTTTCTTGTCTTTTTTCCCAAGGATATATTTAGTTTTTCTTGTCTTTAACTTTTCTAATATTTCTAGTGTTTCTTCATCCATATCTGGAGACTTTAGTATTACTTGTATCTCCTTGTATTTTTTATCAATATCTATATCTATCTTCATATGTGTTTCCTCCTACTTGTCTTAATTATATGATATAAAAATTATTTATAATATAAAATATATATAAGCGGTTATATTGTTATATTAAAAGGTGTTTTTTTCTATATAAAAAATAAGAAGCACTCAAAAGTACTTCCTATTTTTCTTCATAATCATTTTTAATTGCGTTAATAAAAATTACTATACCTACTATAATTATTTAAAAGTAAATTATATCAATCTGGAATCTATAATCTCATCTTCCAAAATAAAAAAACTATATCCTTTTTAGAATATAGTTTTTTTACTTTATAGAATGCAACTTAATTTATATCATTTTAACTTTTTTAATTTTTTCTAATAAGTATTCATACTCTCTTTCATACTTATCTTTTTTATTTTTATCTGTTTCTATAGATAATAATGAAATTAAACAACTTAGCTGATTTTCCAAAATCATCATATTTTCTTTACTTTCTATCTCCTTACGGCTTAGCTTTAATTTCTTTTTGCTATCCTCATACTCTTTATAGGTTCCATTAAATTCAATTACCTTATTATCCTTTATCTCAATAACATAATTACATATATTTGATATAAATTCTTTATCATGAGATACCATAATTATAGATTTTTCTACATGTTTTAATGCATCCTCTAAAGCTTCAATAGCATTAATATCAAGGTAATTTGTAGGTTCATCTAGTATTAATAAATTATTATCTTCTAAAATAATTTTACATAGGGCTACTTTTACTTTCTCTCCACCACTAAGATTTTCTACCTTATTATAAACACTATCACCTTTAAACCCAAATAAGCTAAGATTTATTCTTATAAATGTCTCATCAAAAGAAGAATCTTTTTTTATGTTTTCTAATATTGAAATTGAACTATTTAAAGTATCCTGACTTTGATCAAAGTATCCAATTTTTACTCTGCTATTAATTTTAATAGATTTATTATTATCTTTAATAATTTCTTTAAGCAGCATGGTTTTACCACAACCATTCTTTCCTATAATAGCAGTTTTTTTATCTCTTTTTATTTTAAAAGAGATATTATCAAGTAGTAATCTATCTTCAATCTTTAGTGTAAAATCTTTTACTTCTAATAAGTTTTTACTTAATATTTCCATACCCTCTTTAATCTTTATATCTATAATATTAGAATTTTTAGTTTTTTCCTTTACATCTAATTTCTCTATTCTAGTTTGTATTGCTTTAATATTTGCATCTAATTTTTTCTTCCCTTTCTGACCTCCCATTTTATGAAGCCTTGCCTCTGAGTTCCCCATTCTCTTTGGTGTTCTTTTAATACTATCCCTTTTTTGAGTTTTTTGTACTATAGCTTGTTCTAATTTTTTCTTTTCACTTATATACTGTTCATATTCAAAATTGGATCTCTTTTGTTCTTCTTTTTTAAGATTTACATATTTAGAATAATTTCCATTGTATATTTTAATTTTACTATCTTTTACTTCTACAATAGTATTACATAAAGAGTCTAAAAACTTCCTATCGTGGGATACTAATAATAAAGCGCCTTCATAGTTTTTCAACATATCCTCTAGTATTTTTATGCTGTCTATATCTAGGTTAGAGGTTGGTTCGTCAGCTATTATAAGTTTCTTTTTTTCGTTCAATGCATTTGCTAGTCTTACTTTAACCTTTTCTCCTCCTGAAAGGTATTCTTTATATTCATCTGGAACATTTAGTAAACTCTTAATTTTGCTATCTTCACATATACTTTCATCGTCTTCATTTTGACTTATATATGAGTAACTATTAGTTAGATAAATATACCCTTCATCAGGCTCAATATCTTGTATAAGTAACTTTATTAAGGTTGTTTTCCCTGCTCCATTGTCTCCTACTAATCCTATTTTTTCATTTTCTTTAATTTCAAACTTATCTATATCTAATATTAATTTATCACCGTAAAATTTCTTTAACTTATCAATACTTGCTATTATCATAAAATAACCTCCTATATTTACTTAAATATAAGGAAAGTATAAAGTTTTAATAAAAATTTGCATAAAAAGGGTATGATAATTAAAAACACCCCTATAATTTACTTTCCTTAATTTAAGCATTATAAACATACCTATAAAATAGGTCTTTAAAATTTAATAATACTTTAAATTATTGAAAATAAATTAATTGTTCATGTTCTTAAATACCATACCCTTTCATTAATATAGTTTCATTATATGTTATTTTCTATAAAATATCTACATACTTATTTAATTTAAAACTTAAAAATTTAAAATTGCCATAATTAAACATTTCAATTCTCTTATATTTATTTTAAATTTTAATATTTGTTATTTATTGCTAGAGTATATAGTCCCTCCAATTAATTTTTCTTCTTTCTCTAAATAATCTCCAACTTTTGGATTTATAGCTTTAAAGAACATATTTAAGAAGTTTAATAGTATAAAAAATACTACATATGTCGCTATAAATATTTCAATATTTCCTAGTAATTCAAATACACTTCCTAAAGTTTCATATCCTATTGAATTAAAATATATTGATAGTTTAAAAGCTGCTAGTGTTGCTATAGCTAATGGGAATGTAAATGAAGCATAAGCTGGTTTGAACCCTTCTTTAAATAGCTTTAATATATATGAGTAAACCACTACTAAAAGTATTAATCCTGTTACTATTAACCAAGTTAACATATATATATTTGGATTAGGATCAATAGTTAATATCCCAACTATTCCAAGTGGAGCTGGAGAACAAACAATACCAACAGTAGGTAATTTTTTATCATCTAATATCTCACTTTTAAATACTATATATAATACTACAGGTAAAAGTATAGTATAAAATATAAATCCAAACATAAGCATAAAGTGTGCTATTGGTGGAATTATTCCTCCCATGCCTTTACTTGCTACACTTCCTGTTATCATACCTGTATATATGATAAAACAAGTTGGCATTATATTATTAAAGTTTCTTTCTTTAATTCTTATTATTGTATAAAATACTACAATTCCATAATGATAAATCACTGCCCCTATCCATAAAACACTGCATGTAATTGGAAATTTATGATAGAAATATCCAGAAACTAACCAAGTTACCATACCAATTGTTGGGTAGAATGTTCCTGTAACAGGATTTTTTAACTCTTGTAACATAACTTTTGGAAACTTCATAAGTCTAATTAACATTAGTGAAAGCATACAAATTGCTAAGCCTATAGAAATCGGCTTTAAATATCCTATATCTTTAATTAGCCAACAATTACTAAGTGTTATAAATGCTAGACAAGTTCCACTTATTCCTATGTGTAAGTTTTCAAGTTTATCTAAATATTTATTCATATAACCACCCCTTAATTTAAGTTATCTAATTTATATTAAACATTACGTTTTATCTTGTTCATATTTATACTATACCACCATTTTAACCATTAGATTTATTTGACTTTTCCATTCTAATCATTAATAAAATTAATGATTATGCATCAAACTATTATAATTTCAGATAGTTAGTAGTTCGATTTATTACTTTTAAAGATTATTTTTTATAAAAAATAACTCAATAAATAACGAAAAAGGACTATGATTATAATCATAGTCCCGGTAAGCATTATATTTTAAATTTATTTTTATAAATTAAAGTTTTCCATCAAAATTTATACTAGTGGTGCATCAATTTGAGTAGTAAAAAGAAATTGATGGAAATGGCCGTCAGCAACAGTAGTATTCCCAGATACTAAGTGAACATGTTTATTAGTTCCCGGTATATTAATTGCTGGTCCTGTTGTAGTGAATATTTTATGGAAATGATCAAGGAAGTCTGTATTGTCATTTTTTATTTTATGAACATGGTTAGTTCCACCTTGTATAGGTATAGCTTCCCCTGTAACTCCCGCAGCACGATGGTTATGTCTATCATCGCCTTCTTCTGCTAATTTTACACTTTCTGAATATTCATGAACATGTCTCATTTCTTCTTCATCACAATCATGCCAATCATTCCAATTTCCCCAGTCCCAGTAATCTTCTGAACAATGCTTTTTACAATCGTTTTGACTTTTATAATTTTGACAGCTCATTTTAGCATCTCTCCACAATATTATATTAAGAGGTTTAAAAACCTCTTAATATAATATGAAATTTTGTCGAAAAAGTTCATATTTTGCATGTATTATATATAAATTATTTATACTTAGTCTTTTCAATATCAACATTATAAATTATATTCATTGAAATTTTTTGGTAAACAAAGTTAATGTAATAGGCAAATTAATAGAGTTAAAAGATAAATTTTATAAATCTACATATAATTTATAAATACAAAAGTATATCTATTATTTTTAATACTAATCATATTTCCCCAATTTAATAAAAAAGCACAATGAATTATAATAATTTACTGCGCTTTTTCCTTTATCTTTATCCCATAAGAACTTTAATTACTTTTAAGAATAATATATTAATTATAAAATATTTTGGAGGGTAGTCCTATGAAAAAAATAATATATAATTTTTTATCTAATACAATATTTCCTAATCACAAAAATAAAAAAATAAAAATAAAGCCATTAAAATCAAGACAATTTCCTTATAAAATTGAAATCGTAGCTGAAAATTTAAATGTCCCTTGGGCAATAGCTATTAGTGATGAAGGAAAAATATATTTTACAGAAAGGTCTGGTTCAATTAGAGTTATCGAAAATAGTAATCTAAACCCAAATCCACTTATCACCTTTAGATCTCCATTTATAAGTCAAGGTGAAGGTGGTTTAATGGGTATAGCACTTGATCCAAACTTTTCACAAAATCATTTTTTATATGTCATGTCTTCATACTCAGAAGGTAATAAACTTTATAACCGTGTCATAAAGTTAGTTGAAAGAAATAACAAAGCATCTATCGACCAAATTCTTTTAGATAGAATTCCTGGAAGTCAGATTCATAATGGAGGTAGAATTAAAATAGGTCCTGATAAAAAACTCTATATAACGACAGGTGATGCTGGTAATCCTGATTTAGCTCAAGATATAACAAGTCTAGCTGGGAAAATACTTCGTATAGAATTAGATGGCAGTATTCCTAGTGATAATCCTTTTTCTAATTCTCCTATCTACAGCTTAGGTCATCGAAATCCTCAAGGTTTAGCTTGGAACTCAAATAATATGCTATATTCATCAGAACATGGCCAATCGGCACATGATGAAATAAATATAATAAATCCTGGATCAAATTACGGATGGCCTATTGTCCAAGGAGATGAAGAATCCTCTGAAATTTTAGTAACAAAACCTCTAGTACAAAGCCAAGAAGATACTTGGGCTCCTTCTGGAATTGCTTTTGTAAATCAAGGACCCTGGAAAGATAATTTATTGGTTGCAACACTTCGTGGTCAGCAACTACTTAATATATCCTTAAATAAAGATGGAACTCTAGTAAAAAGTATAGAATCATATTTAAAGAATGAGTATGGGCGTTTGCGTGAAGTTGTTTATGGAAAAGATGGATCCATATATATTTCAACAAGTAATAGGGATGGTAGAGGAAATCCTGATTTATCTGATGATAAAATAATTCGTCTTATTCAAAAATGAATATATATTTATTTATATAAAATGAAAAACCGTATCATTTTCTTATGACACGGTTTTTCATTTTATATAAAGTCATTATATGTTGTATTAGATGGTGGATTTGATACAGACATATCATCACCTTTATTTAATAAATCAATAGCTATCATATCTTCCTTAGAAAGCTCAAAATCAAATACTTCTATATTTTCCTTTATTCTATTTTCATTTGATGATTTTGGTATAGGAATAATACCCTTTTGAATATGCCATTTTAATACTATTTGTGCTATTGTCTTTTTATATTTTTGTGATAAATCAATCATCAACTCTTCACTAAATATTTTTCCTCTACTTATAGGACTCCACGCAACAACTTGTATATTATTATCTTTGCAATAATTAATTATTTCATTCTTAGTACTGTAAGGATGAATCTCTACTTGATTTACCATAGGCATTATTTTTGCGCTCTGCTTTAATTCTTCTAAGTGAATCTCTTTAAAATTACAAACTCCTATAGATTTTACTTTTCCTATTTCATATAGATGTTCAAAAGCTCTCCACGTTTCAGAATTTAATTTATTTGGCCAATGAATTAAATATAAGTCTATATAATCTACACCTAAATTTTTTAATGATTTATTAAAAGCTTCAATAGCTTTTTTATAACCATGATCATCATTCCAAAGCTTAGTTACTAAAAATATTTCTTCTCTATCTATTTTACTTTCTTTTATACCCCTACCTATACCTACTTCATTTCCATAAAAATAAGCAGTATCTATCATTTGATACCCTGAATCTAAAGCGCTTTTTATTATTTTAGCAGTTTCTTCATCACTTCCTGATTTATATGTTCCAAATCCTATTGCAGGTACTTTTAATCCATTGTTAAGTGTTCTAATCTTTTTGCTCATAAAATATCTCTCCCCCATTTCATATTTTGAATTGCTTTTAATTATTATATCATGCAATATTTTTTAAAATAGTATTATATTGCAAAAATAAAAATAGGAGCTATTGCCCCCATTTTAAGTAGTGATAAAATATATACTTAATTTACTTAGAATTATTTCTTATATGTGCTGCTACTTTAACATCTTCTCTTTTTATATGGCTTATTATCCAATTTGCAACTTTACTATTAATCTCACCAACTAAAGCAATACTTGGACCATCTGCTAAGAGCTTCTTCTGTATGTTATCAACAGTATCTACAAAATGTTTATGATACCTTTTATGATTTTCAAAATCAGGGTATTTGTATTTCATTTGTAAAACTTCTTCGTGTCCAAAATGAGTTTTCGTATAAGAAGATAAGAATTTTACTGTTTTTTCTATTTCAGCTCTACCTTTTCCCTTACTACAAGCTTCTAATAAATCATTAATTGCTTTTATAAGCTCTTTATGTTCTGTATCAATTTGTGTATTCCCTGTTAGTAAGTCATCCGACCATTTATATATCATTTCTATCCTCCACAATTTATATATTACTTGAAATTTTCTTATCTTATCATTATACGGTTTTTCTTATGAAAACCTTATATAATAATTTAGCTTTTAATAAAAAAAGAGTACTTTAATGCTACTCCATTAAAATACTCCTTTTATACTATAAAACTTCTATGACTTCCATTAATTCAGATTCTTGAATTTGAGGATATTTTCTAATTTCTTTAAGTAAAACTATACCTGTTAAAATAGATGATACAATATCAGCAGTTGGTTGCGCAAACCAAACACCATTTAAATCAAAAAATTTAGGTAAAATTAAAACCATAGGTATTAATACTATAACTTGTCTTAATAAGCTTAATATCATAGCCATCTTTGCATTTCCTGTTGATTGTATATAATTAGTACCTACGATTGATACTCCTATTATTGGTAATGCAAATAAATATTTTTTTAATCCATTTACAGTTATACTCATAAGTTGTGGATCTTTATTAAACATTCCAACTAATAATTGTGGATCAAATTGTACAACTAAAGATCCTAATATAAATATAATAGTTGATGCTACTAAAGTAATTCTTAAAGTCTTTTTAGCTCTATCATATTTTTTTGCTCCATAGTTAAATCCTACTATTGGTTGCATTCCTTGTACTAGCCCAAATGCAGGCATTACAAAGATCATATTTATTGAACTTATTGTTGCCATTGCACCTATTGATAAATCTCCTCCATAGCTCTTTAGAGAGTGATTAATTGTAAGTTGAACTAAACTCGTAGCTAGTTGCATTGCAAATGGAGCTCCTCCTATTGCAAATATTGTTAAAACTATTTTTTTATCTAACTTTAAATTGGCTTTTTTAAGTTTTACATTTGACTTTCCTCTTGAGTAATATAAAAGCCCCCATATAGCTGTAATTCCTTGAGATATAATAGTAGCAAGTGCAGCTCCTTGTATTCCCATGTTAAATACAAATATAAATACTGCGTCTAATACTATATTAGTGAAACAACCAACGGCCATTATAATAGCTGAAAGCTTTGGGTTACCATCGCCTCTTATCAAGTTGTTAAACATCATAGCCATTATACTAAATATAGTCCCAATTAATATAACACCCATATAATCTTTTGCATACTGTAGAGTACCTTCACTAGCACCAAACATCATAAGTATTTTGCTTAAAAACATAGCTACAACTATTGTTAATATAAATCCTATTATTATTGCCAAAGTTATTGCATTACCTACAATTTTTTCTGCTTCTTTTCTCTTCCCTTCACCTAACTTTAAAGATGTGTTTGTAACTGCACCTATACCAACAAGCATCCCAAATGCAATTATTATTGTCATTATCGGCATAGTCACTCCAAGTCCTGTTATTGCCATAGGTCCAACCCCTGGTATATTTCCTATAAACATCCTATCTACCACATTATAAAGTGCATTTACCATCATTCCTATAATTGCTGGTACTGAATATTTTAATAATAACTTACTTATTGATTCTGTTCCTAATATGTTATCAGATTTATTCATTAATAACCTCCTTATGCATTTATGTTTTTACATACTTTTTCAAGCAAATTTGCTAAAGTTTCTTTTTCTTCTCTAGTTAAACTTTTACTTATTTTTTCATTCCATTCATCTAAAACACCATATACTTCTTCTTTTAAATCTTTTGATGTATCTGTTAAATATATTTTATTAGACCTTTTATCATTATCATCTCTAATTCTTTTTATAAAATCTTGTTCTTCTAATTTTTTTAATGCTCTAGCTGTTGTAGCCTTATCTATCTTTAATCTTTCTGATATTTCTTCTTGATTTTTTCCATCTTTAAGGTACAAATCCATTAAAAACATAAGTTGTCCTGATCTAATACCATATTTAGCTAATTCTTTATTTATGAATACACTCGATTTTCTATATAATTGAGATATATATTTGCCTATATGTCTTTTCTTCTCATAGTTATCTTTATTCATATCAAATCCACCTTCCTTTTAGTTGCATACGCAACTTTATATAATATACCATATATTAGTTGCTTATGCAACTTTTTTATAGGTTAATTATAAATCATTCATTTTACTTAATATTTTAAATTATAATCAAATCTGTTTATACAACTGGTTAAAGGGTAAAATAAAGAAATATTAAAAAAACTAAAATAGCTATAGAAAGGAGATTGTCAAAATTATTTTGATATTAAATTATAATGTTTAGCATATTAGGATTAATTTTATCTTTGATACTTATAATGTATCTTGCCTACAAAGGATACTCAACAATAATTACAGCTCCAATAATTGCATTGATAACAATAATTATTACTACTGGATTTAAGGGACATTTAATGGCTAACTATACAGAAGTATACATGTTAGGATTTGCAAATTTTATAAAAAATTACTTCCCTCTTTTCATGACTGGAGCAATTTTTGCAAAGCTAATGGAAGAGGTTGACTATGCTAAATCAATAGCACATTTTATAACTAGAAAACTTGGAAAAGATAAGTCAGTATTAGCAGTAGTATTATCTGGAGCAATACTTACTTATGGAGGTGTTTCTTTATTTGTAGTTGCATTTATTCTTTATCCTATTGCTTCTATGTTGTTTAGAGAGGCAAATATTCCTAAAAGGCTAATCCCTGGAACAATAGCCCTTGGAGCTTTCACTTTTACTATGACTGCATTACCTGGTTCCCCTGAAATTCAAAATGTTATTCCAATGAAATATTTTGGAACAGATACTTTTGCCGCTCCATTTATAGGAATATTTGCAAGTATTATGATGTTATCACTTGGTATGATTTGGCTTACAAAGCGTGTAAATTCTGCTAAAGCTAACAATGAGGGTTACGGAAATCATAGTGATGATATAGTTTTAGAAAATTATGAGGATTTACCAAGTATTTTAAAATCAATACTTCCTATAGTAATAATTTTCATAACTAACTTATTCTTCTCAAGAATTTATTATGAAAATATAGATGGAGGTTATTTAAGTAAATTTAATACTACATTAAGTAATGTTTCAGGTACTTGGAGTGTAATAATAGCTATAGTTTTAGCTGATGTATTTATTTTATTGACTAATTTTAAAAAAATAAAAAATATAAAATCAGTACTAGATATAGGTGTTACTAACTCTTTTAAACCATTATTAAATTCTAGTGCTATAGTTGGGTATGGAAGCGTAATAAAATCTTTAGCAATATTTAGTGTTATACAATCTTTTATTTTTGGGATTTCATCAAATCCAATAATATCTGAGGCTTTATCGGTAAACTTAATTTGTGGTCTTACAGCTTCAGCTTCTGGAGGCCTTGAAATCTCCCTTAATGCTCTAGCTCCAACCTATTTACATATGAGCCAAGCTTTGCATATTCCGCCAGAAATTCTTCATAGAATCGCTTCACTTTCTTCAGGTGGATTAGATACTCTTCCTCATAATGGAGCAGTAATTACTACTCTTGCAATTTGTGGTTTGACTCATAAGGAAGCTTATAAAGACATCTTTGTAACTTCTGTGGTTATTCCAATATTTGTAACTTCTATAGTTGTGATATTAACTTCTATTCGATTTGGAGTTTAACGTATATATATATGTAAATGAATATAATATACGATTTATTATAAAAAATAAAGAAAGGTCATTTTATTGACCTTTCTTTATTTTTTAATTATCTGATTTTATTTGTGTCCATGCATCATCATATAGTCTTTTAACATCACTTGGAAAATCAGTGTATATTTCACATCTTTCCATTATTTCTTTAGGCATATATGCATTAGGATTATTTTTAACTTTTTCTGGTTGTTTTAATCTAGCTTCTTTATTTGGAGTTGTATATCCTATTTCATCAGCTATTCTTAATGCACTTTCCTTATCACTTACAAAGTTTATAAACTTCTCAGCACCTTCAACGTTTTTAGCATTATTAGGTATGCATAAACTATCTATCCAGAAATTTGCACCTTCCTTAGGTACTACATAAACTAGATTAGGATTCTCTTCTTGAAGATTTAATCCTTCTCCAGACCAAATCATATTTATATCAGATTCTCCTGCTGGAATCATTGTAGTTCCATTATCAACTCCATATATCGGATTTACTGATTTTCTTTGACTAATTAATAAATTCTTAGCTTCTTCAATCTCTTTTGGATTAGTTGTATTTAAAGAAAATCCAAGTTTCTTTAATGCCGCTCCCATTGTATCTCTATAAGTATCAAACATAAAGATTTTATCCTTATATTTTTCATTCCATAATATATCCCAACTATCCACTTTTTCTTTTACTACATCTTTATTATAAATAAGTCCTACTGTTCCAAACATATAAGGAACTGAATATTTATTACCTGGATCAATTTTTAAATTTAAATAATCTTTATCCATCTGAGATATATTAGGTATGTTATCTTTATTTAATTTTTGAACAAGATTATTTTTAATCATCCTTGGCATCAAAGCATCAGATACTAAAATAACATCGTATTGACCTGCTCCTTTGCTGATTTTTTGGTACATTGTTTCCATATCATCAAAAGTCTCAATGTTCACTTTTATACCATATTTTTTTTCAAATTGTTTTACAGTTTCTTTATCTATATTTTCTCCATAGTTAAGAAAACTTATTTGTTCTGAAGTTTTTTTGCTACATCCTACAAAAAATGCACATGTTACTATAACACAAATTGATAAACTCAATAATTTTAATATTTTTTTCATTCTCCAATCCTTTCTATTGTTTTTAGGGATTATTTTAATACCCAAAACCATTAGTAACTAATCTACTTTTTATTTATTATAACTAGTCTATTTTACTACCTAAACAATTCTATATAAAGTAGTGATTTTCTTATATCCATTTATTATATATTTATATTTTATCTATTAATATGTCTATAATCATATAACAAAATTAAAAGAGACTATAAATAGTCTCTTTTAATTTCTATAATACAAGCTCTTTAACAAAATCATTTGCTGGATGATTTTTTATAATTTCAGGTTTGTTAAATTGAACAATTTCGCCTTTATCCATTACTAAAACTCTAGTACCAAGCTTTAATGCTTCTTTTATATCATGAGTTATAAAAATTGTGGTAACTCCTAAATCTTTATGAATTTTAACAATCTCATTTTGTAATTGCTTTCTTGTTATTTCATCTACCGCCCCAAAAGGTTCATCCATTAATAATATATCTGGTTGTGCAGCTAGTGCCCTTGCAATACCTACTCTTTGTTGTTGACCTCCTGATAATTGATCTGGATATCTATTTAATATATTATCTTCTAAACCTACTACTTTAATTAATTTTAAAATAGACTCTTTTATTTCATCCTTATTTTTTTCATTAATTAAATCTAGTACATAAGAAATATTTTTTTCTACTGTCAAATGTGGAAACAAAGCACTGCCTTGAATTGAATACCCAATCTTTCTTCTAAGTTCTATAATATTTTCATTTTTTATATTTTTCCCATTTATAAATATATCTCCTTTATCTGGAGTATTAAGTCCATTAATCATTTTTAATACTGTTGTTTTCCCACATCCAGAGCTTCCTATTACAGTAATAAATTCTCCTTTATTTATATCTAGATTAAGGTCCTTGATAATAACCTTATCATCATAAGTTTTCTTAATATGTTTCATTTTTATAATCACATCATTATTCATAATAATCCTCCTACTTTAATAACCCTCTTTCAATTAAAAACTCTTGAGCAACTGCCTTTGGCTCTTTTCCTTCTACCTCTACCTTATAATTTAGTTTAGCCATTTCTTTATCATCTATTTTATTACTTAATTCTAGTAAAACCGCTTTTAACTCTGGGTGTTTATCTATAACTTCTTCCCTAACCACATTTCCACACATATATGATGGATAGAAATTTTTATCATCTTTAAGTACAACTATATCTGATGAATTTAGTTGCCCATCTGTAGTAAAAATATTCATAACATCAATGTTTTTATTTTTCATAGCTTTATATTTTAATCCTATATCTAGCTCTACATTACGCTTAAATTTAAATCCATAAGCTTTGTTTAAATCATTAAACCCATCTTTTCTTTCATAAAAATCATATTCAGCTCCAAAAACTAAATCCTTCGAATATTTAGCTAAATCAGAATAAGTTTTTATATTATACTTGTCTGCAATTTCTTTTCTTATTGCTAAACCATAGGTATTGTTAAATCCATACATTCCAATCCATTTAAATTTATAATCTTTATTATACAAATCTTGTAATTTAGAAAACATAGATTCTTTATATATATCTTTCTTTTTTAAAACATTATTCCATGCTGTTCCTGTATATTCTGGATATATATCGAATTCACCTTTTATCATTGCCGGTTGGATATTTGATGTTCCTCCACCAACACCTTGAGTTAATTCAACGTTTAGTTCTGTTTTATTTTCAATTAAACTATTCATCATTTCTCCAATAATATATTGTTCAGTCATTGGCTTTGTTGCAATTTTTATAGTATTTTTTTCATTTTTAATATGAAATGCTGAAGTAATTATAACTACTGCTAACAATATAACTGCTAATGAATAAATTATTTTTTTATTAAATCTCAGTTTTTTATTTTTCTTTCTATTTAATGATTTTTCTACAAATCCAAGTATAGTATCTAGCCCTAAAGCAAGCAGTGCAATTAATATACTCCCAGCTATGGTCATAGCTTCATTATTTGTTGTAATCCCTCTATATATTGCTACTCCAAGACCACCTGCACCTATAAATGAAGCGATACCAGTTAAAGCTATTGTCATAACAACCATATTTCTTAAACCTGACATAATAACCGGAATTGCTAGTGGTAATTTTATCTTGTATAAAATTTGAAACCTAGTACTTCCCATTCCCTCTGCAGCTTCAATAATAATCGGATTTATACTTTTTATTCCTGTATAAGTACTTCGCACCATCGGAAGTAGCCCATATATAGTTAATGCAATTATTGCAGTAGTATTTCCTATTCCTGAAAACGGAATCAAAATTCCTAATAATGAGATAGATGGAATAGTATAAATAAAATTTACCAACCCCAATACGAAACTAGAAGATTTATCATACTCACTGATTATCACTCCAAGAATAAGTCCTAAAAAAGCTGCAATAATAATAGCTATTATTGAAATTTCTAGATGTTGAGTAGTTAAATCAATGAAAAAATCTCTTCTTTCAATTAAAATATTTAATATCTGATTAAGCATTTTTTTACCATCCTATGTTTAAATTTTTACTTGTGTATAATAACACTGATACCCTTTTAAACTTACTTTACTATTTATTCTTCTATATATATTCTTTTTAATTATTTGTTATAACTTTTTAAAAATATCAGAATATTCCTTTTAAACTGACTTATTTGAATATTATTTTATAATTTATACCCAATTTTATTTAAAATAACATTTAATTAATTTATAGTAATAAACATGTTGTTTAAAACTAATTAAAAGTAATATAAATAGCCGTATCACTTTTTCATGATACGGCTATTTATATTACTTTTAATTAAACTGTTTTTATAAGTTAAAATTTACATAGCTCTAGCTGGAAATACTGCATCCAAAATTCCAATAACTATAGCTGCCAATATAGCACCTATAATAGTTACTCCCATATTAGGAACTAAAAATTGTGCTAAGTATATTATTATAGCTGCAATTATAAACCCTTTTATACCTTTTCCAAAAGGAGATGCATCCACTCCCATAAGTAATTCTACTAAATAATCTAATACAGATATTACAACAGCAGCTATTAAAAATGACCATACTCCATTTATTGAAAATCCTGGAGTTACAAATGATGTCACCATTAAAATAATTGCAACTAGTACAAATCTTCCTATCCATCTTAATATACTACTATTATTGTTTCTTTGTTCATTATTATCATATCCCATAGAAGCCACTCCTTTAATAAAATTATATAATTACTGTTTTGTATTTAATATTATAAATCCTCTACACGAATTACATAATTGGATTTTAATATAAATAAATATTTAATAATATCTATTTATATTTATATATTGACCACTATGTTAGATAATATTCTCTATAATATTTGTAAAATTTTAAATAAAAAAGAGTACTAATCAGTACCCTTTTTATAAATCTATATCATTTAATATTTTTTTAAGTTCTCTTACTTCATCTGTAGTTAAAGTAATTCCCTTACCCATCTTTTGATGTTCTTCGTCCCAATCTCTTATGTCAAACTTAGCTGGTCTACCATTCCAACTGACTAAATTTAATTCTTTTGTCCAACCATTAGCTGACTCTGAAACTACTCCGAAATTTTCCTCTATTTCAAATTTTATACCTGCCATTATATTCACCTCTTATTTATTTTCCTGTATATAACTCAAATCTATAAGTTTGATTAGTTATATTATCCTCTCTACCTTCTTCTACTTTTTCCTTAAACATAGAAAGAGGTCTAACATACATATCATAAGGAGGATATAGCATTTGATAAGAAACCAACTCTTCCCCAGTTTCTGAATGTTTCACTATACTGTGTACATAATATAAGTTACCTTTAAAATGCCTATATGGTCTTTGTATTTGTATCTCATTACTCATAAATTTACCTCTTTTCTTCTTTTGCTTAATATGTATCTTATACCCATTTTAACATCATTTATATTCTATATTATATAACATTTTTAATTTTAATAATTTAGTTTTATTCCTTAACAATATTTAAATTTAATTTGTCAATTTATTATTAACCGGAAAAATTATCTTATCACAAGCTATTCATGATTTTTTTATTTATGCTGTTAAATTTCAATATTTACCCTATAATTTCAATCTAAATTTTATATTTAATTATATATTATAATAATTTATTTTTCCCCGTATTTCACTTCATATACTTGTATTAACTACTTACGTTATATTCCTTAATAATATATTAAAATATTTGTATTTTACTGTATTTAGTTTAATCCAATTTCTCATATAGCCAAATTATATTCATCATGTTATTATAAGTTTATAAATAAAATAATTTAATTTTGGGATATTGGTTTATCAGGGGGAGAAATGAATAAACTTTTTTTAATAAACTTATCTTTAGGTTTATTATATTTGCATCATATAGATGCATCTTCAGTATCTAAAATGGATATTTTAGTATCTGGACTTATAGTATTTAATTTATTTTTTATTTACAAATTTAAAAAATATCAAAATAAAAATGATCTAGATTAATCTAGATCATTTTTATTTTGGTATAATACAGTAAATAACTTATAAATTTTTAACTATTAAATATAATTTTAATATCATTCACTCCGTATTTTCCCTATTTTACTCCATAACTATTGAAAATTGTTAAAAATCAATATATTCTAACTTAAGTTGAAATTTCTATTTTAGGAGATTTCATTCATAATCAAAAATTACAAAACATATTTAAGGAGAGATTTAATGAAAAAGAAATTTAAGTTATTATTTTTGCTAATAATTATGGCTTTGCCTATGTGCATTAATTCAAGTATTTATAGCTTTGCAGAAAATTCAAAAGAAAATGTTGAGTTTTTAGATACATCAAAACCAGAAAATGTTTTTGAAAGTAGTCATTGGGTTGACGGTACTACTAGATGGGATAAAGGAAATGCATTCTTAAGTCCATCAGACAAAGCAGTCGGTTGGGGTGCTGCACGTGATAAAATAAAAGATGAATATCTTGGTTATGACTTTCAAAAAGGAACAAAAATTGATTTCTATGAAATCGAAGCAGTACATGATAGATATAATTTAGATGGTGGGTATATGTGTAAAAGCTGGGAGTTTCAAGGATATACTGATGGAAAATGGGAAACTATTCATACAGTTACTGATGCCCCAAACTGGACATCTACAACAGAAACCAGAAGATATCCAGTTGAATGCAAGAAAGAATATTCTAAGTTTAGGATTTTATTTAAAGATATTTACAGTTCAGGTTCACTTGTTATAGGAAGATTAAGATTTGGTAAAAATTCGAATAATTCTAAAACGGTATTAGATATAGAACCAATTAAAGAAAAAATCAAATTAAATGAAGAAGTAACTACTGATTTAACTATTAATAATATAACTCAAATAGCAGCCGAAGATGTCAGAATAAAATACGATACTCAAAAACTTAAATTTATAGGGTTTGAAGAAATCGATGGAATTAAATTAGTAAAAGATATAAAAAACGATAAAAACGGGGAATTAAGAGTCATATTAGCAAGTAAAGGTGAATCAAATATAGTTAATGCTAAAAAAATATTACTTAAATTAAAATTTAAAGGAATAAACAAAGGGGAAGCTATTGTAGATGTAACAAAAGGTAGAGTTTCTGATGGAATCGAGATGGAAAAAGATTTAACAGAAGAACAATGTGACCAAGGTAAAATAATAATAGAAGAATTAAAAGATGTAAATGGAAATGGTGAATTTACACTTTTGGATTTAGCTATTGACGCCAGGAATTTCAAAAAAGATCCTAAGTCTAAAGAGTTATCTAAATTCAATACAGATATAGATATAAATAATGCTATAGATGAATCCGATTTATTAGAAATAGGTAAATTAATGATAGATAATCCAAATTATGAGCCAAATAAATAGTAATATTTATTTGGTTTATTTTATATTTTTATTTTATATTCAAAACTAAAGTTTTTTACTAAACTTATGCCCATAGCAAGTACAGTCTATATTCTATAATATAAAATCTTTTAGATTAAATAAAATTTATAATTTTACATATTAAATCAAGTTATGTTTTTAACCTGTTAACAAATTTAATTCATGAGATTTTTAATCTATCTAAAATAAAATATAACTTCAAGCACAAACAAAACAGGGTAAATTTCGAGGAGGAAGATTTACCCTGTTTTGTAATGTAAAAAGTATTGAAAATTTTTAAAATTGTAATAAAGTCATTATATCAAAAATTAACATAAAATTTAAGTAAAATGGATTGAAATGCCTTTTTCCTGCACCAAAATGGTAATATGTACCAGAATAAGTTAAATTGTATTTATTAAAGCTTAATTCAATAGCTTTAAATTATTCTATTTTTATTAATGCACTATACCATTCCTCAAAACGTTTAGAAGTTTATAAACCATCAGAACTATTCATACTATCTTTACTTTCAATAAATTCTCTTTTAAAATCTATAATACTAGCCTTATGTGCTTTACTTTGAAAAACTAATTTTAATCTACCCATACTTACTTCCACTTTTTAATATATAATAGTTCTATTATTACATATTTTAGTATACTTATATTATATTAGTTTAATTGTAAAATATATTCTTAAGTTTATAGGAGGTAATGTGAATTTTATAAGTATGAATACAGTAAATTCCTTTTTAGGAACAATTTTAGGTAAACTTTGTGTTTTTATAATTTTTATTTATATAATGATTTGGTTTAAAAATACTATTTCAAAATTTAGAGATTAAGAGTTTTATTTAGTAAATCTTTTATAGACACAATAAAATGTTTATCAAAGCTTGCATAAAAGCTATAAACAAATGATAGTTAATATCATCGTAAATACTCTTTTCATCCTTTCGCTACTTAAAAAATATTTATAAATAAAAATAGCTACTATTAAATTTAATAGTAGCTATTTTTATTTATTTTATTGATTTTTATATGCCTGTAATATTCTTATATAGTGATTAGCCTCTCTTAATACATGGTCTGCAAGAAGTGGAAGTATTATAGATCTTATTTTACAACTTGCAATTCCTTCTGTTCCGGCTTGTTTAAAGTTCTTTAATTCAATAGTTTTTTCTAAGGTTTCATCTGTCATATTATTTATTGTTGCGTCAGTCATATTCCTTGCCTCTTTTATTAAGTCTTCAAAATCGTCAGCAAATTCATCAGCTGTGTCAATTAATTCATTTTCAGAAGGGTCTAATAATCCTCTAATAAATAATGCATGTTCCATCATAATTTGATCCCAAAATAATTCTGTTTCTTTATTGCTTTTAGTTTCAATATCAACCCTATTTTCAAGATCCTGTACTAATGATAAATATAATTTTGCCTCTCTAAGTATATGCTCAATCAGAAGGGGATAATTCCCTGTAAACAAATTACAGGATAGGACTCCATTTAATAATCTTTCTTTAAAACTAATAAGTCCATTTATAAGCAGTTTAGAGTTATTATTAAGTTGATTTACATAATTTATTAAATTTTCACTAACATTTGGATTATTTCCACTACGTAACTTAGATTCTAGCACTGTTAAATTTTGATTTATATCTATTCCTGTTAAATTCTGAGTCTTTTGCTCAGTTCCCAATGTATAGTCAGTTACAATTTCTCCTGATCTCAAAATATCATCTCTTATAACTCCATTACTAGCACTGATTGCATATCCTAATAGCTTTTCAAATTCTCTTTTATAATGATCTGCTTCTAGTTCAAGCTTTGAATCTTTAGTTACAAACCCAGATTCTAAAAAAAGAGAGTGCTCTTTCATTATTCGTGCAAAAAACAAGTGTAATTCAAGTGATAAAATTACATATCTTTGATCGTTTATCATATTCCCTCCTAAAAAACATTTTACGGTATACTATGCAGGTAGTTACTAATAAGTGCAAAAAATTTTATAGATTCAAAGTAAAAACAGTTTAGGATAAATCCTAAACTGTTTTTACTTTGAATAATCATATTTATAAGTATTTGTGTTTTTATGCATAAAATCTAGATAACTTTCTTTAGTAAATGTAGGCTTAAATTTTTCTACTATATCTTTAGCAATTTTAGCATCATCTCCTAATAAATCTAATATAGTCATAGCCATAGCTTTTGCAGGTATTATATATGCTAACTCTTCATCACTTATATAATAATCCTTGGTATGTAAACTTCCACTTACCCCACCTATCCACGGATGAATACAAGGGATTATTTGTGATATATCTCCAAAGTCAGTAGAACCAGCGGTTTTTATGACATCGACTATAGACTCTTCGCTTCCTCCAACTAACTCAACATAGTTTTTCTTAAATATAAAATCCATGCTATCATCAGAATCTAGTGGAAGGTACCCTATTGTATCTTCTATTATAACTTCTCCACCTAAAGCCATTGCTGCTGCATGAAGAGATCTGTTTACCTTCTCGTTTGCATCAATCATAGCATCTACTGTAGCTGCTCTTACCATAGCTTCTATTGTAACCTTTGATGGTACTACATTTACTATATCTCCACCATGATTTATAACCGTACTTATTCTAACTCTATCTTCATCTTTAAAGGTTTCTCTTTGAGCATTTATGTTATTTGTAGCTAAACTTGCCATATTTAAAGCATTTATTCCTTCATGTGGTGCTATTCCTGCATGAGAGGCTCTCCCTATGAAGGTTGCATGTTTACTTACAAATCCATTTGTATAAGATTTTATTACACAATTTTTATTTTCTTCAAAATTTAATGCATGAAACATCATTGCCATATCTACGTCATCAAGAATTCCTCTATATAATAATTCTTGTTTCCCACCAACATACTTTATTTCATTTTTTTCTTGCAAGCTTTTTCTAAATTCTAAATCTATACATTCTTCAGATGGAACTGCCATAAAATCTATCTTTCCATCTAAATACTTTAATACTCCTGATTTTATAATTCCTACCGCACAACCTAACATACCAGCCACTTGTATATTATGTCCACAACAATGTATATTACCTATTTCATTTGCATCTTTATGATCTGGACAAACTACCGAATCAAGTTCTCCCATTACTGCAATTTTAGGCCCATTTTTATCTTTATTTAAAGATGTCATACATCCTGTCACTGCTATATTGTCAACAACTTCAACACCTAAACTCTTTAGAAATTCTGATGCTATTTTTGTAGATTTTACTTCCTTGTATCCAAGTTCTGGAGTTTTATAAATACTTCTTCCAGCTTCTATTATTTTATCTTTATTTTTATCTATTTCTTCTAAAACCAATCTTTTAAGTTCTTTTTTATTCATTTTATCCACCTTACTTTATAAAGCCATTATATTGTAAACTATTTTAGTAGCATCATATAATTCATCTATGTTTACATACTCATTTACTGTATGTACATCATACATACCTAAACTTATTATTGCACTTTGATATCCTAAGTTGGCCATTATATTAGCATCACTTCCTCCACCTATTACCATAGGTTTTGGCTCTATTCCAATCTTTTTAGTTGCTTCTTCAACTAATTTAAATACATCGCTATCTAAGCTTAGTTCAAAACTTGGATATGCATTTGTATGTTTAAAATCACAAGTTGTGTTCATATTCTTAGCTGCTTCTTCACAACAAATTTTCATATGATTTATTTCTTCTTCTAATCTATTAGGTATATGACTTCTTATCTCGGCAGTAAAGCTAACTTCATCTGTTACTATATTAGTAGCTCCTCCACCTTCAATTCTTCCTATATTAGAAGTAGTCATTTCATCTATTCTACCTATGTGCATATTACTTATTGCATTAGATGCTGCAACGATTGCATTTATACCTTTTTCTGGCTCTATCCCTGCATGGGCTTTTTTCCCATAGAAAGTTACTTTTATATTTTCTTGTGCTGGAGCTTTATAAGCTATTACTCCAGTTGCACCACCTGCATCTAATATAACTACATCTTTGCAAGGAAGATTTTCAGGATTGAAGTTTTTAGCCCCTAACATACCTGCTTCTTCACAAACTGTAAATAATAAATATATATCTCTATGTGGTATCTTGTCTTCCATAACACATTCTAATGCCTCTAAAATAGCTGCAATACCAGCTTTATCATCTGCACCTAATGTTGTAGTCTTATCCGTTTCAATTATATTCCCCTTAACAACCGGTTTAACGCCTAAGCATGGTGCAACTTGATCCATATGAGCTGCAAAACAAATTGGATTTTCACTATCTTCTCCCTTTATATAAGCTATTATATTTCCTGAATTTCCACCAAACTTTTCCCCAGCATCATCAACTTTAACTTCAATACCCCTTTCAGTTAAATAATTTACTAACCATTTAGACATCTCAATCTCTTTATTAGATGGACTATCCACCTTAACCATATCTATAAAATTATTTACTAATCTTTCTCTAGATAACATAATACACACCCCTTATTATATTTTTATCAAACCTTCATCTATATACTTTAAATATATTTTCAATTAAGCAGCTCTGTTATTTTGCTTAGCTTCTTCTTTTTCATTTATCTTTTTACCGATTAATATAGTTCCAAATACTGCAGTTAATATAACTAAGTATGATGGACTTCCACTTCCTGGCATAAAGTCAAATACACCATTTTTTAATAAGAAATTCATTGGTACAGCTATTAATGCTGATACTGCTGCAAACTTAGGCTTCATTATAGCGAATTGTCCAAATACTGCTCCAAATAATGCAGGTAATATTAAATCAAATGCTGATGTTACTTGAGGAGGTAATACTGATAATATTGCTTGTCCAAATACAACCCCAACTGATAATATAATTATATTTACTATTATAGAAACCGCTATCCCTATTGTTGATATTACTGAACCCTTTTCCGTTCCTGGTTCAACATCAGCTGCTTCTTGAGCCACCATTGCACATGGAACTCTCATGTTTGAAGTGTTTCCAGATATAAAAGTCATGTATGTTCCTGGTATTCCAAGTATTGGGAAATATGCTATTGGTTCAACTATATAAAATGCTCCACTAACACTTATTTGTGAAATAGTTCCAGCTATTATAGCTGCTATTGGAGGCATATATCCAAATATCCCTGAAACTACTATAAGTGGTGCAAAACATAGTACAATTCCCAATAATAAAGTTCCTTTACCCCATTTAGTTATACTCGGTATGTATTTTTTTGAATAATAATTGTTATTGCTCATATATTTCCCCTCCTTATATTACATTTATTAATACTGTACCTATTATCATTCCTGAGAACATTGATATTGATAATGCCCATTCTTTTATCCATTGTATATTTTTATCTTTTGCAATTTTAGATAATCCCATCATCACAACACATCCTATTATAGTAGCCACTGCTGCTGGTGATGTGAAAGTTACCGAACCTTCTCCTGTTATAAAGTTCCCTGATGCTAAGTAAGCAAATGCTCCAAGCATCGCACAAGCTGATATTATTGGTACTAATTTTTCATTCCCACTTGATAATAAATGATTAACTTTATCCATCTTATCTGTAAATAATAAAGTAAATATTAACCAGCCTAAAGAACCTAGAACCATTACCCATATAGCACAAGCAAACACCATTGGATCCATTCCAGCTCCAAGTTTTGCTCCCATAGCCTCTGCTCCAAATCCAGCTGCCATTAATTCATAGTTTACAGATCCTATAAATGAAAGTCTCATCCAAGATATAGGTCCACCCATTGAAACTAATAAAGATATCATACCAACTAATATAACTATTGATGGCCCTATAGATGATATAGCACTACTTTTTATAGCTGCTTTTAGTTGAGTATCTTTTATTCCCATTTCTTTTGCAGCTACTACTGACTTTCTAAAAAATACTATAGATTGCACTATAACTACTGTTACTGCAAGACCTGCTGCCAACCACATAAATGGATGGTTTGCCATTTTTAAATAATCTGCTTCAAATACACTTCTTAAATTATCCACTATAATTCCTCCCTCTTTTTTAAAACGTTTTCATAATCAAATTATATTTTTGACATGTCCATAATATGCCCTTAAATGAATAATATAATATTTGTAGAATGATGTCAATATATAAGAGAAACATTTTCCTTATTTTTTTAATATTAATTTAAGGTTGTAATTTTATAATGTTAATAAATTTTAAATTGTATTTATTCAATAGTTTTATTGTCAAATATATTTTAAGAGTTTTATTTAGGTCATAGTTTATCTAATAGGAGGTCTAACTTTATGTTATTTTTGTTTTGCGTATCTACTATACTATTATCTGCTTATTTTTATGCTTCTAGTGAAGAAGATCAAATAGCTAATTATGAAATGTTAGATAGATTTTTTTAAATTTTAAAAGAAGTACTCTAAAGCTAAAACTATGCTTTAAAGTACTTCTTATTTATTAAAATAATATCTCTATTAAATTTTTAGGTCTTCCAGCACCTTTATTACTTTCTTTTGCATGAACTTTACCTAGACCTGATGTAGTAATTTTTTGAAGTATACGTCTAGCACTTCTATCACTTATATCTAAATACCCTGCCAATTCCTTTGAATCATAAATCTTACTTTCTCTAATTTCATTTATTCCCATGATTTTAGAAATAGTTTCACAGCTTAACCCAGTTTGAGATGATATATCTAATATACTTTGATCATTAGGAACTATACAATAACTAATTTCATTGTCTAAACCTAATGGTCCTGTTAAATTTTCCTCTTCATCTATCGAATATATATATGATTCTCCTGAGTCTATTCCTCTTTCAAGTGCTTTAGATGCATTTATTTCAGCCTTAAATGCATTTGCTCCAAATCCAATTCCAATATTTAAATTAAATCCTAGAGATTTAATTTCTTTTTGAAGCTTTATTAATTTTTTATAATTTTTACTTTTATTAACAGAACCTTTATTGCTAAAAATAATATATTCATTACGACCAAATGGAAATACTGCGCCATTTATGCTTCTAACATATTCTACTATATATCTATCTATATCAGTCTTTTTTATCATGTTTGAATAGTAGTTTTCAATATTTCTAGATGAATTTCCAAAGTTAAAAATTTCAACAGCTATTTGAGAAAACTCTGCTTTATTTATAGCAAATTGATTTATAACTTCATCATAAGCAACCTTCACCAAAGCTCTTGTTGGCTTTAATAGTATAATGGGATAGCCTTGATCCTTTAATTGGTTATAAATATTCATAAATGCTGTAATTATGATATTTACCTCTTTATTTAAATATAAGTCAGTATGCCACTTTAAATATTCATCCTCATTTATATCTGTTGAAAAAGGAAGACAATACATAGCTTTATGTTCTATGTTAAACTCTTCTATTATATTTTTTACCATATCATCTTCAACCACATCTATACTAAATTTATCTATTAAATTTCCTTGACTTTGAATTTCCCAAAATGCTTTTAAAATGCTTGTATCACTTCTTTGCACAAATGAATGTGGTTTTTTTATTTCATATTTTTTTAATATTTCTTCATAAACTCCACATCCAGTTAAAATAATTCCATCACATTCAAGTTCACATTCTTCTATTAAATCAATAGACTCTACTATCTTTTCCTTTGTGTATAATCTTGTTTCTAAACCACTATCTATATCTTTTAGAATTTTTTCTATTCTTGTAGCTGAATCTAGTGGTCCAAGAACTCCTATTATCATTTAACCCCTCCAAAATTAATTTTTAATTTCAATATAATTATTATACTATAAAGATATAAATTTCAAATTATAAAAAACTTATATCTTTAACTTTATGTATATTGCAACTAGAATTTCTTTATATAAAAAAAGGAGCTTAAGCTCCTTTTTATTAAACAGCCGCAACTGCTTCTTTATTTAAAACTTCTAATACTTCAGATAACTCATGTATTTCGTAAGTTGGTTTAATTTCTCCACATTCTTTATTTAAAGAGTTAAACCACATAGAGTCTATTCCAAAATTATTAGCACCTTTAATATCAGAAGCTAAGCTATCACCTATCATAAGAGTTTCATCTTTTTTCATGAAATCATATTTATTAAATATGATTTCAAAAAATTTTGAATTAGGTTTCTCAACTCCCATTTCTTCAGAAATAAATACATCATCAAAAAAATCTATTAACTTTGAATCTTTAAGTCTTTGGTTTTGTGTTTTGCCTACTCCATTAGTTCCTGCAAATATTTTATAACCTCTAATTCTTAAATCCATTAAAGTTTCCATAGCCTTAGGAATAGTCTTATGTCCTTTATTTAAACAATTTTGATATTCCTTTTCAATTACTTCACCTTGTACATTGTATCCATATAAAGCAAAAAATTCCTCAAATCTTTTAGTTAGAGCCTCTTCTTTTTTTATAGTACCTTGTTCTATTTGACTCCAAAAACTCCTATTGATAGCCTTATACTCATTAATTGATTTTTCCTCAAAAGGAATATTATATTTTTCAAAAATTACTTTTAAAGAATTTCTCTCATTATCTTGAAAGTCTAATAAAGTATCATCTAGATCGAATATTAAATATTTATACTGTTTCATACGTTCACCTCTTCTTATTATAATACTCTATTTCTTTTAAAAATAACATGCTCTGTATAAAATTTCAAATTTTCCAACAAAAAAGTGCTAATTTTAATCAGCACTTTTAACAACAATGATTTTCCTTTACTTCTACAGGTACGATTCTGTCTAAATCAGTTCCTCTACAACACATCTTTATAAATCCTCTACCTACTCGCTCTCCGACAAATGTAGTACAAAAACACCCATCTCCAAAGCTAATTGCTGGGCTAAAACTTAAATTTCCTAAACTATAGTCAGACAACTCAAACTCTATTATAGGATGTTTGATTGGATGACCATGCCTATCTACCAAAATTCCAAAAATCATTTGCTTACACCCACGCATAACTTCTAATTTATATGGGAACATAAGCTTTAGACAAACAGGCGAAGGTCCAGGTGGTTTACAATCTGGTTTCTTTTTCTTTTTTCCTCTTAAATCATCTTCTACTACATAATCTATTGAATCTATTTTTTCTAATATAAAATTATGTAGATCTTCTTCATTGGTTATATGATTTCCATCTATAATAAAATTAAACTTATCCATAAATTTTCACCCCCACAAACCTAGAATAGTATATATTATGTACGATTTGTTAAAGTTGTTCTTATAAAAATAAAAAGTAGTAGACTTAACCTAAGGTTACTACTTTTACTCCCATTATCCTACTTTTTTTAAGTTTGTAACTTCATCTTTTAACCAATTCTTACCTTCAACTAGTCTTGCTACTAACATTGAACTTACTGTATTTCCAGTTGTATTAAGAACAGTGTTTGGTATATCAGTTATTGTAGTTATTACAGTTAATAGAGGAATTGCTTCTACAGGGAATCCGAAGATACTTACCACGAGCATCTCACCTATAAGTCAACCACCTGCTACTGGAGCCATAAATACTCCAACAACCATAACTGTAACTAATAAATTTATAAGGGTTTCTGGATTTGCCATATTTCCACCCATTATACCAGTTAAAAATGCAACTTTAACTATAACCGCTAACACTGAACCATCTTTATGTATATTAATACCTAAAGGTATAACTGTTTCAGCTATATCATCTGGTACACCTATTTTTTTGCTTGCTTCTAAATTTGATGGTATACAAGCAGAACTCGAAGATGTTGCAAGTGCTGTTGCTATCGGACTTATAGAATTTTCATAGAATTTCTTAACTCCTTTTTTACCACCTGCTACATATGCATATAACGTATAACATACTATAAAATAAATAATTGCTATTAAACAGTATGTCCCAAATACCCTTATATATCCTGCTATGATTTCTTGCCCTAGTTCACCTATTATAGATGCTGTATAACATCCCAGTCCTATAGGTCCCAACTTCATTATAATTCCAACCACATTTAAAACTACACTAGTGCCTTCATTTAATATTTTTCTTATAGTGTTTGCTTTATCTCCTAAAACTGCTACTGAGCTACCTACTAATACTGCAAATACTACAAGTTGTAACAGGTTACTACTTGAGAATAAATCCCCAAAATTAGAAACTGTAACTGAATTTACTATTTGAGTTAATAAACTTCCTTTTGATGCTAGCTTTTCTTGATCTGGGGCTACCATCATTTCTTTTACTGATTGAATATCAATGCCTTTTGCTGGATCTAAAATCACAGATCCTAAAATTCCTACTACCGCCATAACTAATGTAGTTATTGTAAATACTATAACTACATTTTTCATAATCTTACCGAATCTTTGCATGCTATTTACGTTTGCAACCCCCGATGCAACGCTAAAGAATACAAGAGGTACGACTATCATCATAATTAGATTGATAAATAAATCTCCAATCGGCTTTAATGCTGTTGCCTTAGGCCCCCATATTAATCCAACTATAGCACCTAATATAGTACAGCCTAAAAGTATGAATGAAGACTTATACGTTTTTAAAAAGTCCCTCATCTCTAAAACCCTTTCCTGGATGTTTTCATGTTCTGTGTGGCCACAATGTACATTGTATTTAATATTGAAATTTTAGTCAATAATTTATGATAAGTATTGTTTTTTACTATAACAACGCATTTTCCCATAGGTTTTATCTATTTTTTACCAAATACTTAATTTTTCTACAAAATAAAAAACCCCTAGTTTCCTAGGAGTTTTTAATATCTATTTTCCTTTAAAGAAATCTTCTAATTTTTGCCCAAAAGTTTTTTTCTTTTCATGAACCTCATCTCCACAAGATTCAGCAAATTGTTTTAAGATATCTTTTTGTTTATCGTTTAATTTTTTAGGAACTTCAACTACAACTTTAACATATTGGTCACCTCTAGAGTTTCCTCTCATTTTTGGTATACCTTTATCTCTTAATCTAAATACAGTTCCTGTTTGAGTTCCTGCAGGTACAGTATACATTACTTTACCATCTAATGTAGGAACTTCTATTTCATCTCCAAGTGCTGCTTGAACAAATGTTATAGGTAATTCAAAGTAAACATCATATCCATCTCTTGTAAAGAATTGGTGAGGTTTTACACTAACTACAATGTATAAATCTCCTCTTGGTCCACCTTTAGAACCTAAATCACCTTGACCACTTAATTTTATTATTTGTCCATCATCTATACCTGCTGGTATATCAACTTCTATAGTTTTAGTTTTTCTTATTTTACCTGTTCCATGACATTTTTCACATGGTGATTCAAAAACTTCTCCCTCTCCATTACATGTTGGACAAGTTTTTGAACTCATTATATTCCCAAATGGAGTTCTTTGAGCCGTTCTAATTTCTCCTTCTCCATTACATGTTGGACAAGTTTTCTTAGAAGTTCCCGGTTTAGCTCCTGTTCCATGACATTCTTCACATTCTTCAGTTCTATTTATCTTAACTGACTTTTTAACTCCAAATGCCGCTTCTTCAAATGTTATAGTAACAGTTTGTTTTATATCAGATCCACGTTCTGGGCCTCTTCTTCTAGGTCTACCACCACCGAAGCCTCCTCCAAACATATCTCCGAATATATCTCCAAATATGTCTTCAAATCCTCCAGCTCCACCGCTGAATCCTCCGAATCCACCAAAGCCTCCTTGGCCTCCGCCAAATCCGCCATTTACTCCTTCATGTCCGAACTGATCGTAATTAGCTCTCTTTGTATCATCTGATAATACTTCATATGCTTCATTTACTTCTTTAAACTTTGCTTCAGCTTCTTTATCATCTGGGTTTCTATCTGGATGATATTTCATTGCAAGTTTTCTGTATGCTTTTTTTAATGCTTGTGCATCAGCTCCTTTATCAACGCCTAGCACCTCATAATAGTCTCTTTTAGCCACTCTTGCCACCACCTTTGTAATACATAATAATAGCTTGTAGAGGTCTACAAGCTATTATTAATTTTATATATTCATTATATACAAGTAACAGTGTTTTTCAAATACTATTTTTGATCGTCAACTTCTCTAAAATCAGCATCTACTACATTGTCATCTTGTTTAGCTTCTTCTTGAGCTCCACCTTGAGCTTGCTCTTGTTGAGTTTGTTGATACATTTGCTCAGCTATTTTGTGGAATTTGTTGTTTAGTTCTTCCATAGCTTTATTTAACTCTTCAGCAGTAACATTTTCTCTATCTTTTAATTCTTTTAATTTAACTATTTCAGCTTCAACTTCAGATTTAGCACCTGGATCTACTTTATCTCCAGCTTCTTTTAAAGTTTTTTCCATTTGATATATAGTAGCTTCTGTTTGGTTAACAGCTTCTATTTTATCTTTCTTTTGTTTATCAGCTTCAGCATTCATTTCAGCTTCTTTAACTTTTTGTTGTATTTCTTCTTCACTTAAGTTAGTTCCTGAAGTTATAGTTACTTTTTGTTCTTTTCCAGTTCCTAAGTCTTTAGCTGTAACATGAACTATACCATTAGCATCTATATCGAAAGTAACTTCTATTTGAGGTATTCCTCTTGGAGCTGGTGGTATATCAGTTAATTGGAATCTACCTAAAGTAGTGTTGTCGTAAGACATACTTCTTTCACCTTGAAGAACATGTATATCAACAGCAGTTTGGTTATCTGCAGCAGTTGAGAATACTTGTGATTTTTTAGTTGGTATAGTAGTGTTTCTATCTATTATCTTAGTCATTACATTACCCATAGTTTCTATACCTAATGATAATGGAGTAACATCAAGAAGTAATAAATCTTTAACATCTCCAGCTAAAACCCCACCTTGTATAGCAGCACCTGCAGCAACACATTCATCTGGGTTTATACCTTTATGAGGCTCTTTTCCTATGAATTTCTTAACAGCTTCTTGAACAGCTGGTATTCTTGTAGAACCACCAACTAATAATACATCATCTATCTCAGAAGTTGAAAGTCCAGCATCTTGTAATGCTCTTCTAGTTGGTTCCATAGTTTTTTCTACTAAGTTAGCAGTTAATTCATCAAATTTTGCTCTACTTAAATCTATGTTAAGGTGTTTTGGTCCTTCAGCAGTAGCTGTTATGAAAGGTAAGTTTATGTTAGTACTCATTGTTGATGATAATTCTTTTTTAGCTTTCTCAGCAGCTTCTTTTAATCTTTGAAGAGCCATCTTATCATTTCTTAAGTCAACACCTTCAGTTTTCTTGAATTCTTCAGCTAAGTAATCTATTATAACTTGGTCAAAGTCATCTCCACCTAATCTGTTGTTACCAGCAGTAGCTAAAACTTCGAATGTTCCATCTCCTATTTCAAGAACAGATACGTCAAAAGTACCTCCACCTAAGTCAAATACTAATATTTTCTTTTCTTGATCTAACTTATCCATACCATAAGCTAATGCAGCAGCAGTTGGCTCATTTATTATTCTCTTAACATCAAGTCCTGCTATTCTACCTGCATCTTTAGTAGCTTGTCTTTGTGCATCTGTGAAGTATGCTGGAACTGTTATAACAGCTTCAGTTACTGTTTGCCCTAAGTAGCTTTCAGCATCAGCCTTTAATTTTTGTAATATTATAGCTGATATTTCTTGTGGACTATATTCCTTTCCATCTATATTAACTTTATAATCAGTACCCATATGAGTTTTGATTGATATTATTGTTCTATCTGCATTAGTAACTGCTTGTCTTTTTGCAGGTTCTCCAACTATTCTTTCTCCATCTTTAGTAAATGCAACTACTGACGGAGTAGTTCTCATCCCTTCAGAGTTTGGTATTATTTGAGGTTCTCCACCTTCTAAAACTGCAACACAAGAGTTTGTTGTTCCTAAGTCAATTCCTATTATTTTTCCCATTGTAATATCCTCCTTGAATTTTTTCTATATAATATTGATATTAATTCAATCTTGATTGTATATGTTATTAGTAAATTGTATACGTTATTAGCAAGACACCTTAACCATTGCTGGTCTTAGTACCTTTGTTTTTAATTTATACCCTTTCTGTAAAACCA
The DNA here is from genome assembly GCF_000953675.1 of Paraclostridium sordellii. Classification (NCBI taxonomy): domain Bacteria; kingdom Bacillati; phylum Bacillota; class Clostridia; order Peptostreptococcales; family Peptostreptococcaceae; genus Paraclostridium; species Paraclostridium sordellii. The sequence goes on along the minus strand of NZ_LN679998.1, from coordinate 518,725 downwards.
TAACCACTTGATTTGCATCGATTCCTTCAACAGGTTCTTGCATAACTGCTAAGTGTAGGTTTGGATCAAATTCTTGACCTTCAGCATCTATTTCTTCTAGTCCGAATTTTTCAAATGTAGCTTTTAATTGTTTTTGAACCATGTCTAATCCTTTATACATACTATCTTCTTTGTCTGTACAAGCATCCATAGCTCTTTCCATATTATCCATAACTGGTATTAACTCATTTAATATTTTTTCATTTGCGAATATACCCATAGTTTCTTTTTCTTGTTGAGTTCTTCTTCTATAGTTTGCATATTCAGCTTGAAGCCTTTGAAGAGTGTCTGTAAGTTCTTCTACTTTTTTATCCTTTTCATCAACCTCTGAAGAATCTTTAGCTTCAGTTGCTTCTTCTATTGCCTCTTCGATAGTTTCCTCAACCTCTTCTGAAGCATTTTCATTTACTTCTTCTTGTAATTCTTCTTGTTTATTATTTTCCAAAACTTACACCCCTAACTATTTTTTGTTTAGTAGTAGTCCCATATAGTTAAGTATTGAATATACTTTCGCATAATCCATTCTAGTTGGACCTATTAAACTAATCTTTCCTACTACATCTTTATCTATATTGTAAGTTGCAGTTATAATACTACAATCTTGAGCTACCTCGCATTGATTATCACTACCTATAATGATATTTAAGTTTTCTTTTTGAATTCCTTTTGATTTTAACATGTTTGATATATTATCTTTCTCTTCTAACATAGTTAAAAATGTTTTAGCTCTAACGACATCACTAAACTCAGGAAAATTAAAAATATTAGTTGCTCCACTTAATGATATTGAAGTTTCATTTTTTTCAATGCCAAAGTTTAATGATTCTACAAGCTTATCAATTATTAAAGAGTTTTCAGCAATTTCATACTTAATATAATTTAAAAACTCTTCATCAATCTCGCAAATATTTTTTCCTGCTAACTTTCTTGTAAGCTTATCAGATATTAAATTTAGCTTTGCCTGATCAATATATGTATTAGTAGAAATAGTTGTATTTTTAATTTCTCCTTTTTCAGTAACTATAATTAAAACTATACTTTTTTCATCTAATCCAACCAATTGAATATGTTTTATATTTTGAAGGTTTGATACATTTTTGGTAACAGCTATAGTTGTATAGTTAGTTAACTTTGATATTAACTTAGATGTTTCATGTATTAAATTATTCATATAATTCATATTCTTATTTATTGATTCTTCAATTAAATGCTTTTCAACAGTATTTAATTCATATTCTTTCATCAGTGAATCAACATAAAGCTTATACCCTTTTTCTGAAGGTATTCTTCCTGAGGAGGTATGAGGTTGTATTAAATATCCCATTTCTTCTAAGTCAGCCATTTCATTTCTAATAGTTGCTGCGCTTATTCCAAGCTCATACTTTTTAGAAAGAGTTCTAGAACCTACAGCTTCTGCAGTATCTATGTAATCTTTAACTATGGCTTTAAGGATATTTAATTTTCTTTCATTTAACTCCGTCATAATCAAAAGCCTCCTCTTTTGTTAGCACTCATTTAATTGGAGTGCTAAAAGATTATATATATTTTATAACACTTTAATTTTTCTTTGTCAACACTTTTTAATTAATTTATAAATTCTATGAATACACTATTTGAAATTTCTCTTCCTTTTTGCGTTAACATTATATTTGAGCCATCTACTTTTAACAATTTATTTTCTATTAATTTATCTAAAATATCTTTATATAGATCTAAAAATTCAATGTTAAATCTTTCTTTAAATACATCTAAGTTTATACCTTCATTCATTCTAAGTCCCATAAATATAAATTCTTCTATTTTATCTTTTTCACTTAATTGAATCTCTTCATTTATAGGTTTTAGATTTTTACTAAGCTTACCGTTATAAGTTTTTAAATTTTCTACATTAGAATATCTTTTATTATCTATATATCCAGATGCTCCAGGGCCTAATCCTAAATAATTATCACATTTCCAATATATAATATTATGTTTACATTCCTTTTCAGTTTTTGCATAATTAGAAATTTCATACTGATTATATCCATATTTCTTTAATGTGTTTATAGTGTATTCATACATTTTTATATCTGTATCTTCATCTAAAAGTTTAAATTCATTATTTTCATACATATCATAAAGCTTAGTTCCCTCTTCTAATATAAGAGAGTATGCTGATATGTGTGACGGATTTAAACTTATAATCTTATTTAATGTTTCCCTCCATTCATCCTCCTTTTGGTTAGGAAGTGCATACATCAAATCTATATTTATATTGTTAAATCCAACATCTATAGCATCATAGTAATTTCTCTCAAACTCTTCATATGTATGTATTCTTCCTATAGATTTTAAATGGTAATTTTGCACTGCCTGAAGTCCAATGCTTAATCTATTTATACCCATTTTTTTCATAAATTTTAACTTTTCTTTGTTAATTGTTCCAGGATTACACTCAATTGTTATTTCAGCATCTTTTTTTATATTAAAGTTTTCATGTAATTTATCAACTAACCTTGATAATTCCTCTGCTTTTAATATACTAGGTGTTCCTCCACCTAAAAATACAGTATCAAAATACTTGTCCTTAAATTCATCCTTATACAGATGCATCTCTCTTTCTATATTTATTAAGTAGTCTTCTTTTTCATTACTCTTAATTTTATATGAGTTAAAATCACAGTAATAACATTTTTGCGCACAAAATGGTACATGTATATATAGCCCTAACATAATTTCTCCTTCGAATTTTATATTTCATTATTTTTATTATACCTTAATTTATATATATCCTAACCTTATAATCAATCATTTTATTGTAAGATTAACTTTTTATATTTATTAATTAATAAAATATTAAAAATAAAAATATAATTGATGCATATTATACATAAATTTTTTAATTTTATAATAATTAAAGTTTTTAATTTCCATATTCTAGGTGTATATACTAAAAAGTAAAGTGAGTTTCATATTTTCATATAAAGTATTATTAAGTAAATTTATTTTTATACAAAAAAAGAGATAGTATTTTAAATACTATCTCTATATATATTAATTAGTTATTATTTTTCTTTGACATTACTGAATATACAGGTAATCCTATAGCTGTAACTATTAATCCACCTGCAGCTATTAATGTGTTGTTCATTAATTGGTTAACTATAACGAATAATCCACCTGCTATAGCTATTAATGGTATTATTGGATATAGAGGAACTTTATAAGGTCTCTCTAATTTTGGTTGATCTTTTCTTAACTTCATTACTCCTACGAAAGTTAGTACATAGAATACCCATATTATGAATATTGTTAAGTCAGTTAATAAGTTGAATTGTCCTGATAATGCATATACACAAGCAAGTATTGCCATTAAGAATATAGCATTTGATGGAACTCCACCTTTATTTAACTTAGATAATCCTTTACTAAATGGTAATGTACCTTCACAAGCTAATGCGTAAGTTACTCTAGGTCCAGTTAATAGGTATCCGTTTAATCCACCGAATACTGATATTAATATACCAATAGTGACTATCTTACCACCTATTGGCCCAAATATTCTTTCTGCAACTAATGCTGCCGGAGCACTTACAGTTGCCATTTCACTAGCTGGTACAACCCATAAGTAAGCTAAGTTTATTACTACATAAACTGCCATAACTATTGATAAACCACCAACTATAGCTTTTGGTAAGTCTTTACCTGGGTTTTTCATTTCTCCTGCTATAGAACCAACATTTATCCATCCATCATAAGCAAATAATGCTGCTATTAAAACTTGTCCTAAAACAGCTCCCATAGATAAATTTTCACCTATGAATGGAGTTGTTATAGAGTTGTCTCCTGATCCATTTATAAATCCAAATACTATTATAAGCGCTAATGGTATTAATTTACATATAGTCGCTACAGTTTGTATTGTTCCACCTAATTTAGATCCTACTGTGTTTAATATTGCTAAAAATAATATAATTCCTATCGCTATTGGTAATACAACTGCCATATTTTTCTCACTTTGTCCAATTAAAGTAGCTGCTTGTTGTGCAAATATAACACCTAAAGCTGCTGCTGTAGCTGGGAAGAATAATACCGCTTGCATCCAACCTGTTAAAAATCCTAATCTGTCACCATATATCTCCTTGATATATATCATCATCCCACCAGTTTTTGGTATCGCTGCTGAAACTTCAGCTGCTGTAAGTCCTGCTGCTATTGTTATAACACCAGCTATAACCCAAGCTAACATACCTAATCCTGGAGCTCCACCTGTTGCTGAATATATAGCTTGAGGTTTAAAGAATACCCCTCCACCTATAACCATACCAACAACTGTAGAAAGAGCTGCTGAAAAACCTAAAGTCTTTTGTAGTCCTTTGTTGCTCATCGTTTTCCTCCTTGTATATTTTGCGTTATTAAAATGTCCAATATGAATATTACTACATTTTTTATTAAATAACAATACATTTCGACACTTTTATTTTTTTTTTTATAGTATGCTTATAATTCCTGTTTATTTAAGTTTTTAGGATAACAATTTACTAATTATTTATTAAAGCAAATTAATATTATCGCTTATAATTCGAAATTTTCTAATGATTTAATATTTTAAAATAATTTAAGTATTAAATATCACTTTGCAAGAAAAAAATTTAGTATTTTTGCTTTCTATTTAAAAATTAAAAATGTATGTAATTTTAAATATAACGTGTATAAAATTACATACATTTTTATATTTAAATATACTAATTATATAGATTTATTATTTACTACTTAAATAATAAATCTATATAGGTAACGTTTTCTTCATATTGTGAATCTTTATTTAATAAATGTTCATATTTTTATAATAACCATTTTAAATTTTTCTAGTTACTTAATGCAAGTTAATTTCTCTATTCAATCAATTTTTTCTATGGATATAAATAAAATAAATTGTTTAAAATAAATTTTCATAAAAAAATAAGTGTATTGTTTAAACAATACACTTATTTTTTAACTATCTAATTTTAATACAGACATAAATGCTTTCTGAGGAACCTCAACAGATCCTATTTGTCTCATACGTTTCTTACCTTCTTTTTGTTTTTCAAGAAGTTTCTTCTTACGAGATATATCTCCACCATAACACTTAGCAAGTACGTCTTTTCTAAGTGCACTTATAGTTTCTCTAGCAACTACCTTATTACCAACTGCTGCTTGTATAGGTACAGCAAATTGATGTCTTGGTATTTCACCCTTTAATTTCTCACACATTGACTTACCTCTTGAGTAAGCTTTACTTTCATGAACTATAAAGCTTAGTGCGTCAACTTGTTCTTTATTTATTAAAATATCTAATTTTACAAGTTTAGAAGGAACATATCCTTTTAACTCATAATCTAGTGATCCATATCCTCTTGTTCTAGACTTTAGGGCATCAAAGAAGTCATAAACAACTTCATTTAATGGAAGATCATAGTGAAGCATAACTCTTTTTTCATCTATGTATTCCATATTTATCATGTCCCCACGTCTTTCTTGGCATAGTTCCATAACAGTACCTACATAATCTTTTGGAACTATTATATCTCCTTTTACCATAGGCTCTTCTATAATATCTATTTCATCACGTTCTGGTAAGTTAGCAGGATTTTGTACCATAACAACTTCTCCGTCAGTTTTTGTTACTCTGTATATAACAGATGGAGCTGTAGTTATTATGTTTAGATCAAATTCTCTTTCTAATCTTTCTTGGATTATCTCCATATGTAATAGTCCTAAGAATCCACATCTAAATCCAAATCCAAGAGCTGCTGAACTTTCAGCTTCAAACTCAAGTGCTGCATCATTAACTTGAAGTTTTTCTAATGCATCTCTTACGTTTTCGTACTTTTCTCCTTCACCTGGATATATACCACAGTAAACCATTGGAGTTGCTTTTTTATACCCTGGCATAGGTTCATCAGTTGGATTATCAGCATCAGTTATTGTATCACCGACACAACAACTTCTTATATCTTTTATACTAGCTGCAATATAACCAACATCTCCAGCAGCTAATTCGTCTAACTCTCTTTGCCCCGGAGCCATAACACCAACTTCAGTTACTTCAAACTTTTTATTAGTGTTCATCATTTTTATAGTCATACCTTTTTTAACTGTACCTTCAAATACTCTTACATAAGCTACAACACCCTTATAAGCATCATAATATGAATCAAATATTAATGCTTTTAATGGAGCTTCTGTATCTCCTTTTGGAGCAGGTACATTCTTAACTATATCTTCTAGTACATCTTCTATATTTAATCCACTTTTAGCTGATATAAGTGGAGCTTCACTTGCATCAAGTCCTATTATATCCTCTATTTCCGCTTTTATTTCATCCGGTCTTGCACTCGGTAAATCTATTTTATTTATTACTGGTAATATTTCTAAGTCTTGATCTAGTGCTAAGTAAACATTAGCTAAAGTTTGTGCTTCAACACCTTGGGCTGCATCAACTACAAGTAACGCACCTTCACAAGCTGCTAAACTTCTTGAAACCTCATAGTTAAAGTCTACGTGTCCTGGAGTATCTATTAAGTTTAAGAAATACTCTTGTCCATCCTTAGCCTTATAAACTAATCTTATATTTTGAAGCTTTATAGTGATTCCTCTTTCTCTTTCAAGATCCATATTATCAAGTAATTGATCTTTCATTTCTCTTTCACTAACAAGTCCTGTATATTGAATTAATCTATCTGCTAAGGTAGACTTACCATGGTCTATATGTGCTATTATACTAAAATTTCTCGTTCTACTTTGTTTGTTGTCCACCTTTTTCTCCTCCTTTTATTATTATCATAACTTTTATTTTATAATATATCCCCAATTATGTAAATATTGATACAGCAATTTAAATTTCTATTATTTAAAATAATATTAGGGTTATCAAAATGATAACCCTAACTTATCTTAAATTATTAAGTTTACTTAGTTTTTCTTCTATATCTTTATAACTTTCAAATATAGACTTACCTATGTTCTTCACAAACACTTCTATATTATATGTGTTTATCTCTCCCATCATAAGAGTTGCTTCTTTATCTATTAAAAATGTACTTATACTAAGTATACATATCATCATACACAGAAATAGAAGTCTATAGACAGCTCTTCTTGCTCTTTTTTTATTTTTTTCTTCTTGTTTTCTCTCTATTCGACTCATTGTATAGACCTATGCGCCCTTTTGTTTAAAGAACTCATCTAAAACTTCTGCTATATATTTCGTAGAAGCTTTAGCTTCTTCTATAGTGTTCATTTGTCCACCTACTTCTATTAAAAGAGGTTTATTAGATTTAAATTGATTGTATCTTCCATTGTCTTTTGTTACTACTGGCCTTGTTATACCTGGATATTTACTTTCAGCAAATGCAGTAATTTCCTGAGCTAGCTTTAAGTTTTGAGCATAGTTTTCACTCTTTTTACCTACAACAAACATAAATTTAGCTACATTTTCACCATTTATATTGGCTGTACAAGTATCGTGAAAATTCTTTTCTGCTTCTTTACTATCGAGTTTTCTACCATCTCTATGTAAATCTATTATCATATCTATGCTACTATATTTTGCTTGCATAGTTTCTATAGTCTTTAAACTTCTCCCATAAGCTCCAACAAACTCTGGTAAATCATGATATGTAGTATTATGAACTACCGATCTTCCTCTTTTGCTTAGCTCTTTTGTCAATGTTGCTCCTACTTCTAAAGTAGAGTTTGCTTTATCGTCTGAATGATAGTTACCTGCTGGGCTATTTGCATAAGTTTCCCCACCATGCGTATGATATATAAGAATATTAGGTTGTTCTTTTGTAACTAATACATTATCTACATATTTTCCATTTGTAACAGCCACTTCATTAGAACTTTCTTCTGTTGGTAAATTTTCTTCTCCAACGTACATCTTTACAAATTCATCTTCTTTTTTACTTGATTTTTTATCTTCTTTGCTTTCTTTTTTATTTTCTTCTTCTTTTTCTTTGTTTTCCTCATCTTTTGGTTGTTCTAATTTTGTTTCTGGATAACTAGTATTTATAAGAAAGTTTAATAGTTTTTCATCTTCTAAAGCATACGAGGTTTTTATACAAATAGTAAATACAACGGATGTTATAAGTCCAATACTTATAATTTTTTTTGATATCATACTTTATCCTCCTTAATTTAGTGTTCTCCCTGGATGAAGCGATCTATTTAATCCTTCACTTATGATGATTGATAGATTTTCTATTGTGTCATCTATATCTTTTGGAGTAACTATTAGATTTTTATCATATGGTTCTAGTGAATCTTTTATAAGATGGTATTTTTCATCTTCTTTCAATTGTTTTAGCATGTTATAAAATCCTTCACTTTCCTTTGATTGTTCCATTAAATTATCAATAGCAAGATCTAATACATCGCTAGTTAATGTAGCTGCATCAACTACAGTTGGAACTCCAATTGCAATTACATCTACTCCTAAATATTCTTTGTTTAAAGCTTTTCTCTTATTTCCAACTCCACCTCCTGGAGATATTCCAGCCGTTGAAATTTGTATTGTAGAGTTTACCCTCTCCATTTTTCTTGAGGCTAGTGCATCTATTGCTATTACTCTATCTGGATTTGTAGCTTCTACTATTGCCTTTACAATTTCACTTGTTTCAATTCCTGTAATTCCCATAACCCCTGGACTAAGTCCTGAAACCTCTGTAAAATCATCATCATAATCTTTATTATAATTTTTAAATATATGTCTAGTTACTAAGGTTTTAGATACTGTTTTAGGCCCTAGTGCATCAGATGTTATATTCCAGTTACCAAGCCCTATAACTAAAGTTTTTTTCGTCTTGTCATTTCCAAGTATTGATATAAGCTCATCTTTTAAGTAGCTTATAACTTGTTCCCTTGATTCATCATCATCATATTTCATAAGTTTACTTTCTATAGTAGTATAAGTTCCTATTCCCTTATTCATAATTTGGGCACCTTGTTCATCTAAAACTTCTACTTTAGTTACAATACAATCTTGTAGTTCTTTTGTATCTATTTTAACTCCAGGAATATTACTAGCATCATTTCCTTGTTCATATATTTCTCTAGCTTCTAGCGCTAAATCTGTTCTTAAACTTATCATAAAACTTCCTCCAATTTAAAAGTTTAAATTAAATCATACTAAAGATTGTTAACAAATTTTATAATTTTATAACCAAATAAAGTTAATTTAAAATTTTTTAGAATAATTAATTTCGTGGTTGTAAAATATCTTGATATAGGTTATAATCTAAAAAGTCAAATGGAAAGATATTAAAAAGTTAATAATAATTATCCTTGATTTTTAGATTTATTTCTGTTAAAATCTAATATGTTGACGATGAATAATATAAACTACTCACGAGGGGGTGAACCGGATGGCAAACATAAAATCAGCAAAGAAAAGAATAAAAGTTATCGAAAAGAAAACTGCTTTAAATAGAGCTAGAAAATCTCAAATAAAAACTGCTATAAGAAAGTTTGAAGAAGCTGTTACTGCAGGAAACAGAGAAGAGGCTGTTGCTAGATTCCAATACGCTCAAAAGAGAATATCTCAAGTAGCTTCTAAAGGAACTATACACAAAAACGCTGCAGCTAGAAAAGTTGCTAAATTAGCTCAAAAATTAAACGGAATGAACGCTTAATTATCCGTTTAGATATAGATATTGACCCTTGATTTTATCAAGGGTCTTTTCTTTTGTGTATTTTCATTTCATTATAAATATAAAAAGGACTGTAAAACTTTACAGTCCTTTTATTGGCAGTACTTGCTTACTAGTATTTCTAATGCAAGAGTATCTCTCATCAACCCATTTTTTATTTTAAAATCACTTTCTAATATAAAATTTAGCATATCTACTACAACTTCATCTGAAAATAGTCTTCCTTGTTTTAGTGCTTTAGTAATTACAAAAGGATGTGCTCCAACTTTTTCTGCTATTACCTTAGAAGAATATCCTTGTACTTGAAGTTGTCTTGCTTGCATAACAAGTTTAAATTGTTTTGAAACCATAGCAAATATACCAAGTACTGATTCACCTTCTAAAATCATATCTGTAACTATTTTCATAGCATGTAAAGAATTTTTATTTCCTATCTCATCTATTAATTTGAATATATCATTTTCTACTTTTTTCTGAGATAGTTTATCTATAACCTCTTTAGTTATGTTGTTTCCTGTTCCTACAAAAGAACTTATTTTATTTATCTCATTCTCTAAATCAGATAAGGTCTTTTCACTGTTTTTATCCCTATATCCTTCTTGTTCTATAAAATACATTACTTCTGAATCATTTATAACAACTTCTTTTTGCTTAAATTTATTTTTAACCCACTTAAAAAGATCCATATCACTTAATTTATCACAGTGATTTACTAATCCAACCTTGTTTATTTTCTTAACTAAGCTCTTTCTCTTATCTACATCTCCATATACTATAAAAACAATTACAGTAGTGCTTGGTATTTTATCTAAATAATCTATAAGTTCAGATTCATCACTATCAGAAAAATTCTTTTTCTTTCCTTTTAAAAGTTCAAAGTCTTTTATTATTAAAATTTTTCGCTCATCCATAAATGGTAACGTCTCTGCATTGCTTAAAACTTGATCTAGTGTTAACTCTTTTCCATCAAGGATATCTAAGTTAAAATCAATCATACTTTCATTTAAACTTTTTTTACAAGTTTTAATTACATTTTCCAATAGATAAAATTCTCTTCCATAGAAAAGATATACACTTTTAAATTCGTTGTTGTTCATGCTTTTGATGATATCCTTGTAATTCATTCTCTTGCTCCTTTATCGTCTTTATTTCTTTATATATCATATATATTCCTACCAAAATGTAGTACGTAATTACAAATAATTTGTTAACTTCGTCAAATTCTATATAGCTAAATTTCAAATTATATAGCATTTCTAAAGTTTGGTTTATAAAATCTATTATAAGGCTGTTTATTATAACCATAATTTTTGACAATGTCAAACTTATCGGTAATATTATAGCACTTAAAATACTTATATATATAATTATACTCAAAAAAGGCACTACGACTATATTACTAATAATACTAATTAATGATATATTCTTGAAATATAAATATATCATGGGTAATGTAAGTATATTTGCTGATATAGTAAGTGCAATTAATTTAATTTTAATCTTAGAATTTATATAACCATAGAAATATATTATAGACAATGTTGCTAAAAAAGACAATTGAAAACTCATATTATAGATTATATATGGGTTATTTATTAATAAAATTGTACCTATAAAAGATAAACTAGATATACCATCTGGCCTTTTAAAAATAAATATTCCCATATAAGATATTAAACTATAATAAATAGCCCTTACTATGGATGGTGACTGACCTACCATGATACTATAAACACACAAAATTATAGAAATTAATATGAGCTTATAAAAACTATTTATTCCTCCAATGCTATATCCAATTATCGTTATCAAAATACTTACATGAAGTCCAGACAAAGCTAAAATGTGACTTACCCCTGTTTTTGAAAATATTTCTTTTGTTTCTTTATCTATATTCTCTTTTTCTCCTATTAGTATAGAATTTATAAACTTTGATTTATCTTTATATAAATATTTTATAGACTTACTTATTCTTTCTTTAAATTTAAATATATTAGAATAAATTACATTTTTATTTAATATCCTATATGATTTTATATCTATAGTTCCTTCATATCCATTACTTTTTAAGTATCTTCCATAATTAAAATCTTCAAACTTTAATTCTTTATAGTATTTAATTTTTCCACTTACTTCTACTATATCCCCTGGTTTTATATTTATTTTTTTAGAATAATCATTTATTACATAATCACTTATATAATATTGATTATATTTTTCTTTTCTTACTTTATTTTTTACAAGTCCTTCTATCTTTATAAACTGATTCTTTTCACTATGTTTGTTAATTTCCATATTAGATATAAAAAAACTCATAAATAAAATTATAATAAATATTATTAATAATGGCCTTCTCATGTCCAACTCCTAATTATTAGTTTTCTAGAGTATGCACATATATACTTTTTTAAATCCATAATAAAAAGTATAGAATAAATTTTTATCCTATACTCTTATTTATATTATTTGATATTTATTTTTCCATCTATTATTTCTTGTTTTTTATTTTCAACAAAATTCAAAACTTCTTTAGATACATTTTTTGATGTAGAAGGCGCTATTCCTACTGCATTTTCTTTCAATCCATAAACAACTACTTTTCCACCTTCAAAGCTCCCACCTTTGATTTTAGATATGATGTCAAATACCCCTATATCAACTCTTTTCATAGCCGAGGTTATTACATTGTTAGGAGCTAAACTATTTTGGTCCATATCTACTCCTATAGCATATTTATTATTTTCTTTGGCTGATTCAATAGCTCCAGTTCCAACTCCACCAGCTGCTGAAAAAATTATATCGACACCTTTTGAATACATTTGATTCGCTATAGACTTTCCTAAACTTGAATCGTCAAATGAGTTCGCATATTGAGATACCAGTTTTATATCAGAATTTACAGATTTTATTCCTGCTTCAAAGCCTTCTTCAAATCTAGTTATATTCGGTATCTTCATACCTCCTATGAATCCTACCTTGTTACCATTGCTCATTTTAGCTGCTATTAACCCTACTAAATAAGAAGCTTCTTTTTCATCAAAAGTAACGCTTATCATATTTTTAGGTATTTCTTGTCCTTCTTCTTTATAATTGTGGTCAATTATCACAAATTTTCTATCCGGATACATTTTAGCTGCATTTAACATAGATTCTGCTGTTGTATATCCAACTCCTATTATTAAATCAACATCTTTATCTATAAATGTTTCTATATTAGGAACATAATCCGAATCTTGATTTGACTCTAAATATATACCATCTATACCTAGATCTTTCTTAGCCTTTTCTAACCCCTCTAATGAAGATTGATTAAAGCTTTGATCATTAGCTCCTCCTTCACCTAGTACAATTCCTACTGAAAAATCTTCTTCTTTACTTTTTTCATTCTTTTCTTCTTTTTTTTCAACCGAGCTACAACCAACTACGAATAGTAAAACTGCTGAAATTAAAAAAATTCCTTTTAAGTACTTAGTAATATTCCCCATAATACCCCCTTAAGATAATTTGACTTCAAAATTATTTTAACAGGTGTCTTTACACATGTAAATATATTTATTTTTAAAATTCTCTATAAAAATATCGTAAGCAACAATTACTTACGATATTTTTTATTAAACATATTCATTTATATAGTTGTTTGATTTATTAAAAATACCACTCAATAAATCAATAGCTTTTTTATTTTTTTTATTTTTCTCTATATTATTTAAAAATAATACTTGATCTAATGTTATATAAGAAAAAGCCAACTGACTAATATTATTTATACTTAAGGTTATATCAGCTCTTTCACTAGTTGCCTGAGCACTAACTTTATTGTCTTCAACTTTTAATTTAAATACTTTATTATTTTGTTCAATTTGATTGTCTACAACTCCTATATAAGCTTCATCTAAATTGTTACACTTTATTTTTAAACTATCTATAAATCCTTGTATATTTATAATTCTACCCATCATAAATGGATTTATGTTAACTTCGCTAGTCTTTAAATTAGGCAAAATATATCTTATACTATCGGTTATAGATGATCTAATCGTAACTTTTTTACACTGTGTATTATGGTTAAATATAAATTTCAAAATAGAATTTAAAGCATTTATATTTTTATAACATATTTCTCTGACAAACATAGTATCTTCCATTATAAAGTATATTATATAACCATCATAATTTTCATCTTTATGTATATACATATGTCCATTTTCACATTTAATTTCTTTAAATAAGTTGTTATAATAATTTTCATCTCTGACTACATATCCATTATTTTTAATTAAAAAATTATTATAAATATTAATCATATCTTGTATATGTTTATCCTTAACTTTTTCAAAATCACCATTTATTTTAAATTGTTTTAAATCATTTATATCTACTTTATACTCTATTTGATCATAGCAATGTTCATATCCATATTTTCTATAAAGCCTGTAATCTATAGGCATAAGCAGTGAAACCAATTGCCCTTTTTTATAAAGTTCATTTAGTGAAAACTCCATCATATCTTTCATATATCCTTTTCCTCTAGCATTTGGATATGTTGATACACCTACTATATATGAAGTATCATATGTATTGTTATTTAATTTTATTTTATATTGATTTAATTGAAGAGATGACATTAAATCACCATCTTCTTCAATTAGTATTGTATTTTTAGATTTGTATTTATTATTAAAATAATAATCAACAAAAGCTTCTTCGTCACCAAAACAGTAGTTCCATATATCTTTTATATTCTCTAAATCTCCATCTTTAGCATATCTTATATCCATACTATGCCTCCGTAACAGTATATTTTTCTACAAACTTACATGGATGATATGAAAGTTTTGCTTTTCTAAGCCCCTCTAATCCTAAATCTTCTTCTCTATTTACAAGCTCTACATCTGGAAACTCATTCACCAAAAATTGTTGATTTATATATGGATATAATCCTCTTATTTCTGGATTAGCCTTTTCTATGTGTATTACGGCCATATGTTCATTTATTTTTTCACCTATAGTGAATGCTTCTAATTTATTATCTATATAAATTCCTGATATTTTAACATCTTCTCTTAAAACATCATAATGATCAAATATTTTCTTTATAGCAACAAACTCATCATCTATTCCTTCTTCTTTATCTCCATTTTCTTCCTTGTTAACAGTCCAAGCTTTTAAAAGAGTTATACAATCATCAAAATTTTCTTTATCAAGTTTTTTATATTCAAATCTTCCTTCATACTCCTTGATAAAGTAATTTAAATGATTTCTTTTTTTCTGGTTTTTTCTTCCCTTTAAAGTTCTTAAACTTTCAGCATCATAAACATAATCAAAATAATCTCTTTCTTCTATATATTCAAATCTTCCCGGATAATCTTTTTGTAAAAGTTCAACCACTTCTTTCGTAACAGCTCTTAAATATATTCTATGATCTTCATTTTTAAAGTAATTTATCATAAAAGCTATTGCTTTATGAATTTTATCTTTTTTAGCAAGTGGTAATACAGAGAATCTATCCCCCTCATATTCACCAACTATTATAGCAAAATCATCTTCTATATAATAACTAGTTTTATACATATCCCTCCACATATATAAGGTCGTAAAACAATATTCACATGCTTCGTAATCTACAGAATTAAAAAACGGTCTTAATTCCTTATACGAATCTATATCAATCTCTTTAAAAATCATAACTAACTCTCCTTTTGATACTTTTTATATATTACATTTTTCATCTTAATTAATCATCTTTAAATATTTTGAATTAACTTTCAAATAATAGTCTAAAATATTAAATAATTTATTATACTCTTTAATATTGTCTTTAAATAGTCAATATAAACAGGTAATGATTGGAGTGAAAAATGAAAAAAATCACGTTTTTAATATTTATTATAATAACACTTTTAGTAGGTTGTGGCAAAAAAGATCTATTATCTATTCATATTATAGATGTAGGTCAAGGTGATAGTATTTTAATACAAACACCAAAAAACACAAATATATTAGTAGATGGCGGTAATGAAGATAGTTCTCTTATTATAAGTAAATTTATTAAAGCTAAAAAGGCAAAGAACTTAGATTTAGTAATAGCTACACATCCAGATACTGATCATATAGGAAGTTTAGATAATGTAATAAACAAGTTTAAAGTTTCAAAACTTTACCTTCCAAATAAAAATACTAATAATGATTCTTACTATAATTTAATACAAGCTTGTAATAAGAAAAACATAAAACCTCAATACTTATCTAAAGGTGATATCATAAATTTAGAGGATAATTTAAAATTAACCATTCTAAATCCTTCTTATACCCACGAAGATAGCAACTCAAACTCTATAGTTTTTAAATTAGACTACAAAAATAAATCATTTTTATTTACTGGAGATGCTACAAAAGAAAATGAAATTGAAATGATAAACAATTTTAATCTAAATGATATAGATTTTTTAAAAGTAGCTCATCACGGAAGTAAAAACTCCTCGACTGAAGAATTTTTAAAATCAACAACTCCAGATGTAGCTGCAATATCTTGTGGATATGACAACGCATATGGACATCCTCATAAAGACACATTATTAAGATTAGCCCAAATTAATACAAAAGTCTATAGAACTGACAAACAAGGTCATATATCTTTTTATAGCGACGGAAATACAATAACTACAACTTCTCCTCCAGATTAATTCAAAAAATTAAATAAAAAGCATCTTCTAAAACTAGCTCGATGATAAAGTATATCTTTTCACTTTGCTATACTATTAGAGATGCTTTTTTGTTTATTTTATTAAATCGTTAACTACTACCGAAGCTATAGTAAGTCCTCCAACTGAAGGCACAAAAGATATACTTCCAGGAGTTACTTTTTTCCCATTCATTATCTTTTCTTTTAGCTCAACTGGTTGTTCTGTTGAATAAACCACTTTTAATTTTTTTATCTTTCTATCTCTTAGCTCTTTTCTCATAACTTTAGCAAGTGGGCACATTTGAGTTTTATAAATATCTGTAACAACAATCTTAGTAGGGTCTAATTTATTACCCATACCCATTGAACTTACAATCTTTAAATTTTTCTTAACGCAACTTTCTATTAAATGTATTTTAGATGTAACCATATCTATTGCATCTATAACGTAATCATAGTCTTCACATAAAAGTTCATCACTATTTTTTGCACTATACTTAGCCACAATAGCCTTTATATCTATATCTGGATTTATATCTAATATTCTTTCTTTCATAACATCAACTTTATTTCTTCCAATAGTTGAATGTAGTGCCGGTAGTTGTCTATTTATGTTAGTTATATCAACATCATCAAAATCAACTATAGTCATCTTTCCAACTCCAGCTCTAGCTATAGCCTCAGCTGCAAAGCTTCCTACTCCTCCTACTCCAAATACTATAACATTTGAGTTTTTTAACTTTTCTAATCCTTCTTGTCCTATTATAAGACTCGTTCTCGTTTTAAAGTTTTTCTCCATAATGACTGTTTCTCCTTATGTAATTTTTTTTATCTATAAGAATATAATTTAATATTAGTTTATAGATAGGGGTGATGCTTTGAATAAATTAATAAATTTTCTATTTTATATTCTAATTGTAAATATAATTGTTTCTTTCTTATTAATAGTAGATATAAATTCCTATAATGGAAACATCGAAGAATCCTCTATATTGGAAGCCATATCTAGTAATGGTAATGATAATTATAATTTAATTGTTCAAATTTTAAAAGATACTCATAAAGAAGATTTTATAAAATATATAGATTATATGCAACTTGAAATACATAAAACTATTGAAAATGATTCAAATAACTTTACGGCCTTTACTATAACATTACCTCAAAATAAATGTTTTATAGCCTTTTACAAAAAAAATAAAGATTCTACATACTCTTTTGATTGTATAGTGGATAATTTAGAAAAAGTTGATAATTTTTATTTTTATAAAGATTTCCTAGTTATTGAACAAAATTTAGAAAATAAGGACAATTATTTAAACCATAAAAAATTTATAGAAATTTTTTATAAAGATAAATTTACATATGAATCAAAATTAAAAAAAGATTTATATATAGAATTAGAAAATTTTGAAAGTGATAATAAAAACACATTATCTGCAACAATGGATTTTTTAGATGATATTCCGCCTAAAATTCTTTATGTATGCACTACATCAAATTACAATAGTGATTTACCAAAAGAAGTTTCAAAAGAATTGTACATTTGGGATGATAGTTTAAATCAATTTATAATAAATAAAAATAATAACCTTATAAAATAAAAAAGTAACTTCAAATTTGAAGTTACTTTTTATTTACTGGCGGGAGTGCGTGGGAATCGAACCCACCCAAGAAGCTCTTAACTCCTCATACTAGTTTTGAAGACTAGAGGGCACACCAGCACCCATCCACCCCCATGGGGTGTTTTCTCACTTGCATATTTATAATATCATAGCAAAAAAATTTTTTCAACTATTTTTAGCAAACATTTTCATATTTTTACTTTAAATTTTAAGTTATGCCTCAAAAATATTTTATCCCAAAATTTTTGCCACCTACTCACTATAAAATTATTAATATATAATAGCTTATGGATTTATCCATAAGCTATTATATATTAGGTATCTGCCAATCTATAGGTGTTTTTCCAAGACTAATTAGAATTTTATTAATTTTTGAAAATGGCTTAGACCCAAAAAAACCTCTACTTGCTGATAATGGACTTGGATGAGCAGATTCAATAATATAATGTTTCTGAGTATCAATTAGCTTTTTCTTGCTTCTTGCATTGTTTCCCCAAAGAACAAATATAACTGGATCGTGTCTTTCATTTAATAGTTTTATTATGTTATCAGTAAAAACTTCCCATCCTTTACCCTTATGAGAATTAGCTTCATGTGCTCTAACTGTAAGAGCTGTATTTAGTAAAAGTACTCCTTGTTCAGTCCATGGTACTAAAAATCCATTATTAGGTATGAAACATCCATACTCTGAATTTAATTCCTTATACATATTAAGTAAAGATGGAGGTGTCTTAACTCCAGGTTTTACTGAAAAAGCAAGTCCATGAGCTTGATTTTCTCCATGATAAGGATCTTGACCTAATATCAAGACTTTAGTATCTTTGTATGAAGTATATTTTAATGCATTAAAAATATCATACATATTTGGATATATAATCTTTGTACTATATTCATTTTTCAAGAACTCTCTTAACTCTAAGTAATAAGGCTTTTCAAATTCTCCTTTTAACAATTCATCCCAATCATTTCCTATATTAATCATATAATCACCTTCTCTTAATTCGATATTACATCTATATCATTTTTTTCATTACTAACTATCTTTATACTAACCTTATTAGGTATACAAACTATATTTTTGTTTGATTTTTTTATAAATCCAGTTTTTACACATACTTTATCTGGACACGAAGCATCTTCAATTTCAACTCCTCCATCATGTACTTTAACTTTATTGTAGCCACTTTTAGTTTTTATAGTTAATTCCTCACTTTTGTTAAGAGGAACCTCTTTATAAACTTTATTATCTACATATATAACAACTTTATCACCTTTATTATTTTTAAAGTGATTAAAAGTAAAGAATAAGCCTACAACTATAGCAATAACTAAAATAAGAAAAAAATCGTTTTTCTTCATTTTTCTCCTCCTAGCATATATAATATAATTAAATATATCATAAATATAAAGGGGACACACCATGAAAAATAAAAAACTTAAATTTTCTATAGCTATTATAGCTTTAATAGTTATATCTACCTTTTTCATAATTAATAGAAAAATAAATACATATTCTAAAACTATGTACTATCTCGGTACTGTAAACGAAGTAACCTTATATACTAAATTAGATGAAAAAAAAGCAAATAAAGTATTATCTAAATGCGAAGATATAGTAAAAGATGTAGACAATAAAATGAATCCATCTACAGTATCTAGCGATATCTCTAAAATTAATAAAAATGCAGGTAAATCTTTTACGAAAGTTTCAAAAGATACATTCAATGTAATCAAAACTTCACTTCATTTTTCAGATTTATCTCACGGAAGTTTCGATGTATCTATAGGTTCATTAGTTCAATTATGGAATATAGGAAATGATAAAGCAAGGGTTCCTTCTCAAGAAGAAATTAATTCAGTTTTACCTACAATAAACTATAAAAATATATTGTTAGATGAAAAAAATAATAGTGTTATGTTAAAACATAAAGGATCAAAAATAGATTTAGGTGGTATTGCAAAGGGATATGCCGCTGATAAAGTTATATCATATCTAGAAACTCAAAAACTAGAAGGTGCAATAGTAAATCTTGGCGGTAATATCTATACATTAGGAACAAAAGATGCTAAAAATAAGTTTAATATTGGAATTCAAGACCCAACAAAATCTAGAGGTAATTCAATAGGAAGCTTAGCTACAACAAATAATTCAATAGTTACATCTGGAATATACGAAAGATATATAGAAAAAGACGGAAAAATATATCATCATATTCTAAGCCCTAAAACAGGCTATCCTGTAGAAAATGAACTTAGCAGTGTAACAATAATTTCAAATAACTCAATGAATTGCGATGCACTTTCAACAACAGCTTTTTCACTTGGTACAAAAGAAGGTCTTAAGTTGATAGAGTCTCTTCCTAATACAGAAGCTATTTTTATTACTAAGAATAAAGAAATATATTTAACTCCAGGGTTAAAAGATTCTTTTAAACTTATAGACTCAAACTTTACTATAAAAAATTAAAAATAAAGAGGTGTATAGATATCTATACACCTTTTTTCTAATTAAAATAATACTCTTTTGTTTTCTATTCTCTTTGTTATTTTATTTCTATCAAAATCTTCAAGGATTATCATACAATTTTTTCTACTTGAGTTAACTAGATCTCTATAATCTCCTAAAGTTATTTCTTTATTTTCCTCTAGATATTTAATTAATCTAGATTTAGCATCTTCATAAATTTTAGAAGACATTATATAATTATCTTCAAGTCTTAAAACTGTATTTCCTAATAAGGATTCTAAAACTTCTTCATATTCTTTTTTATTATTTGTTATATCTTCAATAGTTAAGATATTATTAAGCCCCGAATTTAATAATGTTTTTTCAATTTCATCTTTTATTTTTAATTGTTTTTCATTTAATACTACATTAAAGTCTTTTAATGATACTGTATTTCCATCTACTTTTATAAGTTCATCATTTGTAAACATATCTAATAAAATATCAAACTCTCTTGTTTTAAACTTACTTTCTATTTTAGACCTTACTTCTTCTTTTAACATACCTTTTCTAAGTCTAAATTTCTTATGGTATGTATTAAGTTCCTCTTCTGTATTTTCCTTTAGTTTATTATATTGATTTCTGTGCATGTACATATTATTAATACATACAACTTTACCTTCTTCTACAAGCTTTTCTAAGGCTTTCTTTATATTCTCTTCACTTTCTCCACTATAACTCATTATTTCTTTAATATTTGGATAGCTTCTAGAATTATTTTTAAGGTAAGCTTCTAATATATCTGTAAGTTCACCTTTTTCTTTTATTTTTAAAGCATCTATAACAGTTTGATCAAATCTCTTATGTTTTCTTGGATTAGTATCTATTACTATTCCTCCACCTATAGTTTCCATAGGCGAATATCTTCTAACAACAAATTTATCACCTTTTTTAGCAACTATACTCTCTTCTAGTCTAAGTTGCACTAGCCCACTTTCTCCAGGCTTTATTTCTTCCACTTCTAAAGGAACTGCTCTACAAAGAATCTCTCTTGTCCCATGATAAAGTCTCAATCTATCCCAATGCTTAAGCCCTTGATTTGTGTGTTTTACTATACTTAGTCTAACATCTATCATCATAGCTTCTTCTAAAGAATGTGCAGATGCTAACACATCACCTCTTTGAATCTCTTCAACTTTTACATTAGATATATTTATAGCTGTTCTTTGGCCTGCATATGCAGTCTCTACACTTTCTCCATGGACTTGTATACTTCTTATCTTTGTTTTAAGTTCTTTTGGATATACTACTAAATCATCATCTATACTTATCTTACCTTCTATCAAAGTACCTGTTACAACAGTTCCAAATCCTTTTATAGAAAATACCCTATCAATATTAAGTCTTGCTGGAGCTTCTAAATTTTTATCTTCTATTTCATCAGTCATTTTATCTATCTTATTTATAAGTTCATTCATACCACGCTTTGATATAGAATCAACTTCTATTATTTCAGCATCTTCTAGAAAAGTTCCTTGAATTTTTTCACGTATATCATCTTTCACTAACTCTCTAAATTCTTCATCTACTGTATCACTTTTAGTTAATACAATCATACCATTTTTAATATTTAAAAATGTTAATATATCCATGTGCTCTACAGTCTGTGGCATAACCCCTTCATCAGCTGCTACAACTAGTAAAACCATATCTAAACCTGATGCCCCTGCAAGCATATTTTTTATAAATTTTTCATGCCCTGGTACATCAACTATACCTGCTCTTTTATTGCTCGGTAGATCAAAATAAGTAAATCCTAGATTTATAGAAATACCTCTTTTCTTTTCTTCAGCTAATGTATCAGTTTCTCTCCCTGTAAGAGCTTTTATAAGAGTTGTTTTTCCATGGTCTATATGTCCTGCTGTACCTATTATTACGTTTTTCATATTTACCCTCCTATTAAAGCTTTTTCTAATTCTTCCTTAATTATTTCAAACTCATCTTCAAATATAGTTCTAGCATCTAATACGTACTTATCATCATATACCCTAGCTATTATATGAGCATCCCCTAATCTCAACTTTTTCTCTAACATGGCTACATTAATTTCATTTGGAGTTATGGTAATTACCTTAGAGTCTATTAACTCTAAAGGCATAGATCCCCCTCCAACTTGAGATGATCCATTTGCTATTTTTATATCTGCATATTTATTTAAGTACTCTATCTTTGAGTATAGTTTATTTGCTTTTTCCTCTAATTCTTTCATTGAATAAGTTAACATTTTTAGTGTAGGAATTTCTTTTCTTGCCTTTTCTTCATCTAAATACATTCTTAGTGTAGCTTCTAGAGCACATATAGTAAGCTTATCTACTCTTAAGGCTCTTGTGAGTTGATTTTTCTTCATTTTTTCAATATATTCTTTTTTACCAACTATAATCCCAGCTTGTGGTCCTCCAAGCATTTTATCTCCACTAAAAGTAACTATATCTGCACCTTTATTTATAGAATCTAGTACTGTAGGCTCATAGCTAAGACCATATTTTGAAACATCTAAAAATACACCACTACCTAAGTCTTCTATAACCGGTAAGTCATACTTTTTCCCAAGTTCACATAACTCATCAACTTCTACACTTTGTGTAAATCCAAGTATTCTATAGTTGCTTGTATGAACTTTCATTAATACTTTCGTTTCTTCATTTATAGATTCTTCATAATCTTTTAAATGAGTTTTATTAGTAGAACCTACTTCTACTAAATCGGCTCCACTTAATGACATTATACTTGGTATTCTAAAAGACCCTCCAACTTCAACTAGTTCACCTCTTGATACTATAGCTTCTCCACCTTTTGCCATAGTACTTAAAACTAATAGTACAGCTGCTGCATTATTGTTAACAACTAAAACATCTTCAGCCCCTGTTAATCTTTTTATAGTTTCTGTAAGATGTGTATATCTAGAACCTCTCTGACCTTTATCTATATCATATTCTAAGTTAGAGTATCTAGATGCAGCTTCCCAAAGCTCTTCCTTTATACTCTCACTTAAAAGTGAACGCCCTAAATTTGTATGTAGTACTGTACCTGTTCCATTTATAACTTTTTTTAGAGATAATGAATATTTTATATTACATTTATTTATAACATTTAATACTATTTTCTCTATTGATATCTCAAATTTATCAAAATCACATTGATTTAGGTCAACTATTTCTCTTCGCTTTTCTTCTATAGCTTCTCTTATAGCTTCAAGTAAAATATTTCTTGGATATTCATTTAAAGCATCTATTATTTTTTCTTGATTTAACACTTCATCTACTGACGGTAATTGAGCAAATAATTCTCTTTTGTTCATTAAAGCCACACTCCCCCTATAAGTCTTTTACTTAACTGTTATATAATGATTATTCTTTTCAATAACAGTTCCTATTATTTTTGCCTCTATAGAACCATTTTTTTTCATGTCTTCTACTAGTATTTGAGCAAATTTTTCAGGTACGGATACTAATAATCCTCCAGATGTTTGAGGATCATATAGTATATCTTCTGTAGATTCATCTATATTTTCTAAATATACATCCTTAGATATATACTGTTTATTTCTATACATACCAGCTGGTATTATTCCCATTTTAGCCATTTCAATTGCTCCATTTAATACAGGAATTTCATTAGCTTCAAGTTCAATACTAACATCCGATGCTTTTGCCATTTCAAGTACATGCCCTAAAAGCCCAAATCCAGTTATGTCTGTTACTGAATTTACATCTATATTTTCAAAACTCATAGCTGCATATTTATTTAAATGTACCATAGTGTCAACTACAGTTTTAGAAGTTTCTTCATCAACTAAACCTTCCTTCATAGCTGTATTTAAAATACCAACTCCTATTGGTTTAGTAATAACCAGTTTATCCCCTACTTTAGCTGTTGCATTAGATAATACTTTATCTGGATGAACTACTCCTGAAACTGATAAACCATACTTAGGTTCTTTATCATCAACAGTATGTCCACCTACTAATAAGGCTCCACTTTCTTTTACTTTGTCCATCCCACCTTTTAAAATTTCTGCTAATACATTCATATCATGACAAGCTGGGAAGCACACTATATTCATAGCAACCAAAGGCTTTCCTCCCATGGCATAAACATCTGATAATGAATTAGATGCTGCTATTTGACCAAATATATATGGGTCATCTATCATAGGTGTAAAAAAATCTAATGTTTGTATAAGTGCTGTATTCTCATTTAATTTATATACTGCCGCATCATCTGATGTTTCAAGTCCTACCAATAAATTTTCTTTTTTATCTGATGTATTCTTAGGTAGTTGAGCTAATACTCCAGCCAGTACCTCTGGCCCAATTTTAGCTGCTCATCCTCCTGATGTAGTCATATCTGTAAGCTTTTTAATTATTTCCATAATATATGTCTCCTTCCCTTGCAAGTCTTACATTATTAATAATAACATAATTTTAAATTTATTAAATACTAATATAATCTTTCAAATTATTAAATTTATTTTCACCTATACCCTTAACATTCTTTATCTCCTCTATAGATTTAAATTTCGTATTTTCTTCTCTATAATCTATAATTTTTTGAGCCGTAACTTCACCTACTCCAGGTAAAGAATCTAACTCTATTAAAGATGCGTTATTAATATTTATCTTATTATTCTCTTTGTTTTGCTCAGATTTATTATCATTTAAGTTTTGAGTTTGATTTACAGTTTCTTTCCCTTTATCTTTTACATTTTCAATCTCTTCTCCTATTTTAGGAATTATATAATGTCCTTCATCAGATATTTTCATAGCAAGATTTATACGATTCATATCAGCTTCATCTGTTACTCCTCCACACTTTTTCACTCCATCCATCAACCTGTCTTCACTATATAGTTCAACAACTCCTGGAGATTTTATCTCTCCACTTATAAATATAGTTATTTTTTTATTTACTGTATTTATTTTTTCTAAATTATTCATGTTTAAATCCTCATCTTTTTGTACTGGCTCAAAATTTTTATTGATTTCTTTTTTATCTTCTGCTTGACTAACAATATAATTATCATTTTTTAATATAGGGGTAATGTTTTTGATAAAAAACACAAATATTATACACACTATTACTAAAATTGGAAAAAACTTTCTAATTTTACTCATTTTATCACTCCTTCAAATTTGATTATTGACATAAATATGTTATACTAAAATATAAGTTTACAATCGGAGGACAAAAAATGATAAAAAAAGTTTCAATATTATTAGCATTTGCATTAACCTTTGTTAATATCTTTGCATTTAATAGTGTTTCATTCGCTGAAACTCCCCCACCAAATATATCTGCTCCCTATGCAGTATTGATGGATTATACAAGTGGTAAGATTTTATATCAAAAAAATCCTCATGCTCAAATGTATCCAGCTTCTACAACAAAAATGTGGACAGCTTATGTTACTCTAAAGCATGTAAAAAACCTAGATGAAGTTGTAACCGTTGGAAATATAGGTCATATCGACGGTACTAGTATGTACCTTGTTCCTGGAGAAAAACTCACTGTTAGACAATTACTAGATGGCTTACTTCTAGTTTCGGCCAATGATGCAGCTGTAGTTTTAGCAGAACATGTAAGTGGTTCAGTTCCTGAATTTGCAAAGTTAATGAATGAGGAAGCTAAAAAGATAGGCGCTGTTGATACTCATTTTAACAATGCTAATGGATTACCAGATACTCAACATTATACATCTGCATATGATATGGCTTTAATGGCAAGAGAGGCTATGAGTAATGATGTATTTAGAAAAATAGTAAGTACAAAAATGATGAGAATACCTGCAACCCCACTTTACCAAGAAAGGTTTTTAAAAAATACTAACCAGTTTTTAACTGGTTCAGGTCAAATACCATATGATGGCAAAATGGTCGATATTCAATATAATATAGTTGATGGCATAAAAACAGGATTTACAGACGATGCAGGTAAATGCTTACTATCTAGTGCAAAAAAAGATGATATGAGATTAATTTCAGCAGTATTTAAAGCTGATGGTGATACAAATTTATATGTAGATAGTAGAACACTTCTAGATTATGGATTTAATAATTTTAAATCTGAAAAATCAATAGATAAATCTACTTACACAGGTTCAAAATCAATTTGGTATTCTAAGGAAAGAAAATTAGATTATGTGCCAAAGTATAGTTATTATACTGTTATTAATAAAAACGAAGAAAATCCAACTTACAAAACTGAAGTCAAATTAAATGATTTTAAGCTACCTATAAAAAAAGGGGATACAGTTGGTACATTAGAGGTTTATAAAGATGATGAGAAAAAGCCAATTGCAAATATACCTTTAATTGCTCAAAATAATGTAACTAATCTTTTTAAATCTATATTAAATAATAAAATAGTTAAGTTTATAATTTCTGCTTTAGCTGGAGTTTTAGGATTAATAGTCTTATTTATATTACTAGTTTTACTTAGAAAGAAAATAAGAAGAAATAAAAGAAGAAATTATGTGTACAATAAAAAGAAAAATATTTACTCAAATAAAAAAAATATTTACTCAAATAAAAAACGTAAAAATATTTATTCCAATAAAAAAAGTACTCATAGACGTAAAAGAAGATATTAAAAAAAGAGGCATATGCCTCTTTTTTATTATCCAAATATTTTCTTAGTTAAGCAATTACCTGTACAAGTTGCAGCAACTCCACCTAATGCAGTTTCTCTTAACTCCATAGGAAGTCCTCTACCAACTTTATACATAGCCTCTACAGTTTCATCAAATGGTATTATATTTAATATTCCAGATAAACAAAGTTCTGCAGATATTAAAGCATTTGCAACACCTATAGCATTTCTTCCTTGACAAGGAACTTCAACAAGTCCTGCTATTGGATCACAAACTAATCCCATTACATTTTGTAAACAATGAGATGCAGCAGAAACAGCAGCTTCTACACTTCCTCCCATTAACTCAACTATACCAGCAGCAGCCATTGAAGCAGCAGCTCCAGTTTCAGCTTGACATCCACCTTCAGCACCTGCAACTGTTGCATTTCTTGTTATTATAGCACCTATAGCTGAGGCTGTGAATAATGCATCTATCATTTCTTCATCGCTAAATCCATACTCTTTTCCTATAGTAACTATAGCTCCTGGTAATATACCACAAGAACCAGCTGTTGGAGCAGCAACTATAAGACCCATAGAAGCATTAACCTCCATTGTTCCCATTGCAGCAGCTAAAGCTTTATTCATTAATCCACCACAAACAGTTTTTTGAGTGTTTCTGTGGTTTTCTAATTTTTTAGCTTCTCCACCTATTAGTCCACCAACCGATTTTATATCTTCTGTTACAGCTCTCTCAACGCCTTTTTTCATTATTTCTAAGCTTGTAGCCATTTTTGCTCTTACTTCTTCTTTAGAAGCTCCAGTTAATTCAACTTCTCTTTCTACACATAATTGACTTATAGTCATATTTAATTCATTACATTTTTCTATTAATTCTGCTCCACTTGTAAAGTTATATTTCATATTCTGTCACCCTTCCTCACTAATTAGAATTTGTCTAAAACTACAGCCTTAGCTATAACTTCGAATTTTCTTAATTGATCTAATACATCTTTGTCTAATGCTTCATCTGTTTCTATAGTAACAAATGTATAATCAGCTCCTGCTGGTTTATTAGTAGACATGTTTGCTATATTCTTATTATTATGAGCAAGAAGTCCAGTTACGAAAGATACAGCTCCTGGTATATCTTTTATTTCAAGTATAACTGCTGGTCTAGCACCATTGAAATCAAGTGGTAATCCATCCATTTCAGTAAGCTTTATATTTCCTCCACCTATAGAAGCACCTTTTACTTCTGCAGTAGATCCATCTTCTAAAGTCATTTCCATCTTAACAGTGTTAGGATGTTCATTTTCTCCTAAATCAGTTTTTATAAATTCAAATTCAACACCGTTTTCTTTAGCTATATCAAAAGAATTTCTTATTCTAGCGTCATCTGGTTGGAATCCTAAAATTCCTCCAACTAATGCTTTATCTGTTCCGTGTCCTTTATATGTCTCAGCGAATGATCCATGTAAGTAAAACTTTACACTTTTAACAGGTTGTCCTGCTATTTTAAGTGCCATCTTTCCTAGTCTAGCAGCTCCTGCTGTATGCGAACTTGATGGACCTATCATGTTTGGTCCTACGACATCAAATACACTATAATCTTTAGCCATTAATTAATACCTCTCTTCGTCAAATTGTCTTTTTCTTTTGTATATGGAAATGATTTCCAAGTTTTGTCTAACTTACAAAATGACCATACTCAATAGAGGCATGGTCATTTTGAAGTCAATTATTATTTTACTATAGCTATAGCTTCTATTTCAACCTTAACATCTCTTGGAAGTCTAGCAACTTCTACACAAGATCTTGCAGGTTTGTTTTCACCGAAGTAAGAAGCATATACTTCATTTATTTCAGCGAAATCATTCATATCGCTTATAAATACTGTAGTCTTAACTACATCAGCAAAAGTTGCTCCAGATGCAGCTAATATTTCTTTTAAACTTTCTAATGATCTAGCAGCTTGCTCTTTAGCTCCGCCTTCTACTATTTCCATAGTTTCTGGGTTAAATGGAACTTGTCCTGATACAAATACCATATTTCCATTTTTTATAGCTTGAGAGTATGGTCCTATTGCTTTAGGAGCCTTTTCAGTATGTATTACTTGTTTCATGATCCAATCTCTCCTTTTCTTATTTAACTTTGTGTTTATATTATACTTTTTTCTATAATATTATACAACTAAATCGTACACACTGTATACAATTTTGTGATAAAAAGTGAAATTTATATAATCCATAAATTTCCACTTTTTATTTTCATATCCATTATATCACAAATTAATCTTCTATTACAAATCCTGCAGCTTCTACAGCTTGTTTTATTTTATCTTTGTGTTCTTGGTTGAATGTTTCTAATTCTATTTCAAGATATAAACTTCCAAGAGTTTCTTTTGGAGGTCTAGTCATATTAGCACTTAATATATTTGCATTTAATCCACTTATTATTTGAGTTAACTCAGCTAATCCACCTGGCTTATCTTGTATTTTAGTTTTAAATACATATCTTCTACCTTCTGAAGTTAATGCAGTTCCTATAACTCTATATAAAGTGTTAACATCTACGTTACCACCAGATATTATACATACAACGTTTTCATCTTTAGCTGGTTTATATTTTCCACTTAATAATGCTGCTGTTGATACTGCTCCTGAACCTTCAGCTATTAATTTTTGATTTTCTAATAAGTATAACATAGCTTGAGCTATTTCGCTTTCTTCAACAACTATAACTTCATCAACTAAATCTTTTATTATCTCAAAGGTATATTCACCTGGAGTTTTAACTGCTATACCATCTGCTATTGTAGTAGCTTTGAATGCAGTTGTAACATGTCCATGTTCTATAGACTCTTTCATTGAAGGTATATTTGCAGTTTGAACACCTATTATTTTAACATTTGGGTTTAAAGCTTTAGCAGCAGTTGCTATACCAGCTATTATTCCCCCACCACCTATTGGGCATATTATAGTGTCAACTTTATTATCTAATTGTTCAAATACTTCTAAAGCTATTGTCCCTTGTCCAGCCATAACATATTTGTCATTAAATGGATGTAAAAAAGTTGCTCCAGTTTCTTTTTGTATTTCAACAGCTTTTGCATATGCATCATCATATACTAAACCTTCTAATACTACTTCTGCTCCATATCCTTTAGTTGCAGTAACTTTTGCAAGTGGTGCAGTTGCTGGCATTACTATTGTAGCCTTTATCCCACTTAATTTAGCCCCTAATGCAACTCCTTGTGCATGGTTTCCTGCACTTGATGCTATAACACCGTTTGCCTTCTCTTCATCAGTTAAACTTGCTATTTTGTTACAAGCCCCTCTAACTTTGAAAGATCCAGTCTTTTGTAAGTTCTCACATTTATAGTATACGTTTGCCCCAGTCTTCTCGCTAAGCTTAACGCTTTCTAACAGATCAGTTGTTTTAACTATATCTTTTATAGTTTCTCTAGCTTCTTGAACGTCTTTTAATGTAACTCTAGTCATTTTTGTTCACTCCCATAATGTGTAGATTTAATTTATTTATTTGACATCTTTATTGTATATAGTTTTCTATTAAAAATCAACAGGAAAACATTTTTTTGTAATTTTTTAATTTGTCAAAAAATTTACAAACATATTGAATTTTCTGTTTTCCTGTTATTTTTCCCATAAAAAAATTTTTTATTTTTTAAATTAAATTTAATTTTTGATAGCTTTCTTATTTTAAAATATAAAAAAACTCATCTTTTTTTAATTAGATAACTTACTTTTTTGTATTAATTTTTATTGTTTTATTTTTAACATCATATTAAATAAAAAAGGCCTTTATAAAGACCTTTTTATTATTTTACAACTATATTAACAAGTTTTTTAGGGACAGCAATTACTTTAACTATAGTTTTTCCTTCAACTAAAGTTTTTATTTTTTCATCGTTCATTGCAGCTTCTTGCATTTCTTCTCTTGATATATTAGAAGCTACACTTAATTTACCTCTAACTTTACCATTAACTTGAACTACAACTTCAACTTCATCCTTAACTAATGCAGACTCATCATATGATGGCCAAGATATATCAAATATGCTTCCATCTTTGCCTATCATAGTCCATAATTCTTCACCTATATGTGGTGCAAATGGAGCAAGTATTGTAACTATAGTTTCTATAGCTTCTTTTATAACTGCATCATTTCTATTTTCTAACTCTTTGTACTTGTACATTTCGTTTATTAATTCCATTAATGCAGATATAGCAGTATTAAATCCAAACTTCTCATTTAAATCTTCAGTTACTTTCTTTAACGTAGCGTTTATTGTAAATCTCATAGCTTTATCTTCTTTAGTTAATTCTCCTAAAGTAGCTTCAGATTTAGTTATATCTGCTAATTCATCTACTAATCTATACACTCTATTTAAGAATCTAAAACATCCTTCAACACCTTGATCTGACCACTCTAAATCTCTTTCTGGTGGTGCTGCAAATAATACGAATAATCTAGCAGTATCTGCTCCATACTCATCTATTATTTCAAGAGGAGATACAACATTTCCTTTAGATTTACTCATTTTACTTCCATCTTTTAAAACCATTCCTTGAGTTAATAAATTTTTAAATGGCTCTTTAAAATCTACCATTCCCATTTCATTAAATGCTTTAACAAAGAATCTTGCGTAAAGTAAATGCATTATAGCATGTTCTACTCCACCTATATATTGATCAACTGGCATCCATTTATCAACCACATCTTTAGCAAATGGTTCTTTCATATTTTGAGCATCTATATATCTTAAGAAATACCAAGAAGAATCAACAAAAGTATCCATTGTATCTACTTCTCTTCTGGCTGGTTTACCACAGCAAGGACAAGTAGCATTCATAAATTCTTTTGAAGTTGTAAGTGGTGATTCACCTTTACCTGTAAATTCTATGTCAGTTGGTAATAATACTGGTAAATTCTCTTTCTTTTCAGGTACTAGACCACACTCATCGCAATATACTACAGGTATTGGACATCCCCAATATCTTTGTCTAGAAAGTAACCAATCTCTTAATCTATAATTAACTGTTTTCTTTCCTATTTTCATTTCTTCTAATTTAGCAATTATTGCATCAAATGCTTTTGAAGCTTCCATTCCATCAAACTCTCCAGAGTTTATCATTATGTTATCTTCATTTATAACTTCAATTGCATTTAAGTTATACTTAGAAGCGAACTCACCATCTCTTTCATCGTGAGCTGGAACTGCCATTACAGCACCTGTTCCATAGTCAACTAATACATAGTTTGCTATCCATAGTTCTACTTTTTCGCCATTTAATGGGTTTATAACATGTTTTCCTATAAACATACCTTCTTTTTCTAGATCACTAGAAGTTCTTTCTATCTCAGTCATAGTATGCATCTTAGCTATAAACTTTGCAACTTCTTCTTCATATTCAGTTCCTGCAACTAATTCTTTTACTAATTCATGCTCTGGTGCAAGTACCATATATGAAACTCCGTAAACTGTATCTGGTCTAGTTGTGAAAACTGTAACATTCTTATCAGTTCCATCTATATCAAAAGTTATTTCAGCTCCAGTACTCTTTCCTATCCAGTTTTTTTGCATAGTTTTAACTTTTTCTGGCCATCCATCTAAGGTATCTAAATCTTGAAGTAATTCTTCTGCAAAATGAGTAGTTTTAAAATACCATTGCTCTAAGTCTTTTTTTACTACTACAGAGTCACATCTTTCACAAGCTCCTTGTACAACTTGCTCATTAGCTAGAACCGTTTCACAAGATGGACACCAGTTTACGAAAGACTTTTTCTTATATGCTAATCCATGTTCTAAGAACTTTAAAAATATCTCTTGAGTAAACTTATAGTATTCCGGAGTAGATGTTGCTATTTCTCTATCCCAGTCATAACTTAATCCTAATAACTTTAATTGTCCCTTCATGTCCTCTATATTTTCCATAGTCCACTTATGAGGATGGATTCCATGCTTTATAGCTGCATTTTCTGCTGGAAGTCCAAATGAATCCCATCCCATTGGATGAAGTACATTATATCCTTGCATCTTTTTAAATCTAGCTATAACATCACCTATAGAATAATTTCGAACATGTCCCATGTGTATTTTTCCTGATGGATAAGGTAACATTTCTAATGTGTAATATTTTGGTTTTGATGAATCTTCAGTATTTGTTTTATACTGCTGATTTGTTTCCCAAGTTTTTTGCCATTTAGCTTCAACTTCATTTGGTTTATAAACCCTCATTGTTTTGCCTCCTATTAATTTTTTATATAAAAAATCCTCGTCACTAAACATTACTGTCTAGGGACGAGGATATTACTCGCGGTACCACCCTAATTGGTTATTTTATAATAACCCTCTTGTACTAGTCTTTATACCAACCACGGTCAAATAGATTTTATCTAGCAAGTTCAAATTAGCTTTATACTAGTTCACACCTTCCACTAGCT
Organism: Paraclostridium sordellii; assembly: GCF_000953675.1. Taxonomy (NCBI): domain Bacteria; kingdom Bacillati; phylum Bacillota; class Clostridia; order Peptostreptococcales; family Peptostreptococcaceae; genus Paraclostridium; species Paraclostridium sordellii. Next base: position 485,158 of record NZ_LN679998.1, on the reverse strand, counting down.
CTCTGAAATAAAGATTTAATTTTACTACTCTAGTCTATTTTAATTTTTTGTTATATTTTTTAATTATATAATTATTATGCTAATGTGTCAACATCAACATATGGAGCATCTTTCCACATTTTCTCTAAATTATAATATGCTCTATTTTCTTCATTGAATACGTGAACCATTATATCTCCAAAATCTAGTAATATCCACTCTTGAGTTTCGTAACCTTCTTTTCCTCTAGATTCTATTTCTAACTTAGTAAGTTCATCTTCTACATTATCAGCTATAGCTTTTACTTGTCTTTGAGATCCAGCTGTTGCTATTACAAAATAATCGCATAAGCTTGACACTTCTCCAACTTTTATTATAGATATATCTTTACCTAATTTATCATCGATAGCATCATATATAACTTTAACCATTTGTTCTACTGTCATGTTAAATTCCTACCTTCCTTATTTTTCGCGTTTTTATATTATACCACAAAAAACCAACTTTACTAATAGTTATTTATGTCATTAGTATTAACTTATTTTCAAAATATTTTCACTTTTTAAATTATATTAATATACTACTATTTCTTTTTAATATTGTGATTATTTATTTTAAATTATATTCTCTTATTTAAAATATAATTTCTAGCTTCTACAGTTCTTGGATGTATAATTTGATTTCTATCTATGACTAGTTTTATGGTATTGTTAAAAGATTTCAATAAAGCTTCTTCCATTTTTCCACTATAAACTAGCTTTCTAAGTTCATCTACCCCTGGATAATCTCTATTTACTTCTATTAAATCTGCAATGTATATTATTTTTTCAAGAATATCCATTTTAGCTTTTCCTGTTGTATGATATCTAATAGCTGTTATTATATCTATATCATCAATTAAAAACTCATGTCTAACAAGTATCGAACCTATTACACTATGAGAGAGTGCTAAACTATCTGTTTCATATTCATCTAAATATATTTCATACTTTTTTACATAATAATCAACTTCATCATGACTTAAATATTTGGCACAATCATGAAGTATCCCAGCTAAATATGCCTTTTCTTTATCGTATCCATAAATTTCACTTAATTTTACTGCACAGTCTGCTACACCTTCTGAATGTAGTATTCTATGTTTTGGAAGCATTTTATTTAGCTTAAATTTTATACCTTCAAAATCCAAATCTACTCATCTCCATTTATGTATATATTTTTTTCACATATATAAGTTTCTACATATTCTGGTATTAAATATTTTATAGATCTCCCAACTTTTATATGTTCTCTTATATAGGTTGACGATATATCCAATGAAGGAACAGTTACAGACCTTATTTTTGCACCATATTTTTTTCTTAATTTCTCAATTTTAACTCTAGCATCATTAGAATTTACTCCTGGTCTATTTGCTGCAATAAAGGTTGCTAATTCAAAATTTTTTGAAAAACTTTTCCATGTCTCTATATCACAAATAGTATCAGCCCCTGTTATAAAGTATATATTTGCATCTGGATATAATCTATGTAATTCCTTTAATGTATCAATTGTATAAGTCCTGTTTTTTCTATTTATTTCTATATCAGAAACTACAAAATTATTATTATTCATTGTGGCTAATAATACCATATTGTATCTATCTAGCTTATCCGTTCTTAATTTTGATTTATGTGGTGGGTTTCCCGTTGGTATAAATATTATTTTATCTAGATTGTAAGTTTCTCTTATAAATTCCGCTGTTGCTAAATGTGCATAGTGTATAGGGTCAAAAGTTCCTCCCATTATACCTATTCTTATTTTCTCATTTCCCATTTTATGAAAATTTGACTTTAGGTTGTTTATATTCCTAGCTTTTAAAACTAATTCATCAATTCTCATCAAATATCTCCTTTTGTCCTTTATACTTATATTGTATCATTAATTTTTACTTATTAGATACAATTATTCTACATTTTGCTGTATAATTTTGTACATATTTTAAAATATATTAAAGTATAAATATTTTAAGTAAGGGAGGTTTTTATGGCTATAATAACCAAAATAGAAGCTCAAAAAAAAAAGGAAGATAGAGTTAATATATATTTAAACGAACAATTTTTTATGGGTATATACAAAGAATTAGTCTTTACATTGAATTTGAAGAAAGGTATGGAAATAGATGAAGATACTTTAAGAAGTATGCTTCATGATGAGATGTATATAAAAGCTAAAAATAAAGCTTTAAATATACTTTCTAAGGCTCCTCAGTCAGAAAAAAACATAAAAAATAAGCTTTCAAATGATTTTGATGAAGATATAATAGAAGAAGTTTTAGACTTTTTAAGAAAATATAACTTTGTAGATGATGAAGATTTAGCTCAAAGAATAACTAATACTAATTTATCAGTAAATAAATGTGGTAAAAATAAAATAAGACAAAATCTATACAACAAGGGAATAGATAGAAGTACTATAGATTCAGTTATTTCTGATATCGATTCTGATGTTGAGTTTGAGAATGCTATGCACTTAGCTAAAAAAAGGTATGAACGAGTTAAAAATGAAGATAGAAATAAAATATATCAAAAAATATCTCAGCATTTAGCTTATAAAGGATTTAGCTATGACATTATTAAAAGAGTCTTAAATAAATTACTTAAGTTTGATGAGTCCGATTATTGTTAAATATATTAAATAAAAAGAGATAGGTAACTTTTAACCTATCTCTTTTTTTATTGTTAGTATCTACTAATAAATCTTACTCACTATATATCTCTGTAAATCAACTATTGATTATTAAACTATTAACTTTAAAAATGAGCTTAAATTAATTTTTATTCTCCCACACTAACAACAATGATTAATATCATTATTGTAACAAAAAAATCAAATTATTTACCAGGAAATATTTTAAATGTTGTTGAAAATTTATATTTTAGGTAATATTATAGTTTTCATCATTCACATACTTCTCTAAAATTGACTTTTATAAGTATATATCTACTATAAATATATCTGATTTACTTTGATATATAAATTTTACTACTAACCAACTTAAAAATAAATTAAAATAGCCATAAGCAAACTTTTTAATTTACTTATGGCTATTTTAATTTAATGAACTCTAGTTAACTTAACTTTATTTCTTTTACCTATTGTTATAGGCACTTTTTCAATTTCTACAATACTTGTATCAATTCCAAACCATTTTTCTGGAGATACTGTAATCTTTTTAATAAAGACTTTAAAACTCATAATTAAATTGTCCCATTTATTTAGGTTACTTTCATTAGATAAAATTTCTTCTAATATTACAAATTTAAAATCTCCTACATTCTTATCACAACTATTGTTTATCATATATTCTTTAGGAATAAATTGTAATTCTCCTGTTGTAATTAAATCTTGAATTACTTCTCTTAAAAAGACATTTACCCTTTGACTTACCCTAAATCCTAATTCAAATTCTATACTAAATATCTGATTTGGCTTTATAGTATATACTTTATAATTCATTGTATATGGTTCATCCGTTACCTTCACATGAACAAACCAATAAAATTTCGAACGTTTTGGTCTTTTATTAAATATAGAATGTAATATTTTATTTTCCACATACTTTCTATTTTGAGATTGAGTTAAATATACCGTATGAGTTGAATATATAGGTAACTCAGTATCCTTTTCTATCGCTTCAAACTTATCCATATTATCTGATATTTTACTAAATTGATTATGTTTTTGTTTTATATGTGAACCATGTATCCAAGTGTACATTATAAATATTATGAAAAGACCTATAAATAATGTTATATATCCACCTCTGAAAAATTTAAATAAATTTGCATATAAGAAACTTAATTCTATACATCCAAAAACAATTAAAACAACTATACCTAAGATAGGCTTTCTTCTATTATATTTTTCAAATTGAGATAATAAAATAGTTGTCATAAGCATAGTTACAGTAATTGCAAGACCATATGCAGCTTCCATATTTTCTGATTTTTTAAAATATAATACTAGTAATATACATCCTACACCTAGTATATAATTTATCGCTGGTATATATATTTGACCTTTTTCCTCATTAGGATATCTAACTCTAAGTCTTGGGAATAAGTTCAATTTTATAGCTTCTGATATCAATGTAAATGAACCAGATATAAGCGCCTGACTAGCTATAATCGCTGCTAATGTAGCTATTATTACTCCAGGTATAACAAACCATTTTGGCATTATTAGAAAAAATGGATTATCATTTATATGTTGACCATTTCTAGATATTAACCATGCCCCTTGACCTAGATAATTTAAAACTAAGCAAACTTTAACAAATACCCAAGTAAAGTATATATTCTTTCTTCCACAGTGTCCTAAATCAGAATACAATGCCTCTGCTCCTGTTGTACAAAGGAAAACTGCACCTAATATATACGAACTTTTCGGACTTGTAAAAAGTAAATTCAATGCATAATATGGATTTATAGCTTTTATTATCTGTGGATAATCTATTATTTGTGATACTCCTAATATAGCTAACATAGAAAACCATACAAACATCATAGGCCCAAAAAGTTTACCAATTTTATTTGTTCCAAATCTTTGAAATGAAAATAAAAATATCAATATACAAATAACTGCTATAACAACTGTTTTCGTACTTAATGGACATATTAATTTTAATCCTTCAACAGATGAAGTTACCGTAACAGGAGGTGTTATCATGCCGTCTGCTAAAAGAGCAGCTCCACCTATAACTGCAGGTACTATTAACCACTTAGCTCTTTTTCTGACTAATGTGTATAAAGAAAAAATTCCACCTTCCCCTTTATTATCAGCTTTAAGTGTTAAAATTACATATTTTATTGTTGTCTGGAGTGTTAACGTCCAAAAAACAAGCGATACACCACCTAATACTAAGTTATTAGAGATGTATCCCTTATTAGTCGCTAATATAGCTTTCATAACATATAATGGCGATGTTCCTATATCTCCATATACAATTCCTAGTGCTACTAATAGCGATGCTATAGTTACCTTTTTATTACTGCTCATAACGAGATTCCTTCCTTAATAATAATTTTCAGACCATTATATTCGCATTATCTTTTAATGTCTATCTCGATATAAGCTTATTTATTGCTTGTTTTTATATAAATAATATTATATTTACTCAAATTCATATTGATTTTATTATCTTTCGAGATTATACGTTTTTTTAAATTGTGCTAAATTTATCACAATAAATTTTTATAGCTTCACTTAAAAATTCGGCTAATCCATCTTTAGTTTTATCTATATTTTTCTTAAATCTATTATCTGCTACATACATAATTCCTAACCCTCTAAATATATCAATAGTACATTCATAATAATTGTCAGTTATGTGATTTCTCCATTTCTCAACTACATATTGAACCTCTTTATCTTCTGGATTCCTATCCATTAATTTTGCCAGTTCATTATAAATATAATTAGCTTCTTCACAAATTCTTTTCCAATCATTTTCTGAATAATTAGAAGTTTTTTCATTACATTCTTTATAAGCATTTGTTTTTTCATATTTAGCTTTTGTCTCATGTTCATATTTTTTTTGATGTTCTTTTACTTTTTCATAATTAAATACATTAAAATTCTTTTCACTCATTTTTTTATCTCCTTCTAAATTATCAATAACTTCATTTATAGATTGAATAATTTCATCCATCCTTTTTTTCTTTTTTATCATTAAATCTTTCTGTAACTTAAGAGCTTCTTTTCTATCAAAGTCACTACTTTCTAAAATACTTTTGATTTTCTTTAGAGGAAATTCTAATTCCTTAAATATTAATATTTGATAGAGTTTTTTTATATCTTCATCACTGTATAATCTATAATTTTTTTCTGTTTTTTCACTTGGTACTAAAAGTCCTATTTTATCATAATGATGAAGCATTCTAATACTTACGCCTGTTAATTTTGATATATCATTTACTTTATACATCTTTTTCCCTCCTAAAAACATATTAAAGTATTACATAGTGTTAGGGTCAACAGAAATTTTATTTTTTATAAATAAAAAAACAGCAAACAAATTTTTAATTTATCTACTGTCTTTTTTCATATTTTTATGCAACTTTTTTAAGTTCAAAACTTTCATCTTCTACTTCTAAAACATCTAATTGTTTAGCTACTAGTTTTGTTGTACTAGCCTGTACTATAAGCGTTATTAATATTGTCATAAATACTACTGATGAAATCACTTCATATCCAGGCACCTTCATAGAAACAACTATACCAGATAAAGCTGCAGGTATAACTCCAGTTTCTCTTACCCACATCATAAATAACTTATCATTCATTTTCCACTTAGCTTTTATATCAAATAAAGTACAAACTAAAACTACTAGAGGTCTTGCTACAAACATTAGCACTATAACTACCATTAATGAAGGTAACCAATATTGAGATAGTGCTCCTAAATCTACATGAGTTCCTAAAACTACAAATATAGACATACGGCATAAAGATGCTATGCTTTCTCTAAAATGATATTCAGATTGAAAATCTTCTTCTGGAACCCATAATCCAAATAACTTTTTATTTCCAGCTATAAGTCCTACTATAAATACAGCCATATAACCACTACCATGTAATAATGTAGCTAATTCATAAGCTAATACAACTTTAAGAATAGAGATTATTGGTGCATATGAGTGAAATATTCCCCACTTTTTATCAGATATAAGCACTGAAAATACATATCCAACTAATACTCCAATAATTACACCTACAAATACCGCTATTAATAGCTCTTTTGCACTTTCTCCAACTGAAAAACTTCCAGATGTAACTATAGTTAATAATGTACTTACTATTATAGCTCCTACCGCATCATTAAAAGCCGATTCACTAACTACAGTTTGCTTTATTTTTTCTTTTATACTTACTTGTTTAAAGACAGGTATAAGGGCTGCTGGATCAGTTGATGCAATTATTCCACCAACTAATAAAGATGTCATAACTGGTAGCCCAAATATTTTATTCGTTGCAAACCCAACTACGACAGTTGAAATTATAACTCCTAGTGTAGCTAATAATCCTACACTCACCTTAACCTTATTTAAGACTTTCAAATTGACTTCTCTCCCGCCTTCATAAAGTATAAAAGCTGATCCAAAAGTTAATATTAAATTATTTTCTATTGGAAATGAGTCTACACTTATTAAGTTTAAAACTGCTGGACCTATTACAATTCCTGCTATTAAATATAATATTACATCTGGAATCTTAAGTTTTTCACTTAATTTTCCCAATATAATTCCCGTTATAACTATTGCTGAAAATATTATTAATAAATTATTCGTAGCAATAGCTTCCATTGTATTTTCCATAAATATTCCTCCATATATTAATAATATTAGTCCGATTTTCAAATCACAAATATTATTTTACTATCATTTAAATCATAAGTAAAATTTATATTTCTTCTTATAATCATTATATTTTTAAATGGTTGTAAAATAAAAAAAGTAGATTAAAATATTTTAATCTACTTTTTCATTAATTATTTACTTACATTTCCAGCTACATTTAATATATCCCAAGTTCTAGCAAATGGTGGTGCATAGCATAAGTCTAACATACCTAATTGATTAGTAGTTAATTTTCCAAATATACAAGCAGCTATTACATTGCATCTTTGAACAGCATCTTTAAATCCTGCTACTTGGCCACCTAATATAACTTTAGTACTTGCATCATAAACAAGTTTAACATACATCTTATCTCTACCTGGATAATAGTTAGTTTGGTTAAAGTCTGATATAAATTTAGCTTTAACTTCTACCCCTAACTTGGATGCTTGAGTTTCTGTAAGTCCAGTCGCCGCAGCTTCCATATCCATAATCTTTATACAACTTGACCCTAAAGAACCTTGGAAAGAGTTGTTAGCTCCAGCTAAGTTTTCCCCAACTATTCTACCTAATTTATTAGCTCCAGTTGCAAGAGGAACATATGAATCTTGTCCTGTTACTATATTTTGTATAGTTGCACAATCTCCTGCTGCATATATATCTTCTATTGAAGTTCTTCCAAATTCATCTATAATTATAGCTCCATTTGGCAACATATCCATTCCTGTATCTTTTAAGAAAGCAGTATTAGGTCTTACTCCTGTAGCTATTATAACTAAATCAGCTTCATACTCACCTTTGTTTGTTACTACTTTCTCAACTTTAGTTTCTCCAACTAATTCACTAACTATTTCTTCTAGACGTAAATCTACTTCATGCTTTCTTATTTCTGATTCTAATATATCAGTTATTTCTTTATCAAATACTTGAGGTAATATTCTATCTTCTAATTGGAAAACTACCACTTCTTTTCCTAACTTCTTAGCAGCCTCAACAGCTTCAAGACCTATAAATCCAGCTCCTATTATAGCAATTTTCTTTATTTCATCTTTATTCATTAACTCTTTTACTTTAACTCCGTCATCTAAACTTTTTAATGTTGATACATTTTCAAGCTTAACATTTTTAATTGGAGGTATTATACTGCTAGCTCCCGTTGCTATCATTAATTTATCATAAGAATCTATAAATGTTTCTCCAGTATTTACATTTTTAACTTTTAATTTTTTATTTTCTGTATCTACTGAAATTACTTCATTAAATATATTTAAATCTATTCCACTCTCTCTAAATTTCTCAGGAGCTCTAGCTATCATATTGTTAGGATCATCAAAGAATCCTCCAACAAAGTATGGAAGGCCACAAGCTCCAAATGATACTACATCAGTTTTTTCATAAACTATAACATCGTATTCAGGTTTACTTCTTTTTAACTTTGCAGCAGCACTCATCCCCGCAGCTACTGCTCCAATTATAACAACTCTCATGTCTTTTCTCCTTAATAATACTTTAATTTTTTATAATACAAAATAATTCCACCATAATATATCGTTTACCCATTACTGAAAATATATTAACATACTTTAACTGTTTTTTCTACTTTTTTTGAAATTTTTAAAAATTAAGTAAAAATCACTTTATTTAATAAAAAAATGCCCTAAATAACATTATTTAGGGCATTTATATAACTATCTAGCTGATCTTTTTGTTGGTTTTCCTTTTTTAGTAACATTAGTTGCAACAGCTTTTTTAGCTTTTGCTTGCTCATGTCCTGGGAATATTATCTTAGGATTTTCCTCATTTTTCTTATATATAGTGAATTTAAACCCTATAGCTTGAACAAATTCAGCTCTTAAAGCTTCACATATCGCATTTGCAGTTTCTTTTGCATCTAGTCCCGCATTTTCTAATATTGAAACCTTTACTATTTCTCTAGCTTTTAACATATCTTCTAATTGATCTAAGAAACTCTCAGTAACACCTTCTTTACCTATTTGAGTTATAGGTTTTAAAGTGTTAGCAATAGATCTTAAGTATGCTCTTTGCTTTCCTTTTAACATGTGTACACCTCTTTATGTCTTAATTATTTTAATTATAGAACTCAAATTCTATATCGTATATCTTAACAGTATCTCCATCTTCTATGCCCATTTCTCTAAGCTTATCAAATACACCTTGAGATTCCATAGATTTTTGGAAGAACTGAACTGATTCCATATCTTCAAAGTTAACAGAGTACATTATTCTTCTTAATGCTTTACCAGTAACAACATATACTCCATCTTCTATTTCTACTTGTAATCCTTCTTCTGTTTCTTCAACTAATTCAGGTCTATACATTTCTTCTTCTGAAACTAACTCTATATCTTCAACTTCTTTTAATAATTGAGAAACATAAGCTATAACATCATCTATACCTTCTCTAGTTGCAGCAGACATTTTAAATACTTTGTATCCTCTTGACTCTAATTCATTTTTAAAGTTTTCAAAGTTACTTTCGTCTTCCATTATATCTATTTTATTAGCAACAACAACTTGTGGTCTAGTTGATAATTTTTCGTTATATAACTTTAACTCATCATTTATTTTGTCAAAATCTTCTAAAGCATCTCTACCTTCTATACCCGATATGTCAACTATATGAATTAATACTTTAGTTCTTTCAACGTGTCTTAAAAAGTCATGTCCTAAACCAATACCTTCAGCCGCACCTTCTATAAGTCCTGGTATATCTGCAAGTACAAAACTATCTCCAAACTTAGTTTGAACAACACCTAAATTTGGTGTTAAAGTTGTAAAGTGATAGTTAGCTATCTTTGGTTTAGCTTTAGTTACAACAGATAAGAATGTTGATTTACCAACATTAGGGAATCCTAATAAACCAACATCAGCTATCATTTTTAACTCTAGCGTTATCCATTTTTCGTCTCCATCAGTTCCTGATTTTGCAAATGCAGGAGCTTGTCTTATTGCATTGGCGAAGTGTTGGTTTCCTTTTCCACCTCTTCCACCTCTTGCAACTACAGCCTCGTCACCTTCTTCTTTTAAGTCAGATATAATAAGACCTGAAGCTTCATCTCTTATTATTGTTCCTGGCGGTACTAATAAAACTAAATCTTCACCATTTTTACCAGCTTGTCTTTTCTTAGTTCCATCTCCACCAGCTGGTGCAGAATATTTAGTTTGATATTTAAAGTCCATTAATGTTCTAAGTCCTGAGTCAACTTTAAATATTATACTTCCTCCACGGCCTCCGTCTCCACCGTCTGGTCCTCCAGCTGGAACGTATTTTTCTTTTCTAAAAGATACTGATCCGTTTCCACCGTTACCAGCTTTTACAAATATTCTAGCCTTATCTATAAACATATTTATTCACCTTCTTTTTTAAAGCTTTTTATTTATATTTGCCACAATCTATAATATAAATTCTATTTAAGAATATATTTTAAATTAATTATTATATTTAAAAAAGGAGTGTAAGAACACTCCTTTCTATGTGTATTACTCAGCAACTGGGTATACACTTACTTTCTTTCTTTTCTTGTCTTTTCTTTCGAATTTAACAGCACCGTCAACTAATGCGAATAAAGTGTCATCTCCACCTTTACCTACGTTAGTTCCTGGATGTATTTTAGTTCCTCTTTGTCTAACTATTATACTTCCAGCAGTTACAACTTGTCCATCGAATCTCTTAACACCTAATCTCTTAGATATAGAATCTCTACCGTTCTTAGAAGATCCTACCCCTTTCTTAGATGCAAGTAATTGTAAGTTCATTTTTAACATTCTGGAGTCACCTCCTACTTTTTTAGAATTTTTATATTTTTTGGGTATTCCCTTTTAATTTCATTAATAGCTAATTGAAAATGTTGTAATAACAATTGTGCATCATCTAAGTATTTATCCTTAACAAGACACTCAATATGACCTTCTTGGCCTATTACTTTATCAAATTCAATTTTTTGCAATATACTCAAAGAATTTATAACCGATAAAGCATTGGATGTAACAGCTGCACATACAATGTCAGAGCCTAACTCTGCATAATCAGCATGTCCTTTAAGACAAAAACCTTTAAGTTTGAAATCGTCATTTTGATAATATTTAACTTTTATCATGGTATTTTACAATTAAGCGTTTATTTTTTCAACTACTAACTTAGTGTAAGCTTGACGATGTCCGTTCTTTCTTCTGTAGTCTTTCTTAGCTTTATACTTGAAAACTATAACTTTCTTAGCTTTTCCTTGCTCTACAACTTTAGCAGATACAGATGCACCTTCAACAGTAGGAGCTCCTACTACTAAGTTTCCATCTTTAGAACAAGCTAATACTTCGTTTAAAGTAACTACATCACCTTCGTTTGCGTTTAACTTTTCTACGAAGATTACATCTCCTTCAGCAACTTTATATTGCTTTCCTCCAGTTTTAACTATAGCGTACATTAAATACACCTCCTCGGTCTCAAACTCGCCAATCAAAGGTACTCACTTAAGAGATTTAAAGACCTTTATTGAGCGGCACTACATTTATAAATAATACTATAATTTATAGTTTGTGTCAACTAACTATTAAAAATAATATTCATTTTTTCATAGTCTATATCCCTTTTTTTACTTAAAGATATACTTATATTATATTTTTGACTTATATCATCTATTTTTCGTTTATGATTTTTATTTATTTCTTCAAAAACTCTCTCATTTAACTCTATTTCTACTTGATCATAAGAAGTATGCTCCTTAACTCTCATAACTTCTTTTTCAATTTCATCTATTAATCTATTTATAGATTTTATACGTTCACCGCTTTTGCAAATATCACAGTTTTTAAGGTAATAACTATCTATGGAATCTTTTTCTCTTCTTCTTGCGATTTCTACTAACCCTAATTTAGTTATACCCATGACATTTGTTTTTCTTTTATCTTTTAGAGTTTCTTTGCTCAAAATATCTATGAGATTTTTCTTATATTCACTTTTTTGCATATCTATAAAATCTACAATTATTATACCTGCCATATCTCTAATTCTTAAAAGCCTAGATATTTCTTTGGCAGCTTCTATATTAGTTTTATATACTGTTTCTTCTAAGTTAGAGTTTCCTGTAAACTTTCCTGTATTAACATCAATAACCGAAAGTGCTTCAGTTTTGTCTATTATTAGATATCCTCCACTTTTTAACCAAACTTTTCTACCTAAACATTTATCTATTTGACTTTGAACGGAATATAAATCAAATACATCTTTATTATTTTCTAAAACTAACTTATTTTTATAATCTTTATTTACATAATTTAAAACACTTTTTAATTCTTCATATTTTTCTTCATTGTTAACAATAATCTTTTCAACACTATCATTTACATTATCCTTTACATACTTAGATGCAAAATCTAAATCTTTGTACAAAAGTTTAGGCCCTATACCTAATTTAAATTCTTTTAAAACACGGTTATGTTCAAACTTCAAATCCTCTATATCTTTTTCTAGCTCTTCTTTTGAACATCCAATAGCTTCTGTTCTTATAATTCCAGTAAAGTCTTTATCTATATTTTGGACTATCTTTTTAATTCTAAATCTTTCTTTCTCAGATTTTATTTTATTAGAAATTGTCAATCTATCATTAGATGGAATATAAACTAAATATCTACCTGCAAAACTAATTTCAGTATTAAGCTTAGCTCCTTTAGTTCCAATAGATTCTTTATTTATTTGAACTAAAACATCTTGACCGCATTTAATACTCTCATTATTTTTCATACTTAAATAAGCTAGTTTTTCAGTTCCTATATCAATAAAATAAGCCTCTATCCCCTTTAAAGCTTTTCGTACAACACCTCTATAAACATTAGATACAGTTTTTATATTATAACTATCCTCTATGAAAAGCTCACTAAGTATACCATCTTCTAAAACAGCTACTTTCTGAGAAGTAACCAATGACTCTATAACAATATTTTTCAAAAAAACTTCACTTCCTCTTCTCTCTTATTACATAAAATGTCTATAAATTTATTGGATTCCATAATGGATAAGTCTACTATATAGTACTTACATACACTACAATCATGCCCCACTATATCAGAAAAGAGGTGGATATCCACCTCTTTCCTACATTGGAGTTACTAACTCTCCATCTTCAACTATATATAATTCTCTTCTTAAAATGTCAACATCTAGTGGATCCATATCTAATCCAAAAGTTTCTAACATCTTAGGTATAAATATATTTGTATTTAAGTTAGCCTTTGATCCTGTAGAAATAGTTGCTTCTAATGTTATAACCCTATCTTCTACATCTATAACATCAAAGTTCTTTATCATAGGTCTTATATTAACTTCTACAGTCTTACCTTTTTTATTTTTCTTAGTTATTATTATTTCCTCTTCATTCATTAAATCTGCAACCTTAGTTTTAACAAACTCTTTAGATAATTCTTTTTCTACCTCTAAAGTGAACATATATTCACCATATTCTATAGTAGATGCTAAAGAAGGAACATCTTTAGTTATTTCCATAGCTTTTATAAATTCTATACCTTTTGGCATAGTTGAATTTATTTTCTTTAAAAATTCATCAGAAGCTAAATCATCTTCTATCTCAACATCTAGATACTCTCCTTGACTTTCAGTTCCTAAAGCTAATGCATGTCCGTAACTCATCTTAGGATGAGGATTAAATCCTTGAGAATATGATAATTGTATCTCTGATCTTCTAAAAGCTCTTTGTAATAATCTTTGTAAGTCAAGATGCGATATGTATATCATATCATTTTCTTTTTTGAACTTACATCTTATTATTTTACTCATAATTAACACATCCCCTTTCCTATAGTATGTGTATTTATTCCACAACCATTACATTTATGTCTACAGTCAACTGTTATAGCATCTTGTTTTGATTTTTCATTTTCTCTTATTAAGAATTTTTTATTAACCCCTACATCTAAATGATCCCATGGGAATACTTCTTCATATTCTCTTTCTCTATTTGCATAAAATGCTATATCAAGATTATTATTTTTCATTGCTTCTTCCCATATCTCTAGTTTAAAGTGCTCAGCCCATCCATCAAACTTAGCTCCAGCTTTATATGCATCATATATAACCTTACCTAATTTTCTATCTCCTCTAGCTATAACAGCTTCCATTAAACTAGTTTTTGAATCATGATAGTTATATTTTATATTTCCATTTCTTAATTTCTTAACTAAATGTCTTTGTTTTTCTCTTACTTTCTCTGTTGTATCTTGTCCATGCCATTGGAATGGTGTAAATGGTTTAGGCACAAATGTAGAAGTACTTACAGTTACTCCAAAAGCTCTTCTTAATTTTCCACCATTAACATCTCTATAAATATCTATTACCTTGTAAGCAAGATTAGCTATACCATCTAAATCATCATAAGTCTCTGTAGGAAGCCCTATCATAAAGTATAACTTAACACTGTTCCATCCCATTTCAAATGCTTTTCTTGTAGCATTTTCTAAGTCTTCTTCAGTTACACCTTTGTTTATAACATCTCTCATTCTTTGAGTTCCTGCTTCAGGTGCAAATGTAAGTCCTGATTTTCTTACCTGTTGTATCTTCTCAGCAATTTCCATAGAGAAATTGTCAAGTCTAAGTGATGGTAGAGATATACCAATATTTTGAGATGTATACTCTTCAACTAGATAATCAGTAAGTTCTGATAACTGGCTGTAATCACTCGTACTTAGAGAAGATAAAGATATCTCATCATATCCAGTATTTTTAACTAGTTTTTCAAGTATCTCTTTTAATCTACCTAAACTTTTTTCTCTTATTGGTCTATATATCATACCAGCTTGGCAGAATCTACATCCTCTTGTACATCCTCTAAATAATTCTAGTACTATTCTATCGTGAACTGTATCTATAAATGGAACGATTAATTTTTCTGGGTATTCAACTAAGTCCATATTTTTTATTATTCTCTTATGTGGGTTAGCCGGTACTCCTTCTTTATTAGGTTTTACTTCATTTATAGTACCATCTTCATTGTAAATTACATCATAGAATTTAGGAATATATACTCCTTCTATACTAGCTATATCTAGTAAAAACTCATCTCTTGTAGTTTTATTTTTCTTCCATTCTTTGTATCTGTTAACTATTTCTAAGTTAACTTCTTCCCCTTCACCTAAAACAACTATATCAACAAAGTCTGCTATTGGCTCTGGGTTATAAGCACAAGGTCCTCCAACTAATATAAATGGAGCATCTAGTTTTCTATCTTTTGCTAAAATTTCAACCTTTGCTAAATCTAACATATTTAGTATATTAGTATATGAAAGTTCATATTGAAGAGTAAAAGCTAGAAAGTCAAAATTAGTTATAGGTTCTCTTGACTCTAGTGCAAATAATGGAATATTATTTTCGCGCATTTTTTCTTCCATATCTACATTTGGTGCATATACTCTTTCACAAAATACTTCTTCATCTCTATTTATAACATCATATAATATATGACTACCTAAGTGACTCATTCCTACCTCATAAAGGTCAGGAAAACAGTGAGCGTATCTAATTAGGTTCTCATTTGATGTATCTTTATGTATTGAGTTAATTTCACTACCTAAATATCTAGCAGGTTTTTCAACCTTTTTAAGAATCCTTTTTAAGTCTACTTTTTTATTCATACAAATCCTCCGTAAGATTATTTCATTATATAAACATAAATATTATTATACACGATATACTAAGATGTATCAAAAGATAATTACTTATAATATTTGCAAATTCTAAATTATTATATACAAAACAATCGTATTTTTTGTTAATATAGTAATTGTCTTACAATAAGTTTCAAGAATTTTTGAAGTTTTTTGTATACAATATGTTTTAAAGTTTTATTAGTGGGTATATTTTAAATATAATTACGTATCTTATTAATTGCGGATTTAGGAGGATTTTCTTATGAAAAAAGCTTTTGAAATTAAAAACGACATTTACTGGACTGGTGTTATAGATAAGGATTTAAAGATCTTTGACATCATAATGGAAACTGAGTTTGGGACAACTTACAATGCATACTTTATAGACGATGAGAAGAAAGTATTATTTGATACAGTTAAACCAAACTTCAAAGATGAATTTATAGAAAAATTATCATCTTTAACAAAAATAGAAGATTTAGATTACGTTGTTGTACATCATACTGAACCAGACCACGCTGGAAGTTTAAAGTATATACTTGATATAAACCCAGACGTTGAGGTTATATGTACAAGTGCAGCTAAAATGTATTTAGCTGAACAAGTTAACAGACCATTTAAGTGTCATGTTATAAAAGATGGGGAAACTTTAAACATAGGTAAAAGAACTTTAAAATTCATATCTGCGCCTTTCTTACACTGGGCAGATACAATGTTTACTTATATAGAAGAAGATAAAACTTTATTAACTTGTGATGCTTTCGGATGCCACTTTGCAAGTGTTGATCCTGATATAGTAGATAGTCAAGACTATTTAAAATCATCTAAACATTACTTTGACTGTATAGTTAAGCCTTTCTCTAAGCACGTGCTAAAAGCTGTAAACAAAGTTGTAGAGTTAGGATTAGATTTTGATACTATATTAACTTCTCATGGTCCTATATTATCTAAAGACCCTATGGCTCAAGTTAAAAGATATGTAGATTGGTCTACTGAGACAGTTAATTCTACTAACCAAGACCAAATAGCTATATTATTCTTATCAGCTTATACTAATACTAAAGTTATGGCAGAAAAAATATATGAAGGTATAGTATCTACAGGTGAAGCAGCAGCTTTATATGATATAGAAGAAATGGATTTAGCAGAACTTCATGATGTTATGGTAATGTCAAAAGGTATACTATTTGGTTCACCAACAATAAATAGAACAATGGTTAAACCTATGTGGGATGCATTTTCTTTAATAGATCCTATGGCTAACCAAGGTAAATATGCCGGAGTATTTGGTTCTTACGGATGGAGTGGTGAAGGTATAACAATGGCTGAATTACTTGTTAAAAACATGGGATTCAAAATGCCTGTTGAAACACTTAAAAAGAAATTCTTCCCAAGTGATGAAACATTACAAGAATGCTTCGATTTCGGTGTTAAATTTGCTGAAGCTATAAAATAAATATAAATAAAAAAGCTATCTCTATGAGATAGCTTTTTTATTTATATACGTTGAGTTGTAGTTTTTCTAACTTCCCTAAAAGAAAACTCGCCTCTATCTATAGCTTTTATAAAAATCTCTGCTGAAGCAAGGTTCGTAGCAATAGGTACATAATAAACATCACAAAGTCTAATTAAAGCTTGTATATCTGGTTCATGAGCTTGGGCAGTCATTGGATCTCTTAAAAAGATTACTAAGTCAATGTCTTGAGAAACTATTAAGGATCCTATTTGTTGATCCCCTCCAAGTGGTCCAGATGCTAACCTTTTGACTTTAAGTTCTGTTTCTTCTTCAATTCTTTTTCCTGTAGTTCCAGTTCCATATAATCCATAGTGTTTAAGTATAGATTCATAAGCTATACAAAATCCAACCATAGTGTTTTTCATTTCATCATGTGCTATTAATGCTATATTCATTTAAGTCACCCCTAATATATTAGAAATTTATTTTCTTTCTTCTCATACCTACATTTAAAACTAATGCTAAGTTTGCAAGTGATGTCATTAAGGAACTTCCTCCATAACTAATAAATGGTAAAGTTACTCCTGTAACCGGAATAACCGCAACAGTCATTCCTATATTTTGTATAATCTGATAAGCAAACATGCAGGTAACCCCTATAGCTATGAGTGTTCCATAAAAATCTTTAGCTTCTTTAGCTATCTTAATCATTCTAATTAAAAATATTGCATATAGTACGATTACAACTAACATTCCTAACATTCCTAATTCTTCACCTATAACAGCAAATATAAAGTCACTATCTTGAACTGGTAAGAAGTTATTTTGATTTTGAGTTCCTTCGTATAATCCTTTACCTGTAACTCCACCTGAGCCTATTGCAATCATTGATTGCATTACTTGGTAGTTACCAGGATATTTAAGATCTTCTGGGTTTAAATAAGCATCTATTCTAATTCTTTGATGTGGAGCCATCACCATATACATAATTGGCATAGCTACAACTATTATTATAAGCCCTCTTTTAATAATTTTGTCATTAAGTCCCGCTGTAAGTAACATTCCTCCTATTATACAACAGAAAACTATAGTTGTTCCTAAGTCAGGTTGTATAAGTAATAATAGTATTATTGGCCCTGCATAAAGGCCTAGAGGTATTAAATCTTTTATTGTTTTTAATTTACCCTTTTTTTCCTCAACTATCTTTGCATAACTTAATATAAATGTTAGTTTAACTAATTCAGAAGTTTGAAAATCAAGAGGCCCTAGGTTAAGCCAAGATCTAGCTCCCCCCATCTCTTTTCCAAGACCTGGTATCCAAACTAATAGTAATAATATTATACTAACAATATATAAACCTTTGTAGTATTTCCCTAAAAAATTATAATCAAATAATAGTATTAAAATAACAAATCCCATTCCGGCTAAGAAAGCTATACCTTGTTTTGTTATTTGATTATAATTCCCAGTTGTTGTCGCATGTGTTGCACTACTTAATATTACAAGACCAAAAGCAAATATACATATAACTACTGCAATAAGCTTCCAGTCAAGTTCTTTTATAAGTTTAAATTTTGACTTTAAATCAAACACTTGATCACCATCTTTCCTATTAAGACCACTCCTAAGTAGTTTAGTTTATATTAATACAAAAAGGGGCTTGGCTAATAAGGCCCTCCCCCCTTTTTTATCTACTTCTTTCTTTTATATTCTTTAATGGTATATTAGCAACTAACGCTGATACCGGACCATCTTCTTCATCACTTCTAGATTTTGCCATTTTTATTTCTAATCCGTCTTCTTCTATCTCAGCATAATTTGCAATAACTTTTAATATATCTGACTTAATTAAGTCTAGAAGTTGAGGAGAACAGTCTATCCTATCATGTACTAAAACTAGTTTTAATCTTTCCTTGGCTACATTTTTACTAGTTTTAGATTCATTTGAAAATATCTTAAACAAATCCAACATGAAATTATCCCCTTTCATTACTTAGCCATTCCAAACATTTTCTTTATTTTACTTAATATGTTAGTTTCTGTTTCTATCTGCATAAGCGGTATATCTTCCCCAAGAATTCTCTTCGCTATATTTTTATATGCTTGTCCAGCATTTGATCTTGCATCTAATATAGCTGGTTCTCCTTTATTTGTAGAAACTATTATACTCTCATCATCAGGAACTAAACCTATTAAGTCTATAGCTAATATCTCAACTATATCTTGCTTATCCATCATATCTCCACGTTTAACCATTTCATTTCTAATTCTATTTATAACTAAACGTATATCTTTTACTTCATTAGCTTCTAGTAACCCTATTATTCTATCAGCATCTCTAACTGCTGATATTTCAGGATTTGTTACAACTATAGCTCTATCAGCTCCTGCTACTGCATTTTTGAAACCTTGTTCAATTCCTGCTGGGCAATCTATTATTATATAATCAAATGATTCTCTTAATTTATCACATAAATCTTTCATTTGATCTACTGATATAGCATTTTTGTCTCTAGTTTGGGCTGCTGGTAATAAATAAAGATTATCAAATCTCTTATCTTTTATAAGCGCTTGTTTAAGTCTGCATGTTCCTTCCACAACATCTACTATGTCATATACTATTCTGTTTTCAAGACCCATTACAACATCTAAATTTCTAAGTCCTATATCTGCATCAACTACAACAGTTTTTTTATTTTCTAAGCTTAAAGCAGTTCCTAAGTTAGCCGTTGTTGTTGTTTTCCCAACTCCACCTTTACCAGATGTTATGACTATAACTTCACTCATAATACTCCCCCTCCTAATCAATTATCTATTTATTTTTTTGGTTGAGTAGCTTTCTATAACAATGGTTTCATTGTTAGCAAATGCTATTTCTGGATTTATATCATAAGTTTGGATATAATCTTCTTCTGGTGCCTCAGCTATATATTTAGCTATTTTTAAAACCATAGGGTTTAAATTATTAGCAACAATATATGCATTTTTATTTCCATTAGCTCCTGCATGTATAAATCCTTGTACTCTACCCATTACAACCACATTCCCATATGCTATAACTTTTGCTCCAGGACTTATATCTCCCATTACAACTACACTTCCTGTAGCCATAACTTGACAACCTGGTTTCATATCTGCCATTACAACTATATCTCCTTCAAATTCAACATTATCTCCAGAGCGCATATTGTTTACATACTTAGTTTCATAGCTTCCATATGGAATGTTAATTTCTTCTTCTATAAATTCAATATCGAATCTAGAAGTTATATCTTCTTTTAATTGAAGTAACTGTACATCTGTTAGGTGGTTATAATTAATGGAACATATTTTTGCTCCATTAAAAAAACCTACAGATGCGCCTATTTTGTCTATTATGCTTTGCTTTATTTCTTCAAATGAGGCATCTTTTTTTACATTTATAACTATACCTCTTTTGTTTCCTTTGAACTCTACTAGTTCATCATTGGCTGATGCTTTAAAAGACATTTCATACCTCCAAAGCTATATATCACTTTTTATATATTCTTCAAATTCTTTTCAAATCCTCTTATTTTTTCACTTGTGACGCAAAATTCATTTCATTTTCGCCTTTAGGTTTTACAGCTTCTGCCTCTTTATTTGCATTTTCTCCAGTTTTATTAGTATTTTCTGCTTCTTCTTTATGTTTTTTAGTTAATCCAAAATATTCTCCCATTATTTCTCTTACAGGTAATAATGCTAAACTACTTGACTCACCTTTAGGTAAAACTGTAACTACTGCTATTTCAGGATTATCTGCTGGTGCGAAACCTACTGACCAAGCAAAAGATGGATAATTTTGCTTATAACTATCTATTTGATCATCAGTTAATTTAGGATTTAACTCCTTGATTGCTTTTCTTAAATATCTAACTTTTGTAGCCTCACTATTATCTGGAACAAATTCTGCTTCAGTTTCTTTTTCTTCTTTCTTATCTTTTCCAAATAATTTTTTATCTTCTTTTTCTTTCTTTTCCTTTTTAGCTTTTTGTTGTGCTTCGAATTCTTTTTTAGCTTTTTGATTAGCTTCCTTTTGATACTTTTCAGCTAGTTTAACAGCTTCATCCTTAGAAACTCCATAAGATCCCATATGATCAATTAAATATTTATATTCATCCTCTGTAGGCATCTTACCACTTTTCTCGGCTGTTCCTGTTTTTACTGCAACCTGAACTGGGAAGTTTCCAAATACTGATTTACCTCCACCTTGAGTTGCAACTTGTTTCATACCTTGAGTTAAATCTTTAAGATGATTTTTATCTTTAAAAGGTATATCTATAATTTTATTTGAATCTACATGTATATTTTTAAAATCACTAGATATTGTTTTATCTACTACAGAAGCTTCAACAAGCTTTCCGCCATTTGCTATAGCTGCTACATATCTAGCAACTTGTGCTGGAGTATAAGCATTCTCACCTTGTCCTATAGCTAAGTTGAATGTATCTGCATCTGACCAGTTACCATAGTTAAAATAGTTAAATTTAGCTAAATCTGCAATTTCAGTAACTTTATCTTCTTTTACATGAAGTTTTTCTAGTCTTTTCATAGTTTCTGTTCTTGACGGATTTTCTTTTGTCCAACTTACTATTTCATTAATTCTTTTATTATACTCTTCTGGGTCTTTTTCTTTAGTTATATCTGTAAAAGCATTTCTCATTGACTTATCTAAATCTGCTCTTAATGAATTTTCAGTATTCTTTAATTTATCTTCTTTGTTAGGAACACTACCTTTACTTTCTCCTATTTCCTTATCAAGTCCAGTGTTATCATTTAATCCAAATAATTTTGCATATTGTAATATTTTATCTGGTCCCATATCTATATGAGGATCTTCTCCACCTGTCCAGTTCTTACCTGTACCAACAGTATAGAAATAAATATTACAAGATTCTTGTAGCGCTCTATATAAGTTTGTGTATCCATGGTTTGATCTACCATGATGCCATACATAATCGGCAAAAGGTCTATTACCTAAGTATATAACTCCTGGGTCATTTATAGCGTAGTTTGGATTTAATCCATTTTCTAATGCTGCCATACCAGTTATCATCTTAAATGTAGATCCAGGCTGGAAGGCACCTCTTGTAACTAAGTTATTAAGAGGATTTGCACCTATAAGATCATTAGGATTTTTAGGTTTTAATTTTTCATAATCCTCAGATGATATTCCTGTTGCAAATAGGTTTGGATCATAACTTGGATAGCTTGACATTGCTAGTACGTCTCCAGTTTTTACATCTAGAGTTATAGTTGCCCCTGAATCTAGGTATGGAGCAGTTTTTCCTGCTGTACTATAATTTCCAAATTCACTTGTATATGTTCCACCACTTCTTGCAGCTTTTATTATTCTTTCTAAAGAATCATCTGAAACTTTTTGTAAATCTTTATCTAAACTTAAGTATACAGTGTCTCCTGATTTTGGAGCTTGAGATGAAATCTCTTTACTTATTCTTCCTACAGCATCTACCTCTACTTTTTTGTATCCATCTGTACCTCTTAATTTATCTTCATAAAATAATTCTATCCCTGTTTTACCAACAACATCATTTTTAGTATATCTGTTATCTCCGTCTTTCTCTTTTTTAGCTAGCTCATCTTCACTAATTTTTCCCATAGTTCCTAAAGTATGAGCAGCAAGTTCTTTTTCTGGATAGTATCTAACAGGCTCAGATACTATAGAAACTCCTGGCATTTCAATAGCTCTTTCTTCAATCTGAGATATAGTATCTTGTTTTACATCCTTTGCTATTGTTACAGGTTTATATTGAGAAAAACTTTGTGATTTAAGGGCATCTCTAACTAACATTATTTTTCTAGCATCTGTATTTGATAAATCACTCGGTATTTTATAATATTTTCTTATTTCTCTAAATGCATCCTTTGCATTAGTTTTTATATTTTTAATATCATATGACTTTAGCCAATCCTCTTTATTTCTTTGTTCCGTAAACTTCCAGTCATTTGCTGATACTAGTATTGGTGGATATATTCCTGCTGAATTTAATTTAGCTTGTATTTCTTCTGGTTTTAAATCTTTAATGGATGCATCTACTTTCTTTTCCTCTATAGCTTTATCAATCATATAGTTAAAACTTTGTTTAGCATCAAATTCTAAAGGTATCCCATTATCTTTTTTAAAGTCTCTAATTTTTTTATCGAATGTGTAGAAGTATTTCCCATTCTCAACGTATATCGGAAATTCATCTATATACTCTTCTTTATTCTTTTCTAACAAGTTCATTAGTTCTAGAGATATTTCGTTAGCTTTAGTTTTTCCCGATTTATCCTTCTTTTCAACACCATCTCTAGATATTTGAACTGTAAAAGAGTTTCTATTTGTAGCTATTGTACGTCCATATCTGTCTTTTATTTCACCTCTTGGTGCTTTGACAGGTATTTCTTTATATGTCTTTGTTTTCGCTATATCATCATAATGTTCATGTTTAAAAGTTGTCATGTAAGCTATCTTAATAAAAATTATACATAACATACCTACGATTAAAAACTTGATAATATCAAGCCTATCAAACTTTGTATTTTTATTCATTTAATCACCACTAATCTTTTTTTAGTTTAAGGATTGAACCCTTAAAAACAAAATAAAAAATTAAACTTCCTATGCTATTAATAAGTGGCACTGTACAGATACCTCTAATAAAAATAGTTAAGATATCATATGTTTGATACACCATGCCTAAAAGAATTATATTTACAATAGAATCTATTAAACTCGCTATAAAAACTAAGGCAAAAATAGTTATATAACTATTTTTATATATTTTATCTTTTAATTTACTTATCCCATATGCTACTACACCTAATACTAATGCATTTACACCAAATATACTACCAAGTGCAATATCTTTTACAAAACCTAATAATATAGCTATAATACCCGATTCAATATCATCTAGATATAGAGATATTATAGTTATATATATCAAAAGGAAATTTATACTTACCCCTAAAAAGCTTAGATGATTAGTAATACTTCCTTCAATTATCACTATTAACACACCTATAAGAAAAAGTAATACTCTTTTCATTTGTAGTTTCTCCTTTTACTTTATATTTCTTGGTTCAATAACTACAACATCTGTAATGTCTTTGAAGTTAGCATAAGGTTTTACAATTACATTTTTTAAACCTTTATCTTTATCATCGACAACTTTTTCTACCTTTCCTATAGGTATTGATTCAGGATATACACCTAATCCAGATGTTACTAAAGCATCTCCTGGAAGTACATCATAAGAAGTTTTAAACATATAACCCTCTAATAACCCTTCTGCTTTGTAGTTTTCATCTTCACTTGCAGACTGACTTATCACACCTTTAAATTCTTTATTCTTTAATAATTGGAAACTTACAGAAGATTTACTATCTACTAATGAAATAGCCTTACTGTAATGTTCTGAAACTTCATAAACAATTCCAACTAAACCTTTCCCGTTTACAATAATACTCTCTTTTTTAACACCATCCGCTTTTCCAGCTGATATTACAAAAGACTTATACCAATTGCCATCATTTTTACTAACTACCTTTGTACTAATCATATTCTTTTTATAGTTTTCTGGTATGAATTTTAATGACTTTTGTAAACTCTCTAATGATTGTCTATTTTGCATATCTTCCTTTAAACTAATCACTTCTTTTTTTAACTTTTCATTTTCTTTTTCTAGAACTTCTACTTTTTTAGCATTTTCACTAAATTTAAATACACTTGATACACCTTTTTTTATAAAAGAAAATCCATCATTTAAGCTACCTTCTATAGCAGATACTGTGTTTAATACTATTCCACTCTTTGAGTTTGAATCCTTTGAATATCTTCCTATAGATATTCCTACAATTCCAATTAAAGTGATAGCAACTCCTACGGTTGCTATCACTTTAACATTGTATTTTTTATTATTTTTTCTTCTGTTACCTAGTTTCACCCTATCACCAACTTTATATTATCTTCTAGTATTCATCATTAATACTTTTTCAAATATTTCTTGATCTTCTACAGATTTTCCAGTACCTAAAGCAACACAGTCTAGAGGGTTTTCAGCTATATGAACAGGCATTCCTGTATGTTCTTTTACTAACTTATCTAATCCTCTAAGTAAAGCTCCTCCTCCAGTTAACATTATTCCGTTTTCCATTATATCTGAAGCTAACTCTGGTGGAGTTTTTTCTAAAGTTGATTTTATTCCATCTACTATTGATGTTATAGGTTCTTTTAATGCTTCTCTAACTTGAGACGATGATATCTGCTCAGTTTTGGGAAGACCTGTTACTAAATCTCTACCTCTTATTTGCATAGTTTTTTCTTCATCATCTTTAAATGTAGATCCTATTTGTATCTTAACGTCTTCTGCTGTTCTTTCACCTATCATTAAGTTGTATTCCTTCTTAACGTAGCTAACTATAGACTCGTCAAATTCGTCTCCACCTATTCTGATAGATTTAGCAGTAACTATACCTCCTAAAGATATTACAGCTATTTCTGTAGTACCTCCACCTATATCTACTACCATATTTCCTTCTGGTTCTTCAACTCTAAGATCTGCACCTATAGCTGCTGCCATTGGTTCTTCTATAAGATATGCATCTCTTGCTCCAGCTTGTCTAGCAGCTTCTTCTATAGCTCTTTTTTCTACTTCTGTTACTCCAAATGGAACACATATTGCAATTCTTGGACTAACTACACCTTTGTTTGAAGCAGCTTTTTTTATAAAGTAGCTTAACATAGCTTGAGTTACATCAAAGTCTGCTATAACTCCATCTTTCATAGGTCTTATAGCAACTATATTACCAGGTGTTCTACCTATCATTTTTTTAGCTTCTTCTCCAACTGCTAAAACAGATTTGCTGTCATCTCTTATAGCAACAACAGATGGCTCTCTTACTACTATCCCTTGTCCTTTTATATAAACTAATGTATTTGCTGTTCCTAAGTCTATTCCCATGTCTTTTGACATTTTATTAAATCCAAATAAAGATTTGAATCCTTTTTTCTCTTTCTTCGCCATAATTCCAAGCTCCTTTCACATATATCCATTAAATTATCATATTTTCCTTAAAACTGTAATAAAGTCCATCGCCAATTATTATATGGTCAATAACTTCTATTCCAATTAAATCACCACATTTTATTAATCTCACTGTTACATTTTTATCTTCATTAGATGGCTCGATATTTCCAGATGGATGATTATGCATAAGAATAATCTTATTGCTATTTCTTTTTATTGCCTCTCTAAATACCTCTCTAGGATGAACTAAAGACATATTAAGAGTACCTACTGATACATCAATGTCACAAATAATCTCATTTTTAGTATTTAAAAGAATAATTTTAAAAATTTCTTTATTTAAATACCTAAGACTCTCCATGTAATATTTATATATATCCCATGGATTTGTAACCTTATATTTTGTAGGCTTTGCACTAGATATCCTTATTCCTAATTCCAAAGCTGCTTTTATCTGAGTAGCTTTAGAAATTCCAATGCCATCTATCTCACATAACTCTTGTACAGTTATATCCTTTAACCATCGTATTCCTTGACTATCTTTATTTAATATATAATTTGCTAATTCCAAAACACTTTGTTTTTTAGTTCCTGTCCTTAAAATTATTGCTAACAATTCAGCATTAGATAAACTTTTTTCTCCATTGTTAAGCATTTTTTCTCTAGGTCTTTCTTCTAATGCCATCTCCTTTACTGTTATACATAAACTTGATGACCTCATAATATTTAACCTCCTGAGATTTTATAAAAAAAGATTTATGTTAAAGTTTGATTTGAGAATATCACTTAGCTTCGATATAGGTAGTCCTACTATATTAAAATAATCACCTTGGATTTCTTTTACTAGTAAGGCTCCATAACCTTGTATGCCATATGACCCAGCTTTATCTAAACATTCTCCAGTACTTATATAATCTCTTATATCTTGGTCAGTTAAATTCTTAAACTTAACATTACTAATAGTATAATCGACAATTTTTTTATTATTTTCTATGTTGACTATACTCATACCTGTTATAACCTGATGCTCTCGATTTGATAGTTTACTTAACATATCAAAAGCTTCATCTTCATTTTTAGGTTTTCCTAATATTTCATTATCTAAAACAACAATAGTGTCTGCTCCAATAACCAAGCTTTCTGGATTATTGATAGCAATATCCATACACTTTTCAAACGCTAGTCGTAGTACTAACTGTGTAGGTTCCTCAAACTTAAATATTCTTTCATCTACATCGCTAGTTAAGACATCGAACTTAGCATTTGTATTAGCTAAAATTTCTCTTCTTCTAGGCGATCCTGATGCCAATATTATATTCATTAATTCACCTCTTTTTTGATACTTAATTAGTTTATCATTATATTGTAAAAAATTCAACGTTAATGTCGAACGTTTTTGTTACACTCTGGTTACAATTTCAATTTTATTAACAAAATAAAGAAGATATGGAAAAACTCCATATCTCTATAATATCCACATTATAAAATTTTAATAGCCTTTTTAGGACATTTTTGAACACATTCATGACATCCTACACATTTAGTTTCATCAACTCTATGCTTCTCTTTTAACTCTCCGGATATGGCGTCAAATTTACATTGCTTTTTACAAATTGTACATCCTACACACAGGTCTTCTTCTATTTTTACCTTTCTCCTTTTTCTTAAATCTCCCTTTATAGCCTTGGTTGGACATTTTTCTACACAAATCATACATTGTACGCATTTATCATAATCTATTTTGGCTAATTTATTTTCTATAGTTATAGCCCCAAACGGACATGACTTTTCACATATTCCACACCCTATACATCCAACGCTACATTTATCTTTTACACTTTTACCGAAATCTTTACTATTGCATTCTACTACTACTTCATTTTTAATAGGTTTAATTTCTATTACACCTTTTGGACAAACTTCTATACATTTACCACAAAGAACACACTTTTCCTCATCCACAACTGCAACTCCATCAATAACATGTATTGCATCAAACTTACATGCACTAACACAAGTTCCAAGTCCTAAACATCCATACTTACATGACTTAGCTCCTCCATTTAATGCATTAGCTGCCTTACAGTCTAGCATTCCTTCATACACATATTTATCTTTAGCAACTGAGCACGTTCCTTTACAAATAACATTTGCAACTTTCTTTTCTCCTGCATCAGCTGTAACACCCATTATTTCTCCGATTTTTGCTGCACAATCACTTCCACCAACTGGACATCCATTTACTGATGCACTTCCTTCTACTATTGCACTTGCTAATCCTCCACAACCTGGAAATCCACAACCTCCACAGTTTGCACCTGGTAATACTTCAAGTATTGCTTCTACTCTTTCATCTACTTTAACAGTAAACTTTTTAGCAGCATATGCAAGTATTCCACCAAAGATTAGACCCATTACTCCTAAAACTAAAATTGAATTTAATATAGACAATTACTTCACCCCCAACTTAC
This sequence comes from Paraclostridium sordellii, assembly GCF_000953675.1. Classification (NCBI taxonomy): domain Bacteria; kingdom Bacillati; phylum Bacillota; class Clostridia; order Peptostreptococcales; family Peptostreptococcaceae; genus Paraclostridium; species Paraclostridium sordellii. The sequence continues at coordinate 456,150 of NZ_LN679998.1, read as the reverse complement.
AGCTGTATAAGTCCTGCAAACCCTAAGAATGCAATAGACATTAAACTCGCTGATATTAAAGTTATAGGAAATCCTTTGAAACTCTCTGGTATATCTGCTAACTCTAGTCTTTCTCTTATTCCTGCAAATAAAACAATAGCCAAAGTGAAACCTACTCCTGCTCCAAATCCATTTACCATAGTTTCAACTAAATTATATCCATTTTGAACGTTAACTAAAGCTATACCCAAAACTGCACAGTTTGTAGTTATAAGAGGTAAGAAAACCCCTAAAGCTTGATATAATGATGGACTCATTTTTTGTATAACCATTTCAACAAACTGAACTATAGATGCTATTACTAATATAAAAGCTATTGTTTGTAAAAATTGATTATTTGTTATTTCTAATATTTTTTGAACAAAATATGTTATAAATGACGCTAATGTTAAAACAAATGTAACGGCAACTCCCATACCTACTGCTGTATCTACTTTTTTAGAAACTCCTAAAAATGGGCAAATCCCTAAGAATTGAGATGTTATAACATTGTTAACTAGTACAACACTTAAAAATAAAAGTATTAAATTCATATTTATCCCTCCTAATTAGCTTTTTTAGCTTTCAATTTATTAAACCCTGCAAGTAAAAATCCTAATGTCAAGAAAGCTCCTGGAGGTAATATAAATAATAAGGCTGGTTGGAAAGATGCTCCAAACAAAGTAAATCCGAATAAACTTCCGTTTCCAAGTAATTCTCTTATTGCTCCTAAAACAGTTAGTGATATTGCAAATCCAAGTCCCATACCAATACCATCAAAAGCTGATTGTACTGGCTTATTTTTAGATGCAAAGCTTTCTGCTCTAGCTAATATTAAGCAGTTAACAACTATTAATGGTATAAATAAACCTAATGCTTTATCAAGTGCAGGTATATAAGCTTTAAGTAACATACCTACCATAGTAACAAAGGTTGCAATTACTACAACAAATGCTGGTATTCTTATTTTAGATGGTATAAATTTTCTCATCATAGATATAACTATGTTTGAACATACTAAAACTGCTGTAGTTGAAAGCCCCATACCTAATCCATTTATAGCTGAAGTTGTAACAGCAAGGGTTGGACACATACCTATTACTTGAACAAGTGTTGGGTTTTCATCTATTAATCCATTTTTTACTATTTTTCCTAAACCCATTTTCTATACCCCCGTTCCATTTGAGTCTTTAAGCTCTTTATGATCATATATTTGAACCATAGAACTATCTTTTGCTTCATTTTGAGAATTTAAAAGTTGACTTTTATATAAATCTATTGCTGCATTAACACCTGAAGTAACTGCCTTAGAAGTTATTGTAGCTCCTGAAATAGCAGCTATATCATTGTCATTACTAGCATTACCTTTTACAACTGTTAATGATTTATCTGTACCTTTACCTTTAAACTGATCTTTAAATGCTGGTTCTGAAGCCTTTGATCCAAGTCCAGGTGTTTCAGAGTGGTTTCCTATTTTTACTCCTGATATGTTTCCATCTGTAGTTATTCCAACCATAACCTCAACTTTTCCACCATATCCCTTTGGAGTTGTCTTTATAGTATATCCAACTACTTCTCCATTTTTTAATCCTTGATAGACTTCCTCTACTAAGTCTCCCTTAGCATTTTCTATTTGTTTAAACTCTTCTGCTGCTTGAAGTACTGCTTTTCTTGATTCATTGTTTGCTTGTATATTTCTTTGTTCTATTACAGGTGCCGTTATATTATTTGTAACACCTAGCATTAATGCTGCAACAGCGCATATGACAAATAATATACTTCCTAATCTCAGTATATCTTTCATTACTTAGACACCTCCCCAAATACTTTAGTTTTTGTGTATTTATCTATAAGAGGTGTCATAACATTTACAAATAATATTGAATATGATACTCCTTCTGGGTATCCTCCATATAGTCTTATAACTGTAGTTATAACTCCAGCTACAACAGCATATATTATTTGCCCTTTTTTAGTCATAGGAGAAGTTGTATAATCTGTTAGCATAAAGAATGCACCTAACATAAGTCCTCCAGCAGACATTTGATATATTACAAATTCAAAGTTAAATCCACCTAATAAAAACATTAATATAGCCACTGTTCCTATATAAAATACTGGTATAACATAGTTTATTATTCCTTTATACATTAAGTAAACTCCACCTAATATAAGTAATATAGCTGATGTTTCACCTATACACCCACCTATATTCCCTATAAACATATCAAATAAACTAGTTCCATTTCCAGTTATAACTTCTATTCCTTGAGGTCCTGCTTTTAGAAATGATAGTGGTGTTGCTGTAGTTACAACATCTATGTTTCCTTGACTTACCCAGTTAACACCAGTTTGAGTCCAAGAAGTCATGGCTACAGGAAATGATGCTAATAAAAATGCTCTTGCTGCTAGTGCTGGGTTTACAAAGTTATTACCAATTCCTCCAAATACCATCTTTACAACTATTATTGCAAATGCTGAACCAGCTAGACACATCCACCAAGGTAGAGATGCTGGAACGTTAAAAGCTAGTAATAAACCAGTTACAACTGCTGAAAAATCTCCAATTGTAGACTCTTTTTTATTAATCTTTTGATATAACCATTCAAATCCTACTGATCCTAATATGCACCAAAATATAACATTTATGGCACTTAGTCTAAAAAAATACACTCCTGCTAGAGCTGCAGGTAAAAGAGCTATTATAACTTGTTTCATTATATATGATGTATCTTCACTGCTTCTCACATGAGGAGAAGATGAAACTATTAATTTGTTATCCATCATATTTCCCCCTAACTTTTACTTATTTACTTGTTGATTGTTTTCTTTTTAATGCGATTATTTCTTTTTTAGCTACTCTGATTGATTGAAGAAGAGGTCTTCTCGCTGGACAGATAAATGAACATGATCCACACTCTATACAATCTAGTGCTCTATATTTTTCTGATGATTCATAATCACCATTTATACTGTATGCACTTATATAAAGTGGTTGTAAAAATGCGGGACATACATCTAAGCATTTTCCACATCTTAAGCAATTCTTTGGTTTTGGAGTTTTTGACTCCATTTCATCTAGACATAATATTCCTGATGTTCCCTTATTTGTTGGTATGTTTGTTGTATGCTGAGCTATTCCCATCATAGGTCCGCCCATTATAACCTTGCCTAATTTTTTATCTTCTCTAAATCCACCACACTGATCTATTATCTCTGAAAAAAGTGTACCTACTTTAGTTATAAGGTTTTTTGGTTCTTGTATACAGTTTCCAGTAATAGTTGTGATCCTTTCTACAAGAGGCATCCCTGTTTTTATAGTTTTAGCGATTTGAGCAGCTGTTCCAACATTATTTACAACAGCTCCTGCATCCATAGGTAAACCTCCAGATGGAACTTCTCTTTTTGTACATGCATAAATAAGCTGTTTTTCTGCTCCTTGAGGATATTTAACTTCAAGTCCAACAACTTCTATATTGCTATACTGTTTTGCTACATTTGTGATTGCATCAATAGCATCGGGCTTGTTAACTTCTATTCCTATGTATCCTTTTTTAACATCTAAAGCTTTCATAAGAACTCTTAATCCAAATACTACATCTTCCGGATTTTCTAACATCAGTCTATGGTCAGCCGTTAAATATGGTTCACATTCAGCTCCATTTAATATAACAAAGTCTATTTTCTTATCAGGTGGAGGTGAAATTTTCACATGGGTTGGAAATGTAGCTCCTCCCATACCAACTATACCCGCTTCTTTAATAAATTCTATGATTTCTTCTTTCTTTAAATCCTCTAGATTTCCTTTAGGTTTAACACTTTCATGGATTTCATTTTTGAAATCGTTTTCGACAATTACACATGCGCTTATTCCTCCAGGAACTTCTACATCTTTGATACCAGTAACTTTACCTGAAACTGAAGAATGAATATTGGCAGATACAAATCCTTGCATTTCTCCAATTTTTTGCCCTACTTTAACTTCATCTCCAACTTTCACTATAGGTTTAGCTGGAGCTCCTATATGTTGTTGCATAGATATATATACAACATTAGGTTCTTTAGCCTTTTCTAGTGGTTTGCTATTGGTATACTCTTTTCTATATGGAGGATGTATTCCTCCTTTAAAAGTTAAGAGTTTCATGCTTTTACCCCCTTATGACTTAGTTTAAACTTTTTTTACTACCTATAAGTATACTATAATAAATGTAAAATATTAACTATCGTTAAAAAAATATCTTATTTTAAAACAAAATTCAACTTTTTACGACTTGACATTAATTTTCATTTCAATAAAAAAAAGTTGTTTTTAACAACTTTTAAATGGTTTTTATAGACTTTATAAAACTATAGTATCCTTGTATAGATGAAATAAATAAACTTTCTCCAATGTAATACTCATCATTTTCTATACTTTTTAAACTAGCTTTTGATTTTTCCTTTACAGATTTAGTGTATTTTATAATATTCTCTTTAAATCCTACCATGCCTTCATAATTAATTTTCTTAGAGCTCTTTTCTAAATTTCCTACTATATCCAACCTTGCATTTATTATATTTTTATATTCTTCTTTGTTTAATGATTTTTCACCTTTATCCCAAATTTTAGATTCTTCTTTAAAGTTTGATATTAAATTATTTAATTCATTACATATTTCTTCAACATAAGAATATTTATCTGTATATTGTAACCCTAACAATGGGACTTCTAATTTACTTACAAAAGCATCTGAAAAATTAGTTTTAATACTTTCTAAATTTTTTCTGCTTTCACCTTCTTCAAATGATGAATATGTTTGAACTTTTTTTACATTATCTACGTCAATTATAGAAAATGGTATTTTAAGTTCATCTAACTTCTGTTCTATTTTCTTTAATTCCTCATCATTATCAATTGCAGCAATTTGAATTGAATATATATCTAAGTTATCTACAGTTGCTACTTTTGCATTTTCAGCAACTGTTTCTTTCTTATTTTCTTCTGGTTTATTTATTTTATCTTTAACATCATTATATGAAAATTCTTTAACACTTGTTTTTTCTTTGTCGAAAATACTAAAATTACTTACTTTATCTAATAAGTTAAACTTAGGTAACTTTATAAATGTAGCTCCTCCAACAATACCTATAATAACTAGTCCAACTGTAAGTCCTTTTACTAAATTGTTTCTTTTTCTATTCATCCCCCTGTATATATTTCTTCTTTTATTCATTAGTTTGTCCCCCCATATAAATAATATATTTAGTAAATCTTATTCATTAAATATATTATTTATTCCTATATTTTTAATTTAGTTACTATAGGATAATGATCAGACATATTTTTCATAGGTACATCATAGTATTTCACTTCGATTTCAGGGGATACAAGAATATAATCAATTCTATCTAATGATGCTCCAAATGTTAAAGTATTATTTTTATTAACACTAACAGCTGCATCTTTAAATATTTCTTGATTAAAATCTAAATTACCTTGATTAAAATCACCTACTACTATATATGGATCTTTAAGCTTCTTTACAAAATTTTCAACCTCTTTAATTTGAACCTTTCTTTCATCCTTATCTAAACCTAAATGTAAATTTATTATATTTAAGTTTCTTCCAAAACCAATTTTCACTACAGTATGTAACATTCCCCTTTGTTCTTTTTCGCTACTTAAGTATATATGTTCTTGGCTTTTTATCTTATATTTAGAGTAAGTTACTAGTCCATAATTAGAACCTAATGCTACAACATTTGCTCCAAAATGAGAATACATATTTAAATCTTCTTTTAAACTACTTACTTGAAATCCAGCTTTTGCAGATTCATTTACTTCTTGCAAGCATATAAAATCCGCATTTTCTATTCTTAAAAAATCTATTATATCAAATAATGTAGGAAACATATCTTTATTCAAACCACTATGTATATTATAACTTACTACTTTTATTTCTTTTTTAGGAGGAAACTTATTTATTTCTAAATAGCAAGTAGCACTAGTTACTATAATTGTAAAAAATATAATAAATAATTTCTTTATCAATTTCTAATCACTCCTACTGTATATTGTCTAATAGGTGCTTATTTTTAATAAATTAAGACGCTAACTATATAGCGTCTTAATTTTTAATTTTTCTTAGTTTATCCTTTATTATGCAGTTTATAACTTTTTTTCTTATCTCTTCAGCTCCCTCATCTTCACTTGTTTCTATATTTAAAATCCTAGCAATAGACTTCATATCATTCCTAGCTCTACATCTATATATTTCTACTAATTTATCTTTTATAACTTCTGGTTCAAGTAAATACTCATTGTTATCTTTTATATAATATTCATATTTATTTGCATAATGCCCTTTATTTAGATATATATGGCTAGAAATTTTTTTTAAAATAATTTTATATGATTGTTTATTATTAATATCTAAATTTAAATATTTTGCAAACTTTATGAGTTCCCCTTTTGATTTGAATAGCTCTTCTGATTTAATTATTTTTCCTATCTCAGATATATTTTCTTGATATGATCCTTTTTTTGATATCCTTTTATATATTTGTTCAACTAATTCTTCTTCACTAAAATCATTTATACTATCTTCTATTATAGAATCTATTTTACCTTCTATATATTTTAGTGGTCCTCGGTTATTATTAGAATAATTCTGAAATTCTTCTTGGGTCATATCAAGTATAATTTTTTTAAATCTTTCATTATACTCATTTGGTTCCATGATATCCCCCCTTTAGTTATTTTTATTATATTCTTTATAAATTTAAAAGTGACTCAATCAAAAGCCATTAACTCTTTATTGTTATATTATGTTTAAAATTTTTATTATATTATCTATTATTATTTTTTTGTTTCATAAATTAAGTATATTTTATATATTTTTGCCAATAATATAAATGTAAATCAAACATACTCAATCTCCCCCATTTAGACTTCTATTATTTCCCCCAATAGAAGTCTTTTTTTGTTTATGTTTGATTTTTTTTTAACTATTATGCTAATATGTTAATTAGGAAAGGGATTTTTTTATAATAGGAGGATAAATCATGGATGTAAATATTATAGGGGTACCAACATTTTATGGATGTGATAAACTAGGGCCACAACTAGGTCCAGATAAATTACGCCAAAAGGGAGTAATCTCTCAAATAAAGAAATACAATCATAATGTATTTGATCTTGGTAATATATATGTAAAACAAGTCGATGACTCAGATAAATTTTTATCAAACCCAAATATGAAATATTTCGCTGAACTAGTAGAAATAAATAAAAACCTAGCACATTCAGTTAATTGTTCTTTAAAATCAGGTTGTTTTCCTTTTATAGTGGGAGGAGATCACTCCATAGCACTTGGAAGTATTTCTGGCGTAAGTAAATATTTTAATAAGAATTTAGCAATTGTTTGGTTTGATGCACATGGAGATATCAATACCTTTGAAACTTCTGAATCTAAAAACGTTCATGGTATGCCACTTGCATCTTTAATGGGTTATGGCGATGAAACATTTAAAAACTTATATTATAATGATATTAAAATAAACGAAGATAATGTTTATCATATAGGTGGTCGTGACATAGATTCTGGTGAAAAAAGTTTCATAGAAAATACAAATATGAATATGTTCTATCCTAAAGATTTAAAAGAAAAAGGATTAGATTCAGTAATAAATAACATACTAAATAATTTAAATAATAAAAATATAAATGCAATACATATAAGTTTTGATTTAGATTTTATCGATTCAAAATATGTTCCTGGAACTGGAACTAGAGTTGAAAATGGATTTACAGTAGACGAATCAAAATATCTTTTAAAAAAGCTTGTTGAGTCAGGTCTAGTTAAGTCAATGGATTTAGTAAAACTTAATCCTATATTAGACGTAGACGATACTACTTCTAATATAGCACTGGATATTATAGACACTGTATTTAAAAATATAAAGTAAAATATTTTTAATTATTATGTATTATGAATAAAAAAACAGTAAATATAAATATTTACTGTTTTTTTATTTATTCTATACCTTTTAATTCATATCCCAAATCAGCAATTACATCCTTTAGCATATCATCAGTTACATTTTCATCAGTATCAATTATTGCATACTTATTATCTAAACTAATATCAATAACCTTTACTCCATTTATATCTTCTTCTAATGCATCTTTTAAATGTCTTACACAATTCATGCAACTCATCCCATCTACTAATAATTTTTTTCTCATAATTTAACACCTCTTTCTATTTTTCTAAATGAAGATGGTATATACCTTCATATATATCGAAATCATTAGGCTTTAAATCTCCTTCTATTCTTTTATTAGTGACTAAATAATCATCACTTATACCAATACTTATAAATGGTACATTGTCCCTAGTGTACCTTTGAATAGATTTATATATATCTTTAGTATTACTTACATTAGTTGAATTTTTTAATGAATTTAGATACCCTGTAAGCTTTTCATCACTATAACCACTATAGTTAATTATATCAGTTGCATCTGGTATTGGAGACATTTCCCATCCTATTAATGCTAAATCATAGTCCTTTTTATCTAATGCTTCTGATAAAGCTGTTCCCTCTAACTCAGATATCGTAGATTTTATTCCTATTTCATTTAAATTTTCTTTTATTACATATGCTGCTTTAACTCTCTCACTATTTTCTTTATTAACAAGTATTTTTAAATCTAATCTTTTTATTTCATCTTTTATATTATTTTTATTTTTAGCATCTTTTTCTTCTTTTGTTTCTTCTGTTTTATCTTGTTTTTTATCTTGTTTTTCGCTACTTTCTTCTTTCTTAGTTTCATTATTAGTAGCACTATTATTTATTTTGTCTATATCTATTTTAGTTAAATATTTCTTTGCTTTGTCCATATTGTAGTCTAAAGCTTTTATACTTTCATCATAATATTTTGATTTTGAATGAAGAGGGAAATTAACCATAGCTACCTTACCTAAATATCCTTCATCTACTATCTGTTTTCTATTTATAGCATGAGCAATAGCTTTTCTAAAATTTAAATCCTTCATTATAGGCTTATTATAATTAAAAACTATATATTCATAACCTCTACCTTCATAATTAGTTATTTTAAATTGATTTTTTTGAAATTGACTTAAGTCACTTAGCCCAACTTTTGTTATATCACTTGAAAGAGCTAGAGTCATTGAAACTTGTGCCTCTGCATCAGGTACCATCATTACATTGATTTCTTTCTTTACACCTTTTATTTTATCTTTATCAAAATAATCTTCATTAAGAGTTAATATCATATTAGACCTTTGATCATATTTTGATATTTTGTATGGCCCACTTCCAACCATGTTATTTTTATATTCATCTAAATCTTTAGAGCTTAATCCACTTAAGGCATCCTTACTTACTATTGGAAATATTAATGTATCTATTGAAAATGCATTTGGACTTTTAAAGTTTATTCTAAAGTTTTTACTATCTATAACAGATATATCAGAAATATTACCTATCAACGCCTTATATGGACTAGTCTGAGAACTATTTATCGAGTTAACAGTAAAAGCTACATCTGAAGATGTTATAGGATTTCCATTATGCCACTTAGCATCTTTTAATTTAACTTCCATACTTTTACCATCGCCTAATATGGAGTAACTCTCTACTAGTTGAGGTACAGCATTGTAATTGCTATCTATTGTAAATAAACTATCATAAACTAAATCCATTACATATCCAACAGATTGATCTGTATTATTTATTGGATTTATTGTCTTAGGGTTTATCATAGATAAATGTATATACTTCGAATCATTAGCAGTATTCTCGTACTTACCATTATTTTCATCTTTTTTTCCATCTTTGCTACATCCTACAATACTAAATACAACAGCCATAGCAATTGCTAAGATTTTAATTTTTTTCATTGCTTTCTTCCTTTCTATATAATGACTTGTACATAATATAGTTGTCTTTAACTTTCTTTAAATAGTTTTTAGTTTCATTAAATGGTATTTTATGTAGTTGATTACCATCATAACTATAATCTGAATTATTTAACCATTTATTCACATTTCCTGATCCTCCATTATAAGCTGCTACTACTAAATCAACATCTCTAAATTCTTTAAATAACTTGCTTAAGTACCAACACCCTATTTTTATATTTGTCTCTGGATCAAAGATATCTACCTCTTTTAATTTTAACTCATCTATTGCCCATTTTTGTGTTATATCACTTATTTGCATTAACCCTTTAGCATTTCTTTTAGATACAGCATTTTTATTAAACTTACTTTCCACCTTCATTATACTGTAAACTAAATTTTCATCAACCTTAAATTCTTTTGAATAACGACTTACATATTCTTCATAAAATTTTGGATGAAATAGTTTTAATACTAATTTTTCTCTAACACATACAGACCCTAAAACTAACAACACAAAGACTATAAATACCATTATAAATCTTTTTTTATTCACACCAATTCTCCTTTATATATGTTATTAGTTTATTAGCTTTATAATTTAATTCTTCTAAACTACCCGAGTTGTCTATTATATAATCTCCAAACTTAACTTTCTCATCTTGACTCATCTGAGAACTAATACGATTTAGAGCTTCATCCATATTTGAATTATCTCTATCCATAACCCTATTTAATTGTTCTTTCTCATCACATGTTATAACAATTAATTTATCTATTAAGTCTAAAAATTTACCTTCTATTAATAAAGCCGCATCAACTATTACTATATTTCTACCCTTATTCTCTATATCCTTTATCCTTCTTTTTATCTCATTTTTTATAGCTGGATGTGTTATATCATTTAAAGCTATAAGCCTTTTATCATCAGAGAAAACTATTGAAGCCAATTTTTTTCTATTTAAGGTTCCATCTTTATCTTTTACATCTTCTCCAAAAACTTGAAATACTTCTTCAAGTAATTTATTGTTACTCATAATTTCTCTAGATATAATATCTGCATCTATTATATCTAGAGAATTATCTTTTAAAATTTTAGATAAACTACTTTTCCCACACCCAATATTTCCTGTTAATCCTATTACTAACATTAAACCACCTACTTTGTTTCGTACCAAGATTTACCTACATTTAAATCTACGTCTAAATTTACATCCATAGAAACTGCATGTTCCATTTCATCTTTTACAATTTTTGATACTATTTCAATTTCATCTTCACAAGTCTCTATTATAAGTTCATCGTGAACTTGAAGTATTAATTTTGACTTTAAGTTTTTTTCTTCTAATTTTTTATATACATTAACCATAGCTATTTTTATTATATCAGCCGCACTTCCTTGTATAGGCGCATTCATAGCTAATCTTTTCCCTAAATTTTTAAGAATCACATTTCCTGAATTTATTTCAGGTATATATCTTCTTCTGTTTAAAATAGTTTTTACATATCCATCTTTTTTAGCTTCTTCTATGGTATTATCCATGTATGTCTTTATATCCTCGTATGTATTTAAGTAATTATCTATATACGTTTTTGCCTCTTTTACTGGTATTTTAAGGTTTTGAGATAAACCAAAATCACTTATTCCATACACTATACCAAAGTTAACTGCTTTAGCTGCACTTCTTTGTTCACTAGTCACATCATTTATATCTATACCAAAAACTTGAGATGCAGTTTTTGTATGTATATCTATATCATGATTAAATGCATCTATCATATGTTCATCTTGACTCATATGTGCTAAAACTCTCAGTTCTATTTGAGAATAATCTGCATCAACTAGTTCACAGCCTTTATTTGCTATAAATACTTTCCTTATATTTCTTCCTAATTCCAATCTTACAGGAATATTTTGAAGATTAGGTTCTGTAGAAGAAATTCTTCCAGTAGTAGTTATAGTTTGATTAAATGATGAGTGTATTCTATGACTTATTGGATTTATTATATTTATTAATCCATCAACATATGTAGATTTTAACTTTACAATTTGTCTATACTCAGTTATTTTATCAATAATTTCATGTTTATCTCTTAACCTTTCTAAAACTTCTGCATTTGTTGAGTATCCTGTTTTAGTTTTCTTTATTACAGGAAGCTCTAATTTTTCAAACAATATAACTCCTAATTGTTTTGGTGAATTAATATTAAATTCTTCTCCTGCTAAAAGATATATTTCACTTTCTAATTTATCTATAGATAATTTAAATTCTTCTCCTAATTCTACTAATTTTTCTTTATCTACCATTACACCTTCAAATTCCATGTAGCCTAAAACTTCTACTAGAGGCATTTCTACATGATAAAATAATCCATCCATATCCATAGACTTTAATTTGTCTTCCATCTTAGGATTTACTCGTTCAACTAAATTAATTATATTTCCAATATGCTTATCTATTTCTTCTTTTTCTAATTCTTCAATTTTTTTAGCTTTTACGCCTTTTCCTAATAACTCTTCAGTAGACTTAATTTTTTGACCAAAATAATTCATAGCTATTGAATCATAAGTATAGTTAGCACTACTTGAATCTATTAAGTACTCCGCAATAGATATATCAAAATACATATTATTTAAAAATATACCATATGGTCTTAATGTTATATAATCATCTTTTAGTTCATATCCATATTTTTTGATTTCATCACTTATTAGTAATTCTCTTATTTTATCAAGATTTTCTTCATTTATATAATATATATCTTCTCCATTAATACTTAAGTATATAGTCATTAGATTTTTTTCAAGTATATTTCCATTTTTTCTTATAGCTTTTAATATTAAACTCTTTTTTGATTTTACATCTTTAATAAACTCTTCTATATTCACAAGCTCTTTTATGCTTAAGTTAATATTATTACCTTCAGATTCAACATCTGAGTTTTCTCCAATTCTTGATATTAAACTATTAAATCCAAGTTCATTAAATACCTCTATAACATTAGCTTTGTCATAGTCTCCAAATGATAAATCATCTATAGTAATATCAATAGGTACATCCCTTATTATAGTTGCTAATCTCTTACTCATTATAGCTAAATCTTTATGTTCCTCTATTTTTTTTCTTGAGCTTCCTTTTATAGAATCTACATTTTCTATTATATTTTCAATACTTCCGAATTCTTTTATAAGTTTTATACCCGTTACTTCTCCTATTCCTGGAACTCCTGGTATATTGTCTGATTTATCTCCCATAAGTCCCTTTAAGTCTATAAATTGATTTGGTGTCATTTCATATTTTTTCATAACCTCATCAAAGTCAAACTCATCAACTTCTCCAACACCTTTTTTAGTTATAAGTGTAGTAGTAGTTTTAGATGCTAACTGTATTGCATCCTTATCTCCTGTAACTATAAAAACCTTATACCCTTCTTTCTCAGCTTTTAAGGAAACTGTTCCTATTATGTCATCTGCCTCATATCCTTCTAACTCTAATCTATTTATTTTAAATGCATCCAATAAGTTTTTTAAGGGTTCAATTTGTTCTCTTAATTCATCTGGCATTTTTTTTCTTCCAGCTTTATACTCTTTATATTCTAAGTGTCTAAAAGTTGGAGCTTTTTTATCAAATGCAACACTTATATGTGTTGGTTTGTAATTTTCTATTATTTTAAATAACATTGTTGTAAATCCATATATAGCATTTGTATGTAATCCTTGCTTATTTGTTAAATCTGGTAGTGCATAAAATGCTCTATTTATTATTGAGTTTCCATCTATTATAACCAAAGTTTTATCCAAGTTTATCACTCCTAATTATTTATCCTTTGTATTATTTCTAATTTGTATTATCTTTAATATTACCATATTATTGTAAGTATATTAAGTATAAATATATTGCGAAACGTTTTTGTTACTGGTATAATATAATTATATTAAGCCGGTTTGCTGGAATTGGCAGACGGGGCGGACTCAAAATCCGTTGATAGTGATATCGTGTGGGTTCAAGTCCCACAACCGGCACCAATAAAAAAGAGAGAATAGATTAATCTATTCTCTTTTTATTTTTATAATTGTTGTGATAACATTTTATATATTTCATATCTTTCTCTTGCATTTTCTTCTGTTATATTAAATAAATCATCAGCTATTTCTGGGAACTGTTTAGCTACCGCTGAATATCTTACTTGGCTCATTAAGAAATCTCTAAAACTTTCTGTAGGTTCCTTAGAATCTAATATAAATGGATTTTTACCTTCTTGTTTTAAAGTTGGATTAAATCTGTATAGATGCCAATATCCACACTTAACAGCTTTTTCTTCGTTTGCAACACTTCTTCCCATACCTTCTTTTAATCCATGAGATATACATGGAGCATAACATATTATTAAAGACGGTCCATCATAGTTTTCAGCTTCGATTATAGATTTTATAAGTTGATTTTTATCTGCCCCTAAGGCTACTTGGGCTACATATACATTTCCATACGTCATAGCCATTCTACCTAAATCTTTTTTCTTAGTTCTTTTTCCTCCTGCTGCAAATTTTGCCATAGCTGCAATCGGAGTAGACTTTGAAGATTGCCCACCAGTATTTGAATATATCTCTGTGTCAAATACCAATACATTTACATCTTCTCCAGAAGCTAGAACATGATCTAATCCTCCATAATCTATATCATATGCCCATCCATCTCCTCCAACTATCCATTGAGATCTTTTTATTAAATAATCTTTTAACTCTTTCACTTCATTAATTAAATAAGATACTTTTTCATCAGAACTATTTATTTTGTCTATTGAGTTTATAACTCCTTCAGATGCACATTTAGATTCATTTCCATTATTCTTATTTTCTATCCAATAATTAAATGATTTCTTATACTCTTCATCTATATCCATATTTGATAATTCAGTTAATAAATCTTGTATTCTATCTCTAATCTGTTTAACTCCTAAATACATACCAAATCCATATTCTGCATTATCTTCAAATAAAGAATTTGCCCACGCTGGTCCTTTACCCTCGTGATTTATTGTATATGGAGTTGATGGTGCGGATCCTCCCCAAATAGATGAACATCCAGTAGCGTTTGCAATCATCATTCTATCTCCGAATAATTGTGTTACTAATCTTATATAAGCAGGCTCTCCACATCCTGCACATGCCCCTGAAAACTCTTCAAGCGGTTGTCTAAATTGGCTTCCTTTAACAGTATTTGGACTAATTATATCACCTTTATAAGATACACTAGATGCTGCAAATTCCCAATTTGGTATTTCACTGTCAGTTTGAGTTTCTAATGGTTTCATAACAAGAGCTTTTTCCTTTGCTGGGCATACATCAGCACAGTTTCCACATCCTGTACAGTCCATTGTGTCTACTTGAATTCTATATTGTAATCCTTCTAATCCTTTTCCAACTGCTTTTTTTACTCTAAAGCTTTCTGGAGCTTTGCTTACTTCTTCTTCATTTAATAAAAATGGTCTTATAGTAGAATGCGGACATATATATGAACATTGATTACATTGGATGCAATTTTCAAGTATCCACTCTGGAACATTAATTCCTATACCTCTTTTTTCAAAAGCAGCAGTACCATTTGGGAATGTTCCATCTTCAATGCCATTAAATGCACTTACAGGTAAATTATCTCCTTCCTGAGCATTCATAGGTCTTAGTATATTTTTAATAAATTCTGGCTCATCTGAATTTTTCTTTTCATCTTTAGCAGTTTTCCATGAATCAGGAACATTTACCTTGACTATTGAATTCATACCTTGTTCAACTGCTTCATAGTTCATATTTACAATTTTTTCACCCTTTTTACCATAAGCTTTCTTTATAGACTCCTTTAAGTGATTTTTTGCTTCTTCTTCTGGTATTATTTGAGCTAGTTTAAAAAACGCTGACTGCATTATCATATTTATTCTATTTCCAAGTCCTATTTCTTGAGCTATTTTAGTTGCATTAACTGTATAGAATTCAATATTATTTTCAGCTATATAATTTTTTATTGTTGCAGGAAGATGATTCTCTAATTCACTTTCTTCCCATATACAGTTTAATACAAATATTCCACCTTTTTTAAGTCCTTTTAGTAAATCGTATTCATTAACATAAGATTGGTTATGACAAGCTATGTAATCGGCTTCATCAATTAAATAAGTAGACTTTATAGGAGTTTTACCAAATCTTAAGTGAGACATTGTTATACCACCTGATTTTTTAGAGTCATAAGCAAAGTAAGCTTGTGCAAACATATCAGTATTATTTCCTATTATTTTAATTGCTTGCTTATTAGCTCCTACAGTACCATCAGACCCAAGTCCCCAGAACTTACATCTTATTGTTCCTTCTTGACTTATTTTAAAACTTCTATCTACATCTATAGATCTATTAGTAACATCATCTACGATTCCAACTGTAAAGTTATTTTTAGAATTATCACTTTTTAAGTTGTCATATACAGCTTTTATATCTGCTGGCGTTGTATCTTTTGACCCTAAACCATATATACCACCTATTATTTTAGGTGATTTTTTACATTCATAAAATGCTGTTTTAACATCTAAATAAAGAGGTTCTCCTATAGATCCTGGTTCTTTTGTTCTATCTAAAACACAAATTTTCTCTACACTTTCAGGTATTACGCTCATAAAATGTTTTACTGAAAATGGTCTATATAAATGAACTTTAACTAGTCCATATTTTTCACCCTTACTATTTAAATATGTTATAGTTTCTTCAATAGTTTCCGTAACAGATCCCATTGCAACTATTATATATTTGGCATCTTGTGGTCCAAAATAATCAAATAAACCATGAGGTCTTCCTGTTAGTTGACCCATTTTTTCCATATATTCTTCAATTATAGGAACTATTTGCTCATAATATTTATTTGATGCTTCTCTAGTTTGGAAATAAATATCTGGATTTTGTGCTGTTCCTCTTGTAACTGGATGATTTGGAGATAGTGCCCTTTCTCTAAATTCTTTTAGAGCTTTTTTATCTAATAAATTCTCATAATCTTCATAATCTAAAACTTCTACCTTTTGAATTTCATGTGATGTTCTAAATCCATCAAAGAAATGTATAATTGGAAGTCTTCCTTTTATTGCTGCTAAATGTGCTACAGGTGCTATATCTGCTACTTCTTGTACAGAACTAGAAGCTAAAAGTACGCATCCTGTTTGTCTTGCTGCCATAACGTCTTGGTGGTCTCCAAATATAGATAGTGCTTGAGAAGCTATTGCTCTTGCACTTACATGAAATACTCCTGGCAATAATTCTCCTGCTACTTTATACATATTAGGTATCATCAATAATAATCCTTGAGATGCTGTAAATGTAGTTGTCAACGCTCCAGATTGAAGTGAACCATGAAATGCTCCTGCTGCTCCTGCTTCTGATTGCATTTCCACAACGCTTACCCTTTGTCCAAATATATTTTTTCTACCTTGAGCTGCCCATTCATCTACAACTTCTGCCATTGTTGATGATGGAGTTATTGGGAATATAGCAGCTACATCAGTAAAGGCATAGGCCACATGTGCAGCAGCCGTATTTCCGTCTATAGTAATTATTTGTTTACTCATCTATTTATCCTCCTTATTAATCTTAATTAACCTATGTATTAAACTTAAGTCACGCCTTAAATATTATTTACATTATTTAGTTTATATATACTGAATAATAAGGTTAAATAAAAAAAGACTTCTTATTTAATTAAATAAGAAGTCTTTTACTTTGACATATCTATTAAGGAGTTCATTAAAGACACTTTTGAAACTTTAGAAATATTTATTATCTTTCCTCTATCTTCAGTTATAGAAATTATATAGCTTAATTTTTCTTGATTTTTGTCAACTACGAAATAACTCCTAACTTTATCTTTATTTTTTCCATATACTATTGCATTTGGCATATCTAATGGAGTTTCTTGCATCAATTGTTCTATATTCTTACCTTTATATGATTCTATTGATATACCTTTTAGTTTTTCTTCACTTATATATTTTTGATTATTATAAACATCAATTATAACATCTGTTGATTTTGAACTTTCAGGTAAATCATCAAATCCATGTGAAGTTCCTACAAATTCATTACTTGAAACATCAATTACCTTATCTTTATTTATCTCTATATATAAAGCACTACTTTCATAACCTTCTTTTGGATATACCATTTCTAAATGTAATTGTTTTATAAGTTCATCCGAATCTAATTTTTCATATTTTTTATAATCATCTCTGTTTATATAGTATGTTGTTAAATATGGTTTACCTATATTTTTTATAACATCCTCATAATTCTTCCCCATTATTTCAGTTATATCATTTTGAACTTTCGTTATATTCTTCTGTTGTGTAGCTTCATCTATCTCGATTTTATTGTTTTTCATACTGCATCCTGAGAATATTAGTATGGAAATTAGCAACATGCTAACTATATTAAGTATTTTCATACACTAATCCTCCTATGTATACTTCCATATAATTATATAATATTTTTGTCTCTTAAATAACATATATTATCATATTGTAATATTTTTGTAAAACTTGACTTTCTCTTTATTTTTATAAGTATCAATTAGTATGGTATAATTATATATGATAAATTTAGGGGAGGATCTTTTTATGGATTTAAAACAACTAGAGGTTTTTGTAGCTGTTGCAAAGTACAATAGTTTTTCAAAAGCTGCTAAAGAACTATTTCTTACACAACCTACAGTAAGCGCTCATATTCAAAATCTTGAAAAAAACCTTGATACAGTACTAGTAAATAGAAATAATAAAGTTATAACGCTTACAAAAGCTGGTGAAATTTTATATGAACATGCTATTTATATACTAAATAATTGTAAAAAAGCTATTTATGATATAAAAGAATATAGTGGTAAAATTGAAGGAGTTATAGATATTGCATGCAGTTCTATTCCAGAAACTTATATACTGCCAGATTTTTTGAAAAACTTTTATAGTGATTATCCTAATGTTAAATTTAGTATAAGTAGATATGATTCTCAAGATGCTATTTCTGAAATTCTAAATGAGCGTATAAGTTTTGGATTTGTAGGGTCTAAAGTTAATAATAAACAGGTTGAGTATATAGATTTAATAGATGATGAACTTGTCTTGATAACTCCATTTGATTTAATTATAGAAAATGAAGAAAATTATATAGATTTAGATAAACTTAGTGATTTAAAATTTATAATGAGAAAAGATGGTTCTGGAACTCAAAGTTTATTAATTAATAAACTTAAGTCTCATAAAATTCCAATAAATAATTTAGATACTATAGCTTATGTAGAATCAAATGAGTCAATAAAAGAAATGGTTAAACTTGGGCTTGGTGTATCCTTTGTTTCTTATACTTCTGTTATAGATTATATAAACCTACGCAAAGTTAGATATTATAAAGTAAAAAATTTAAATTTTGATAGAAAATTCTATTTTATATACTCTAAAAAGAAAACATTTACACCTCTAGAGTATAAATTCTTAGATGGGGTTTTTGATTACTTTAATATAAATAAAAAAGATAAGTGATTTACACTTATCTTTTTTATTTATATTATGCTTCTATAGTATAGAATGCTTTATATCCTTTATACATTTCATATATATCTGCTTTAGATACTATTTCATATGGAGCATGCATATTTAATACTCCTACTCCACAGTCTATTACCTCAGCTCCATATTGAGCTAATATATAAGCGATTGTTCCACCGCCTCCTTGGTCTACTTTACCAAGTTCTGATATTTGCCAAACAACATTAGCTTTGTCAAATATTCTTCTAACTTCTGATGCAAACTCTGCATTAGCATCGTTACATCCACCTTTACCTCTTACACCTGTGTATTTAGTTAAGGCGATACCATGACCCATAAAACATGCATTTCTCTTATCTAAAACATCTGGGTATGTAGGATCAAATCCTGCTGAAACATCAGCAGATAATACTTTTGAATTTGCCATAGCTCTTCTTACTTTTAATTCACAGTAGTTTCCTTCTAAATTTATAAGTTCTGCTACTGTATTTTCAAAGAATTTAGAGTGCATTCCTGTATTTCCTTGAGATCCAACTTCCTCTTTATCTACACATAGTGCAACAGCTGTATATTTTGGTTTCTCAATATCAAATATAGATTTTACTGCAGCATAAGAACATACTCTATCATCATGTCCATAAGAAATTATCATAGATTTATCAAATCCTAAATGTCTAGCTTTACCAGATGGAACTATTTCTATTTCAGCTGTTAAGAAATCTTTTTCAGTCATGTTATACTTATCATTTAATAATTTTAAAACATTTGCTGAAATAGCATCTTTTTCTTCACCTTCTAAAGGCATATGTCCAACTAAAAGATTTAACCCTTCTCCAGTTACACCATCAGATAATTTTTTTTGCATTTGATCTGCTGCTAAATGTATTAATAGATCTGTTATACAAAATACTGGATCAGATTCATCTTCTCCTATGCATATATCTACTTTAGTTCCATCTTTTAAAACAACTACACCATACATTGAAAGAGGTAATGTTGTCCATTGATATTTTTTTATACCTCCATAGTAGTGAGTTTTTAAAAGTGCCATATTCCCATCTTCATACAGTGGGTTTGGTTTTAAATCTATTCTAGGAGAATCTATGTGACCTCCAACAATTCTCATTCCATTTTGTAATTCTTCTTGCCCTATTACAAATAAAGCTACACCTTTGTCTTTATTACCTGCATATATTTTATCTCCTGCAGATATTTTTCCTTTTGACATAGCTTCTTGTACAGATATAAATCCATTTTCTTTAGCTTGTCTTATAATCTCTCTAGCCGAAGTTCTTTCAGTTTTACCTACATCTAGAAACTTCATATAATCATTTGCATAATTCATGACAACATCTAATTCTTTGTTATCATTAATTTGATCCCATGCATTTTTAAACTCATGTCTTAAATCCATACTAAATACTCCCTTTCTTTTTTAGATTCCCTTGTGATAATTATAGCACACTTAAATAAGTTTATTGTTAAATCTTTCTAGTTCTTTTTATTTTTCATAGCCTCTTCATACTCCTCTGGAGAAACTACTTTTATATTTTCAAGTCTTGATCTAAAATGACCTCTGAAATGCTCTAAATATTCTTTTCTTAGTCCTTCTCTTTCCTTATGTTCATCTTCAGTTAGCCCTTCTCCTTTATGTTTTTTAGCTAACTCATTTATTCTATTTAATTTATCTTTATCAAATTCATTATTCATATTCTAATCACTCCTAAAAAAATAATTTATTTTCTTTAAATTCTTCTACATTTTTATAGTTTTCTAAAAACTCATTTAAATTCTTAGATATTATATCTATTCCCTTTTCTATTTCATATAAACTAGGTTGTGCTATATTTATTCTAAAAAATCTATCGTCTATAGATGTATCGAAAAAATTGCTTCCTGGAAGTATTGATACTCCTTTTTCAAGTAAAAATGTTGTAAAATCAACCGATGAGTATCCTCTAGGTAACTCTAAGAAGAAGTTAATACCTCCTGATGGTAATTTGAATTTAATTTTATCGCTTAATTTCTCATCTATACATTTTGTGGCTAATTTAAATTTATCAGTATACTCTTTATCTATTTTTTTCAGATATTCATCAAAATCATAATTTTGCATATAGTGATACATTGACCTTTGAATTATACCTGAAGTTGAAATATCAGATGAATATTTAGCCCATAGTATTTTTTTTAGAATTTCACTAGGCATTTCTACTAGCCCTATCCTAAGTCCTGGCATAAGAATTTTAGAAAAACTTTTTATATAAATCACTCTTCCCTTATCATCATAGCTTCTTAATGGATAATGTTCATAAGAGTCAAACTTTAAATCACTCATAAAGTCATCCTCTAATATATAAAAGTCATATTCTTGTGCTAGTTCTATTAACTTTTTCTTTTTGTATATCGAATAAGATATACCTGTTGGATTTTGATAGTTAGGCATTGTGTAAAATATTTTAGGTCTTAATTTTTCAAGTTTTAACTTCAAGATCCCTATATCAATACCATCCTCTAACATAGGTATGCTGATAACCTTAGCACCTCTATTTTTAAAAACCTCTAAAGCTCCACTATATGTTGGTTCTTCAACAAATACTAAATCTGAGTAATTAATTATACCTTTACAAACAATATCAATACCTTGCTGTGCTCCAGAAATTATTTGAATATTTTCCCTAGTCGATTTTATATTTAATGTTTCCAAGTAGTCAACTAGTTTTTCTCTTAATTTTAAAAATCCAAGGCCATCATCATACTCAAATATATAATGTCCTTCTTTTTCCAAAGCTATATTTATAGAATTCTTAAAATCATCAATTGGAAACATATCAATAGATGGATTCCCATTGTCAAATCTTATTATTCCGTCCATAGATATTTTTTTACTTTTGCTAGTGTTTCTGTTTTTATCTGATACAAAGGTTCCACTACCAACAGTCTTGTAAACATACCCTTCTTTTTCTAAAAGTTCATAGGCCTTTACTATAGTTGTATTATTAACTTCTAATAGTTTGGCAATCTTCCTTATAGGAGGAAGCTTTGTACTCGCTTTTATATTATCTTCTATAATCATCTTTTTTATATGATTATAAATTTGTAAATATTTAGGCCTATCTTGATTCATTTTTAAATTATAATTATCCATTTTATCCCCACTTAAAACGATATTGTATATACATGACTTTATTGATGCACATATATTTGATATTATTATGTATATATAATACCAAAATTTATAAAAAAAGGGGACAGTAATTATGTACTACGACTATCATATGCATTCAAATTTCTCTGCAGATAGCCAAACTGACATGGAAGATATGGTTAAAAAATCTATAGATTTAGGCTTAAAAGAAATATGTTTTACAGATCACGTTGACTACGATGTAATAAGTGATATTGAATTTGAGACAGATTACAATGCTTATTTTAAAAATATAGAAAATCTTAAAAATAAATATAGCGATAAAATTACTATAAAAAAAGGTATAGAAATGGGTCTACAACCTCATATAGTCCAAAAATGTTCTAATGATATAAAAAATTATCCTTTTGACTTTGTTATTTGCTCTATGCATGCAATTGATAAAATAGATCTATATAACGGAACTTTTTTTAATAATAAAACTCAATTACAAGCATATAACAAGTATTATGAAACATTATACGAAATAGTAAAAAGCTATGATGATTACTCAGTATTAGGTCATCTTGATTTAATTAAAAGGTATGGAGATTATAAATGTGAACTTGATGATAAACTTTTCTATGAAATCATCGAGGCTATATTAAAAGAAGCTATAAATAAAGGAAAAGGAATAGAAATTAATACATCTTGTTTTAGGTATGGATTAAAAGATTTAACACCATCATCTAACATACTTAAGTTGTATAAAGATTTAGGTGGTGAAATTATAACAACTGGATCAGATTCCCATATTCCATCTCAAATAGCGTATAAGTTTGATTATATTTATAAAAAGTTAAATGATTTTGGATTTAAGTATATAACTACATTTGATTCTATGAAACCTAAGTTCAAAAATATAGAAAATTTAATATAAAAAATATAGCTCTATAATATATAGAGCTATATTTTTTTCATTTTTATATATAAATTTGAATATATCTTAAGATAGGAGGTGGTGAAATTGAAAATTCCTAATCTTGTATACTCAACTTTAATTTTATTTATATCCAACTTCGTAGTAAGAATTATCGGATTTTTATATAAAATATTTTTATCTCATAATTTATCAGATATCCATTTAGGTGTTTATCATCTAGTTTTTAACTTTTTAATGATTTGTATAGCCTTGACAACAACAGGAATACCAACTGCTCTTAGCTGTCTAGTAGCTAGAAAAAAAGCTTTTAATGATAAACACGGCACAAATACACTTTTCATTTCAGCAATATACATATCGTTTTTTATAGCAACTATTATAGCTTTGTTTACTGGATTTAACTCTAACTACTTATCTATTAAAATTTTACATAGTAACCATCTTTCTATCTTTATATTTGCAATATGCCCAGCTATTATAGCAATAACATTATCAAATATAGTTAGAGGTTACTACTATGGCATAAAAAAAGTAAATATACCTGCAATTTCTCAAATATTAGAACAAGTTACTAAAATTTTATTCGTTTACTTAATAGCTAAAAATTTTGACAATCCTACTTTAGTATGCTTATCCGCTATAGTAGGCATCTCCATTGGTGAGTGTACTAGTTTAATTTTTATGACTTTTGGCCTAGCCAAAAAACCTTATATAGATAATAAATATACAATCGATATGAGAGAGTTTATTTCTGCATCTTACGATACAGTTAAAATGTCACTCCCTATAACTTGTAATCGTATGTCTAATATAGTTTTAAACTCCATAAGTTCAATGATAATCCCCTCTAGACTTGCATTATCTGGGATTACATACTCTAATGCTCTAGGTATATATGGGACTATCTCAGGTATGGTCTCTCCATTTGTTTATTTACCTTTTATGCTGGTTTCTGCCCTAGTTGTAAATATAATTCCAAGCATATCCTTAGAAGTAAGCAGAAAAAATACTTATGCAATTAAACGTAAGATTTTCTTTTCTATTTTAATTACGTTAATTATGGGGATTTTATGTTCTTTTCTATTTTATTTTTTCGGAGAAGACTTATGTATCTTTGTTTTTAAAAATGAATTGGCTGGAACGTATCTAAAGAATATGTTCTTAATTCCTTTATTTTTAAGTTTAAACCATATTATATCAGGTATTTTACATTCAGTTGGTAAGGAATATATTTCAAGTTTAATAGGTATATTATCTATGATTTTTCAAACAACTTTACTTTACTTTATACTTCCAATACCTAATGTAGGTATTAATGGCTATATAATTATTTTAACTATAATTCCTTTTATTTCATTTTTAGCTTGTACACTTGTATTATTTAAATATTTAAAATCATTAAGGTGAGGTGATTTTTTTATATGATTGATTCAAATACTAACTATACTCATTCTTTAAACTTTTTTTTAAAAAATAAATGCTTCTATGTAAAAGATTCTTTTAATAACATAAGAAAACTAATAGAAGATATTCATACATATGCCTTTTATATAGACAAATACCACATACCACATATATGTCTTGTAGATTTATCTGGCGTTTTACACTACTTTATATATAAAGACAGTACACTTTCATCTATAAATAAATTCAAGTTAAATATTTTATCAAAAAAAATAAAAAATTTTTCTCTATATCCATTGGATGATTCTTTAAATATATTTTTTCATATAAATTTAAATAATAAGTCATCTAATATCTATCATATTAATTTTAACTTTTATAATGATAAAGTATCTCATAACATAGTAAAAAATGTATCTAGATACTCTAAGTATAAAATAAAATCTAGTAATAATCATTTAATATGCTACTATAATGATAGCTCCATAAATTCAAATTCATTAATTTCAATTTATTTTAATGATCTAAATAAATCCTGGGAAAAATTAAATAAGTTAGATACTATTTATCTTCTATTTAAATTTTGCAGTAGTTTAAAATATGAATAAATATAAAAAGGACATTGTTATCAATGTCCTTTTTATATTTATTGTGTTGTAATTTATTTACAACATTTGTGATTGTTATGATTTTCATCATCGTCAGCTTCACATTTTCCTGTGAATTGAGAGAAGTCACAAACACTACCAAATGTGTCTACTAATCTAGGTCTAATTCTTGTTGGTCCACCTAAAACTATTATTTGTTCTTCTATTAATGCACTTACTACATTTTGTAAACAAAGTACAAGATCTATTCCATTTGGTATATCTAACTCATAGCATGGTTTATTGTTAACCATTTTTTGAGTTATTACACCTTTTCCTATACAGTCAACTGTTAATTGAGTCTGGAAGTCTTGTCTTAGAGTAAATCCTCTTCCATCTGCTGGAACTACTAAATCACCAGATAAAGTATTAAAATAGAATACTACACAGTTTGAATTGTCATGTTTTGATTCACATTTACTACATGGTATCGCTACAGCAGTAAACTCTGAACATCCAAATCTACCTGTTAATTCTAGTTCTAAGTCATATACAACTACATTTAAACCTTTTTCTTTGTATGCTACATTTTGCCCTAAGCACTTATCATTACAGCATCTATTTAGTTGACCACAAACATCATATTCAAAAACTGACTTACATTTTTGTGATTTTCTATCAACTTTTTCAATCTTTAATTGCTCTAATGATGTTGTCCCTGGGTTAATTTTTATACTTGAGTAGTTTATGCATACTTTTTCTATAGTTACATTTGTACGAGCAGAACTTGGTAATGGTCCACATAAGTTACCTAATTCATATTTAAAGTCTAAATCATCTCCATTTGATTTTTTACCATCAGTAAATACTCTAAACATTATAGTATCAAATACTCTATTTGTTTCTATAGGGTATAGAACTGCTTGTGATATAGGAAACTTAGGTGGTGTTAAAGGCTGACTACACTCTTCTGGACAAGGGTTTGGGAAGCAATTCTCTGTACAATCATCTTCATTGCAATTACAGCAACTTGAGTGACAATCATGGTTATGCTTATGATTGTGTTCATGATTACAATCGCAATCACACTCACATTCACACTCGCATTGTACATATGGATGACATTGGGGTTTGTGTCCACTAGATTTGCATCCTCTTTCAAAATCATCTTCAACTTCATTTGTTTCTATATAGCTACTATTTTCTAACTCTTGAGTAGGCTTTGTTACTCTTTTGCTAACTACTTTTTTAGCTCTCATTAAATCCTTCATTAAGTTTTGTCCTCCCCTTTGATTGTCTTTTTAAAAATGTAGGCTCTTTGATTGTGCCTAATTAATAATATGCATGGATTTTATTAATTGTTACTTAATTACCCTTATATTAATTAATTCTTGTTAGAATAAATTTCAAACTAATTAATATATATTTAATAATTAATTTTTTTAGGAGGTATATATGGGATTTTTTAATGAATGTTCTTATGTTTTAAGAAAACATAACAAAGATATGATTTTTATAAATACTAACAATAATTTATATTTTAATTATATGGAAAATAGTGATCATCTTTTGGCATCAAAAAAAATCACTTCAACAACTGATTTTTCTAAATATTATTTTGATATAGACGCTTTAGATACTGTTTATGGAATTTTTATTGATAAAAATATAAATATAGTTCAATTTGATAAAGATCTTAATGAGTTTTCAACAATTCATAAAATTAACTATGATTATAAAAATTTCAATATAAATTTTCCATATATAAAGTATATAGATAATCAGATACACATACTTTACTATTTAAGTAATAATCAGCACCCAACTACTATACTATTCCATCATTACAATAACGGTGAGAAATGGTTTGAAAATAAAATAGATTTTATCAATTTACCTTTAATAGATAACTATATAATATCTATAGATAACTTAGTCCCTAGTGTTTTTTATTTCAAAGAAGATGAAGATTTTCCACAAGTGTACACATCTACATTTAACTTATCTCAATTAACTTGGAGTAAGCCAGTAAAAATTACGAACTCTTATTCAAATAAAATTTATTTATCTGTATTAAAAGATAAACTTAATTTTTATCATTTATCATTTTGTGAAAGTTTTCAAAATAAATATAAAATTAGTTATATAAATGGATATTTAAATACCAATAATTTTAATACAATAATAAATAATAGTATGACTGAGCCTTCATTATTCCTTTATCCTTCATTGGTTAAAAGCGATTCTAAACTCTATTTATCTTATGTTGAACAAAATAGATTATATACAAAGACTTCTTATGATTTAGGGAATACATGGTCGAATAGTATTGAAGATCCATATAGTATAAATGAAAAATTTATTAGATGTTACTTAAAATCAAACTATAGAGATGACTTAGATTATAACTGTAGTTCTTTATTTGCTACCAAAAGTCCATTTAGTATTTTAGGTTATTTTGAATAAAAAAAAGTATTGTGAATTCACAATACTTTTTCCCCCAAAGCACCGATGGCTCTTTAAATTCATACCCGAGAATCTCCCAGGTGGGTGTACTACCAACAGTTTCTAACTTCCCCCATAATTATGGAGGGGCATGTTATACACCGTTAGACTCATACTCCCGTTCAAACTTTGTCGGTTGAATTTAAATAAGCACTGTCGTATGCTCCAGGATTTCATATTTTTATTATATAATAAATTTTCAAATTTTGAAAGTAGTTTTAGATAGCAAATTTATCAATTTTTTTATCTTTTACCACTTTTTACTTGTTTATTCTCACATAATCGTCATCTATATAGTCATCACAGCTATATGCATCTTCATCAAAATCATCAGTATTAAAGTCATCTTCTAAAAATTCGTCTTCTACATATACCTCTTCCTCTACATAAGTATAAGTTGGTTTCATGTCTTTTTTAACTTTTGTATTATCTTTATTATCAGTTCTTAAAAGGCTACCTAATAGTTTTAAATTATTTAAACTTCCTAAGTTATTTATATTTGCTAAAGAACTTAAACTAAATCCGAATCCATCTTCTTCGCCTACATCATCTGGTAAAAATAATTCTGCAAATAATTCAATTTTCTTTTTCATATCAATGGCCTTTTCTACCGACTCTCGTTTTGTTTCTGGAAAAACTTCTAGAATTTCTTTAATCATCATATTTTTTCTATCATCTTCTTCCATACTCCTAAAAAAGTCCGATTCATCTTCATCATCAATTTCATCTACACTTCTTAATTTTTTTATGCCTCTAACTAAGTCTAGTATACTCTCTATTTTTACAAGAACTTTCTTTTCATCTCTATCCATGTACTTTTTAGTCCTTGTTATTATTTCCAGACCTCTATCTAGATCATCATCACTTAGTTCAAGCATCTTCATTCCCTTATCTAAATCACTTATATTAAAGCTAGGCATATCCTCTATTACTTCATCTATATCTATAATATTATTTTCCTCTTCTATTTCATCAACTTCTTGAGGCTCTCCGTGCTTTTTAGGTCGTGACTTATGTTTTAATCGAATTTTATTGCTTTTTTTTAGTGCCTTGCTTCTCATATATCCTTGCTCATCCTCTTCATTTATATCTAAATCTTTATTTTTATTATTTTCTAACAAAGATATATTCCCATTACTAAGCGCTATCATTCCTAAAATAAATAGTAAATTGTTCACTCTCAGTCACCCCTTACTATATACTACTCCTAATATATAAACTATGTTTTATTTATTATTGATGTTACCTTTTTTCTAAGTTTGCATATATATTATTTATAGGTATTTTTTTTATTTTCATATTATTATTCATAATTTAGCTCCTGCTTCTATATATAAATAATATGAATTTAATTTAATATATATTATTGAAAGAGGTGTTTTTATGAAAAAAATAGATAAAGAAGCCATGGAAAAATTTGCACAAGAAAAGAATATAGATAAAGGAAAGATA
This sequence comes from Paraclostridium sordellii, assembly GCF_000953675.1. Taxonomy (NCBI): domain Bacteria; kingdom Bacillati; phylum Bacillota; class Clostridia; order Peptostreptococcales; family Peptostreptococcaceae; genus Paraclostridium; species Paraclostridium sordellii. The sequence goes on along the minus strand of NZ_LN679998.1, from coordinate 426,639 downwards.
GAAGATATTGCAAATGGATATAAAGATAAATCTGAAGATGAACTTATGGATGAACTTATTAAAATAGGTAAAACCCTTAAAGGCAAAGAAGAAGTTGTTGAGAAATTCAAAACCTTTTTAGATGAAAATCAAAGAAAAAAAGTTGATAGTATTATGAATAAAATTGCTAATGCTGAATCGAAAGAAAAGGTAAATAGTAAAAAATCTAAAAAATCTAAAGCTGATCAATCAAAAAAAGAATCTTCTAATAAAAAATCTAATAAACCTGAAAATAATAAGTCATCTAAATCACATAAAGCAGAACAAGTTGATGATTCAAAACCTGGAAAAAAAGTTAAAAAAGTAATTAAAAAAGTTAAAAAAAGCGAAGCTTAGGATAAAAAATGTAACCTTAATAGGTTACATTTTTTATGCTTTTACAGGTTCTAATTTTTCATGTATATCCTCAATTATACTTTCTTTGAAAGATTTAGCTTTATCTAAAATTTCTAAGCATCTAGTTCTATACTCATTAATTAATTCTTCATCTTCTAATCCCAATAAGTTTACTTTAACATTTAAAATAGCACCTTCAATACCACTATATATAAGTAAAGTCCCTACGCCTATATCGGTTATTGCATTTTGGTTTCCATATTTAGCTATGAAATTTAATAGTTCTAATGCTTCTAAAGACCTTGTAGCTGTTTTAAAGGGCACCTCTATGGAAAACATAGTTGCACACTTTATAGCTATATTTCTTGCTTCTTTTTCTTCACTAGTTTCCTTAGGAAGTTTTAAAGCTTTCATATACTCTTCAAATGCCTCAGTATCTTTATCTACTAGTTCTATTAATTCTTCTCTTATGTCTCCTAAATTATTAAATTTTTCGGTGAATTCTAGCCTTATATCTTCACTTAAACTTTCATATTTTTTCTTACCAAAACTTAAATTTGCCATCATTCTAGATAAACTTACCCCTATATTTGATGCTAAAGCTGCAACCGATCCACCTCCTGGTGCTGGCGAATTAGAGTCCACTTCTTTTGAAAAATCTTCAACAGTCATTTCAACTAATCTCATATACATTTCTCCTTAAATATATTCTTAGTTTTTGATAAATAAAAACAAATATTAACCAAATACACAGTTAGATTCTTCTATAACTATATGCTTATTTTCAACTACTAACTTTCCATTTTTATATACAGAGCATACATGATTTATTCCAAAGTGATACATTAAATACTCTACATTAGGTGCATCAAATATAACTAAATCTGCTTTTTTCCCCACCTCTATTGATCCTATTTCATTTTGTCTATCTATAGCGCAGGCAGCATTTATAGTCACGGAACTTAAAACTTCATTTGGTGTCATTTTTAATCCTAAACACCCTAACTGCATAACAAATTGTAGATTTTCACTTGGACAACTTCCTGGGTTATAGTCACTTGATAGTGATACTGCAACATTAGAATCTATCATTTTTCTAGCATTTGCATAATCTTTATTTAAATTAAATGAAGTTCCAGGTAAAATGTTAGCTATAACTCCATTTTGTGCCATTAATTCTATTCCATAATCACTAGCTGCCATTAGATGATCTGCTGATATACACCCCATTTGAGCAGATAATTCTGCTCCACCTAGTGATACAATTTCATCTGCATGTATTTTTAATTTATATCCTAAATTTTTTGCATGTTCAAATATTCTTCTAGTTTGATCTATATTAAATACTGAATCTTCACAAAATACATCACAAAATTCAGCTAACCCAAGATCTTTTACTTTAGGCATCATTTCATTTATTATTATTTCAACAAATTTTTCTGGATTTTCTTTGTATTCTAAAGGAACTGCATGCGCTCCTAAAAAAGTATGAACTAAATCTATAGCATGATCTTCATCTAGCTTTTTAGCTACTTCTAATTGCTTTATTTCTGTATCTAGTTCTAATCCATATCCACTTTTTGACTCAACTGTAGTTACTCCTAACTCAAGCATTCTATCTAGACTATTTTTAGCTTTAAAGTATAATTGTTCAAAACTTGCTTCCTTAGTTGATTTGACTGTGCTTAAAATTCCACCACCGCTTTTTAATATTTCTAAGTATGGAACTCCTTCAATCTTTTTAGCAAATTCATTTTCTCTACTTCCTCCATGAACTAAATGAGTATGAGCATCAATAAGCCCTGGTGTAACTAGCTTTTTATGAGCATCCTTTATTTTAGTATTTTCATTTACTAATTTTAAATAATTATCATCTATTCCAATTTCATAAAACTTTCCATCTTTTATTGCAATATATACATTTTCAAGTATTTCTATATCATTCATAGCTTTACCTATGAGAGGAGAATTTCCCCTCATGGTAGCTAGTTTACCTATATTTTTTATAATAAGATCTACACTCATAGCACTACTCCATTAAACTAGTCTCTAGTACTTTATCTAGAGAGAAATTTTCAAGACCTAAGTAATATGATGCACAATCAACTAAAGCTTCCATAGGACAAAGTCCTACAATCTCGCTTCCCATTACATTTACACCATATCTCTTTGCTTCCATTTTTACTGCCTCAAAAGCCCTATACATAGCAGTTTTTGTATAATCAGTTAAATTCATAGTAACTTGAGTTATACCTCTTTCTGGTATTTCTACTGGTCCAGCCTTGATAAATCTATATCCGCCACTGGATTGTCTTATAGTCTTAGCTATTTTAGATGCTATTTCAATATTTGGAGTGTCTAAATTTATGTTGTATGCTATTAGTGGTTTTCTTGCACCTATAGCAATTGCTCCTGCTGTTGGATGTTTTTTTGCATCTCCAAAATCCGGTTTCCAATTAGGATTTTCTAATTTAGAATCCAAACCTTCATATTCACCTTTTCTAACTGTGGCTAAGTTTTCTCTTTCTGGTTTTAATGCAGCACTTTCATATAAAAACACTGGTATTTCATATTTTGTAGCTACTTCCTCACCTAGCTCTTTAGCTAAATCTACGGCTTCCTCCATTGTCATGCCTTTTATTGGAATGAAAGGACATACATCTGTTGCTCCAAATCTAGAGTGTTGGCCTTTGTGCGTATTCATGTCAATCACATCTTTAGCTACTCCTATTGACTCTAATACTGCTTTTTTTACTGCTTTAGGTTCCCCTATAACTGTAACTACAACTCTGTTATAGTCTTTATCAGCTTCATAGTTTAGAAGTTTAACTCCTTCTTTTCCTCTAAGTGGATTAACTATTTTTTCTATTTTTTCTAAATCTCTACCTTCACTAAAATTAGGTACACATTGTACTATAGCCATATTAATTCCCCCCTATAAATTATTAAATCTCTATAGAATAACCATATGTCTATTATCTATATATTAATTTAATTGTTACCTTCTATTACACTATCTATTAGCTCATCATCAACTATGTATGGTAATGTTATATGGTCTTGGCCTTTACACATTTGGTTATATTCCATAACTGTTGTTATAGAGTTTTCATTTCTAGCCCATGCACGTCTAGCAACTCCCCCCATAACATCCCAAGGCATAGCTGTTCTAAGTATTTCATCTACTCTATGAGATCCATCAAGAACCATCCCAAAGCCTCCATTTATTGATTTACCTATACCAACGCCTCCTCCATTGTGAAGAGCTATTAAGCTCATTCCCCTTGCTGCATTTCCTGCAAAGCAATGCGTTGCCATATCTGCCATTATATTACTTCCATCTTTTATATTAGAAGTTTCTCTAAATGGAGAATCAGTTCCTGATACATCGTGATGATCTCTTCCTAACATAACAGGCCCTATTTCACCTTTTCTTACCATTTCATTAAACTTAAGTGCTATATTAGTTCTTCCTATGGCATCTTGATATAATATTCTAGCTTGAGATCCCACTACTAAACCATTTTTTTCTGCATCTCTTATCCATATCCAGTTGTCCCTATCTTGATATCTTCTGTTTGGGTTTATACAATCCATTGCCATCTTATCTGTTTTTATTAGATCTTCTTTTTTTCCACTTAAACAAACCCATCTAAATGGACCATATCCATAATCAAATAATTGAGGCCCTAATATGTCTTCAACATATGATGGAAATATAAATCCATCTTTTTCATCTATTCCGTTTTTAGATATTTCTCTACACCCTGCATCATAAACAGCTTTCATAAAGCTGTTGCCATAATCAAAGAAATAACTTCCTCTGCTAGTTAATTCTTTAATAACCTTGAAATGATTTCTTAAAGTATTATCTACCATATCAACAAACTTTTCTTTATTGTTAGCTAAAAGATAAGTCCTTTCTTCAAAGTTTATACCTTGCGGACAATAACCTCCATCGTAAACAGCATGACATGATGTTTGATCTGATAATAAGTCTATATGTATATCATTATCTATCGCATATTGAAGCAAGTCTACAACATTTCCATGGTATGCTATTGCACATGGATCTTTTTTATCCATATATAATTTAGCCATCTCATATGCCTCTTCACAAGTCTTTGCAACCTTACTTACCCATCCTTGAGTATATCTAGTCTCAATCCTAGAATAATCAACCTCAGCTATTATTCCAACTCCTCCTGCAATCTCTACCGCTTTTCCCTGAGCACCACTCATTCCTCCAAGTCCTGAAGTTACAAATAACTTTCCAGCTAAATCGTCTTTTTCTGGTATTCCTAGTATCAGTCTTCCCGCGTTTAGTAAGGTTGAATACGTTCCATGAACAATTCCTTGAGGCCCTATATACATCCAGCCTCCTGCTGTCATTTGTCCATAATTTGATACACCTATAGCAGCTGCCCTTTTCCATTCTTCTTGGTTATCAAATAAACCTACCATCAATCCATTTGTTATTATTACCCTTGGAGCATCTGGCTTCGATTTAAATAACCCTACAGGATGACCTGATTGTATTACTAGTGTCTGGTCTTGATTTACTGCTTCTAAATATTTTTTTACTAGCAAATATTGCATCCAATTTTGAAAAACTTGTCCCGTTTCTCCATATGTAACAAGCTCATATGGATACAATGCTATATCAAAATCTAGATTATTATCTATCATAACTTGAAATGCCTTAGCTTCTATACATCTCCCCTTGTATTCATCTATAGATTTAGCCTTGATGCTTCCCTCTGGTCTAAATCTATATCCATATATTCTTCCTGTTGTCATAAGTTCATTTAAGAATTCTGGAGCTAATTCTTCATGATATTCTTCTGGTATATATCTTAATGCATTATTTAATGCTAGTTTTATATCTGATTGCGACAACTTCGATTCTCTCTTTGGAGCTCTTCTTATTCCTTCTAAAAATTTAGGTGTTTTATTTGGTATAGTATCTAATTTTATAGTCATAGAATTTTTTATATCTTCATTTGTAAAATTTACAGATTTCTCTAAAGTAATCATAAACTATCTCTCCCTTTTATCCCCTTATATTTCACTTAAAGCTATTTCTTCATTTACAAGTAGTTCAAATTCTAGTGATTTCTCAACTGCTTCTACTACTAAGTTTTCTTTTACAATTTCTTCACACTTATTTATCTCTTTATACATAACCAAATCTTCTTCTATAAAATTTGTGTATTTTCTTAAAACATTATATGCAGCCTCTGTACCTATACCCAATTTTTTCTTTCCTCTTAAATCTATAGCTTGTGTAGCTGCTAAAAGCTCCATAGCTAAAACATTTCTAGTATTTTTCATTATTTCTCTCGCTTTTCTAGCTGCTATGGTTCCCATAGATACATGGTCCTCTTGGTTTGCTGATGATGGTATTGAATCTACACTTGCTGGATGGGCTAAAACTTTATTTTCTGAAACTAATGCTGCAGCACTATATTGTACAATCATAAAACCTGAGTTAACTCCTCCGTTTTTAATTAAAAATGCTGGCAGTCCGTTACTTAATGTGGGATTTACTAATCTTTCTAGTCTTCTTTCTGATATGTTGGCTATTTCTGATAATGCTATTCCTAAAAAGTCAAAACTTAAAGCCATTGGTTGTCCGTGGAAATTTCCACCTGATATTACGTCTTCTTGTTCTGGGAATATTATTGGATTGTCTGTTACTGAATTGATTTCTATATTTATTTTATTTTTTACATACTCTATAGCATCTTTACTAGCTCCATGTATTTGTGGTGAACATCTAATAGAATATGCATCTTGTACCCTCAAATCACCTTGTTTAGTGGTCATCTCACTTCCAGTTAATATATCTAATACATTCTTAGCTGTATTTATTTGACCCCTATGAGCTCTTACTAAATGAACCCTCTCGTCCATTGCACACGTAATTCCATTTAAAGATTCCATAGTCATTGATAGTGCTATATCTGCTGTTTTCAATAAATTCATAGCATCATAAGTTGTAAGTGCTCCTACTGCAGTCATAACTTGAGTTCCATTTATAAGAGCTAGTCCTTCTTTTGATGAAAGCTCTGGTAGTATTTCTACACCAGCTAATTTCATAGCTTCTGATGATGTCATCCTTTTTCCATTGTATATTGCCTCTCCTTCACCTATCATAGTAAGAACCATATGTGCTAAAGGAGCTAAATCTCCTGATGCTCCCAATGACCCTTTTTCCGGTATTACTGGGCATACATTATTATTTATCATATTTATTAATGTGTTTAATGTCTCTATTCTAACTCCAGAATATCCTTTTGATAAATTGTTAACTCTAAGTAACATTATAGCTCTTACTATATCTTCATCAAAGGGATTTCCGACTCCACAAGCATGGCTTATAATTAAATTTCTTTGTAAATCGTGAGTTTCTTCTTTGGATATAACTACATCAGAAAATTTTCCAAATCCTGTAGTTATTCCATAAACTACTTTTTGCTCATCTACATATTTATCAACTAAATCTCTAGCTAACTTAACTTTTTTTATTACTTCCTCACTTAATTCTACTCCATATCCATTTCTAGAAACATTAACTACATCTTCTATAGTTAAATCTCTTCCATCTATAATTACTTTATTCATTTGTTTTCCCCCTATATATAAAAATAAAAAAATAAAAATTAAACTAAAATAAAAGTCTTTAAAATAGCTTCTATGTATCAAATTAATTTCCTTTATTTAAATTATATATTATTAAAATTTTATATATAATTTAATCTAGATAATAAAAAATAAAAAGCATGTCATCTAAATGATTACATGCTTTTTATTTTTTATTAATGTCTATCTATAACACTTTCTCTTTCAACTATTCTATATGGAAGTTCTACCTTTTTATTTTCTAAAACTTCTTTATCAATCATTTTTATTACCATTCTTATCGCTACAGCTCCCATATCATATAATGGCTGATGAACTGTAGTTAACTTTGGTCTATACATAGCAGCTATTTTGGCATCATTAAATCCAGCCACTGATATATCCTCAGGAACTCTATATCCTGCATCACAAATAGCATTTAAAGCACCTATTGCAGCTTCATCACCTGTAACAAATACTGCTTCTGGTACATTACCTTCATCTAGTATTTCTTTCATCTTTTCATATCCATAGTCATATGTAGTTCCTGCATTTTTTACTAAGGATTTATCTATTTCTAAGTTATTATCTTTCATAGCTTTTTCAAATCCTAAGTATCTTTCTGCTTCTAAAACTGTATCATCTTCACTAGTCATTATGAAAGATATTTTTTTATGACCTTTGTCTATTAAATACTTTGTCATATCATATGTTGCATTTGTATTACTTATACTTACAGAATATACATCATAGTTTCTTGCTGTTTTACTTACATATACAGCTGGTATTCTACAGTTTTGTATAAACTCTAAATGCTCTTCATCTACTTTCCAAGACATCATTACTATACCTTCTACTTGCTTAGCTCTTAGTAAGTTTATACTTTTTAGTTCTTGTTCCTTGTCTGAGTATGTGTTTGCTAATAATATATCATAGTCATACATTTTTGCAACTTCTTCTATCCCATTAACTAACTCACTTACAAAAGAATCAGATACTTCTGGAATTATAACCCCTATTAATTGACTTTTTTTAGTTACTAAGCTTCTTGCTAATGGGTTTGGCACATATCCCGTTTCCTTTATAACATCTAATACCTTTTGTTTAACTTCGTCTGTAACTGGCTTAGAATCATTTATAACTCTTGATACTGTAGATATAGAAACGCCTGCTTTCTTAGCTACATCTTTTATTGTTACATTAGTTTTCATTTAGCATTCCTCCTTATCTTAATTCTTACTATATTTTATGAAATCTATTCTTTAGTCTGTGTAAAAATTAATTTTATCATAATTTTATAACTATTTAAATATGTTTCGACAAAAAATAACACGCCAGCTTAAGCTGACGTGTTATTTTTTCTTGTATTATTTATTAATTAACAGCACCCACAACCGTCGTCTCCATCAAAGAATCCTGCACAACAGCAAGTTATTAATAATAATATTAAGAAAGGTATCCATGCCATTATATCTATGTCTACCCAAGTCTCACCAAATGCTAAGAATAAGAAGAATAGTACTATTATCCACCATGCTCCTCCACCAAAGCATCCGTCTTCACCGAAAAATCTAGTTAACATATACTTACCTCCTAATTTCAACTTATCATTGCTTATATAGTTAACTTTGATAGCTAACTATTTTATATAATATGAATATATATATACATTTGTTACTTTTTATTTTTTATCACTAGGCTACTCTTGTATTAATTAAAACCAACCTTCGCAGCTAATTAATATTAATAAAACTATTAAGAAAGGTATCCATGCACATATATCTAATTCTTCCCAGCAATCGCCAAATGCTAAGAATAAGAAAAATAGTACTATGATTATCCATCCACAGCCTGCGAACCCTTCATCGCCAAATAATCTTTCTAACATTTTGCTTTCCTCCTGATGTCAATTTCTTTAAATTATTTAGTTGTAACTAGAAGCATCCACCACAACTACATAATATTAATAAAACTATTAAGAAAGGTATCCATGCACATATGTCTAGCTCTTCCCAACAATCACCAAATGCTAAGAATAAGAAGAATAGTACTATTATCCACCATGCTCCTCCTCCAAAACATCCATCATTACCAAATAGTCTATCTAACATTGTGTTACCTCCTGAGATGATTAAATTTTTGAGCTTTCGCTCTTAAAATATACTATGCATGTGGTTGAGATTTTGATAATAAAATTATTATTTTTTCTTAAAATCTTAAATCTATTAGACACAAAAAAGGCTACTCAAAGAGTAGCCTTTTTATTTTAATTAGCATCCACACTCGAAGTCATCACCACATCCGCCGTCTAATCCACATGAACAAACAATAAGAAGTAATATTAAAAATGGAATCCAGTCCGTTATACATATATCTGCCCAACATTCTTGGAATGCCAAGAATAAGAAGAATAGTACTATTATCCACCATGCTCCACCGCAGAAGAATCCATCTCCACCAAATAATCTACTTAAAGTGCCCATATTTACCCCCTATTTTTTTGGATTGCCAAAACCTTCCTGAAATTTGACTAACCCATATTTAAAAAATATTTATAGAAGTCATATCTCAACTGCTCATACTCTTAATTTATATTATGGGAATTGAAAAAAACGGTTACTATATTATTATTTTTTTTTATAAATATAAATTTTTATTAACATTTAATTTTATAAATAAAAAAAAGCTCTTATAAGAGCTTTTTTTAACAACATCCATCATCAAAATTGAATAATAAAAGGATTATCAGTATTATCCATATCCATGAGTTATCATCACAGAAGAAGTTATCAAGTAAATCTGTTCCTAATAATAGAAAAACAACAACTGCTATTATTAGTAAACTTGATCCTCCAAATGGTGAATTACATCCACATCCAAAACTTCTCAAAAGTTTATCTAGTTTTGACATATGGTTACCCCCTTTAAGTGTTGGAAAACTTTAGTTTTCCTTATTTATTCATATGCACGGGTAGATAAATATGTTACTTGTAATAAATTCTTGTCTAATAAACTATCTAATTCATCTTCTGATAAGTTATTGAATTTTTTTACCAAATCCAAGTGTTTACTTCTATTTTCATCTTCTGAAATGCTATTTACTAAACTTTCGATAGATTTTATTTTGTAGTTTTTATACTTAGCTGTAAAAAATGATGTTTTAGTGTCTTTTATGCAGTTTTTAAGATTTAATAATCTTGATATGTACTCTTCATTATTATTTAATACCTTTTCTTCATTTGATATGTAATCTTCTAATATCATATTACATTCTATTACATATGAGCTAATCTTTTGTATATCTAAGTTTATGATGTTGTAATATGAGTTTATTAATAGCACAACTACGACACAAATAGATGATGCTAATAAACCTATATACTTCATATCCATTCCTCCTGTGTTTTTATGTATATAAATATATATGCTTGTTTTGTTTATTTATTCTAAAATTTATATGAATTTAATATTGAAAAATTTCACAGCTTATATTAAACTACAATTAAAATATGAATTTATTTTTTTAGGAGGTCTACTATGTTTGAAAGAGTTAGGGAAATAATAGCTGAGCAATTAGGCATTGATGACCTAAACACTATAACTTTAAATACATCTTTAACTGAAGATTTAGAAGCTGATTCTTTAGATGCTGTAGAAGTTATAATGGCTTTAGAGGATGAGTATGGTATAGAAATACCAGATGAAGAAGCTGAAAACTTTAAATGTATAGGTGATATATGCAACTTCATAGAAGCTCATAAATAAAAAAAAACCGAGTTTATTAACTCGGTTTTTTTTATTTTTCCTCATAGAATTTTACATTTTTTATAGTTATATCAATACTTCCATCAGAATTTTGCTTTACACTATACTTCATAGGATCCTCAAAATCATTTAAATCTGCTTTTATATCAAATCCAGTATCTGTCTTTATACTTCTTTTCTTAAGTTTTTTCTCTACCCATTGTTTATCTATATTAAATGTTGAGCCTATTCCCTTTTCTTCCATATGCTCTTTAAAACTTTCTTTTAAGTCATTATTATCGATAGATTTTTCAACAAAGTCCTCTAAATCTATTTCTTCTTTTTCTTTAAGAGTATAATTTAGTACACTTCTTACATCTTCAGCTTGTTTTATATCGTTAGCTAAAGCATTTGTTATCCAAGTTTCGGCACTATTTTTAAATACCTTAGTCTTATGCTTATCATCAACTATTTTTTCAGCATTTAAAAATCCATTTATGAATTTAGACTCTAACTCTTCTTTTTCTGCATCCTTATCTAAAAGTCTTAGATGATATTCATCATTCATACCTGTTAGTCCTACAATAGCACATTGCTTTTGTCTTTGAGTTTCAGGTATCCCAATTTCATTAGGAACCATTTGTATATTAAACTTATCATCTATAAACTCTATTGAATGAGTATATAGTCTTTTATAATCTAATTTTAATATACCTACATATTTTTCATCTTTAACTGTATATAAACAAATAGCTAAGTCGCAAGATTCTAACTCTGCATTGATTTTCATAACATCAAATAAATATGCAGCTATCTCTTTTGAGTTTTCTAAAAATGTACTTTCATCATAGATTATTTGCTCACAACAATTTTTCACTACATTGTTTTCATAATCTTTAAATATACCTTTTCTTAAATCATCATCCTTACTCACTCTTTTAATTATTTTTTGAAAAAATTTGTCTACTTCTTGACTTACTTTTCCTTCAAAATCATTTAGTATAGGTACTTCACTATTTTTATCTAGTACATGTACTATAAACTTATGTATTATCATTTTTTTCACCTCTATTTTAATTTTTCTATCAATTTTTTCATATCATCTGGAATCTCAGCTATAAAACTTAAATTTTCTTTTGTTCTTGGCTGGTTAAATTCTAAACTATACGCATGCAGAGCCTGTCTATTGATTAAACTTTCATCAACGTATCCATACAGTTCATCTCCTATTATTCCATGTCCAATGTAGTTCATGTGAACTCTTATTTGATGTGTTCTTCCTGTTTCTAACCTGACTTCTAAAACAGTTGCATCATTTAATCTTTGTAAAACTTTATAATGAGTAACTGACCTTTGTCCTCTCTCATCCACAATTCTCTTTATACTATCTTCTTCTGGTCTATATATAGGTTCATCTATAGTACCAAAATCATTTTCTAAAATTCCTTTAACAATTGTTATATACTTCTTCTCTACCTTATTGTTACTCATATCAGTTGATAAAGTATGATGCGCATATGCATTTTTTGCGACAATAACAAGCCCAGAAGTATTCATATCCAATCTATTTACAAATCTTATTTTAACTTTTTCACCTTTTTTAGTTATATAATCTGTAACTCCATTAGCAATAGTGTTATCAACATGACTTTTAGTTGGATGAACTACCATAAAAGGTGGTTTGTTAACCATTATTAAATCAAAATCATCATAAATTATGTCTAAATTTAAATCTTGTTGAATAAAATTAGCCATCTCTTCATTTATTTTAACTTCTATTAAATCACCTTTTTCTATATTTACACTAGGTTTTTTAAATTTTCCATTAACTAAAACAGATTGTTCTCTTTTCATTTTAGATAAAGATCTTACAGAAAAATTTAATTTATCTAGTAAAATAGATTTCAATGTTGAATTTTCTTCACTTGTATAAGATATTATATTATATTTTTGTTCTTCTTTTTTGAACAAACTGGCACCTACTTTCATTTATAATAACATTATCTATTTTATACTATTTTTAAAAATTAGATAAGACCTTTTATTTTCCACTTGGTATTTACTAGGGTATCAATTGTTTTTTAAATTATGTTATAATACAAAGGTAAAGAGGTGGGGATATGAAAAGAACAATAACGATAAATTCAAATTCACTGGATGTATCTATAAAAACTAGAAAAATACTGACTGCTAAGCTCATAGAAGCTGGATTTCACGTTACTTATAGTTTCGATCCTAATTCAGAGCTTATAATATCTATTGGGGGAGATGGGTCTTTTTTAAAAACCGTCCATGATTTTGATTATCCTGAAATTCCTATTTTAGGTATAAATACAGGACATTTAGGTTTTTTTACTGATGTTTATCCTGACTTTATCGATAGATTCATTGATGATTACAAAAACAATAATTTTATACTGCAAGATATTCCTCTTATACAAGCTACTGTATGTACAATGGGAAGTTGTGTAGACATGTATGCAGTTAATGATGTTGTTATAAAGGGCGATAAATCTAGAACTATACATCTGAATTTAAATGTAAATAATAAACATATTCAAAATTTTAGTGGAGATGGACTTTTGATTTCTACCCCTACTGGATCAACTGCATATAATTATGCTGCAGGTGGTAGTATTGTTGATCCTAGCTTAAAACTTATGCAATTAACTCCACTTCACCCTATTAATACAAATGCATATAGATGTTTTACTTCAAGCATAATTTTTCCTCACGATGCTGTAATTGGAATTTATCCTGAGTACAGGTTTGAGGATGCTTTATTAATAGTTGTTGATGGTGTAGAATATAGATTAGAAAAAATAACTAATATTTCAATTACAACTTCAGATGTGTATGTGAAACTTGTCAGGCTTGTGAACTACGAATTTTGGAGTAGAGTTTCAGATAAATTTTTATAATATTTTGGAGGTGCCTTTATGAAAATAGGTGTAATGAGTGATACTCATGGTAGTTTACCTTACTTTGAAAAAGCATTAGATACTTTATCAGATTGTGACATTTTACTTCATGCAGGTGATGTTTTATATCATGGTCCTAGAAATGATTTACCTAAAGGATATGACCCTAAAGGCGTTATAAGTAAAATTAATAACCTGGATAATATACTTATAGCTAGAGGAAATTGTGATGCTGATGTTGATCAAATGGTTATAAATCATCCAATTCAAGGACCTTATGTTCTAAGTCAGTTTGGTGAAACTAGAATTTTAATAAACCATGGATATGTAGACTCAAAAGAAGAAACTATAAAAAAAGCAAAATCTATGGGTGCAGATATACTTATTCTTGGTCATACTCATGTAAAAGAACTTTTTATCGATGAACATTTAATAGTATTAAACCCAGGAAGTACATCTATTCCAAAAGATGGCTCTCATTCAGTAGCAATAATAGATATAACAGAAAATCATGATGAATTAGATTTAGAAATAAACCTAATAGATATTAATTCAAAGGAAATAATAAATTTATAAAAATAAAAAATGAACTCTAAAACTAGAGTTCATTTTTTATTTTTATTATTTTAAGTTTGTGTACTTTTCAGCTATCTTAACTATTAATTTAGCCCCTTTTTCCATTGCTGAAACTGGTATACATTCATTTTTACTGTGGAAGTTTAATCCTCCTGTAAATATGTTAGGACAAGGTAATCCCATAAATGATAATCTAGCTCCATCTGTACCACCTCTTATTGGCACTATTATTGGAGTTATTCCTGTTTCTTTCATAGCTTCATCTACTATATCAACTACAAATTTAACAGGCTCTACTTTTTCTTTCATGTTATAATATTGATCATTTAAGTCAAGAGTTATTCTACCGTTGTATTTTTCATTTACTTTTTCTACAACCTCTCTCATAAATGATTTTCTTTCTTCAAATTTATTCTTATCATGGTCTCTTATTATATAAACCATAGATGCTTTTTCTACGTTTCCATTTATGTCATTTAAATGATAGAATCCTTCATAACCTTCTGTTGTCTCAGGTCTTTCATTTGCTGGGAACATTTCAGATATTTCTGCAGCTATATGTAGTGCATTAACTAATTTATTTTTTGCACTACCTGGATGCACATTTCTACCTTGTATAGTTATTGTAGCTGCTGCTGCATTGAAGTTTTCATATTGAAGTTCACCAACTATTCCACCATCCATAGTATATGCGTATTTAGCTCCAAATTTTTCAACATCGAATAAGTTTGCTCCTCTACCAACTTCTTCATCTGGAGTAAATCCTATTTTTATATCTCCATGTTTTATTTCTGGATGATTTACTAAATATTCTATAGCTGTTACTATTTCAGCTATACCAGCTTTATCATCTGCTCCTAGTAAAGTAGTTCCATCTGTTACTATTACATCTTCTCCTATTAAAGTTTCCATTTCTGGATAATCTTTAGGAGATGTTACAACATTTAACTCCTCATTTAAAACTATATCTTTTCCATCATAGTTCTTAACTATTCTAGGTTTTACATTTTTACCTGTTACATCTGGAGCTGTATCTAGGTGAGATATAAATCCTACAGTAGGAACTCCTTCTACATTTCCTTTTAATGTAGCCATAACATAACTGTTCTCATCAACATTAGCATCTTCAAGACCTAATGCCTTTAATTCTTCAACTATGTATTTAGCAAATACTCTTTGTCCTTCGCTTGATGGGCAGTTTGAGTTTTTAGGATCTGCTGTTGTATCAAATGTTACATATTTTAAAAATCTTTCTAATACTTTTTCCTTCATAGCAAAAGTTCCTCCATAATATTTTTGATTTAATTGTCGTATATCCATCTTTTATAACTAAAGGAATACGCTTTAATTATAATACTTTACAGTAAATTTATCAAACAAACTAATGTAAAATTTTTTTAATGTTAAATATTTAATTGAACATAAAAAAAGGTGCTAATTTAGCACCTTATGTAAAAACTCTAATTTTCTTAATTCTATTTTTATCTAAACCTTCTATGCAAAATCTTACATTATCAACTTCAATAACTTCATTTTCTTCTGGCAATCTTTTTAAGTATCCAATTATAAAACCTCCTATAGAATCAAATTCTTCAGATTCTAAGTTAGTTCCTATAAGTTCATTAACCTCAGATATTTTTTTGCCACCATCAATTATATACTCATCTTCTTTTATTACTTGAATATCTTCATCTTCTTCGTCGTACTCGTCTTCTATTTCTCCAACGATTTCTTCAACTAAATCTTCTATAGTTATAAGTCCCGATGTACCACCATATTCATCAACAACTATAGCCATCTGACTTTTATCTTTTTTCATCTCTTCAAGTAATTCAGTTATCTTCTTAAATTCATAAGTAAAGAATGCTTCTCTAACATAATTTCTAATATCAAAATTATTTATTTCATCTTCACTTAAAAATATTACATCTTTTATATTAACTATTCCAATTATATCATCAACTGATTCTTCATAAACAGGCATTCTACTAAACTGTTCTTCTTTAAAAAGATTTATAACCTCTTCATAACTGTCTTGTGCATTTATACACACCATATCTAGTCTTTGTACCATAGCTTCTTTGGCCTGCATATCTCCAAATTGGAATACATTATTTATGATTTGTCTTTCTTCAATCTCTAAGACTCCTTCTTCATGACTGACATTAACCATTGTTTTTAATTCTTCTTCAGTTATATATGGTTGACCCATATTGCTTTTTATTCCAAATATCTTAAATATAACACTTGTTATAATATTAAATATCCATACGATTGGAGTTAATATCCATATTATTAATTTTATAGGCTTAGAAACTGCTATAGCTACCTTTTCTGAATTATTTGCAGCTATTGTTTTAGGTGTTATTTCCCCAAATATTAATACTAAAATAGTCATTACTGCAGTAGCGACAGGAACTGCTTCTGATCTCCCGTTTAATATAGTTATAAATAACGATGTTGATAAAGATGTAGCTGCTATGTTAACAATATTATTTCCAACTAATATCGAACTTAAAAGTTTCCCTGAATCTTCAGTTAGTTTTCCTACTAACTTTGATCCCTTAATATCTTCTTCTTGCATATGTCTGATTCTTATCTTACTAAGTGACATTAAAGCCGTCTCTGACGCAGAGAAAAATCCTGAAGACACAAGCAATATTGCTAATATCACTACTTGAATAATAATACTACCCTCGGTCGAACCCAATTCTTACCACACTCCTAATTTCTTTTTTATATTAATTATATCATAGTATTTTTAAATTTGGAAACATATTGGTAACTTCCCGTAGTTAATGATACTTCTCAAATTTATACTCATTATTATATTGTTCACTTACCCATAAAAATATCATATATATAATATATTTTTTTTATTTACACATAATAAATCTATATATTTTAGGAGGTGTTTTATGAAGGATTTATTAGATAAAGGTGCAGTTATTCAAAGAGATATGGAAACTTATGCAATTGCCCCTCACGTTCCGGCTGGATTAATATCATCAGATCAACTTAGAAAGTTAGCTGATGTTGCAGATAAATATAATGCTAAAGCTATAAAAATTACAGCTGCTCAACGTATAGCATTAGTAGGACTTGAAGAGAAAGATATAGATTCTGCGTGGCAAGATTTAGGTATGAAGCCTGGAGCAGCCATTGGTTTATGCGTTAGAAGTATAAAGACCTGCCCTGGTACAACTTTTTGCAAAAGAGCATTTAGAGATTCAGTTAGTATAGGCCTTAAATTAGATGATAGGTATCATGGAATGAATCTTCCAAATAAACTTAAAATAGGTGTTAGTGGATGTCCTAATAGTTGTTCAGATAATCATACAAGAGATATAGGTCTTATGGGAACACCTAAAGGTTGGAGCGTATTTGTTGGAGGAAAAGGTGGAACTCTACCTCGTCTAGGAGATAAATTAATAATGGGTGTATCTGATGAAAAAGTTCTTAATTTAGTAGATGAAATAGTAAAGGTTTATGCTTCTAATGCAACTGGAAAAGAAAGATTAGGGGCCTATATAGATAGGGTTGGTTTTGATAACTTTATATCTAATTTTGATTTAGATTGTTATAAAAACTAGTTATAAAAATTTTATTAATTTATGTTGAAAATAGTAACAATCTTTATATTCACTCATATAATGACATTAAGAAAGATAAAAATTTATCTTTCTTATAAAAATAAGTATTTAGATCATAAGTATAAGATTTAGATACTTGTTAATAATTAAAGTATGTTCGGAAAATATAAAGATTTCTATCCCCCCTATTTATCACCTATACCCCCCTTGTATAGGTGATTTTTTATTTATTTAATTAATTTAAGTATATATTTGCTTTTTCTGTAAATAATTATATTACACGCGAAAAGTGTAAATATATCTCTCCCCCTAATAGTAAAAAAACAATGGTTATCTGTATTTAGAAACCATTGTTTTTTTATTTTTAATTGAACTTATATAAAACAGCTTCCTCTATACCGAATAAATATATATAAGCCTCTTTTACTTTTTTACCTGTTAATTCATTTAAGGCTTTACTATATATTTCTAATTGCTTTTCATATTTTGATATAAGTTCTAACTTATTTTCTTCATTTACAAAGTCAGTTTTATAGTCAATTATAACTAATTCATCTTCCTCTTCAAAGTATGCGTCAATTATACCTCTAAGCATTAATGTATCTTCATTTTGCTCTTTCTCAAATTCACTTATATCTTCAAATAAATCTTTTAATTTCATCTGTAAGTAAAAAGCTTGTTCTCTTTTTAGAAAATATGAACTTAACATTCTTTTTCCTAAGTTTGATTTGAAAAACTTCAGCACTTTATATGGATTTATAACTTCAGCTTGAACACTAGTAAAAATTTTATTTTTGACTAATCTCTCTATCTCATTTTTTATTTCTTCTAGATTATTTACATTATTTAAATCAACAACCTGCATAAATAAATGCATTATTGTACCTTTTTGTGCTCCAGTTAACTTCTCTTTACTATTTTCTTCTTGTATAAATAAAGGTGTTTTTATTTCTGTTGGTCTATCTATTAAATCTTTTGTTGTGTAACTTTCTTCATTTTCATTTTCTAAACGCTTCATCTCTGTAACAGATATAGTCCCTGCTCTATTTACAGATTCCATAAATGGATACTTGTAATCTAATTTATTTTTTATGATATCATAATAATCACTATTATCTTTATTTAGATCCATGTTTGTAAGTATTGATGCTATTGTTTCTTCATCGTCTTCATCTATTTTATTTGTTGAAATATCATTTTTATCCCATAACCTAGTTTCCCATTTGGAATCATGATCATCTAAGTAATCATAATCTAAATCTACTAATTCTCTTAAATTTTCTAAATCCCTATGTTTTAAAATAGCAGGCATTATCCAATCTAGAAAATTTTTACCTTTAAGTATTTGGTATTGAGAAACCGGTCCTTTATTTTCTATATCTTGCGCCCATTTTTTTATACTAGATTCTATATCTCTTACTGAACCTGTTATAATCAATTTTTCCTTTGGCCTTGTAAATGCAACATATAAAACCCTCATCTCTTCAGATAAGTTTTCCATATTTATAGTGGTCTTTAAAGCTTCCTTTGCAATACTTGGGTAAGATATTCTTCTTTTGTAGTCTACAATCTGAGGCCCATAACCTAATTTATGATGATATAAAATATCTTTTCTAAAATCTTGATTATTGAAATTTTTGCCCATACCAGCACATATTACAACTGGAAACTCTAGCCCTTTACTTTTATGGATACTCATTATCCTTACTACATTTGCATTTTCTCCTAATGTTTTCGCACTTCCCATATCAGAGTTTGATTTTTTTAATCTTTTAACAAAATTTATAAAGTTAAATAGTCCCTTAAAACTTGTTTCTTCAAATTGTTTTGCTCTTTCAAATAAAACTTTTAAATTTGCTTGTCTTTGACTACCTGCTGGAAGAGCTCCCACATATGCATAATATCCAGTTTCTATATACACATACCATAAAAATTCATCTGTACTCATATATAGTGATTTAGTTTTAAAGTCATTCAATTTATCCAAGAAATATTCTATTTTTTCGCTAAGTTCACTATCTTTTTCTTTTAATCCACATAATGCTTCATAAAAACTAACATCTCTATTGTCAATACGTATATCAATTAATTCTTCTGGTGTAAAACTAAACATAGGTGATTTAAGTACGGCTATAATAGGTATATCTTGCATAGGATTATCAATTATTTGTAGTAATGCAAGTACAGTTTTAATTTCTATCGTATCAAAGTATCCGATACCTGTATCTGCATAAGTTGGAATATCCATATTCATAAGCTCCTCTACAAAAACTGGAGCCCAGCTAGATGTTGCTCTTAATAAAATAACAATATCCTTAAATTCTACATTTCTATAATTATCTATTTTTTTATCATATACTTTCATTATTTCCCCATTTTCCTTAGGGCTCATAATATCTTTGATTATTTTACCTAACATCCTAGCTTCTAACTGTATATTATCAATTTCTTCTTGTTCTTGTTCTTCTTCATCTGAATTTTCATTTTTCTTGTTATTTTTTTCTATTAAGTGAATTTCCGTAGGTCCTCCAACTATAGAGTTTTCTTCTTCACACTCCTTAAATACTGCTCCTAAGTTTAATCTTTCATTTTGATTGTACTCTATTTCTCCAATGCTTTTACTCATTATATTTTCAAATATATAGTTTGCACAGTCTACAACTTCTTTTCTACTTCTAAAGTTTTTATATAGCATTATTTTTCTATTTTTGCTACCTTCTTCAGTGTCATAATTAGCATATTTTTCTAAAAATATTTCTGGTTTTGCTTGTCTAAATCTATATATACTTTGCTTAACATCCCCGACCATAAATCTATTTGGGACTTCTACCTTTGCTATGGTGCTTAATAAAACTTCTTGTACTAAGTTACTATCCTGATATTCATCTATGAATATTTCAGAGAATTTTTCTACATAAGTTTTGGCAACATCTGATGGTAATATATTTCCATACTCATCCTTATCAGTTAATATCTCTAATGCAAAATGTTCTATATCATTAAAATCTATTATTCCTTTTTCCCTTTTCTTTTCTTGATATTTATTTTCAAAACTTATAACTAAATCAGATATAGCTTTTACTACAGGGTATAAAAATTTAATCTCTTCATAAATTGAACTATTGCTTTTATAAAAGGTTGCTCCTATTATACTTTCTAAGGATTTTTTATTTTTATCTCTTATATTTTTGGCGTTTTCTCTTGCTTGTTTTACATATTCTGGAGTATCTTTAGAAAGTCTTTTAACTCCTTTTGAAAAGTTTTCAAATTGCATATTACTCATATGATAAAACGCGCTATCCCAGCCTTCTTTGCATGCCTCTACGATGTCTACTATTTTTAAGTATTCTATATTTAATTTTTCTTTATAACTTTCTAATTCTTCTATTCCATCAACGTATTCTATAGCTTTTTTCATACTAGATTCAATACCTTCAACTTCTATCTTTAAATTATCAAGTATAGACGTTGCCCATATTGAATTTGAAAAACTAAAATCTTCATCTATATTGAAAAGTTCTACTGAATCATATAACCACTTTTTAGGATCTGGTGATGCCATAGAAAAATTATATATAGATAATATAATTTCTTGTAGTTCTTTATCTCCTCTTTTTTCTGCATAGCTTTCAACTAAATTTAGAAACTCAATATTTTTTTCTTCATAATACTCTTCAAATACTTCTTCTATACATTCTTGCTTAAGTAAAGAACATTCTGTTTGATCTCCTATTCTAAAATTAGGATCAATATTTATTTTATGAAAGTTAGACTTTATTACATCTAAGCAAAATGAATGAATAGTTGTTATGCTTGCTCTATTTAAAAGTACTAATTGATTTTGTAAATGACTATTTTCAGGGCTTTTATCTAAAGCTTTTGCAATAGCATCTCCTATACGCTCTCTCATCTCAGATGCTGCTGCATTAGTAAATGTAACAACTAATAATTTATCTATATCAACTAAGTTTTTTGTATCTGTTATTAATTGAATAATACGCTCAACTAGTACAGCTGTTTTCCCTGATCCTGCTGCTGCTGCAACAAGCAGGTTACAGTTTCTACTATCTATAACAGCTTTTTGTTCCTCTGTCCATTTAGGAGAACTCATTTATTCAACATCTCCTTTCATTTTATTTATTATCTCATCCTGACTCTTTTTATTTATAATCCTATAACTATTATCTTTAAATGTACTATCAAATTGACAAATAGATGAAAAACTACAAAAATCACAAGAGCTTGATTCTTTTGTCTTATACGGAGAAATTGATATATCTCCATCTAACATATCTTCACTTAATTCTTTTATTGTCTGTTTAACATATTTTCTAAGGATATCAAACTCTTCTTGGTTTACCCCTGATGTAGTTTTTGATATTGTTCCATCTTTATTTATAGATGCTGGCACAACTAATGATGTTCCTTTTTCACCATCTGGAAGTGTATTATCCATCTTTTTAATAACATTACTATCCTTTAGTACAAGTCCTTTCATCTTTAACTTCTTAAGTATTTCCTCTTTGATACTTTCATCTTCCTTATTTTCATTAGTTTTTATTATTGGATCATCTATCTTGAAATATAAAATAGCCGCTGGGTTTATATCTCCACCATTGTGCTTTGAACTCTCTAATATAGCATCTAAATATACTAATAGTTGCAATTGAAGTCCATGATATACATCAGTAAGACTTATATCTTTATTCCCTGACTTATAATCTACTATTCTTATATACTTTTGACTTTCTTCTTCTAATGTGTCTACTCTATCTATTTGTCCAATTAAATTTATTTCTTCTCCGTTATCCAATATAATTTTAATAGGAGGATATTTTTCATTTATTCCAAATTTAACTTCATAATCCGTTGGATCAAATGATCCTTTTCTTATCTGATAACTAATTATAGCTATTGCGGATATAAGCATATTTTTTAACCTATATGCTAAATATTTATATCTTGCTGAACTTTCTAATATATATCCCGGTATTTTAGATACTAATTCTTCAACTATAATTTCTACCTTTTCAGATATATATTCATCAGTTATATCTCTCCAATCTAAATTATCCTTTGATAATTGCTTTGAAAATTTATCTAGTATGTTGTGAACAAATGTACCAAAATCCGGTGGTGTAAACTCAAATTCTTTTCTTTCTTTTGCTTTCAATCCATACTGTATAAAATATGCAAATGGACATTGTGCGTATTTTTCTAACCTTGAAACACTAAATAATTTATTGTTATATAATTCTCTTATTTTATCACTCTCAACTTTTTTAACTTGATTTGTGTAATTTAATCCTTCAACTATGTTCTTAGCTCTAACGTGATATTCATCATCTTTTATATAAAATCTATATACATCTAACCATATATCTTCTATCTTTTTTTCTTCTTCATAATCTTTTATTGATTTTATTAGTTCATTAAAAATAGGAGATTTGGTAGTTATATTATTTGCTATTTCTTCATTTGATTTATACTCTACATCATTTAAATAACTTTCATTTTTTATATTAGGGAATATTTTCTTAAGTCTAGATATTATAACTGATGGTCTTAAAGTTTTTCCTTCATGATCAGCTATAGGGTAAGTTACTGTCAATGATTGAGATGTTGATGTTAATGCTCTATAAACTAAAAATTGTTCTTCAAAAGTTTTAGTTTTACTATCTATATCAACTTCAATTCCACTATCACCCAAATTTTCTCTATCTTTATCATTTAATATTCCATCGTCCTTAGATATTAATGGGAATATACCATCTGTAGTACCCATTAAGTATAAATGCTTTGTATTTGGATTTTTCATTCTATCTACACTACTGACTAAAACTTGATCTAAACTAGGTGGAACTGTTGCTAACTCATATTCATCAAATCCTATACTTATAACTTTTATAAACTTATCTAAACTTATAAAATCTTCTCCCATAATCTCAACTATTTGATCTAATATATCAACTACAATTTCCCAAACTTGAGAATACTGATTAGCTAAATTTATTTCATTTTTAGACTTAAAATCATCTATCATATTTTTTATAGTTTCAGGTATATTTATATCAATTAAAAATTCATATATGTATCTACATATATCTTTTGCTTTATTTCTTCCCTTTAATTTTTTTTGTAGTTTTACTATAGGATTTATTATCACATCTTTTATTTCATTAACTTTTTCAATTATCTCTAATTCAACTTCACTTTCTTCGTCATTAAGTTTATGATTTAACCTATAGTTCCATTTTTCTTCAAACCATTTCTTACCTTTTATCCCATTTGCTAAGACATAATTTTCTATTAAGCTTATATCTTCTATGCTCAATCCTATTAAGCCACTCTTTAAGTATCTAAACATAGTTTCATAATTATATTTTCTACTTTGCATTTCTAGTGCAGATATTATAAGTACTATAATTGGATTTGTTTTAGCCTCTTTTTTAGAATCAATAAAATTAGGAATTTCGTATTCATTAAATATAGATTGAACTAAAAATCCATATCTATTTAAATCTCTTGTAGCCACAGTTATATCTTTATATCTAAAACCTTCTTCTCTGACTAAAAATACTATTTCCTTAGCTATTTGTTCTA
Source organism: Paraclostridium sordellii (assembly GCF_000953675.1). Taxonomy (NCBI): domain Bacteria; kingdom Bacillati; phylum Bacillota; class Clostridia; order Peptostreptococcales; family Peptostreptococcaceae; genus Paraclostridium; species Paraclostridium sordellii. Next base: position 402,203 of record NZ_LN679998.1, on the reverse strand, counting down.
CTTCTGAATATAAATTACTAAACTCTTTTATGCATATACTTTTAGTTTCTTTTTCATATGTTTTATAAGGGTAGGAATAATAATTACTTTCAAGGTGCTCTAATTCTAAATTCCCATTAAATCTTTTTATTTGTTTTGAATTTAGGCTTATTTCTGGCTTAATTTTTACACCTGCTTCTAAACATAATTTTTTTAACTTCTCTTCAGTAAATTTAGTACGAGAAAATACATCTCTTTTATTATAAGTTTTTACTAAATTATTATCTAAAGTTAACGTGATATTGACTTCACTTGCTTTTGTTAATAAACTTCTTATAACTTTATATTGATTAGGCGTAAATCCTGTGAACTCATCTATATATATCTTTGCATTATTAAAATAACTACATAGTTCAATTTTATCGGCTAATGATGCCAATAAATCCTGTGTATCTACATAGTTTTCATGGAGAATCTTTTCATAACTATCATAAATTTTACTTATATCTTGCAATTTTAGTTTTAAAGTTTCACTTTGTAATTCTCCAGCTACATTCTCCAAAGCATCAGGTGTTATACTATATTGTTTAAACTCAGATATCATATCTGCAATAGTACCTATAAAGCCTGGTTGAGTTGAAGCTTTTGAAAATATTTTTAAATCTTCACTGACTCCTTCTAGCGCTTTATATATCATCATAGATCTTCCACTAGAGTTTATATTTATATCTGTAAGTCCTCCTACTTGTGAAAATACTATATTACTTAGAGTTTTAAAACTTAATACTCTTGATCTAAGGTAAGGATCTTTTTCTATATACTTACTTAATCTTTTTTCACTTTCAAATGTATATTGTTCTGGCACCAACAATATTATAGGTGATGTTTCTTCACTTTGTACTTCTTTAGAAATTTCTTCTAGACAATACGTTGTCTTTCCACTACCACCTCTTCCAAAGATAAACCTAAGACTCATATATTTCATCCTCCAGTATGCTAAAATTTATTTCTTTATTATTACATAGTTTATTAAATTCGCAAAATTTACAGTGGTTAATATTTTTTAAGTTTTTTTCATAATCAAAATTTGTATTTTTTATTTTATTTACATATTCATATAATTGTTTTTCTATTTTATTATGCTTTTCTTCGCTATATCTAATTGTTATAGCTTCATTATAAAATTCTGGCTGATAGTAATTTATACTTATATTTTCATAGCTTATATCTAAATCATATAATTTAGTCACAACTTCTTTACATAAGTATAAGTAAACTAATGTCTGAATTCTATTTTCAATATTCTTATAATCTATCTTTCTATTTTCAGTTTTCCAATCCCATATACTTATATTTTCATTATCAATTATTATTAAATCGTACTTAGCCTGTATATTTATGCAATCATTTTTTAATCTAACCTCATATTCTGTAAGATAGGTCTTATCCTCTTTAATTGGTATTAACCTCTTTATTTTATTTAACCATATATTAAAATCTTCATTTTTGCTATGCTCAATTCCAATTGGAATATTGGCAAAATACCTTTCACAAATTAAATGAAAGTCTGTTCCTAGCTTTAAATTATCATAGTATTCTCTACTATTCTCATCATCCTGTTTCCAATTTATTTTATCAATATATTTATATTTAAACTTTAATGGACAACATTTATAGGTGTTTATTGAGTTTTGACTGTATAAAAAATTTTCTAACTTTTTATTCAACTAACTCACCTCTCTTTTCTTTTATAAACTTTCCTAACTTATTAAAATAAAAAGATGGCTTTTGTTGCTGTCTTTTATTTGCATTTTTATCTTTATAAGTATGTCCAGATAGCATTAACATTTCTTTTGCTCTTGTTATACCCACATACAACAACCTTATTTTTTCATTTATTATATCTACCTTGTGTTTATACATAAAATCTATAGGCTTGTCTCCAGTTAAGATGGATTCTACTTCTGATTTTGCTATTGCTACAGGGTTTTTATACTTATCTTTTAAATACCAAAGTTCACCTTGGAATTTTTGGTTTATATTTGCTGGAAATTTGAATTCTGTTAAATCTAATAAAAATACAACATCCCATTCCATACCTTTTGACTTATGGTATGTACAAATAGTTATTCCTCCTGGCTTAGGTTCATATCCATTGATTTCATATATAATTTCACTTATATAATTGAATACTCTATTTCTATCATCTAATAAAATTTTACCTATGTCATATAAGCTTGTATTTGGATTATCTAATACTAATTGTTTTATATAAAAAGCAATGTAATCTACCATGGCTTTTTCCTCATCACTTATATCCATATTGTCACCTATAAACAAAATCAATTCATCAAATTTTACGGAATTATAACTTAGTAAAATTTTCAATCTATTTATCCCATTTATAAAATTTATATATATGTCATCTGTATTGTCTATAACTATATCTTGAATTATATTATCTGTATCATATATGATATCTTCAACATCATATCTTTTTAACTTCAATAAAAACTCTTCTTTACCAATTTTATTTTCAACATTTATATATATTTTCTCTAATATATTTACTAACTTATTTATATCATCACAGTCAGCTAAAAACTCAATAATATATCCAATATTATTTATTAGTTTCCTTTTATGAAGAGAATTTGGTCCTAGTTCATCAAATTCTAAATTAAACGATTCTAGTACTCTTGCAATTTCTTTAACCTGACTATTAAAAGGAACTAATAAACCTATACTTTTATCTGGAGTAGTTTTTTTTATGTATTCTACGAACTTTGCTGTTTGTAAAATTTCTTTTTCCCAGGTCTCATACCATCTAGCATTTAACAGGTATTTATCTGACGTTGGATTTTCTTTATATCCCTTTCCTTTTGGTACAGTACGTATTTCCATTTTTTCTAATGCACATTTACAATCTTCTATATAAAAATCTCCAGTTATTAAATCTACTAACTCATTTGCTAATTCTATAATATCTTTAGAACTTCTATTTGACATATCCATTTTGTAACAATGGTCTGCTTCTTCCATGAAGTTTTTAAAAAATATAGGATTAGAAGAAGAAAATGTTCCATTTATACTTTGATTTACATCTCCAACTCTAACTAAATTGTTATTATTTTCTGATATAAGTTTTATAATATTTCCTTGAAGTTCATTTGAATCCTGACATTCATCTTCAAAAATATATGAATATCTATTTTGAAATTTCACTTTTAAATCTTCATCTTTATTAAGAGCTTTATAAGCTAATATTAAAATATCATCATAGTCTAGAAATCCACTATTTTTTAATTTTCTTTCATAATCTTTATATATTGGTAAAATACATTTTAATACTCCTTTATGCCCCTTTGATATTATATCTTCAAGTTTTTTGGGAGATATGTCTTTATACTTTAACTCGCTTATTGAATTTGTTACTAAATCAAAAAAGCCTTGATTCCAAGACTCCATACATCTATTTCTCCACTCTTCATCTCTTTGTTCTTTAACAAAGAAATTAAAAGCTCTTTCGCCTCCATTATTTTTAAAATTATTTATGCATTCATTTAATATTATAGTTTTCTTAAGATCATCTACTATACTAAATTCATCATTTAACATAAGTATTTCTGGCTTTTCTTTTATTATTTTTACTGCTAAACTATGAATAGTCATAACTTCATAAGAATTAGTTTCTTTTATATCATTTTCATCTAATAGTTTAGCAATTCTGCCTTTAAAATTGTTTACTGCACTATTCATATATGTTAGTATTAATATTTTTCCTGGCTTATTTTTTCCTTCTTTTATTAACTTTGCAACTAAATTAGTTACTATAAATGTCTTTCCAGCTCCTGGTACAGCTGGTACTGCCATAGTTCCACCCTCATAATTTATTATAGGGATTTGATCTTCTCTATAGTTTATCTTACTCATCAAATTCACCCTTATCTATCAAACTTATAATTAAATTGTATAAAAGTCCTTCTTGGATATAACCATTTAAAGTATACTCACTTTTATATGCATATACTGTTTCTGTATTTATTAATAAATTATATATAGTATTATACAGATAATATTCTTTATAAAACTCTTCCATATCTTCAGTGTATATTTCAGAATCTTTAAATGTTCTTTTTAATACTTGTACATTACTTATTTCCTTTTCACACTTCATACTCCACATATTACTACCTACGTCTACCCAAATCTGTATAGGATTTTTCATATTTTGCGATATATATCTATATGGTGTTGTTAAAACTACTGAATTATTTTCTTGAAAATCCTCTATTTCACTTAATGAGTAATAATCTTTAATATTTGATTTCAATGCTTCAAAAAATATTTTTTCTTTAAATTTATCTTTGTCTAGGCCTAATAAGCTTATACTTTCAGTAAAGTTTTCACTCTCTTGAATTATTTTTTTGCAAATCTTTACATTTTCTTTTCCATTTGGTAGGTTTAATAAATTATCTATATAAAACTTTATTAAGAACTCATATATACTTAAATCTGCACCCTTTTTTTCTTTTATATAGTTAATTATATTTATATAATCTTCACTCTTTTGTTTATCATTAAAAATTTTCATAGCTCTAATTTTATTTGATTGAGTTAAAAGACTTATAAAATTTATATAATCATCATTGTTTAAAATTTCTTCACATTCGTAAAAAATACATGAAGCCACCATTAATGCATGTGCATATGGATAATCAATTAATCGTTTATCTTGCTTTGTATTATAAATATGTATATCATTCTTTTCTAATAAATTTTTTAACTTATGATATATTACTGTACTACTTATAGGGCATATTATGGATATATCTTGTGGATTAATATCTTTTTTTACAAGTTCTATAATTTTATCTCCTATGTGTTTAATCATTTCACTATATAGTTGACTATCTTGATTTAATTCAATTTTCTTATTTAAATTTTTTAAATCGGAAAGATATAAGCTATTAATACTACAATTTTTTATAACTTTACATCGTGAAACTATCTTTTCGTTTATATATTTCATGTCTATATTATTAAAAGCTGCATAATCTTTAGTATAATTTATATACATATAGGAATCATTAACTTCATCTAAAAGTCTAGATATAAATTCTACTTCACAAGCTGTACTATTTTCTAAACTATCAACAAGTAAATACTTTATATCTTTTCTTAGAAAGCTTAAATATCGTTCATCTTTTAGCAAGTAATTGTTGTATAAATAAATCATCAAAGAATTATCTATAATAGAATTACTTAATAATAAAGAAATATATTTATCAATAACTTCTTGCATTTCACTATATGAAAATCTATTTATCTTATCATGATTAACTTTTGAATAATAGATTTTCTCTCCAATAGATTTAATATCTATTAGATTTTGAACTGCTTTGTTTAAATTATCAGATATACTATTTGCAATATTTCTATTTGATGCAGTTATATCTTCAAAATAATTTCTAAAATTTCTATTTTGTTTTACTATCTCAGTTAAAATATAATCTCTTAAACTACTTGATATAGTTATTGGCTTTAATCTATGTTCTAAAATCTCATCACATTTTTCATCAATCATAGGCCAAAACTTAATAACTTCTTTAGATATAAAAGATATATACGTAGTTGTTTTTATTTCTTCACTTATATTTAAATTTATATTTTTATCATATTCTCGTTTTATCTTGTTATTTGGAACTAAGAATAATATATTTCCAGTTCTAATTCCTTTTATACTCGCAAATTCTATATATTTTTTTAACAAATCATTAAACTTATTATCATTATAAATATCTTTTACTATTAAATTCATACACTTTACCTTCCTTTATAAGATAATTATAACATATTAATCATGATACGCTTATCATTGCTACTGCATAAAAATAATGTAATAGGTATGTAGCTCTACATACCTATTACATTATTTTTATAAATGTTATATCTTCATTTTTTATTTCTAAATCTTTTAAAATACATTGATCTATAACTATATTTTTAAATTCATATATATCACGATTTATATTAAAATCCTCACAGTCAAATAATACATTTTTATCTAAGCTTTCAAAATCCTTATATCTTAAATTTACTCTATACATAGAATCCTCCAAATATTTTGTTTGTACTTTAATTATTTATTAGATTTTGTATTTTTATTCAATTTTAATAAAATAAAAAGAAGCGCTTTTGCACTTCTTTTTATAATAATTAGCTTAAATAAAAAAAGATTACGTGGCTACGTCCTACTCTCCCAGGCAGCTTCCCACCAAGTACCATCGGCGCTAAAGAGCTTAACTTCTGTG